>JAFUXE010000045.1 GCA_017477205.1 Alloprevotella sp.
AGTCGCTGCTGCACGCTCTCCTTGGCCATCATGTAGTTGACGGTGATGTGCTTTCCTACTTCACGTGCAAAGTCCAGGAAGGTAAAATCCTTCATCCAGTCGTAGTTGTTCACCATCTCTGCGCCGTTAGGGGCATCAGTGTCGAAATCCAGGAACTTGGCCACCTGCTTCTTGATGCACTCCTGGTTGCGGCGCAGCGTCTCGTCATTCAGGAGGTTGCGCTCCTGGCTCTTTCCGCTCGGGTCGCCAATCATGCCCGTGGCACCGCCCACGAGGATGATGGGCTTGTGGCCGCATCGCTGCAGGTGGCGCAGCATCATGATGCCGCAGAGGTGGCCTATGTGCAGGGAGTCTGCCGTGGGGTCGGTTCCGAGGTATGCCGTCACGGTTTCGCGCTGCAGCAGCTCCTCCGTGCCGGGCATCATCTGCGCCAGCATGCCGCGCCAGCGCAGTTCTTCTACAAAGTTTTTCTTCATATCTGATATGATTGTTTATTCATTCGGGATGCAAAAGTAAGTGATTTTTAGCAAACAGCCTACATTCTGCCGTATCAAACAACCGCGTAGGCCGATATCAGGAGCGCATAGCGTGCGAATTTGCCTACGGCGATGTTGAATGCAGAGTACAGCAGGCGGCACCGCAGGTAGCCCAGACTCACCGTGACGACGCTGCCCAGGAAAGGCACCCACGCCAGCAGTCCTGCCCACGAACCGTACTTGCGCACCTTCCGCAGTCCCCGTTCAAGCTTCTCCGGCGACACGTGCGCGTAGCGGCTTATCCACTCCTCCTTTCCCAGCGAACCGATACCGTAGTTCACCAGGCCGCCCAGCGTGTTTCCCGCCGTGGCGCAGAGGAGCAGTTCCGTGGCGTCGGCGCCCGCCGCCAACAGCCCCAGCAGCACCACCTCCGAGGCAAAGGGAATGACGCTCCCGCCCAGCAGTGCTGCCGCGAACATGCCCCAGTTGCCATAGGAAATGAGGGCCTCCGTCAACGATTCCGTCATAGTGGGTGCAAAAGTAGGGAAAAGTCTGCGGAACGCCGCGCCCGCGCCCCGTTTTTGTATGGGAGGGAATCGGACGACTATCCGCGGGCGGCGGACAGCTGGCGGCGGACGATGCGGGCAAGCACCTTGGGGTGCCGCATGCGACGCATGGTGCTTCGCACGGGCTGCACGTCATAGAGGAGCATGAGCAGGAGCACGAGGGTTGCCGCGAGGCATATCCAGCCATACATCTGCTTGACGCTGACGAGGAGGATGTTCTGTATGTCCAGGGGGTCAACGCGGGAGAGGTTGTCAGCGATGTGACGGCGAAGCTGATAGGCGTATGCGCCGCCGCTGATGCTTTCGACAACACCATTGCGCACGAAGCCGCTGACGGTGAGTGCCATGAGGAACGTGGGGAACCCAATAAGGTCCTTGAGGTAAAGGGTCATGGTGGAGAAGAAGATGGCATAGCCGAAGGTGCGCAGGAAAGTGGGCAGATAGAGGCGTGGGAGGTCGAGTTCCGGAGACACGTAGAAGTACAGCAATACCTGATGGAGGAGCAGGGCGGCGAAGCCGAGGGTGAGCAGGCGGGTGTACTTCTGGTGCAGGGGGCGGTGCCAGAAAATGGTGAAGGCACAGCCGCCGACGTAGCCGAGCAATTCCGGAAGGTAGAGGCTTTGCGTGGCGGTCCATCCCCAGTGGAGCACACCGCCAGTGAGGGTGTTCTGGAGCACGTGGGGTGTGGCGTTCATGACCTCGGCAACGAGGAACATGCCCATGATGGGCAGCAGACGCCAGTGGCGGAAGACGTCGGGGGAGAGATAGGGGTGGCGGATGTGGCACATGCGGCCGATGCTGGCGGCGAGCGTCAGGGGAAGGGCGAGGAGTACGGCACGCCACGTGGGGCTATCCTGCCAATTGTAGTATTCGCCGTAGGTGAAAAGCCAGATGACCTCCAGCATGACCAGCGACCAGAGCAGGCAGCCCAGCCAGTCGAGGGAGACGAGCGGCAGCTTGTGGGGCATCATGCGCCAGGGATGTATGCAGAGACGCACGAAAAGAACGAGGGCAAGCATGAGGAGGCTGATAGCGGCGTGCATCGCCTGCCACGAGCCGAAAAACTCCGTCAGCTGTGAGGCCATCCAGTTGCTCAGGGGCATGGCGCCGAGAATGACGATGTAGATGGTAGGGAGGAACACGCCAAAGTCCTGGCGGGGCGATATCCAGAGCCGCAGGTTGGAGAAGCACTCAAAAGTGGCAACAAGCTTGAAGAAACCTGCAACGTAGGACAATGCGCAGAGCAAGGGCACATTTGTCGTGACGAGCGTAAGCAGTCCCGAGACCGTGACGACAAGAGCGGCTGTTGTGAGAATCTGGCCGTTGGTGAAGCGCAGTTTGAAGCGGAAAATGAAGGGAAAGGGCATATTGACTCCCACAACGCCGCACATGGCGATGAACTGCCAGTCCTCGCGCAACAGGCCGGAGGTACCGGTCATGTGGGCAACGTTGGAGAAGTAAACACCGCCGCTGAGCTGGAACAGCAGCGCGAAGGAGAGGAATATCCATGGCCGCACGTCTTTCGGGAACCACGGGCGGAACATGGGGAAGAAGGGGCTTGTCGTCATTCTTCGATGATTGAGGGAATCAGTGTGCGGGAGAGACCTCCACCTCCACGTTCAGGCCGGCGAGGAGGCGTCGCACGTCGTCGGCATTGTTGTCCGCTGCAAGGGTGATGCGCACGGGGATGCGCTGTTCCACCTTGACGAAGTTACCTGTGGCGTTGTCCGTGCGCAGTCCGCTCATGGCCGTACCTGTGGCTGCCGATATGGATTCCACCGTTCCGCGGAACCTGAGGCCGGGCAGGGCGTCGGCCGTGAACGTGACGGGGGCTCCGAGGGAGATGCCCTTCATCTGCGACTCGCGGTAGTAGGCCATCACCCACACCTGTGCGTCATCTACAACCTCCACGACGAGCTGCCCGGGCTGCAGGAGCTGACCCTCGTGGATGTCCTTGCGGCCTACGTAGCCGTCGCAGGGGGCGAGAATGACCGTGTAGCCCAGATTCAGGCGCGCGAGGTTCAGCTGTGCCTCGGCAACGCTGACGCCCGCCTGGCTCTGGCTGACGCGTTGCGTCTGCTCCCCCAGCACCACGGCTGTGGCCTGACGGTTTGCGGAGGCCTGCGTCTGTCCCGCACGGGCGGCGTCTGCGGCAGCCCGTGCACGGTTGTAGCGTGCCGTAGCCTCATCGTAGCGCGTCTTCATCTGGTCGTACTGTTGCTGCGTCACGGCACCCTTTTGCAGTAAGGCGGCATAGCGCTCGAAGTCCTTGCGGGCATTCTCCATGCCTACGCGCACCTCCTCGGCTGCAGCCTCGGTTTCGGCTACGCTGGCGGAAGCCACGCTGATGCCTGCCTGTGCCACTTGGACGTGCCGTTCCGTTGTGCCGATGCCTGCCGCCGTAGCCGCAGAGCCCGACCGCGAACCGCGCAGGGCGGCTTCGGCCTGAGCCAGCTGGAGGCGATATTCGGCATCATCGATGATGAGGAGTGTGTCACCCTTGCGGACGTGCTGGAACTCCTCGAAGCGTACTTCGCGGACAAAGCCCTGTACACGGGTGTGGACGGGCGTGATGTGGCGGCACACCTGTGCGTCGTCCGTCCACTCCACGCCGGGATGCCAGAAGCGGGATGCTATCCATACCATCGCGCCGACGAGCAGGGCGATGATGAGCGCGTTCCATGCGCGCTTGACTGTTTTTTTCTTCATATCTTTCCGGTTATGTATTCCAGTTTGTAGTAGGCAAAGGCAATTCCCACGCGAGCTTCCACCTCGTGGAGTTCTGCCTGAAGTTTCGTGTTCTGTGCGTCCACCATGTCGGTGACGAGTGCCAGCTGGTTCTCGTAGCGGTCGCTGACTACGCTGTAGTTCTGCGCTGCCAGTTCCACGCCCTTCCGGCGCGTTTCAAGTTCCACAAAGCTTTGCAGATAGTCCGTGTAGGCAGCCTGTACGGCATTGTCCACCTGCTCTTCGACTACGGATTGGCGCACGCCTGCCTGTTGCAACTGCGTGCGTGCCTGCCGCAGGCGCTTGTTCTGTTTGAAGAGCGAGCTGATGTTGTATTGCAAGCCCACACCTACGTACCAGACGTTCAGGTTCTTGTCAATGGGCGGAATCTCGAACGTGACAGGGCCGCTGAACGTGTTGGCGGCAAAGAGCGACACCTTCGGCCGCAGTTCGCTGCGTGCCATGCGCTCCTGCTGTCCCGCTATTTGTGTCGCCAAGTCAGCCGTCTCCAGCTGCGGCGACGATAGACGGGCCTGGTGTTGCCAGACGGTCTCTCCTTCGCGCGCGTACATTTTATATATAATGGTGCTGTCGGGTCGGATGTCCGTACCCGTAGGTAGTCCCAGCGTGTGGCATAGCTGGTGGCAGACGATGGAGCGCTGTCCTTCGAGGCGTTTTACTTCCAGCTCCAGGCTCTGAAGCTGGAGCTCGTAGCGTGTCAGGTCGTTCTTCAAGGCCATTCCCTGCGCATGGCGCTCGGCCGTGTGGCCGATGAGCTGGCGTGTCAGGGCGATATTGCTGCGATACACCTGCAAGCCGTTGTCGATGCGGAACAGGTCAAGGTACTGCCCCAGTGCCATGAAGCGTTGCTCGCCCTGTGCCTGCCGCAGTTCCGCTGCCGCCATGTCGCGACCAAGTTCCGCCAGGCGGATGCCCGCAGTATGCGCCCCACCCGTATAGACCGCCTGTGCGGCTTCCACGGCCAGGGAATTTCCGAAGTGCGGCGAATGGTAGCCATGCCAAGAGGAGAAGTCGCGGTCGGCCATGAGGATGTTTCCGTTGTAGGCCACCGATGCAGCCGCCTTTACGTCCGGGAGCCTCAGGCTCTTGGCCGCAGCCACACCCTGCTCCGCCACTTCGACGTTGGCCTTGCGCTCGGCAAGTGTGCGGCTTTCCGCATCTACGAGGGCGAAAAGTTCCTCCACTGTCAGCCGCCTCACCTCCTGTCCCGAGGCTCCAAGCCCCAGAAGGGTTGCCGCCAGAAAAAGTCTTATTCTCATACCGTTTTATATATCTGCTTGTTTTGCGGCCGCAAAAGTACAGCTTCCACGCCGCCCTCATGCGGCATAAAACACGCGCAGAATGGTACTTTTCGGAACAGACGGTTTTGTTTTTATCCCTGAAAACCCCAATTTTGCAGGCAAAAGGGCCAATGTATGGACAAAGAGACGACAGAAGACAAGCGTGCGTGGCTCACCACCTCTGCGCTCCCGGAGTGGCAGCATGAGCCTTCCGTGCTCAGCGTGGGTGCCGTGGTGCTTTGCCGCAGCGGGCGGGCCGAAGTGCGCGTAAACTTCGACCGCTACGAACTCACGCGCGGAGCCGTCATTACGCTTTTCCCCGGCGACGTTGTTCATGTCCGTGGCGATGCTGATTTTGAGATCCTCACCTATACCGCACCCCTTTTGCGCGAAGCCTGCCTGCAGCTGGAGCATACCGTCTATACTCTGTTGCGCGAAGACCGCTGCAGGCAGGTGCCTCCTGCCGGCGGTGTCAGCGGCGGCGCAGGCATCGTAACCAGTATCGTGGAGAGTATGTTCTCTTTCCTACGTGTCTATTTCCAACAGCCCGGATGTACCTGCCTTGACCAGCTCGTGCTGCTGCAACTCAAGGCCTTCTTCCTGGGATTCTACGACTACCTCTACCGATATCCCCAGCAACGACCGCCCGAGAGCGGCACACGTCGCACGCGTGAGCTCTTCCAGAGCTTCCGCCAACTTCTGGAGGCAGACTACCGCAGCCATCGCACCGTGCAGCACTACGCCGGGCGGCTCAGCATTACGCCCAAATATCTTGGCACCATCGTGCGCGGCGTCACTGGTTTCTCCGCCAAGGCAGTCATTGACCACTATGCCATCCTGCAACTCAAACTCCGCCTGCGGCATTCGCAGCAGAGCATCGCGGAGATAGCTTGGGAGTTCCATTTTGCCGATGCCAGCTTCTTCTCCCGCTATTTCCGCCAGCACACGGGGCTTACGCCCGGACAGTTCCGGCGTGGCAGCAAAAGCTGAGAAAGCTTTGAATAGCTCGGGAAGAGTACCGCTTCGAGAGGCAAACCTCCGAGAGGCGAGACAGGCGAACGGCGGGCGGCGAAAAAAAACGAGGGGAAAGCTGTGCGGGTAAGGGGAAATGCGTATCTTTGCAGCGCACGAGAGGAAAAACGAAAGATAATTAAAAATTATGAATGAGAAATCGAGAATCAAGGATACCAATTCACTCTATTTACTAACATAAAAAACCAACCAACAAACGCAATGAGAAAATTTACTTCTTTGCTTCTGCTGTTCCTTTGCGGAATGGCTGCGTCATGGGCTCAGTACTCTGTAGGCCGGATGCTTACTGCCGAGGAGGTGAACGAGGGCGTGAGCCAGGTGTGCCTGTTCATTGATCAGGACCAGGGCATCCACTTCTACATCACCGCCACGGGGCAGGGTTCTCAGGCCTTTTCGACTGAGGACGAGACGAACATCTTCGACTTCGTGAAGGTGGAAGGCGGCGTGGCCCTGCGCAACAGCGAGGGGCAGTACGTTTGCAACGACGGCAATGCGCTGGCGTGGTCCGAGGACGTGGCTGACGCCGTGGTGTTCACGGCCGTGCAGCGCGAGACGGGCGTGGAGCACGTCAACGGCGACTCGTCCGAGGCGATGGGCCTCATCGACAACGACTCCGGCCTGCGCTTCAACTCCATCGACATCAGCGGCCAGCTGACGAACTACGCGAAGTTCAACGGCGGCACGGGCGTATGGACCTGCTTCCGCGTCTATGAGGTGAACTATCCCTATCCCATCCTCCCCGCCGTGCAGAAGTTCACCCTGAACTGCGCACGCGGCTATGTCTATGGCACCGGCAGCGTGCTGCAAGGCACGACGGATGCTTCGCAAGCCAGCGAGTTCGCGCTCGTTCCCTACGGCGAGACTGAGTACCTCTACGATGCGACGAACAAGATGTTCGCCATCGGCTCCGCGGACGACCAGAGCAACCTGCCCAACTCCGGCGAGAGCACGGTGACGCGCGAGAGCGCCACGGACCTTGCCCGCATCATCCGCATCATCCGCGGCGTCGCGGTCGGCGAGACGGGCTTCGACAGCTATCCTGTCTATCTCTACGACGAGTACGACAACTACCTGAACATGGACGGTTCGCGCCGCGTGTACTTCAACACGTGGAAGGACTTCGAGGGCGCAGCAGGCGGTAACACCTACGTGCTGACGGAGACGGAAATACTCTCCGAGGAAGCATATTTTGAGGCCGTGGCCCTGCTGGACGCTTACTTCAACCCCGGGGCATCGTACAACATCATCGTCTTCGACGCCGTCACCGAGAAGGAGTACACCGTGGCCACGGGCATTCCCGCAGCCGTGGGCGACGTCATCAGCGCGCTGCCCGAGGAATACGTGCGCGAATACTGCAACTACGTGGTGGCCGAACCCCTCACCGTGGAGGACGGTCCCGACAACAACCTGATAGTGGAGGTGTACTACACGCTGCCCTTCACGACGGGCAAGTGGTACAACGCCGCCATCCGCGGCAGCTACTACCTGAACACGACCCACACGGGCTCGAAGGAAGGCGCCTACTATCCCACCAGCACCATCGACACGGAGGACAACTCCTACGTATGGGGCTTCAAGGGCAACCCGTACGAGGGCTTCGTGGTGCTGAACTACGCGCACCCCGGACAGTCCCTCACGGAGGACGGCGACATCGCCGTCATGAAGGACGGGGAGTTCAAGTGGGAAATGCTTGAGAACGAAGGCGGCTTCGTGCTCCGCGTTCCCGGCACAAGCACGAAGTACGTGAACCAGAACGGCGGCACGGCTGGCTACCTGGGCTACTGGGACAACACCCTGGGCCGCACGGACGCAGGCTCCACCATCACCATCACGGAAGTGGAGCCCGGCGGCAGCGTGGCGGAGGACCTCACGACCTACATCACGCAGGATGCCGGCACGGGCAACAAGAGCGGATGGTTCGCCACGTGGACTTCCACGGAGTCGGATCCCCGCGTGACGTTTGCCGTTGCAGGCGGTGCCAACAACATGACCTACAACGGCCAGACGGCTCCCTACATCGACATCCGCACGGGTGCCGCGCTGCGCTCCACGTACAACATCTCCTTGCAGGACGGCTACCTCATCAAGGCCATCCACTTCACCGGTACGGCCATCAGCGCCGCCGACCAGGTGGTGACCTACGGCGAGGACGGAACCTACACCTTCCCGCAGGGTGAGGAGACGACGCTCGACATCACCCTTGACGAGCCCGCACAGAGCTACAGCTTTACCATCGCCGGTTCCAACACGGGTATCTCCGGCTACATCACGCTCGACGTGAAGCAGCTCGTCACGGAACCCGTCTATTTCTCCATCGGCGACGCCGAGGGCCATGACTGGTACGGCGGCACGGTGGACATGGAAGTGGGCACGGTGGTTTCCGAACTGCCCGAGAGCCTGCAGCGTCCCTTCACGGAATATACCTACCGCGAGAACATCACGGTTACGAAGGGCGCCTTCAACCAGTTCTATGCCGCAGGCACCTTCACGGCCTTCCAGACCGGCAAGCCCTACTACATCCAGACGGGTTCGGAGCGCTACCTCCACACCACGGCGGAAGGCGCGCTGGAAGCCACGACCGAGGCTCCCGCCGACGAAACCGACGAGGCTTACCAGTTCGTATTCACGGGCAACCCCTATGCCGGCTACACGGTTAAGAACGTAGCCACGGGCAGCTTCCTCAGCGTTCCCGAGTTCAGCAGCTTCAGCACGGGCGTGGGTCTGGCAGAGGAAGGCACGGCCTTCAGCGTTGCCGACCTGGACGGCCACGTAGTCTTCACCACGACGAACACCGTGGGCGGCGTGGCCGCACTCGGCGACGGCTCCCAGTCCAACGGCGGCTACGATGCAAACGCCCTCTGCGTATGGACATCCTACGCACAGCCCGACAACTACGGCTACACCGTACAGCAGCTGCAGCTGACACCGCTGACGCAGGAAGAGGAAACCGACCTCGTCAACATCGTCTTCACCGTATATGCTGAAAACGGCGACGTCCTTGCCGAGGAAACCGTTCCCTGCAAGGAAGGCACGAGGGTGGAAGACCTCCCGGAGAGCATGAAGCGCGACTTCACGAACTACATCACCAGCGAGGCCTTTACCGTCAGCCAGAGCGACGAGCTCAAGGAGTTCTTCGCCGTGGCACGCTTCAGGCTGCCTTTCACGGCATCCACGGCAAGCAGTCCCGCATACTACTACCTCAGCATCGGCGACAAGTACTACACCGCCACGGCCACGAACGCCGTACAGACGGGCGGGGAAGTCGACGGCATCAACACGACGCCCTACACGCTTGAGCAGATTCAGGCAATGGAGGAGGCCGAGTCCGCAGCTTACAAGTGGACCTTCTACGGCAACCCCTACACGGGCATCAAGGTGCGCAATGCCGCCAGCGGCCTCTACATGGCACATCCCGTAGGCAACGACGTAGCCCTCGTTGAGGAAGGCGAAGCCGCCGTCTATCAGATTGTGAAACGCGGCACGGGCTTCTCCCTCACCCTCGACGACGCAGTTCTCCGCGACGTCTATGACATCCTCTCCACCCGCACCTACGGCGACACGGACGAGAACGCCGTCTTCACCGTGACGAAGGCCGAGGCTCCCGCAGCCTCCGGAGTGGAAGTGACCGTTGTCATCGTGGACGGCGAAGGCAATGAATACGCCTCCGCAACCATAACGTCCGAGGCCGGTACCGTCATCAGCACCGTGCCGAACGAACTCGTCCGCCCCTACTGTTCCTACGAAGTTCCCGAGCCGCTCACCGTGACGGCCGGCGGTGAGAACACGCTCTACGTAGAGGTGACGTTCGAGGACGCACCCTTCGTGTCCACCGTTGAGGAACCCGTATATCAGAACATCATCTACACGGACGATGAGGGTGACTCCTCGCTGCTCGCCGCCTACTACATCGAAGGACAGGAAGAGGGCGAAGAGAGCGCATGGTACGTCATGGGCTACGTTGACAACGAGAACACCCGTGCCAATGCCCTCGCACAGTGGCTCATCACGGGCAACCCCTATGGCTACAAGTTCTACAACCGCGGTGCCGAGGCATACGTCACCGGCCACTTCGCCGAAGGTGCTGACAACACGTTCTTCACGCTTGAGGACGAAGCCACGCCGCTGCCCATCGCAGCCGCAGAGGACGGACTCTTCGGATTCTCCGGCTGGTACATGTGGGGCTACTGGTCTATGCTGATAACCGAAGAGGCTCAGCAAAGCGTAGGCCTTTCCATGCTGCAGATTGTTCCCATCACCACGGGCATCCGTCAGGCAGAAACCACCTCCACGGAGAACGCCACCATCTTCGACCTGCAAGGTCGACGCGTCCAGAACGGCACGGCAAAGCGTGGCGGTGTCTATATCGTGAACGGCAAAAAGGTTGTGTTCTAAAAGACAGACAGGGAGCCCCCTCCAACCTCCCCCCCTCTGGGGGAGGCTTGCAGATTCCCCTGAAAATACTGATAGTAAAATCCCCGGCCAGCAAAAGTTGGTCGGGGATTGTTCTTATTATTATTTATTGCCTCTTTCGCCGCATTGAACTCCTCCCCCGGAGGGGGGGAGGGGGGAGGG
>JAFUXE010000046.1 GCA_017477205.1 Alloprevotella sp.
AGCTCTTTGGGGGCTTCGCGCCCCCAGCCGCTGGGCAAACCTCCGCGGTGTTTTTCATAGTTTTAAACTGTTACCACCACCCAAAATGACCAATAGGCATTAAAACGCAACTTTTTACCACCCATTTTGACCTATAGACCCTACTTCTTGATTTTCCGTTCATTAAGCGCCTGCGCGTATCGGCGGGCGTTGGCTTGGTGCTCGGCGTAGGATTCGGTAAAATTATGATAGCCGCTGAAATCCTCGCGCGCGCACATATATATATAATTGTGTGACCGGGAGGAGAGAACCGCCTCTATGCTCTCCCGCGAAGGCAGGCAGATGGGGCCGGGAGGAAGTCCTTCGTGCATATAGGTGTTGTAGGGCGAAGGCGTTTCGAGGTGACGGTTCAGGATGCGGCGAAGGCCGAAATCGCCCACGGCGAACTTCACGGTGGGGTCTGCCTGAAGCTTCATGCCACGTTGCAGACGGTTCAGGTAGAGACCGGCCACGATGGGCTTCTCGTCGTTCTTCGCCGTCTCCTTCTCCACAATGCTTGCCAGCGTCACGACCTCTGCGGGCGTAAGACCCCGTTCCGCGGCCTGGGCGCGGCGTTCGCCTGTCCAGAAGCGGTCGCTTTCCTTCTTCATGCGATGCACGAAGGCTTCCGGCGTGAGCGTCCAATAGAACTCGTAGGTGTCGGGAATGATGATTGTGAAAAGCGTAGCAGGTGTCACGCCAAACTCAGCCAGGGCGGTACTGTCCGCAAACATCGCGGCAAAGGCTGTGCTGTCCGCAAGGAACTTCGTGGAGAGCTTCTTCGCCAGGTGACCGGGTGTCCACACCAGGGGAACATTGTATCGCAAAGGCTCCTGCTGACCGTGGCGAAGGTTCTGGAGGAAGGCAAAGGTGCTGGCAACGCTCACTTTGTAGCGTCCCGCACGAGGCGCGTGCCTGCTGTATCCAGACACGGCGGCCAAGGCACGGAAAAGCGGCATGCGCCCACGCGAAGCAACCGTGTCAAGGCGTTGGCACAGCGAGGAAAAAGTTTCGCCGTCACGGATATAGACATACCGCTCCTCTTTGGATGTGAACGGCGTGAACAGCAGGTAGGCCAGAAGCGTTCCGACAGTCAGAAGGACAATAAGAAGCGTGAGGATAACGCGTTTTTTCATGGGAGGGATTTAGGGGAATGTGTCTTTTTATGGAGTGTAAATTCCTGGGTACAATAGGAAAGTACTTCGGGACGGTGGGTAACAAAGATAAGCGTCCGCCCACGCGAAGCATTGATGATGCCGCGAATGACGTTGCGCTCCGTCTCCGCATCAAGGGCTGAGGTGGCCTCGTCAAGAAGGAGGTAGGGAGAATCCTTCAGCAGGGCACGGGCAATGGCGATGCGCTGTGCCTGCCCCTCAGAAAGTCCGTCGCCCATTTCTCCGCAGCGCGAGTCAAGCTTGTCGGGAAGGGTTTCCACGAAGTCAGCTGCCGCAAGACGGAGGGCGGCATAGAGCTGTTCGTCGGTGGCTTCGGGAGCAGCCATGAGCAGGTTGTCGCGAATCGTTCCGCTCAGGAGCGTGTTTCCTTGCGGCACGTATGCAAAGTTGCAGCGCGTCTGGGGCGATGCGGGATAGGAATGTCCCTGGCTGTCAGCAAGCGTTACGCTGCCCTCCTGCGGATGCACCAAGGCGAGGAGGAGGCGGATGAGCGTAGTCTTTCCGCTCCCGGTTTCGCCACGTATGGCGGTAACACTGCCTGCGGGAAAATCATAGTCGAAGTGCTCGAAGATTTTTCGGCTCCGGGAGGTATAGGAGAAGGTGAGGCCGCTCACTCGGATAGAAGCAGGCGTGGAGAGCGGAAGGTCGTCGCCTTGCTCTTCAAACTCAATGGCCTCAAGCTCCATGAGGCGCTCCGTTGCCGTGAAGGCACTGATAAACACGGGGACGAAGCGCGTAAGCTGACGCACCGGGCCTTGAATCTGTGCCACAAGCTGCACAAAGGCTATCAGGGCGCCGTAGGTAATGGCATGATGGTGCAAGGAAACCGCACCCCACGTGAACGTAATCAGATAGCCCATGCCGAAGCCGAGATTCATGAGGCCGCTCGTCACGCTGGAGTACCATGTCTTGCGAACAATCTCCGCCTGCAACTGACGCTGGAAGGAAGAGAGGCGTTCCACGGAGGTCGTGGAGCGCATGAGCGTCTTGACAACAAGCGTATGCTGGAGGTTTTCCTGCATGATGGCCTGTATGCGGCTTTCCGTGTCGCGCACCTGATGCGTCAGCTTGCGCAATTTGTTGATGAAAAGGCGACTGCCGATGAGGAAGAAGGGAATGACAAGCACCACGAGTATCGCCAGCGTGCTGTCCATCCAGAAAAGAAAGATGAAAGCGCCCGTGAACTGGGCAACGGTGTTGACGAACGAAGGCAGGCTCTCCGTGAGAAATCCCACGACGTCGCTCACGTCGCGTTCCAGGCGGTTGAGCAGGTTACCCGTGTGGAACTTGCGCACCCCCGTCCAGTTGCTGTCCAGAAGGCGGGAGAAAAGTTCGCGCTGCATGCGGTTCGTGGACTTGACGCCCAACGTGGCGCGCACCCAACGGCTTGTCAGGCCAAGGGCCACCTGCAAAAGCACGATGACCACCAGCACGGCGATGGCGGGGCGCAAGGAAAGGGAATGGTCGTAGTCGGTTGCGATGTCAACCGCCCATTTCGTGGCCCACACAAAAGCCAGGTCCGCCACGACAAGAGCCAGGCCAATGAACGTATTGACGATGCTCTGGGTACGGTACTGCTTCCACTTGCCCCAAAGCCACGAGATAAGTCCTTTGTAGGTTTCGAGTTTCAAAATCCGCGTGTTATGTAGTGAAACGTTGGTCTGTTCCCCATTGCATCTTGTCGCGCAGGGTGTCGAAGAACTGCGGGTGGCGAATCTTTACCACCTGTACGGTATGCGCGGCACGACGCAGGCGCACCAAGACCCCTTCGTCAAGGCATTCGCTGCGGCCGTCAACGGATATCAGGAACTTCCGGCTACGGCTTTTCACGCACAACTCTATCTCCACGTCGTCCGTGACGATGACGGGACGGACGCTCAGGCTGTGGGGCGCTACGGCAGAAATGCAAAGCGAGCGGGAGGCGGGAGCAATGATGGGGCCACCGGCACTCATGGAATAGCCCGTGGAGCCTGTCGGCGTGCAGATGATGAGTCCGTCAGCCACGTAGTTGGCCAGAAGCTCGCCGTTGATGCTCGTGGTGACGTTGATGAGGGAAGAATTGTCGTATTTCAGCACCGCCACCTCGTTCAGGGCATAAGGATAGCCCTCCAGCGGAGCGTCCGCATCCACCCGGATGAGGCTGCGTTCCTCTGCGGTGAAACGTCCCTCGCGCAAAGCCCGCACCGCGTCCGTGATTTCGTCCGGTGCCACGTCCGCAAGGAAGCCGAGCTGCCCCGTGTTGACCCCCAGGATGGGGACGCCGCTGTCGCCGACGCCAGCAGCCGTGCGCAGGAAGGTGCCGTCGCCGCCGACGCTGATGGCAAGGGATGCCTGCACGTCGCGAATATCATGGAATGTGCCGCATTCCGACACGTCGATAGCCGACGACTGCGCCACGAAGCGTGCAAAGTCCGCCTCAAGGAGCGGGAGAAAGCCCGACGCACGAAGTTCGCGAAGCAATTGCTCAAGGCAAAAACTCTTTCGCGGCTGGTAAACATTGCCGAAAACGGCCACTCTGTTGCTTGATTCTTGCATATTCCGTTTGTTCTTCTTACTTTTGCTCCCGCCTTTTCAGCGATTATCGCGAAGCAAAAGTAGGCATTTTTTGATAAAACATCCCAATTTGCGATGACAAAGTTAAGTGTGAACGTCAACAAGGTGGCCTGGCTGCGCAATGCGCGAGGGGGAAACAACCCCGACCTTGTGGAAACTTCCAGGCTCTGCGAACTCTTTGGCGCAGATGGTATCACCGTGCATCCACGCCCTGACGAAAGGCACATTCGCAGAGCCGACGTCTTTGCCCTGCGGCCCCTTGTGAAGGGAGAGTTCAACATGGAAGGCTATCCGGCAGAAGAGTTCCTGCGCCTCGTAGAAGCAGTAAGGCCGGAGCAGGTAACGCTCGTTCCCGACAGCCCGGAGCAACTCACGTCGAATCATGGCTGGGACGCCGCTGCCCACACGGACTTCCTGGCAGGCATCACGAGGCGCCTGAAAGCCTGCGGATGCCGCGTTTCCATCTTCATCGACCCCGACCCCGCGCAGGCCGAAGCCGCCGCGCAGGCCGGAGCTGACCGCGTGGAGCTGTACACCGAGCCATACGCCGAGGCTTACAACACCGACCCCGAAGCCGCCATCCGCCCCTTCCTGCAAACGGCGCGGCGCGTGCGGGAACTTGGCATGGGACTGAACGCCGGTCACGACCTTTCCCTGAAGAACCTGGCTTACCTGCACACCTGCATCCCCTGGCTGGACGAGGTAAGCATCGGACACGCGCTCATTGCCGACGCGCTGCGCATGGGGCTTCGTGAGACCATACGCCTCTACCAAGCTTGCCTGGGAAAATAAAGTCGAATCCAAAAACAATAATACCCAATATGCTTTACATTTTTTTAGCGCCCGGCTTCGAAGACATCGAGGCCATTGCTCCTGCCGACATCCTGCGCCGATGCCGTCTGGACGTGAGGTACGTCAGCTGCGGCCCCACGCTTGAAGTGACAAGTGCACACAACACTACCGTCCGTGCGGACGTTATGTTCGACGATGCCGACTTTTCGGATTGCGAGGCGCTCATTCTGCCTGGCGGATGGCCCGGAGCAAAGAACCTCAACGAGCATGAAGGCCTCCACGAAGTGCTGCGGCGCCACGAGGCAGCCGGTCGCCTGACGTGTGCCATCTGCGCCGCACCGATGGTGCTGGGTAACCTGGGACTCCTGAAAGGCCGTCGCGCCACGTGCTATCCCGGTTTCGAGGAGCATTTGCATGGAGCGGAGCACACCACCGAGCTTGTTGTCGAGGACGGACACATCATCACGGGGCGCGGCCCGGGGGCTGCAATGGCCTTTGGCTATGCGATTGCCATGCGCTTCACGGGCGAGGAATTCATCTCGCGCCTCAAGGATGGCATGATATACCAGTTCTAAGACATCCCCTCCCCTGCCGGTAGTTGCGACAAGGGAACGACGTAGCATGGCGAGCATTCTGGAGCAAGACATAAAGTACCTGAAAGGCGTAGGTCCCGCACGGGCGAAGATTCTGGGCGAAGAGCTCAGGGTCTTTACCGTACGGGACTTGCTGTTCTGCTTCCCCGCGAAACATATTGACCGCAGCGAAATCCTCCACGTGCGCGATTTGACGGAGGATTTGCCCTACGTGCAGCTGAAGGGACAGATCGTGGACATGACGGAAGAGGGAACAAGGGGAAAGCGCCGCCTGAGAGCCGTCTTCACGGACGGCACGGGCTACGTGGAGCTCGTGTGGTTCAGCGCCGTGAAGCGTCTTCGCGAAACCCTGAAGGTGCGCAAAACGTATCTCCTGCTGGGGAAGCCGGGCGTCTTCGGAGGGCATATCAGCATCACGCATCCCGAATTGGACAATGCCGAGAACGGTGCGGAGCTGAAGAAGCTGGGGCTTCAACCTGTTTACAGCCTTAGCGACAAACTCAAGAAGAACGGCTTCACCTCGCGCGTCATGAACACGCTTTTGCGCAATGCCTTCGACGCCATCGCAGGAAAGCCGATTGACGAGACGCTTCCCACGTACATCATTGCGCGTGAAGGACTCATGCCCCTGGGAGAAGCCTTGCAGACGCTCCATTTCCCCACGTCGGCAGAGACGATTCCGCTGGCGCTGCACCGCGTGAAGTTCGAAGAACTCTTCTACTTGCAGCTCGACATCCTGCGCTACGCGAAAAACCGCAAGCTGAAGCTGCAAGGATTCACGTTCACGAAGGTCGGCCCGCTGTTCCACGAATTCTACAACCACCACCTGCCTTTTTCCCTGACCGAGGCGCAGAAGCGCGTCGTGAAGGAAATATGGAAAGACCTTGGCAGCGGACGGCAGATGAACCGCCTGCTGCAAGGCGACGTGGGAAGCGGAAAGACGATGGTGGCGCTGATGGCCTGCCTGCTTGCCATCGGAAACGGTTTCCAGGCGTGCATCATGGCGCCGACGGAGATTCTGGCCGAGCAGCACATGGCGACAATCTCGGCCTTGCTGGAGGGAATGCCGCTTCGCACGGCACTTCTGACGGGCATTGTCAAAGGCAAGGCGCGGCGGGAGGTGCTTCAAGGCGTGGCGGACGGCAGCATAAACATCCTTGTGGGCACGCATGCGCTGATTGAGCCGAACGTCATGTTCCTCAACCTCGGCCTCTGCGTCATTGACGAGCAGCACCGCTTCGGCGTGAAGCAGCGCGCGAAGCTCTGGCAGAAAAATTCGCGGCCGCCGCATATTCTCGTGATGACCGCAACACCGATTCCCCGCACGCTTGCCATGACCGTCTATGGCGACCTGGACGTTTCCGTTATCGACGAGCTGCCGCCCGGCCGCAAGCCTGTGAAGACCCTGCACTACTATGAGGACACAACGGTGAAGCTTTTCGAAGGCGTACGCTACCAGCTGCGGCTGGGACGGCAGGTGTATTTTGTCTTCCCGCTCATTGAGGAGAGCGAAAAGCTCGACTTGCAGAATCTCGAAGAGGGTTTCGGACACATTTGCAAGGCTTTTTCCGAATACAAGGTGGGAAAGGTGCACGGGCGCATGAAGCCGGCCGAAAAGGAGGAAGCCATGCGTGCGTTTCTGGCGCAGGAGACGCAGATTCTCGTCTCCACAACCGTCATCGAAGTGGGCGTGAACGTTCCGAATGCGAGTGTAATGGTGATTGAAAACGCTGAGCGCTTCGGCCTGGCGCAGCTGCACCAGCTTCGCGGGCGCGTGGGACGCGGTGCCGACCAATCCTATTGCATCCTTGTCACGAAGCGCGAACTTTCCAACGACACGCGCCGCCGCATGAACATCATGGTGGAGACAACGGACGGCTTCCGCATTGCCGAAGAGGACATGAAGCTTCGCGGCCCCGGCGACCTGGAAGGTACGCAACAGAGCGGAATGCCCTTCGACCTGCACGTGGCCGACATCTTGCGCGACAGCGCGCTGATGGAGAAGGCACGGGGCGTGGCTTCCGACGTTTTGGAGCGCGACCCCTACGAACAGCAGCCGGAGAATGCCGTACTTTGGCGCGAACTCCAGCGACTGAAAAAGGAGAAGACGAACTTCTCCTCTATTTCCTAAGCTTTTCGATTATTCTCCAAAGCTTTTTCGATTTATCGTCTAAGCTTTTCCTTTTATTTTCAAGGCACATTTTTCTTTTTTCAAGGCATCTCCAGAGCTTCCTACCTCAGGAAAAAAGCTTCTTGTGCCTTCTCGGAGCCTATTCGTCCTTCTTTCCGAAGTCCGGGTCCACCTTGATGAAATGCGCCACGAGGAAGGTGAGCGGCGTGAGGCACACGGCGATGATGAAGAGGTTCAGGTAGTTGACGTGAATCTGGGAAGCTTCCAGCCAACTGAGGACTTTTCCCAAGACGACGCCCGGAACCATCATGCTCAGGGCCATGAAGAGCGTGCAGAAGGCATAGTGCGCCGTCTTGAAGGCACCCTGCGAGAAGTAGATGAGGTAGAGCATGTAGGCCGTGAAGCCGAAGCCGTAGCCGAACTGCTCAAGGAAAATGCACACGTTGACTATCACGAGGCTCTCCGGCTGGTAGTAGGCGAGCAGGACATACACGAGGTCGGGCACCGTAATGGCTGCCACCATCGGCCAGAGCAGCTTCTTGAAGCCGAAGGCACTGATGAGAATGCCACCCAGGATGCCGCCGATGATGAGTCCGATGGCTCCCACCGTGCCCTGCACGAAGCCAACTTCCATCGTCGTCAGCCCCAAACCGCCTACGGAGACGTCGTCCAGCAGGAACAAGGGACAAACTTTCACCAGGATGGCTTCGGGCAAACGGTATATCAGCATGAAGGCGATGGCCACGAGCACCTGCTTTTTCTTGAAAAAGGTGTAGATGGTCTCGGAAAAGTCCAGCCATACGCTTCGGATGCCTGCGTGTTCGCTGCGGGGCTTGTCGGCGTCGGGGCGAACCCATATCGTGAATGCCAGCGTGTGGTATATGGCAAAGAAAATCATCAGGGCCGCCGCGCCATAGAACGTCCACATCCAAGCCTTCGCGGGGTTTGCCAGATAAACCTCAAGGTTTCCGGCAATCATGATGACGACGCCTTGGCAGAAGATGGTGGCTACGCGATAGAACGTACTGCGGATGCCGACGAAGGCGCTCTGCATACGGTCCGAAAGCCCCAGCATGTAGAAGCCGTCCGCAGCAATGTCGTGGGTCGCGCTGCTGAATGCCATCAGCCAGAAGAAGGCGAGCGTCCACTGCACGAAGTGAGGCGCGCGGAGGGTGAAGGCTACGCCCGCAAGCGACGCGCCGACGAGCACCTGCATGACGACAATCCACCAGCGCTTCGTGCGGAAAATATCCACGATGGGGCTCCAGAAAGGCTTGATGACCCAGGGAAGATAGAGCCACGAGGTGTATTCGATGATTTCGTCATTGGGGAGGCCGAGACGCTGATACAGGATGACGGAAACCGTCATCACGAAGAAATAGGGCAAGCCCTCGACAAAATAGAGGGAGGGAACCCACGTACACGCCTTCAGCAAGTTCATCCAGGACTTTTCGGAGGAAGTAAGAATGCCGTTCATTATTTTACTGTTGTATTAGAATCTTTTTTTTACGCGCCGGAACTCAATACAGCTTCGTAAGCTGTGCTCCGCGATAGTAGTGCATGAGGATTTGTCGGTAGTCGTAGCCTTTGTCGGCCATCGCGGCGGCGCCGATCTGGCAGAGCCCCACGCCGTGCCCCCACCCTTTTCCGTGCAGGACAAAGCCCCCGGGCGTTTTCTCAACGTCGAAGGCGGAGCTGTAGAGGTGCGACGGCGAGAGCAGGCGGCGGATGACAAGTTCCTTGCCCACTTCTACCGTGCCCTCCGTGCCGACGACGCGCAGCTTGCAGATGCGGCCGCTGGGACCGCGCTTCACGGGTATGAGGTCAAGGATGTCGCCCAGTCCGAAGCGGCCTTTTTCCTCCACCAACGCGGAGATTTCCTCTTGCGAACATGTCTTCGTCCAACGGTAGAAGTCGCGGGTTTCAAGGTCATAGGAATTAAGCACTTGTGACAGGAGCTTTACATCTTTGGTGTCGCAGAAAACGCCGTCCTCGTCGCTGTCCGCAACGGATTGGAGGTAGGGCTTTTCCTCGTCGTCCCAGCAGGTGCTGAAAACCTCCGTCCTGCCGCCGCAGCACTTGGAGAAGCGCGCGTCGCAAACCTTTCCTCCGTACGTCAGCACGCATCCTGCGGTCTCGCGGACGGCTTGTTCCGCCTCGGGCGTCAGGCGAGCGAGCCCCTGATAGCGCTGGCAATGGTCGTCCGCACAGACATCGAAGGATTCGTGTCCTGTGGAGTCGAACCAGTTGTTGAAGATGGACAGGCAGGCCGTTGAGGTGCAAAGCTCGAACTGCCGCATCAGCCAGCTGCGGGAAATGACGGCGTGGGCTTTCAGAAGCTCCATGCCGGCCGTCGCCTTCATTTCGGAGGAAATCACGCTGCGCAGATAGCGCTCTACGGGCAGCAGGTTGACAACGTGGAAAGCACGCCTGCGGCTCTCCTCGGGGCTTCCGAAGCCGGTTTTGTCGGAGAGTTTCAGGTCCAGGGTGCCTTCAAAGGTCTGCACCTCGGTACGTTCCCAGTGGAACTCCCGCCCGATGGGGACGGCGGGAAGCGTGAAGGTGGCGTCGGGCGAGGCGGGAATGAAGCGCAGCACGTCGAACGCGCGCCCTTGCCAGAGCATAGCCTTTCCTGCGGCCTCGATAAGCTGCTCTCCCGTGACGCGCTCGCCGCCATTGAGCAGGAAGTCGCCGTTCAGGCGGAAGCGTACGCTCGTCACGTCCTCCAGGAGTCCGACGGAGACGGGGAAGGGCGCAGCCACCTCGCGCAGGATGTCCTGCGCCTCCGTGGGCGTGAGGTTTTCAAAGTCCTCCGCGCGCGGCGTGATGAGCAATCCGCCCATATCGACAGCCCCGGGGGAAATCACGCGCTGCGTCGCGTCCTCGGCATAGTAGCAGGCGGGGCGATGGCTGCGGCGGTGGAAGACGACGGACACCATCTCCACGCCGTCCCGGAAGGTGACGATGTTCACGTCCGGCTCCTCGCGGCCCTCCTTCGGCCCTTCGGAGCCGTCGGCGGCGCTCAGCCAGCCCATGAAGCGGCGCAGGCGCGAGAGATGCTCGGCCTCGGAGCCGCTGACGACGGCATAGGCGGGACAGGCGAAGCCGTGAAGGCGGTAGATGAAGTAGTCAATCGGCACGAGGCTGCTGCGCAGAGCCTCCCAGTCGCGCTCTACGGGAATCTGTCCGCGCGCGCCGGCCTGCAAGTGGGCGTGGTCGGGAGCGGAAGCCCCGCTGAAGGGACCGTTGTAGAAGACGACAAAATCCTCCCACGCCCATGCCAGGCGGCACATCTCGGCGTCGAGCGCGGCAAAACGCTGCGGCTCGTGGCGCGAGGAAACGATGGTGAGGTGGCGGGGCAGTATGGGGAAGGGATTGACAAGTATCTCGAAGTCCCTGCCGTCGGGCAGGACGAGCTGCGCGGCGGGACGGTTCTTGCGGCAGAGGAAGCAGGGACGCTTGGCGATGGCTTGCGAGGAGATTTTCGCCCCCGTGCTGCGCATCCGTGCGGGATTGAACTGCACGTCGAGCCGCTTCCCGTCGGGAAGCTGGAGCGTGCGGCGGCGCACCTGCGCAAGGTCGGTGACGGCGAAGTCCGTCGCGGCGGCCTGCCGTTGCAGGAAATCGAGCACTTCCTGCTGTGAGGGAACTGGTTTCATCGCTTGTTGCGGGCTATGCGGGCGCAGATTTCCTGCGTCCGGATGCAGTCTTTGAAGTCGTTGTTGGCGTTAATCTTTTCCTGCGAAAGCGCGGCGTCGCTGTTCCCCTCCCAGCGGCGGCAGAGGTAGAGCTCGTCGTAGATGCGCCCGATGCGGTACTGGCGGCTGATGCGAAGCCCCATGTGGTAGTCCTCGCCGTAGCTGGCGTTGAGGAAGCCGCCAACGCTGCGCAGGACGTCGCGACGGAACGCGCGCGGCGCGCCGAGTCCGTTGATGCGCAGGGCGTTGTTGCGACCGTTCGCCTCCGTCCATTCGCGGTGGTCGATGAGACCCGGCGGCAGCGTGCTCAGTTGGAAATCCACCATCCTGTAGCTGCCGACGACCATCGCTGCCTCCTGCTCGTCAAAGGCTCGCACGATGCGGGCCAGCACGTCGGGCGCGGAATAGAGGTCGTCGGAGTCCAGCTGCACCGCGAAGCGTCCGCAATGCTCGCTGTCCACGGCCAGCTGCCAGCAGCCGCCGATGCCGAGGTCGGTGCGTGCGGGGCGGAGGTGGACAACACGCTCGTCGCCGCTGAACTCTGCAATGGCCTCGGTGGTGCCGTCCGTCGAATGGTTATCCACCACAAGGACGTTGAACGGAAAGTCGGCTTCCTGTTCCAGGACGCTGCGGATGGCGTCGCGGATGGTGCGCTCGCGGTTGCGGACGGGTATGATGACGCTGGCCGTCACGGGGTAGCGGACGCCTTCCTCGCCGGGCAGCGGGTCGTAGTCGGCGGGGGCAAGCCAGGCGCCGATGCGCTTCAGGTAGTCGGTACATACCTCCTCGGCCTCCATCTGCACCTCGCGGTTGCGGGGATTCACGTAGTCGAACTGCTTCTCGCCGCTCTTGCGCAGGTCGGTCTCGCGCTCGGTGTAGAGTATTTCGGGCAGGTGGAGGATTTCATGGCGGCCATACTGCGAATCCGCTCCGTGCCAGACGGTCAGGAAGAGGCGCAGCGCGTAGGGCGCGTGGTAGCGGAGCGCGGGCGCCTGCCGCAGAAATGCCTGCAAGGCCTCGGTGCGCACCAGCCAGAGGCCGCCGAAGTCGAAGTCGTCGCGCACGCTGCCCATCTGATAGTCGGTGACGGGATGGGGTCCGCTACCGTCGCGGCGGTCGGAATATACCATCGCCACGAGGTCGGGGGCGGGCGCGGAGGCAAAAGCCTCGGCCATGCGGCGGATGCAGGTGGCATCCATCGTGAGTTCCTTGTGGGAGAAATAGAGCAAGGTCAGCGGCTGCGCGATGTCCAGGGGCACGGCATTGCGCAGCGTCTGCGTGGAACAGAGGGCGTCGAGGCCCTCAAGGATGCAGAAAACGTCGTTTTCGTTCATGTGATGTCGGTTTATTTCGGCGCAAAGTTAAGGTTTTTCGCGCAGAGAAGGCACAAAAAGTCGGCAAAAAGCGCATGTTCCGCACGCAGGAAGGTGCGGGGACAGGCGGCGCAGAGGCCGCAGATGCGTCCCCGAACGGCATCGCGCCCATAAACCACCGCGGTGGTTTCTTCGTCCCACGTACGTGGTTTTTTCATTTCACCGCGGTGGTTTCTTCATCTCACGGCGGTGGTTTGCGCGCGAAGTGCCTTGGGAGGGCACGTCCGAAGGCTTCGCACGGGGGCTTGGAGGGCTGAAATGCCGGGAAAACCGCCGCCATGAACCTCAAAAATAGATGCCGAGAAGCGTGAAAAAGGCTACCGAGAAGCGCGAAAAAGGCCACAGAGTAGCACGAAAATGGCCACAGGAAACTGCAAAATACGCCGCAAAAATGCCGTCGGATAACCTTTTTCCGGGAGGAAATGCCCTGTTTGGGGTATTTCGGGGGTAGCGGGATCAGAGTACTTTTGCACCCGAAATCGGAAAAACAGGAAAAAAAACTTCTTCGCATGAGAAAACAGATACTCACAATGCTTCTGGGAGCCACGATGAGCCTCGCGGCAACGGCCGCCACGCCTCCGGCTCCCGTTGACACCGCTTTCACGAAGTTCCGCGCGGGAGGCTACGGCGAAATGCTCGCACAGTTCAAGGACTACGGCCTGAACCGCTTCAGCGGCGTTCCCACGGGAAACATGAAGGTGAACCACAACGAAATCAGCATCCCCCGCTTCGTACTCGCGGGCGACTACAAAATCACGCCGAAGTGGATACTTGGCGCCGAGATTGAGTTTGAAAGCGGCGGCACGGGACAGGCCCTGGAGATAGAACAAGGCTCGGCGGCAGAGAACGGCGAGTACGAACTGGAACAGGAAAAGGGCGGCGAAGTGGCCCTGGAGCAGTTCCACCTCACGCGCCTCGTGACGCGCGAGTTTAATGTACGCATCGGCCACATGGTGATGCCCGTCGGGCTGACCAACACGCACCACGAGCCCATCAACTTCTTCACGGCGGCGCGCCCCGAAGGCGCAACGACGCTCCTGCCGAGCACTTGGCACGCCACGGGAATTGAGTTCTTCGGCGAAGTGGGACGCGGGCTGGCATCCTTCGACTACGAGGCAATGGTGACGGCAGGCCTCAACCCGAACGGCTTCAACGTCTATAACTGGGTGAAAGGCGGCAAGCAGGGACTTTTTGAAACCGACAACTTCTCCGCCCCTGCCTACACGCTGCGCCTGAACTGGACGGGCGTGCCGGGACTGCGCATCGGCGGCAGCATCTACTGCAACCCGAACGCAGGAAAGAATGCGGACAAACTGATTACATACAAAGGCATGGGCAACATCAACGTGCTGCTCTACAGCCTCGACGCACAATATATAAATAAATACGTATGTGCGCGCGCGAATCTGCTGTCAGGAAACATCACCGAAACCGCCGACCTCACGACCCAGAACCGCACCAGCCTGGGCATGAACCATCCCTACAGCACGCCGAAGCCCGGCTCCCTCATCGCCAAGCGCGCGCTGGACTGGGGCGTGGAGGCCGGACTGAACCTGAAAGCCTTCTTCCCGCAGGTGAGCGGCTTCCCGACCATCCTGCCCTTCCTGCACTACAACTACTACAACCCGCAGGAAAAGGTGGAGACGGGAGCAAGCCCCGAGCGACGTTGCCAGGTGAGCCTCTGGTCCTTTGGCCTGAACTGGAGGATACTGCCCGGCCTCGTGGCGAAAGCGGACTATACGACCCGGCAGATAGGGACGGCAAAGATTTTCGGCACCAGCTCCTACCACAGCGAAAACGAGTTCCGCCTCGGCCTCGCCTACACGCTATGGTTCACGAAGTAGAATCCTACAGCCGCAAGACACAACAAACATAAAACAACACCATAAACAATAAACATCAACAAAACATGAAGAAAATTTTCTCCCTCATGATGGTGGCCTGCGCCGCCCTCACATTCACCGCATGCAGCGACAACGACGACGAACAGGAGTTCGACGCAGCTGCCAACCTCGACTACACGGAAGAGAACGCCGAGCAGTGGGCAAACTACATGACCGTCGTCTCAGGACTCCTGAAGGACGACGCCACGAGCCTCTACAACTACTGGACAAACGAGACGAACGACGAGTACAGCACGAGCTACGCCAACATCTTCAAGGCGCACGACGGCAACCAGTACAAGAACGGCCTGGAATGCATCGAGGAAATCCTCGACGGATGCGCTGAAATCGCCAACGAGGTGGGAGGCAGCAAGATAGGCGACCCCTACAACTTCTGGAAGAGCGGCAAGAAGACGCAAGCCCTCTACGCCGTTGAGTCCTGGTACAGCTGGCACTCCATCGACGACTACACGAACAACATCGTCTCCATCCGCAATTCCTACCTCGGAACGCGTGCCGGCACGTCCAACAAGCTTGCGCTCTTCACGACGCCCGCAGCCGAGCACAGCCTCGCCGCCTTCCTGCAGAAGGCCAACAAGGACCTCGCAGACAAGGCCGAGCGTCTCATCCAGGGTGCGGCCACTGCTATTCAGACCATCACGCCTCCCTTCCGCAACCACATCGGTTCCGACGAGGCCAAGCAGGCCATGCTGGCTTGCGCAGACCTGCAAAGCTTCATCAGCGACGAGCTGAAGCCCGCCTTCGACGCACTCTACGCCGGCAACGAAGCCGAGTTTGACCTCATCATCAACACCTACGTGGACGACGTCGTAGTGCCCACCTACAAGGAACTGATGGAAAAGAACACCGCCCTTGACAAGGCCGTCAACGACTTCAAGGCCGCACCCTCCAACCAGGCATTCCAGAACTGCGCGAACGCCTGGCTTGAAGCCCGCGAGCCCTGGGAGAGCAGCGAAGCCTTCCTCTTCGGCCCGGTGGATGCGAAGCAGCTTGACCCCAACATGGACTCATGGCCCCTTGATCAGGTAGGTATCGTCAACATCCTCAAGTCCCAGAACTGGAACAACCTGAACTGGAACGAAGGCCAAAGCGAGAAGGCAATCGAGAAGGCGCAGGCCCTGCGCGGCTTCCACACGCTGGAATACTTCATCTTCAAGGACGGCAAGGCACGCACGGTGCCGCAGGTGGCCGCCGAATAGGCATCCCGCGACATACAGAACAGACATGACTCATATCAGAAGGCTTCTGTTTACCCTACTGAGCCTGGTCGCTTTCATCGCCTGCGATGAGAGCGACCAGTTGACGGTAGAAGACATTGACGTTCCCGACGGCTATGCCCTCTCGGCAGGCACGGGGACGGTCTTCTTCCGCTCCAGCGTTGCCTACGACCAGCCCGCGCCCTGGGTGACGGGGGCTTACGACGCGCGCTTCACCACAGGCGACCGCCTCTACGACAACGTGAAAACCACGAACAACAACGGCTACGGCGGCGGCCTGGGACCCGTCTATGCCGGATACAGCTGCGGAAGCTGCCACCGAAACGCCGGACGCACCGAGCCCTCCTACTGGACGGCCGTCAAGAACGGCTCGGACGACGCTTCGGGGCAGTACGGCTTCACATCGATGCTCATCTACATCACGCGAAAGAACGGCGCCTTCTTCCCGGACTACGGGCGCGTCGTCCACGACCAGAGCATCTACGGCGTCGATGCCGAGGGAAAGCTGAAGGTGAAGATCCGCGAGGAGCAGTTCCGTTTTCCCGACGGCGACACCTACAGCCTCTGCGTGCCCGAATGGACAATCACGGACTGGTATGCCGACGAAATCGCGCCCGAAGACCTCTTCTGCACCGTCCGCATCCCGCTCCGCCACGTCGGCATGGGCCAGATGATGGCGCTCGACCCGAACGAAATCGAGGCCCTCGCACGGAAAAGCAACTATCCCGAATGGGGCATCAGCGGACGCGCCAACTACATCACGGAACGAGGCAAGCGCCAGCTGGGCGTATCGGGTAACAAGGCGCAGCATGCCGACCTGACCGTGGAACTGGGCTTCTCCAGCGACATGGGACTGACGAACAGCCGCTTCCCCGAGGAGATTTGCGAAGGACAGTCGCAGATATACCAAGGCTCCATGATGGGACTTTCCTACGCGAAGCTCGACTGCACGACGGAAGACATGGAGAACGTGGACCTCTACATGCAAAGCCTCGGCGTCCCCGCACGCCGCGACGTGAACGACCCTGACGTCATCGCCGGCCAGAAGCTTTTCTTCCAGGCCGGATGCCAGCTCTGCCATGTCACGACGCTCCACACGAAGCCGCGAGGCACCACGCTGCTCGCAGGTACCACCCTGCCCTGGCTCGGAGGCCAGACCATCCACCCCTACTCCGACTACCTCATCCACGACATGGGGTCGGAAATCATGGGCGTGGGACTGAACGACAACTACGTCAGCGGACTGTGCCGCGGCAACGAATGGCGCACGACGCCGCTCTGGGGCATCGGCCTCCAGCAGAAGGTCAACGGCCATACGTACTTCCTGCACGACGGTCGCGCACGCAACCTCGTCGAGGCCATCATGTGGCACGGCGGCGAGGGCTACGCCTCACGCCAGAAGTTTGCCAACATGAACCGCACGCAACGCGCACAACTCATACGTTTCATCGAATCACTATAAAAAACACATGAACTTCATACACGCAAAAAGCCTCGCGCTGCTTTTCGCAGCAGGCATCGCCACCGGCGCATACGCCGAAAACGACGAACCCCTTACGCCCAAGGACGAGAACCCGGACGAAGAGGTGCGCCTTGACATGGAAAACGGCGTCCTCCCCATTGCCGACGACCGCGGCTTCACGCTTCAGTCGAAGGACGGGAACTTCGTCTTCAAGCCCTACCTCTATCTCTCCACGAACCTCAGCCTTCACTACTACGACGACGAGGGACTGGACAAGGCCTACAACCAGGACAACATCGCCAACTCGGGCTTTGCCATCCCCTACGGCATCATCGGCTTCACGGGCCGCGCCTTCGGAAAAATAGACTACAACGTCAGCATCAATGCGGCAGGCTCCGGCGGCGCCATCCTGCAGCAGGCATGGATTGACTACGCCGCAAGCCCCGCCATGCGCTTCCGCGTGGGTAAGCTGAAAACGCCCTACACGCACGCTTTCATGACAACGCTCGGCGAAACGCTCTTCCCGCAGGTGCCGACGTCCCTGTCCGCATCCGTCATCCTGCCCCACTCCCTGAACGCCGTGACGCCCGCCATCATGACGGGATGGGACCTCGGCGTGGAAATGCACGGACTCATCAAGAACAAGTGGGGCTATGAAGTGGGCATCTTCAACGGCACCGGCGGTGCGGTGAACTCCGCCACGAAGGGCTTCAGCGACGACAACCACCTGCCCTCCCTGCTCTACGCCGGCCGCCTGACCTTCCAGCCCAACGGCCCCATGCCCGCCACGCAGGGCAACGCGCGGATGCTCGGCCTGAACAAGTATCTCGTCGGCGTGAGCGTGAACTACAACAACGAGGCCGAGAACGAAAGCACCAACGACCTGCGCGCAGGCCTGGAATTTGCCATGCTGAGCGGAAGGTGGTACTTCGCAGCCGAGGCCTACTACATGAACATGGGCTTCACGAACCGCCAGAAAATCGACGAGCACTACAACTACTTCGGCGCCTACGCACAGGCGGGCTATTTCGTCACGCCGCAGCTGCAGCTCGGCCTCCGCTACGACTGGATGGACCGCAACGGCAGCGACAAGGACGGCTCGCTGAACGCCCCCGCCGTTGTCTGCAACTACTACATCCCCGGGACAAACCTCAAGCTCAGCGGCATGTACCAGTTCACCGGACGCTGGGGCCACGACACCCAGCTGGACCGCGACCTCGACGACCTCGGCATCTCCACGCATACCGCCTGCATACAGCTCCAATACGCTTTCTGAACGCAAAAAGCCCCGCTTATCGGGGTAAAATCACAGAAATGAAAAGATTTTATTGTATCTTTGCCGCACTTTTCGGCCTCACGCTTGCCACGAGCTGCGACGACGGACGCATCGAGGAGGTAGCGCCGAAGGACGAGGAAGGCATCGTCTGCACCGCCGACGGCCTGCTGACGGGCGTCCTGGACGCATGGCCGGAGGGATATACGCTCGCCCTTGCAGGCTTCAGCCCGCAGGACGAATATGCCGTCATCTCCAAGGCCATCGCGCCCTACGTGACGAAAGAGGGTGCGCTTCAAATCGAGATGGCAGGCATTCCCTCCAACGTGGAGCAGGTTGAAGTCTGCGTGCTCAACCGCCTGCGCCAGCGCGTCGCCACCTTCAGCACGAACCGCCTGGACGGCATCCGCGACACGCTGCGCCTCCACCTCGGCACGATGGACGTCTCGCCTGTGAACGCCATACAGACAAACCTCCTCAACGCCAGCTGCATCGCCTGCCACGGCGCGTCCGGCTTCAAGGGCGCAGGGCTTGACCTCACCGCCGGCCGCTTCTACGAAGCCGTCGTAAGGCAGCCCTCGCAGAAGGTCGAAGGGAAGAACATCGTCGAGCCCGGAGACGCTGACGGTAGCGTCCTGAGCCTGGTGCTGCGCAGCGACATTTCCGCATCCTGGCGCCAGAACCATGCCGACATGCTCAACCGCGAACGCACCGCCAACCTGCTTCAGTTCGTAGATAAATGGATTGACGGGCTGGAATAATAAACCAGTAAACGAGTGACAAGTGACTAGTGACAAGTGACAAGCCCTTTGCGGCGCAGCAAGCTCGTCTACTGGTTTACTCGTCAACTTGTCAACTAAATACATGACCATAGAACTCGATAACGTCCGAGCGGAGATATTCCGCTTTTCAAACGGTACGGAAGTCACGGAGTACCACCTCATGCTTCACGTCACCGATACATCCGCCTCCTTCCCCCGGCAGCTGGAGAGCCTCCTCCGTGCCTACGACACCCTCCGCGCCGGGCATCTGGAGGGAGCCGTCGCCGTCTTCAAGCGCTACTTCCTGAGCGATGCCGCCAACCAGGCCGACGAAGTCATCGCCGCCGACGGCTCCGACTGTGCGCTCTCCCTCATCCAGCAGCCGCCGCTCGACGGCACGAAGCTCGCCCTCTGGGCCTACATGCAGACGGGCGTGCTGCCGCAGGCTACGGGCAGCGGACTCTACGAAACCCGCCACGGCCAGTTCCGCCACCTTTGGAGCGGAGGCTCGCACGCCCTGGCGGAAGGCTCGGAGGCGCAGACCTCGCTCGTCATCAACCAGTACGTCATGCAGCTCTTCCAGGAGGACTGCAGCCTCGCCGCGAACTGCATACGCACCTGGTTCTTCGTGAACGACATCGACAACAACTACGCCGGCGTCGTCAAGGCCCGCAACGACATCTTCTACACGCAGGGCCTCACGCCCGACACGCACTTCATCGCCTCCACGGGCATCGGCGGCAGGCAGGCGGACCACCGCGTGCTCTCGCAGATGGACGCCTACGCCATCGCCGGGCTCCAGCCCGGACAGGTGACCTACCTCTACGCCCCCGGCCACCTCAACCGCACCAGCGAATACGGCGTCAGCTTCGAGCGCGGCACACGCGTAGACTACGCTGACCGCCGCCACGTATTCATCTCCGGCACCGCAAGCATCGACAACAAGGGGCAAATCCTGCACCGCGGTGACATCGCGGCGCAGACCCGCCGCATGTGGGAGAACGTGGAAGCCCTGCTCGCCGAAGCCGGCTGCACCTACGACGACGTGGCGCAGATGATAGTCTATCTGCGCGACACCGCGGACTATCCCGTTGTCAGGAAGCTCTATGCCGAGCGCTTCCCCGACAAACCCGCCGTGTTCGTCCTCGCTCCCGTCTGCCGTCCCGGCTGGCTCATAGAGATGGAGTGCATGGCCGTCAAGGCGGGCGACAATCCCGCCCTCCCCGCCTATTAAACACCAGAAAAATGTAAATTGGGTTTTAGGTTCTTAGGTTTTTAGGTTTAACAGTTATTGTTTAACGGTTATATTAAAAATCAGGAAGTGACGAACCCCTAAGAACCCAAAAACCCAAAAACCTAAAAACCAAAAAACCTAAGAACCAAATACCCCATGCCCACCACCTTCCCCCCGCACTACAGCCCCGTCCTCGGGCGCTACGACACCGAAGCCGGCATCAAGCTCATCAAGAGTTTCTTTCAGGACAACCTTGCCACAGGACTACACCTGCGCCGCGTCACGGGTCCGCTCTTCGTGCGGCGCGGCCTCGGCCTGAACGACGACCTGAACGGCACGGAGCGCCCCGTCACCTTTCCCATCAAGGACATGGGCGACGCGGAGGCCGAGGTTGTGCACTCGCTCGCAAAGTGGAAACGCCTCACGCTGGCCGAGCAGCACGTCCCCGCGGGCTACGGCATCTATACGGACATGAACGCCATCCGCGCGGACGAGGAGCTGGACAACCTCCACTCCCTCTACGTGGACCAGTGGGACTGGGAACGCACCATACAGCCCGGCTGGCGCACGACGGACTACCTGCGCGAAACCGTGAAGAACATCTACTACGCTATGCTCCGCACGGAATTCCTTGTCTGCGAGCGCTTCCCCCAGATAAAGCCCGCGCTGGCACCAAAGGTACACTTCATTCATGCCGAGGAACTGCGCCGCCGCTACCCCACCCTCACGCCCCACGAGCGCGAGGATGCCGTTTGCCGGGAATACGGTGCCGTTTTCATCATCGGCATCGGCGGGAAGCTGGGCGACGGCAAGCCCCACGACCTCCGCGCCCCGGACTACGACGACTGGTCCACGCCCACGCCCGACGGCCTCGCAGGGCTTAACGGCGACCTCCTCGTGTGGTACGACGTCCTGGGGCGCTCCGTGGAAATCAGCTCCATGGGCATCCGCGTGGACCGCGAGGCCCTGCTCCGCCAGCTGCACCTCTCCGGGCAGGAGGCCCGCCTGAAGCTCTACTTCCACAAACTCCTCGCAGACGGCAAGCTCCCCCTGAGCATCGGCGGCGGCATCGGGCAGTCGCGCCTCTGCATGTTCTACCTGAAGAAGGCGCACATTGGCGAAATCCAGGCCTCCGTATGGCCGGAGGCCATGCGCCGCGCCTGCAGTGAAAACGGCATCCCCCTCATCTGAGCCGTCCCGCACGCGGGAACCGCGGTACGCATTAAGCCCCATGACAAAGTGCGAAGGTGCCGACGCCAGCGTCCGGCACCTTCGCACTTTGTGTTGCGCGGGCTTTCCCTTCCCGCCAGATTATTTCCCTATTCCCTTCAGGAATTCCCGGGCGTCCTCGCTACCGTTTCCGGCAGCCCTTTTCATCCACTTCACTCCCTCCTTCCTGTTTCTGGATATTCCTTGGCCGTAATAAAAACACTGGCCAAGATTATATTGCGCATTCGCATTTCCCTGCTCCGCCGCTTCTTCATAGTTTTTGGATATACCGTGACCATGATAAAAGCTACGTCCGTATATAAACATACGTGAGTTCGGCGTAAGGATTATTGTCTAATCCTTACGCCGAACTCACGTTAAATTTAATATACTCAGCCATACACAGCTATTAGTAATAACCTTTCCCATAACAATTGGAGCAAGTTACATGTGAATGTCCAGATGACGCCCAGTAACTACGACCGCAATTATTACAATACCGCTGAGTATCTTTACCGTATGTTGCAGTTGGAGTTTCCCTTATTATTGTTCCACTTCCATGACAAAGTGTACATGTATGTCTTGTCGGAGTTTGTTTCGGAGTCGAATTATTTGGGGTAGGATGATTCGGAGTTGTAGTAGTTTCACCCACGCCCACAATAGGACTAATTGTAATTGGATTAGGTGGACTTGCCGACTTGATTAAGGAGCATGTTGTTATTCCTGAAGGTGGAGTAGCACGTTTATAAACGTATACAACATTTCCTGATTTCATGTTTACTGTATTTAGATCCAGTGTAGCTAAGCATGTCGAATTACTACCTAAATAGCAATCTCCATAGTATACTCTCAATCCATTTTCCACATATTTATAATCAAGCCGACCATTTCCCACAGAATACCCTGCTTTGTCTGACTCATAACAACAACGATTATTAAAAGTTATGAATTGTCCTCCTGATGTATTAGTTTTTGGAACACCATTTCTAACAATTTTATCTAATTTATAATAATACGTTTGTGCTTGAAGCTTACTTAAGGTGCAAAAGACAGGCACACAAAATACAATGGTAATAATTAAAGCTCTTTTCATACGCCATAATGGAATTAGTTTAGGAAGTCTGTATTTGGTCTTACAGAATTAACATCAATTAGTTTAAAATATTCACGTCTTCCTGGATTACTCGTACTCCATTTTATCATTTCTTGTCTATTCGAACTAAAGGTAAAGCATTTATTTCCTTTATTCCAAACTCCCCAGTTTTTTATTGGAGATCCTCCCCAGCCATAGCCATTGATTACAACGTATCGTGTATTTTGACGATAGGTATATTTACTACCGGGAGAGTACTCCCTATCATACTTGTAAACTGTTTGACATTCACTTGTTCCCCAACCATTATATCCAAAACTAGGAGATTTTTCAATAGTTTTAGCATCTTCCAGCGCCTCTTTTTCATAACGACTTACAGTTCCGTCAAAAACCCTAGCTTGCACATCAGATTTAGACCATATGCGTGAGTAGCCCATACAACCATTGTAAAAGGCCACGAAAAAATACCTTCCATCCTCGGTGCTTTGGGACTTCATGCCATTATCATCTGTTTCCACAAATTCATAGCAATAGACTCTGCTACTATTGGAAAACTGTGCTTTTGTAATACATGTTAAGCACATAGCTGTAACAAGCAAAAAGAATTTCTGGCTTATTGGTCATTTTGAGTGGTGAAATCTTTGGAAACGCCGATAAATACTTACCTTTGCTGCATTTATTATTAATATGATGCAAAAAATGCTTTTTCTGCGGGTCAAATTCCACGATAAAGTTTGGTAAGCGTGATGG
>JAFUXE010000010.1 GCA_017477205.1 Alloprevotella sp.
AGAAAAAGCCATCAAAGGCCTGGCTGCATAGAAACAATTAATTAGCTTTGCAGGCGACTTTCGTGGTCAACCTGGTTTGTGAATAACAAAAAACACAGTCAACTGAAAATATAAATAAGCAACGACAGCTGTCAACTGAAAGTAAAAGTAAGTATCAACCAAGGTCAACCTACATTACAAATAAGGCTGAAAGTAGTCAACCAAAATCGTTAAACTACAACCACTGTTTTTTTTGACGAATTTGTCCATTTTCCCTACCTTGATTGGACAAAAGTTCTATCAAGGTAGAGAAAAAGTTCTATCAAGGTAGAGCAAATGTCCTGTCAAGGAAGAGAAAATGTCCTGTCAAGGTAGAGAAAAAGTTCTACCAAGATAGAGAAAAAATCCTGTCAAGGTAGAGAAAAAGCTCTACCAAGGTAGAGAAAAAGTCCTGTCTCAAAAAAGTTTGCGTAATCGGCAAAGTCGCTTGCCAGAGCAAGATTCAGAAGAAATAGCATCTTCTAATCGCTACGTTAATTTTTAGAGGGATAATTAATAGTTTCTATCCCGCATTGAACTCCTCCCCCAGAGGGAGGGGCATCCTCTTATTTCCCCACGAAAAGTTTCTACTTGCCCACGCAGAAATGCCGGAAGATGTTGTTGAGGGTTTCTTGGGAGGTAATCTCACCGCCTGTGATTTCGCCAAGTTCCTGCAGGACGATGCGAAGGTCCTCGCTTAGCAGGTCGCCACTAAGTTCTGCCTTTAGGCCGGAGAGGACGCGGGCGAGGGCTGTGCGGGCACGAAGAAGGGCATCGTGGTGGCGGGCGGAGGTGACAAGCGTTTCGCCCGCGCTGATTTCCGGAATGCCGGCGGCCTGACAGATGCGGTCTTCCAGTTCGGAGATGCCGATGCCGTTCCTGGCACTAATGAAGGACATGGGGCAAGTCCATGACTCGGCTTCGGAAGGGAGCAGATCGCACTTGTTCTGCACGACAAGGAGCTGCTTTCCTTCCGTAAGAGCCTGCATTTCGTCCACTTGTCGGTTTGAGGGACGCTGGTCGGTGAGCCAGATGACGATGCTGGCGCGACGTATGGCCTCATAGGTTCGGTCGATGCCGATTTGTTCTACGGAGTCCTCCGTATCGCGAATACCTGCCGTGTCGATGAAGCGGAATGTGACTCCTTGGAGGATGATGGTGTCCTCAATGGTGTCGCGCGTGGTGCCATGGACGTCCGAGACGATGGCGCGCTCTTCTTTTAGGAGTTGGTTCAGAAGTGTGGACTTGCCCACATTCGTTTCTCCCACAATAGCCACAGGAATGCCGTTCTTTACCGCTTGTCCGGCTTTGAAGCTCATGATGAGGCGTGAGATGTGACGGTCTATCTTCTCGGAAAGTTCAAGGAGCTCGCTACGGTCGGCAAACTCAAGGTCTTCATGGTCGGAGAAGTCGAGTTCAAGTTCCAGAAGTGACGTAAGACGGAGAAGTTGGTCGCGCAGTTCTTGCAGTTCGTTCCTGAAATTTCCCTTCAACTGGCTGATGGCAGCATGGTGGGCGGCGCGGGACTGGGCGGCGATGAGGTCGGCAACGGCTTCGGACTGCGTCAGGTCAAGTTTGCCATTGAGGAATGCACGCTGGGTGAACTCGCCGGGACGTGCCATGCGGCAACCATTTTCTACGAGAAGTGCGAGCAGGCGCCCGAGGATATACTGCGAACCGTGGCAGGAAAATTCCACGCTGTCCTCGCCCGTATAGCTATGCGTACCTATGGAAGCGGAAAGCACAACTTCATCCAGCAAGGCGTCTCCGTCGAAGACGCGACAGAAATGTCCCTTCGCCCCAGCCTGCAGAGCTTTCACATCTTTGGGTTGAAGCAGGCTGGATGACACGCCCAGAGCGTCAGGTCCCGAGACGCGCACAATACCGAGGGCGCCCCCTGGAGCTGTAGCGGTGGCGCAGATGGTGTCGGAGGATTGACTATTTACCATTTGACGATTTTCCATTGACGGTTTGCTGTTGTTTCTGCATTTTCTTGCGCCCGCTGAACAGATCGCGGAGGTTGCTGAAGTCGCGGCGCAACTGTATGCCCGCACCCTGCGTGGTGAGTGCGGACTTCGAGAAGTAGCGGTCGTTGGTCTCGCTGTAGGCCTTGAGGCTGACAGTGCCGCCGGGCGTGAGGAGGTAGCGCACGTCGAAGTCGCCGATGAAGTTGGTGTTGTAGTAGGTGTTGTCGCGATAGCCGATGTTTCCGTTCACGAGCAGGCGGTTGTTGAGGAGGCGTCCGCTAAGGAGGCCTTCAATCTCCATGTCGTTGGTGCCCACGCTGCCCGTGCTGACGTTGGCGCCGAAGGTCCAGTTGCTGCTGCCGACGGCATCGGAGATAATCTGATTGAGCTGCGAGCTGAGCGTGCTGGAGAGGAAGGACTTCATCGCAGCTGACGACTGGGCGCCAGCTGTCAGCCCGGCGTCGGACTGCATACCGGAGTTCGTGTAGAAGCGGCCTATACCGAGCAGGTAGAGCACCTGCGTGGTCATTTCCTCCTCCGTGCTAATGACGCCGAGCAGCATCTGCTTCTCCTCAGCATTGACCGTGGGAAGATCAAGGCCGAAGGTCACCTTGGGATCCTTCACCTTCCCCGTGAAGTTCAGCAGGCAGTTGACGCGCACGGAGTTCTGGCTGAATGCCGTGCCGATGCCCAGGTCGCTGAGGGAGGCGGAGTTGACGGTATAGACGCCCTGCATGTCCAGGTCGCCCTCGAAGGGGTCACCGCCGAAGACGATGTTGCCGCCCTCGGAGAAGCGGAAGTCCTTGCGGATGACGTCCTGAATGCTCATGCGGTAGTTACCGTCAGCGATGTGGTAGTTGCCGTAGAGGTGGAAGTTGCCCTTGTTGTAATAGCTCGCACGGAGGAGACCGCTGCCGTGAAGTGCGATGGCGTCGCCTGACTTGTCGTCCATGATGACACGAAGCGTGGCGTTGGGATTCACGTCGAAGAGCATGCTGAGCCGTATGTCCGAGGAGGAGCCGGAGGCCTGCGGCGCAATGGCGGCGGCAAGCGTGTCGGCAAGGGCTGCGGCCTCCTTCGCGGGGTCGTGGAAGGTCACCATTGAAGCGTCGCCGACGCCCTCGGGCATGTCCACTACGTAAGTGAACGTGGTGCCCCGCTCGGGCCGCATGTTTATCTCGGCATCGAAGGAGCCGGGACGCCCGGAGAAGATGATGTCGCCCGAGCCGTAGGCCGTTGCGTAGAAGGGCATGTCGGCAGAGCGCGCCTTATTATAGACGAGGAGGTTGGAGGCTGTGGCGTCGAAGGCGTAGGTGAGGTTCTTCAGGTGTGTATGCTGGAGGTAGCCGCTGGCGATACCCGTGCCCTTGGCATAGTCGCTGATGTGGAGGCTGTCAAATGAGAAGGTGCCGGGCGTCACGTCCACGCGACCGTCCGTAACCTGATAGCGCACGCCGGTATAGGGGAGCAGGGCCTCGGCCGTGATGCGCTCGCTGCCTTCAAAGTCCAGTTTCTTCAGCGGGCCGAAGAGACGCAGGTGACCCGTCGCGGTGCCATCCAGATCGTCCATGATGCCTTTCAGGTAGCGACGCAGGCACTGGAGGTTCGTGCGCTGGCTCTGGATGTCCAGCTCGATGGCGTCCTCCGCCAGCGACACGTAGCCCTTGGCCGTCGTGCGGTTGCCAAGCGCCGCATCGCGCATGTCGCCGTCGAGGTCTATGCGCTTTGCCTGCCCGTTGAAGCCGCCCAGCAGGTGCAGTTCGCCCATCGGGCCATTGTTGAACAGGAAGTGCGGTATGCGGAGATCTGCATTGACCAGCGGATAGCCGAACTTCTGCGACAGCGAGAGGCGCCCGGAAGCCTGCCCGGCAAAATCGACGGCATCGAAGTTTACGAGGCCGAGGATGTATTCCACGTCCATCTTGTGGAGCGTGGCCACAAGGGAGTCGGCGGGATTGGAGGAGAAGCGCCCATCCAGCGTCAGGCCCTGGTCCTCGTGCTGCAAGGAGAGGCCGCGAATGTCCAACGTCTTGTCAGCGTATGCCAAAGTGCCGGCAGAGACGTTCCACAAGGTATCGCCGACGGCAACTTCGGAGGGCAGGATGCGGATGAGGTAGTCGGCAGCGTCGCCGTCGCGGCGGCAGGAAGTCAGCGTGTGGAGGCTGCCGTGAAGGGGAAAGGCCTTGAAGCCGTCCCAGCCAAGTTCCGTCACGAGCTTACCGTCCTCGCTGTGGGAGGAGAGCGAGAGCACGAGCTCACCCCGCGCGCCGTTCACGATGGCCGAGAGGTTGTCGCCCTCGGCCTGGAGCACCACGCTGGCATCCCGGAGGGCAATGCCGTCATAGGCAATGTCGGCAGACGAGGCGACAAGCCTTGAGCGCAGGCCGTCGCCCCGCAAGTTACCCTCCACATGCAGGGGAGCGGCAAGGGAGAGTTTCGTCCCGAGGAACTCGTTGAGCGGCGCAGCATCGAGGAGCGTAGCGTCAAAAGCCCAGTTTCCCGCAGCCTCTTGCAGCGGGGAAGGCACGAAGTCGGGAAGGGCTCGGGCCAGAATGCCCTGCGCAGCGTTCTTCAGACGTTCAATATCGGACGGGCCGTCAAGGTGGAGCGTGAGGAAATCGCTTTGGAAGTCGATGCACTTGCCGTCCTCTGAGGGTTGGGAGCGGAAGAAGATGCTGTCCAGGAGGAGAGCGGCCTCGGCGTCGCGCATACTGAAATTGTGCAGGCGCACTTCGGCATCGGGCAACGTGCCTCGCGGCAGTTCGCTCAGTGACAGCTGAATGTCGCCGCCGTACGTGTTTGCGGCATACTTTCCGCTCAGGCCGAGTACGGCAGGCGTGAAGTCGCGCACGGTACCGCTGAGGACGATGTCGCGAAGCGTTCCTGCATCCGCGCGGCCGGAGAAGCGGGCTTCGACGTTCAGCGAGGGGTCGCGGACAAGCACGTCCGACGTCACGAGGCGGTTGCGGTATTCCCCGCGAAGACCAATGTCCCGAAACGTTCGCCCGGCATATTCCACAGAGGCCACAGATGCGTCCACGCTGAAAGCCGGAGACGCCGTCCCCAAGCCTTCTGCCATACCCCTTGCCGAAAAGGTTATGTCTGCGGGAAGGTCTTGCGAGCCCGCGAGCTGTGCCAGGCGCAGGTGGTCGGCAGAAAGGCTGCCGGAGAGGCGGCTGGCGGCGTAGGTGAGGTCGGACTTCAGGTTTCCCGCGTCCGTAAAGACGTCGCCGTTGAACGACCCCTGCAAACGGGCAAGGCCATCGAAGGGCGAGCGCAGTTGCAGCGTACCCTTCACCCGCACATCGCCAAGCTGCGGAAGAGGCTCGGGCAAGGGCTCGTGCGTCACCTGCGGAACAAAGGCGGCATAGAAACTGCGGCGAACAGCCAAGTCACGCAGCGTGGCCTGCAGGTTGTCCACCCTACCCTCGCGCATCCCGAGCTGTACGTCGGCATCCAGATTCAGTCCCCCGTGCTCTTCCGAGAGCCGAAGGTGCTCAAGGCGCAGATGGCCGATCCCTTTCGTCAGGGCAGCGGAGCAGCGGAAGACGTTGTCGATGCCCTTTACCGCAGGCACAAAGGCCGCGATGTCAGCGGGAGCAAAGGAGGCGTTGTCAAGTTGCGTCCCGAAGCGCAGGCGCTGGAGCAGGCTTGCGTCCGGCGAGCCATCATAGCGGAAGTCGGTGGAGGGAAGGGAGAGTGAGGTGCGGGGGAGACGCAAATCGAAGCCTTCGAGGCGCGCCATCTTGCTGCCCGCGGCCAGGTTGAAGCGCAGGGAACGCACGTCAATACCCGACTGCTCGCGAAAGCTGAGGCTGCGGACGCGCACGTTGATGCTGTCGGGCGTGAGCTGCTTCAAACTGACGCTGGCATTGAGGCCGTTGATGCCAACATGGGATGCGTTGAAGACGCCGGGCGTTGCTTCGGCATAGTGCTCGTCATAGAATATATTGCATCGCCGCAGGACGAGGGAGCCAATGCGAAGGTCTACGGGCTTGGAGGGTTCGTCGTCAGAGCCATTGAAAGCATCCAGGAAGAACTGGAAATTTGCAGCGCTGTCGGCCTTGGCCTTTGAGGCGTGAAGCGTAGCGTCGAGAAGGGAAACGCTGTTCAGGCGAATCTGGTCGTGCAGCAGGGGCATCCACTCTATCTTCGCCGCCAGGCGCCCGGCCTCTATCATCGGCCGGCCCTGACAGTCGGCCACGAAGACGCTGTCCAGCACGACACGGTTCAGGAGGCTCACGTGGACATCGCCAATGCTCACCCGCGACCCGACGTGCTGCGAAAGAAGCGTTGCGGCCTCACGGGCGATGAAACGACGGGAGGCCGGAACATTAAAAAGGGCGAGCAAGGCGAGATATATCGCCAAGCAAACTGCAACTGTCCACCTTACTATGTTCCCGAAGCGTCTGATAGAAGTGATGCTTTAATATGTTTAGCGTAAATACTTAGATACAAACCATTTCAATCCTCCTGAAGCCCCAGCCTCTGGGAAGCGTATCGCAGCCAGGCGCGATGCGACTCGGGGATGCTTTCGCGCATTTCGCTCAGGCGATGCCAAATCGGCCAGGCATCCTCATAGACCTGCAAGGCCGTCAGCAGACGAATGAACTCGGGCGCATAGTTCGGCGCAATGCCGTACCGGTAGTAATAGTCAACCAAGAAGCGCAGGCCGACTTCCTTGTCGCCCTTTTCGGCGCAGAAGTTCACGACGGCATGATAGGGCGTGAAGAAGTCCAGGTTCAGCGAAAGCCCGCACTGAAGCGTCTGCAACGCATCGGAGTAGTCGCCCCGCAACAGCTGCACCGTCGCCAGCTTCTCCAGAATGGAGAGGCGGTCGGCACTGTCTGAAGGGCAGCATCGCACGGCCTTTGCGTAGAGGTCGTAGGAGACGTCCATGCTGCCAATCTTGAACAGATAGTCGGCCGAGACGACGTATGCCGCATGGTCGTTGGGATATTGGTTCAGATAGAGCTCAAGCGTGTTTGAGAATACCCCTACGTCAGTCACGTCTGCCTTCTCCGAAATGATGAAAAGCTTCATCCGTAGCGCACGTGCGGAGGAGGGATTGATGGAGAGCGCATACTCGACGGATTCCGAAGCGTCGGCATAGCGGGCATCCTGGAACTGGATGTCAGCCAGCATCGTCCAGGCGCCCTCGTCGTAAGGCTCAAGGTCGATGAGGCGGTTCACGTAGGTCTCGGCCTCCGCGTATCGGTGAAGCTGGAAGCATACCTCGCCCCGCATTTCCCAATAGCGCTTCATGAGCGAGACGTCCGCCTTGTTGTCACCGAGCATCGGCACCACGGGCTCCGCATCGCTAAGCCAGGATTCCGCCCGCTGGTAGAAGCCGTAATTGACGAGAATCTCGGTAAAAGTGAGAATGTCCTCCACGTACTCAGGGCCGCGATAGTCAGACACCATCGTCTGGAAAATCTTCTCGGCCTCCTTGAGGTCCATCATCGCCACCTTCGCGTCAATATAGAAGAATTTCACGTCGCGCTGCTCCTTGTCCTGGAAGGAATCCACGAGGGCGATGGCCTGTAGCCAATACCCCTCGTCGCGAAGGCGATAGGCCGACATGAGTTTCACCTCCTCGTCGTCGGGATAAAGGCGCGAAGCCGTATGAAGGCAGGCGTCGGCCTCGCTCAGCCGTCCTGCCTTCACGTAGTATTCGGCTACGTCCAGGAAGTCAGGGACGGACATGTAGAAGTCCCCGCCCTCCTCCACGAGGCTTTCGTATTCGGAAACGATGCCCTTGATGTCGCGTTCGCTCCTGTCGTCGTAGAATTCGTCCATTGCAGATAGGTATATTCCGGCCGCCCTGATGCGGCAACTCCCCCTTCTCCCCTACACGGTGCGGGGAGCCTTGAGGCTGACGGTGCGGTTAAACACGAGGTGTTCGGGCGTAGAATCGGGATCCACGTTGTAGTAGCCGATGCGCTGGAACTGCAGATAGTCAAGCGGCTTGCACGTTGCCAGCCATTTCTCGACGTACGCCGTCTTCACCTCAAGGCTGTTGGGGTTGAGGAACGGACGCATCTCGTCAATGCCGATGCGCTCCTTGCCCTGCTGCTTGGCGTAGTCGGCAATTTCGTCGCGCGGATTCTCCACCATCCACAGGCGGTCGTAGTTGCGCACTTCGGCTTCCAGACAATGACGGCAGCTCACCCAATGGATGGTCTTGCCTTTTATCTTCATGCCGGAATTGGCCTGTCCGGTCTTGGTTTCAGGAATCAGCTCTGCGTAGATTTCCACAATGTTGCCCTCGGCATCCTTCTTGCAGAAATCCTCCTCCGGGCAGCGGATGATGTAGGAGTTCTTCAGACGGACTTCCTTTCCGGGCCCCAGGCGGAAGAACTTTTTGGGAGCGTCCTCCATGAAGTCCTCGCGCTCTATCCAGAGTTCGCGGCTGAACTCAATCTCGTGGGTTCCGTCGGCCTCGTTCTCGGGATTGTTCTGTGCCTGATATACCTCAACGGCATCTTCGGGGAAATTGGTGATGACCAGCTTGACGGGATTCAGGACGGCACTCACGCGCTGCGCCCTCTTATTGAGGTCGTCGCGTACGGCACTCTCGAAGAGCGACATCTGGTTCAGGGCATCAAACTTGGTATATCCTATTTTATCAATGAAGGCCTTGATGCCCTCGGGGCTATAGCCGCGACGGCGGAATGCACATATCGTCGGCATGCGGGGATCGTCCCATCCCTTCACGACGCCTTCCTTCACCAGGATGAGCAGGTTTCGCTTCGAGAGGAGGATGTGCGTGAGGTTGAGCTTGTTGAACTCCGTCTGGCGGGGACGGTTGTCGTCCAGGGGCTTGTCATCGCCCGCGCACTCTTTCGCCCAGTCCACGAAGAGGTCGTACAGGGGGCGGTGGCTCACGAATTCCAGCGTACAGAGCGAATGGGTCACGCCTTCCCAGTAGTCGCACTGTCCGTGCGTGAAGTCGTACATCGGGTATGCGTTCCACTTGCTGCCCGTACGCCAGTGCGGCATGTTGAGCACGCGGTACATGATGGGGTCGCGGAAGTGCATGTTGGGATTCGCCATGTCGATTTTGGCGCGCAACACCATCTTGCCGGGCTCCATGCGTCCGCTGTTCATCTCCTCGAAGAGGCGCAGGTTTTCCTCCACGGGGCGGTCGCGATAGGGCGAATTGGTGCCGGGCGTGGTGGGAGTGCCCTTTTGGGCTGCAATCTGCTCGGCCGACTGTTCATCGACGTAAGCCCTGCCGCGCTTGATGAGCTCTACCGCCAGGTCCCAGAGCTGCTGGAAATAGTCGGAGGCGTAGAGAATCTCGCCCCACTTGAAGCCCAGCCACTCGATGTCCTTCTTGATGGCCTCGACGTATTCGGTGTCTTCCTTCTGCGGATTGGTGTCGTCCATGCGCAGGTTGCACACGCCGCCGTACTTTTCAGCGATGCCGAAGTCGAGGGCGATGGCTTTGGCGTGGCCGATGTGGAGGTATCCGTTGGGTTCTGGCGGGAAGCGCGTCTGCAGGCGTCCGCCGTTCTTGCCGGCTGCCAGGTCGTCGATGACGATTTGTTCTATGAAGCTGAGCCCTGCCGTTTTCTCCTCTGCAGGTGTCTCCACTATGGGATTCGTGTTTAGCGTGTTGTCCATGTTTGAGTTTTATTACTTGTCACTTATCCTAGTTGGCCATTTCGGAGATGAACTTGATGCGTACAAGGCGTATTTCCTCTTCGGTGTATTCGGTGCTGAGCTCGTCATATGCGGCATGCAGGTTGTCGGTCTCGCTTTCACGGAAATAGGCGCAGATGTCCTCGATGTGCTCTTCGTCGATGACGTCGCGAAGGAAGTAGTCAATGTTGATGCGCGTACCGCTATAGACGATGCTCTCTATCTCTTCCAGCAGTTCGTCGAACTCTATGCCGTTGGCCACTGCGATGTCGTCCAGTGCCACCTTGCGGTCGATGGCCTGAATGATGGATACTTTCAGCTTCGACTTCTTGGGTACGGTGCGAATGCGGATGTCCTCGGGGCGCTCGATGTCGTTGTCCTCGCAGTAGCGCTTGATGAGCTCGCAGAAGTCCTTGCCATAGCGCTTTGCCTTGCCTCCGCCTACACCGGGGATGTTCTGCAGCTCCTCTATCGTCTGCGGGAAGACGGTAGCCATTGACTGCAACGAGGGATCCTGGAAGATGACGTAGGGAGGCACGTCCAGCTCTTTCGACTTTTTCTTCCTGAGGTCTTTCAGCATCTCGTAGAGGTCGGGGGCTACGGCGCAGTCGGCTCCGCTCTGTATGGGCTCCAGAGCCTCGTCATTCTTGAACTCGCGGTCCTCCACGATGGTGAAGGTGGGCCGCTTTTTGAGGAAGTTGTGTCCCTCGGAGGTCACTTTCAGAACGCCGTAGTTATCTACGTCCTTCTCCAGATACCCTGCGATGAGGGCCTGACGGAGTACGGCGTTCCAGCGGCGCTCCGTCTCGTCCTCGCCGCAGCCGAAGACTTCGAGCTCGTTATGGCGGTGAGCCTCGACCTCCTCGTTCTCGACGCCCATGATGACATCCTTGATATACTGGTCGCGGAAGTTTTCCTTCAGCAGGAGGATGGTGCGCAGGGCTTTCAGGAGCAGTTCCGTCGCGTCAATCTCCACCTTCGGCGTGCGGCAGTTGTCGCAGTTTCCGCAATTCTCGCGGTCGTAGTTCTCGCCGAAGTAGTGCAGCAGCATCTTCCGTCGGCAGATGCTGCTTTCGGCGTATGCTGCCGTCTCCTTGAGGAGGAGGCGGCCGATTTCCTGCTCGCTGATGGGCTTTCCTTCCATGAACTTCTCCAGCTTCTTCAGGTCGTCGGGACTGTAGAACGCCAGGCAGATGCCTTCTCCGCCGTCGCGTCCGGCACGTCCCGTCTCCTGGTAGTAGCCTTCGAGGCTCTTGGGCACGTCGTAGTGGATGACGAAGCGCACGTCGGGCTTGTCGATGCCCATGCCAAAGGCGATGGTAGCGACGATGACGTCAATCTTCTCCATCAGGAAGTCGTCCTGCGTCTCGCTGCGCACCTGGCTTTCCATTCCGGCGTGGTAGGCAGCCGCCTTGATGTCGTTTGCGCGAAGCACCTCGGCAAGTTCCTCCACCTTCTTGCGCGAGAGGCAGTAGATGATGCCGCTCTTTCCCTTGTGCTGGCGGATGAAGGTGATGATGTCCTTGTCAACGTCCTTCGTCTTGGGACGTACCTCATAGTAGAGGTTGGGGCGATTGAAGGAGCTCTTGAACTCGGCTGCCTTGACGATGCCGAGGTTCTTCTTGATGTCCATGCGCACCTTGTCCGTCGCCGTTGCCGTCAGGGCGATGATGGGCGCCAGGCCGATTTCCTCCACGATGGGGCGTATCTTGCGGTACTCAGGGCGGAAGTCGTGTCCCCACTCGGAGATGCAGTGGGCCTCGTCGATGGCGTAGAAGGATATCTTTATGGACTTCAGGAAGGCGACGTTCTCAAGCTTCGTCAGGCTTTCGGGAGCCACGTAGAGAAGCTTGGTGCGTCCAGACACGATGTCGGCCTTCACCTCTTCTATCTGTCCTTTCGTCAGGCTTGAGTTGATGAAGTGGGCGATGCCGTCGTCCTCGCTGGTATATCGGATGGCGTCCACCTGGTTTTTCATCAGGGCTATCAGCGGGGATATGACGATGGCCGTGCCTTCCATCAGCAGAGCCGGGAGTTGATAGCACATGGACTTGCCGCCGCCGGTGGGCATGAGGACGAAAACGTCGTTGCCTCCCAGCAGCTGCTGTATGATTTGTTCCTGGTTCTCCTTGAAGGAGTCGAAGCCGAAGTATTTCTTCAGGGCTTCGAGTAGCACAGTCTTGGGCACGGCGGGGCGCTCGGCTGCACCGGCCTGCCTTGCGGGGCCTTTCTTCTTCGTCGCAGCGCTGCTTTTCTTCGCAGGCGCCTTCTTCGCCGTTGCGGACGTCTTCGCTGTTGCTGACGTCTTTGCCGCTGCCGTTTTCTTGGTCGTAGTAGTTTGCTTGGCCATATTGTTTCGCTTCATTCCCGGAGGGTCCTCCGGTGTTAGGGCATGTTGTTTTCAGTTTTAAGGTCCTTAATCGGATTTCACCGTGTGGTGTCTCAGGTCGTACATGGAGCCGCTATAGACGTTGCAGTCCACGTTTCCCTGTATTCCGGGCAATCGCCCGCAGTCGGTATGTTGCCAGAATTTCCATTCGCCCTTGTAGTCGAGCTTGTCAACGTAGTAGTGGGCAATCCAATATGGATATTCATTGAACTCATCGGTGTTGAGGTATTTCATCTTGAATTTGTAGTAGGTATAGATGATGGGCTTGCACTTGTAGCGCGCCTCAACGATGCGGAGCCATTCCAGCGCCGCCTCGCGCACCTCCTGCACGCTGAGCGTGCCTTCCTTCTCGATGTCGAGGACGGGCGGGAGGTCGCCGTAGTGGAGCGGCGTGTTGTGGATGAAGTACTCCGCCTGCAGCCGGGCGGGCGTTTCGGGCGAGAAGAAGTGGTAGGCTCCCCGCATGAAGCCATGCTCGCCGGCCTGGTCGAAGTTGTGCACGAAGTTGGCGTCGCGAATGGAGGTGCCCTCGGTGGCTTTCACGAAGACGAACGTGATGGGTTCGCCGCCGATGCGGGCCTTCTCCAGGGCGTCCCAGTCAATCTTTCCCTGGTGGTGGGAGATGTCGATGCCGTGAATGTCGTATCCGGCCGGCGTGCCGACTTCTCCGTAGCGGGCCTTCCATCGAAGGCCGTAGGGAGAAACGCCGTAGAAATAGAAGGCGGCGGCATAGAGGACGGCGGCCAGGATGGCCCCTATCCAGAGGGCGCGCTTCCAGAGGGTTCCCTTGAGTTTCCTTCCGGCAGCCTTCCCTTTTCTACGACGTTTCATCCGTTCAGGTTAGAGGATATTTCCTTTTTCTTGAGGTACTACCTCTTTCTTTTCATGCCTGCTCAAGGGCAAGCGTGCGGGTGCACTGGTCGCACACCTCGCTGGGTCCCCAGTACTGTATGGGTCCGGGATAGATGTAGCAGGTGTTCTTGGCCCACTCCTCGCGCTTGCCCTGGAAGAACTTGAAGGGTGCGCCGTCCAGCTCCACGAGGGCCTTGCGGATGACGGGCTTCATGGCACCGTTGCGGCGCTCCATGTTCATCATCATCGTGATGGGCACGCCACCGGCCACCCATTCCTCTGCGGGAGCAGTCGTATTCTTGATGACGCTCATGTAGCCCGTCTTGCCGTTGGCGATGAGGCGGCTGGCGTTGTAGCCGAGGCTGTAGCAGTAGTCGGCGTCGTAGTTCGAGGGAGCTGCGCAGCGTCCCTCGTAGCCGAAGAAGTGGTGCTGGGGGGCAAACTTGCCGACGTAGCGGCCTTCGGCCTTCCATGCGGCAAGCTTCATGCTGACCATCGCGCTGAGCAGCTTCTCTGTCTCGATGAGGCTCACCTGCACGTTGCCGTGCGGGTCGCGGTCGAGGCAGAGCTGGCGCTCCACGTCCTTCGGCAGGCTCTCCAGGACGGCGAGGTTCTCGGGGGCGATGTGGCTCTTGACGAATGCCACCTGCTCGTCCTTGCTGTCGAACTCGCGGCTCTCGCCCGTTGCGGGGTCCGTGAGCACCTCGTTCAGCTCGGCAATGAGTTTCTTGATGGCGGGGATGAATTCAATGAGGCCTTCGGGGATGAGGACGGTGCCGAAGTTGTTGCCCTCAGCGGCACGGTCGGCCACGATCCGGGCGATGTACGTGACGACGTCGTCGAGGCTCATGGCCTTCTGCTCCACCTCCTCGCTGATGAGGCACACGTTGGGCTGCGTCTCCAGGGCGCACTCCAGGGCGATGTGGCTTGCGCTGCGGCCCATCAGCTTGATGAAGTGCCAGTACTTGCGGGCGCTGTTGCAGTCGCGCTGGATGTTGCCGATGAGTTCGCTGTAGGTCTTGCAGGCCGTGTCAAAGCCGAAGCTCGTCTCTATCTGGTCGTTCTTCAGGTCGCCGTCGATGGTCTTGGGACAGCCGATGACCTGCACGCCGTACTGCTTGGCAGCGTAATATTCTGCCAACACGCAGGCGTTCGTGTTCGAGTCGTCGCCGCCGATGATGACGAGGGCCTTGATGCCGAGCTTGCGGAGAATCTCGATGCCGCTCTCGAACTGCGCTTCCTTCTCAAGCTTCGTGCGGCCCGAGCCGATGATGTCGAAGCCGCCCGTGTTGCGGTACGCGTCAATAAATTCGTCCGTGAATTCCACGTACTTATGGTCAACGAGGCCGCCGGGACCCATGAGGAAGCCGTAGAGTTTGCTGTCCTTGTTCAGCGACTTCACGCCGTCGTAGAGGCCGCTGATGACGTTGTGCCCGCCGGGGGCCTGTCCACCGCTGAGGATGATACCGACGTTGATGGGCTCGTAGGCTTTCTGCTCGCCGGCTTCGAAGGTGATGACGGGCATGCCGTAGGTATTGGGGAACATCTCCCGGATTTCCTCCTGGTTGCCGACGCTCTGCGTGGCAGCGCCCTCCCGGGCCACAACGGGACCCTGCAAGGCCTTGGGAAGCTTGGGCTGATAGGCAGTCCGAGCCTTTTGTAATGCACTAATTTCCATTGGTCTTATGGTTTTAATTGTTGAATAGTTTTCTCGAATGCACCGCGAAGATAACTTTTCTTGCAGAAAACTCCAAGCGAAAAGCTATAAAAAATTGTTAAAAAGCACGTCCAACCTGTACGTTGCCGGTATGTCACGGAAAAACATGAGGCGACAGAGCGGACGGACCCCGTTTTTCGAGGCATGAAAACCGTTTTTCAAGGCACAAGAAGCGCCCTTCGAGGCGCGGAATTTAATTTACATGCCTTACCGGCTGCAGCAAGGGGTTCAAGGGTGCTGTCGAGGGCGGAACCCGAGGTGCAAGCCTGCGCGCAAAAACCCGCAAAATGGACGGAAAATGGATACAGAATACAGAATACAGTTTTCTTGTGTGCAAATACAAATATCCCAGAATAGAATTTTATAATATATATATTATAAGTTTTATTTTATCATTCTCGCCGCAAGGATGTTTGTGCTCACAAGAAAACTGTATTCTGTATAACTGTATCAAATCTGCCCCGAAGCACGTCGGGAGGAACGGGCAAAGCCTGAGGCTCCGAGGCATGCGGTACGCTTCAGCGAAAACTTGACGGGAACTTGACAAAAAAGCACGCGGAAACGCAAAGAAAACACGCAAACCCTTGCGCGTGCGTAAAAATTATATTATCTTTGCACGGCATTTCGAACCGCAGCATCAAGCGACATACAAAATCATGAAAAAACTCACTCTCACCCTACTTGCCATTGCGGCAGCAAACATAGGCGTCTGTGCGCAAAGCCTCGACTTCGGGCGCACGCTACGCGTAGACTATATCTTTAGCGGCGACGTCGCACGACAGGAGATTTCCGTCAGCGAGCTCACGTCCTTCAAGGGCTGGGCGGGCCGCCGCCAGAACCTCGACCGCCTGCCGCTGAAGGGCAACGGACAGATAACGATGGCCGACGCCCGGACGGGAAATACGCTCTACTGCCACAGCTTCTCCACGCTTTTCCAGGAATGGCTCAACTCCGAGGAAGCCACGCACACCCGCAAGGCTTTCGAGAACGTATTCCTGCTCCCCATGCCCACGGACTCCGCACGCATTACGGTGCGCCTGCTGGGCAACCACGAGCGCCTGCTGGCGGAATACACCCACACCGTGCGCCCCGCCGACATCCTGCTGCGGCCCCTTGACGGCCTTGCCACAGCGCCCCACCGCTACATCCTGCAAAGCGGAAGCGCGGAGGAATGCATCGACGTGGCGATGGTGGCCGAGGGCTATACGGCCGACGAGGCGGACGACTTCTATGCAAAAGCCCAGGAAGCCAGCGACGCCCTCTTCGCCCACGAACCCTTCAAGCACCTCAAGAACCGCTTCAACATCGTGGCCGTGGCACTGCCAAGCCAGGACAGCGGCGTGAGCATTCCCGGACAGGGCGTGTGGAAGCAGACGGCTCTCGGCTCGCAGTTCAACACGTTCTACAGCGACCGCTACCTCACGACGCTCAACCTGCGCCGCCTGAACGACGCGCTCGCCGGCATCCCCTACGAACACATCATCATCCTGGCAAACACCGACAACTACGGCGGCGGAGGCATCTACAACAGCTATACGCTCTCGATGACGAAGCACCACTTCTTCCGCCCCGTCGTGGTACATGAGTTCGGCCACAGCTTCGCAGGACTTGCCGACGAATACTTCTACGACGACCAATACACGCAGTTCTACTATGCCGACACGGAGCCCTGGGAACAGAACCTCACGACGCTGAAGGACTTCCAGAGCAAATGGGCCGACATGCTGCCCGAGGGAACGCCCGTGCCCACGCCCGCCACGAAGAGCCGCGAAGGGGCAATCGGCGTGTACGAAGGCGGCGGCTACCAGAGCAAGGGCGTCTATCGCCCCTTCCAGGAATGCCGCATGAAAATCAACGAGTGGCCCGAGTTCTGCGCCGTGTGCCAGCGGGCCATCGAGTGCCTCGTGGATTTCTACGCACCGGGGAAATGACACGAAGAAAACAGATGAAACCAAAGGCCGGGTGCTGGCCAGTCAGCACCAGATGATTTGACCATAGACGAAAAAATGCCCAAGAAGACAACCGAGAAAAAGAAAACCGCCCCCAAAGGCGGCAAAAAGAAACAGGCCAGAAAGGCCGCACCGAAGAAGAAAGACGGAATGAAAGCCATCTTCACGCCCGAAGGAGGCTGGCGCAAACTGCTGAGCGGCGAGACGTTCCTGTTCGTCACGGGACTCGTACTGATGCTGGTGTGCGTATTCGTCATCATATCCATCGTATCGCTATACTCCACCGCCGCCCACGACCAGGCCATCCTTGAGGCTGGCGGTCAGGCACGCAACTGGGGCGGGACGCTCGGCGCACGCTGCGCCGACCTCTTCGTGAACCAGTACTTCGGCATCTGCTCCATCCTCATCCCCATCCTCGGCATCCTGCTGAGCATGAAGCTCATGCACACCTACAAGGTACGCCTCTGGAAATGGTTCCTGAACCTGGGCATCATCATGATATGGGGTTCTGTGGCCCTGAGCCTCTGCTCGCAGGAGTTCTTCCCCGCAGAGCTTCGCAACGTCCCCTTCAAGTGGGGCGGGCTTCACGGCGACAGCGTGCGCGACCTGCTGACCAGCAACCTCGGCCTCACGGGAGCCATCCTCGTCCTGGGCCTCCTCGCCATCCTCTACCTCATCTACCTGAGCAGCGAGACCGTACGCATACTGAAATACATCATCACGCGCCCGAAGGCCGTTGCGGACAAGTTCAAGAAGAACGCCGCTAGCGACGAGCCCGACGCGGACGCTGAGGAAGACGACGGGAATGCCGGCCAGCCAGAAGATGAAGATGACGACGACGACGAAGGAGACAGCGAAGACGAGGAAGACGGAAAAGGCGAAGACGGAAACGAGGAGGACGAAGAGGAGGCCTCCAACGTCGTGGACCTCGGTACCGACTTCGGCGACGAGCCCGAAGCCGCCGCGAACCCCTCCAGCCTCAAAATGGACATTACGGCCGAAGAGCCCGCAGGAACGGCTGCCGACGCCCCTGGGGACTTCCAGGTGGAGCCGGGCGCAGAGGACGAGGAGGCCGACGGCGAAACCGTCGCCGACGCCTACGAGAAACTGCCGCCCTACGACCCGCGTAAGGACCTCGAATTCTACAAGTTCCCCTCCGTTGACCTCCTGAAGAAATACGAGAATGCCGACACACCCATCGACATGGAGGAACACACGGCCAACAAGGACCGCATCGTGAAGGTACTCTCCGACTTCGGCGTGAAGATTACGGCCATACGCGCCACCGTGGGACCCACCATCACGCTCTACGAGGTGACGCCCGCAGCCGGCATACGCATCAACCGCATCAAGAACCTTTCCGACGACATCGCACTGGCCCTCTCCGCCATCGGCGTGCGCATCATCGCCCCCATTCCCGGCAAGGGAACCATCGGCATCGAGGTGCCCAACCGCAAGCCGAAAATCGTCTCGATGGAAAGCCTCATCAACAGCCGACGCTTCCAGGAGTCGGACTATGCGCTGCCCATAGCACTGGGCAAGACCATCACGAACGAGGTATTCATGGTGGACCTCGCCAAGCTGCCCCACCTCCTCGTAGCGGGTGCCACGGGACAGGGTAAGTCCGTAGGCCTCAACGCCATCGTTACCTCCCTACTCTACAAGAAGCACCCCTCAGAGCTCAAAATCGTGATGGTTGACCCGAAGAAGGTGGAGTTCAGCGTGTATTCGCCCTTGGAGAACTTCTACCTCGCCAAGACCGCCGACACGGAGGAACCCATCATTACGGATCCCACGAAAGTCGTCGCCACGCTGAAGAGCCTCTGCCAACTCATGGACCACCGCTACGACCTCCTGAAGCGTGCGAAGGCAAGAAACATCAAGGAATACAACGAGAAATTCATCAACCGACGCCTCAATCCCAAACACGGGCACGAGTTCATGCCCTACATCGTCATCATCATCGACGAGTTCGGCGACCTCATCATGACGGCAGGTAAGGAAGTGGAACTCCCCATCGCACGAATTGCCCAACTGGCACGTGCCGTCGGCATGCACATGGTGATTGCCACGCAACGCCCCACGACAAACATCATCACGGGTACCATCAAGGCCAACTTCCCCGCACGTATGGCCTTCAAGGTGAGCTCCATGATTGACTCGCGCACCATCCTGGACCGTCCCGGTGCCAACCAGCTCGTGGGACGCGGCGACATGCTCTTCCTCAACGGCAACGAACCCGTCCGCGTCCAGTGCGCCTTCGTGGACACGCCCGAAGTGGAGAGCATCAACGAGTTCGTCTCCTCGCAGCAGGGCTACCTCCACGCCTACGAGTTGCCCGAAGTGGCCGTCGAGGCCGAAGAAGGCGGAGGCGGCATGCGCGACGCAGGTCCTCTGGACTCCATGTTCGAGGAAGCCGCACGCCTCATCGTCATCCACCAGCAAGGCAGCACCTCGCTCATCCAGCGCAAGATGGGGCTCGGCTACAACCGCGCAGGCCGCATCATGGACCAGATGGAACAGATGGGCATCGTGGGTCCCTCACGAGGCGCAAAGCCCCGCGAAGTTCTCATCCCCGACGAGGTGGCCCTCAACGCCCTGCTCGAAGCCCACATGTAGGTTCGTAAGATACATGGCATAAAATACAGAATACAGTTTACAGTTTACAGAAAATGAAACGCATCCTCCCATTCATTCTCCTCCTGCTACCCCTCCTCCCCATGCAGGCACAGACGGCGCGCAGCGTCATGGACCGTGCTGCCGCCAAGCTGCAGAAAGCAGGCGGCATGCAGGCCACGTTTGAGACGACGAGCTTTCGCTGCACCCAGGAACAGGCCACCACACGAGGCACCATACAGGTGCAGGACCGCAAGTTCCGCGTTGCCTCCGAAGGCGGCGACATCTGGTTCGACGGGAAAACACAGTGGTCCCTGCTGGCAGGCAGCGACGAGGTAAACGTCACGACACCCTCGCGCGCCGACGTCCAGAAGCTGAACCCCTACCATTTCATCAACCTCTACAAACAAGGCTACACGCTGCGCCTGACCTCAGCCACCTATCAGGGGAAAAGCGTCAAGCGAGTGGACATGACGGCCAACACGCGCGGCGCAGACATCCAGAAGATGACCATCCTGCTCGACCAGACGGACACGCCCGTGAACGTGCGCCTGAAGGACGGCAAGGGCAACTGGTTCCGCTTCCGCATCAAGAGCCTCAAGACGGGCCAGAAGTTCACCGCCGACACCTTCCAGTACAATCCCGCCGACCATCCCGGCATCGAAGTCATCGACCTCCGATAACTCAGAATACTCAGATCATTCAGATTACTCCGAATACTCAGCTCACTCCGAAAAACCAAAAGCAAATATGGAAACTCTCCGACTACTCATCATCGGCTCAGGGCCCGCAGGATACACGGCGGGCATCTATGCCGGTCGCGCCGGCCTGAATCCCGTCATCCTCGAGGGACTACAACCCGGCGGACAACTCACCATCACAACCGAAGTGGAAAACTTTCCCGGCTATCCAGAAGGCGTTGACGCCAACGCCATGATGGACGACCTGCGTCGGCAGGCACAGCGCTTCGGGGCAGAAATACGCTCTGAAATCGTCGTGAAGGCCGACCTCTCCAAAGCCCCTTACGTCCTTACGCTCGACGGCGGAAAGGAAGTGGCCTGCCATTCGCTCATCATCGCCACAGGCGCCTCCGCGAAGTATCTCGGCCTCTCCGATGAGGAGAAGTATCGCGGACAAGGCGTCAGCGCATGCGCCACGTGCGACGGCTTCTTCTACCGCAAGAAGACGGTGGCCGTTGTAGGCGGCGGCGACACCGCCTGCGAAGAGGCCAGCTACCTGGCAGGCCTCGCCTCGAAGGTTTACCTCATCGTCCGCAAGCCCTTCCTGCGCGCCAGCAAAGCCATGCAGGATCGCGTGATGCAGAACGAGAAGATTGAAATCCTCTTCGAGACAAACACCGAGGGCCTCTACGGCAACGACGGCGTAGAAGGTGCCCACCTGGTACATCGTCGCGGCGAAGCCGACGAACGCCACTACGACCTGCCCCTTGACGGATTCTTCCTCGCCATCGGCCATAAGCCCAACAGCGACCTGTTCAAGGAATGGCTCAAGCTGGACGAGAACGGCTACATCATCACGGAAGGACAGACACCCCAGACGGGCGTTCCCGGCGTGTATGCTGCCGGAGACGTTGCCGACCCCCTCTATCGTCAGGCCATCACAGCAGCCGCTAGCGGCTGCAAGGCAGCTATCGAAGCCAACCGCTTCCTTCAGGAAAACGGCCTCTGATGTTCAGCATTTCCTCAGGACACAAAACATCCTCCCATCCTGCTCCTGCCTCGCGGCAGAAGCGGATGGGGCTTTTTGCGCCTTGGGGAAACGTGCTCTCCCTGCTGACGCTCTCCCTCTTCCTGCTGACGGCTTGCCACACGCCCCGCGTCGTACAAGGCACCCTTCCCCCCCCCTCCGCTTCCGCCAGAAAGCCCGTAGCACGCGAGGTGAAAACGGCAGAGGCCTACGGCAGTCGTGCGGCCAGCATGGTGGACGAAGCTGCCAGCCGACTGGGCCTGAAGCCCGACTACAGGCGCGACAACGGACGCCTGCTGACGGAGTGCGCCTCGTGGGTAGGCACCCCCTACCGCTATGGGGGCAACACGAAGGCAGGAGTAGATTGCTCCGCGCTGACCCTCCATATATATAATAAGGTATATGGCAAAAAGCTCCATCGCCGCAGCCGCGACCAGTTCGAGAAGGACGTGCGTCGCATCGCCCGCAGCGACATGCAGCAGGGTGACCTCGTGTTCTTCACCTCTCCCAGGAGCGGGGGACATTGCGGACACGTCGGCATATATCTGCGCGACGGCTATTTCCTGCATGCCAGCAGCAGTCGCGGCGTCGTCGTAAGCCATCTGGACGGCAAATACTACCAGCAGCATTGGCTCGGAGCCGGCCGCGTCCCCGACGACGACCTCCACAACCCCGACGACGCCCTGCCCTAACCCGCAAAAACTGACGTACGGGAAAACAAAACAGACGTCCGGGAGAACATCGCCAAAAGAAAGCGCCCCGCACATTTGAACTGTACGAGGCGCTCTTTTACTGAGACAGGGCGAATGTCAGAACAGCGGCATGAAGGAATTGGTATAGACATACTTGCGCTCAAATTCGGCCTGCGACATGGTGAGCATCATGATGCCTTGAATGAGATTGAGGATATGCCAGATGCCGCAGCTGATGAAGCAAAGCAAGATGCAGACAATACCGCCCCCCACTTTTCCCAGATAGAAATAGTGAACGCCAAACGATCCGAGCAGGATGGCGAAGAGTCCGCAGATTCCCCGGGTCTTTCCCGAAGGCCCCGAATCAAAAAGGCCGCATTCCACCGGCTGCCCCTGTCCGTTCAAGGGTGAGCCGTAGGCATATTGCTGCTGGCCACCATAGGGATACTGCTGGTATCCGAACGCATTTTGCTGCCCGTAGGGTTGCTGGGCAGGCTGCGAGGGGGCAGCTACGGCGAAGTCCGTGCCGCAAGCATTGCAGTGGGCGGTAGAAACAGGCTCTGTGACGAAGACGTCCTGTCCGCATTTAGGGCAACGATATTGTATCATAATATGAAGGTATTTTGTTTATTCCGCTGCAAATATCGTGAATAATTCGGATTTCTATCCCCATTATCCACATTTTATTCACAAAAAACATTTACCTTTGCCACGTTCAAACCACATTTGTCGCCAAAGGCTGGGTCTTTTCATGTCCCAATGCCCTGAGGGACAAACTGAGAAGAGAAGAAGAATCATGTCAGACGAAGCACACAAAAGCCTTCGGATTTCCGAACGCGCGGAAGAAATGCCGCTTTCCCCGATACGCAAACTGGCGCCTCTCGCAACGGACGCCATGCGGCGGGGGATAAAAGTCTATCAGCTGAATATCGGACAGCCCGACCTGCCTACGCCCCGTGCAGGACTGGACGCCTTGAAGCACATCGACCGCACCACGCTGGAATATAGCCCCAGCCAAGGCTTCCTCTCCTACCGCGAGAAACTCACGCACTACTATGCGAAGTACAACATCTCCCTCACGGCCGACGACATCATCATCACGGCGGGCGGCAGCGAGGCCGTACTCTTCGCCTTCCTCACGTGCCTGAATCCGGGAGACGAAATCATCATGCCCGAACCCGGCTATGCTAACTACAAAAGCTTCGCCATTGCCGCAGGGGCACGCATCCGCACGATAGCGACGACCATCGAGGAAGGCTTCTCGCTCCCGAAGGTTGAAGAGTTCGAGAAACTCATCAACGACCGCACGCGTGCCATCATGATTTGCAATCCCAACAACCCGACGGGCTACCTCTATACGCGCCGCGAGATGAACCAAATCCGGGAACTCGTGCTGCGCTACAACCTCTACCTCTTCAGCGACGAAGTGTACCGCGAGTTCATCTATACGGGCTCTCCCTATATCTCCGCCTTCCACCTCGAAGGCATTGAGCAGCACGTCATCCTCATCGACTCCGTATCGAAGCGCTACAGCGAATGCGGCCTGCGCATCGGTGCCCTCGTGACAAAGAACGAAGCAGTGCGCGATGCCGTCATGAAGTTCTGTCAGGCGCGCCTAAGCCCGCCCTTGCTGGGACAGATTGTGGCCGAGGCTTCTATGGACGAGGGACCGCAATACGCAATGGACTGCTACGAGGAATACGTCGAGCGCCGCAAATGTCTCATCGACGGGCTCAACCGCATTCCCGGCGTCTATAGCCCCATCCCCATGGGCGCCTTCTACACCGTTGCCCGCCTGCCGGTGGACGATGCAGAAAAGTTCTGCGCCTGGTGTCTGACGGACTTCAACTTTGAAGGCGAGACACTGATGATGGCTCCCGCCACAGGCTTCTACGTGACGCCCGGATCGGGAACCGACGAGGTGCGCATTGCCTACGTCCTCAAGATTGAAGACCTCAACCGCGCCCTCCTCATCCTCCAGAAGGCGCTGGAAGCCTATCCCGGGCGGAAGGAAGTATAAAATCCGCAAGCGCTCTCATGGGACTCTCCGTCATGCTCGCGCGCCGTTTCTTCAGCAGCGGCGCAGAAAACGGGAAACGCGCCTCGCGTCCCGCCATCGTCATCGCCACCGCTGGCATCGCGGTAGGTCTGGCCGTCATGATTGTGAGCGTATGCGTCGTGCGGGGCTTTCAGGCCGAAGTCAGCAATAAACTCATGGGCTTCGGTTCCCACATGGAGGTTCTCGACATCAACTCCTTCGCATCTCCCGAGAGTTTCCCCGTCACAACGGACGCTGCCCTCGTCCACGCCCTCGAAGCACTCCCAGAGGTCACAAAAGTGCAGCGCTATGCCGAGAAGATCGGCATTCTGAAAACCGAGGAGTCTTTTGCAGCGATAGAGCTGAAGGGACTGGGGCCGGAATATGACACAGCCTTTCTCCGCAAGCACCTTGTGGAAGGCAAGCTCCCCCAATTCTCCGATACCGTATCGTCCAACGAACTCGTCATCTCAAAGCGCATTTCCGACGACTTACAACTACATGTAAACGACCGCGTTTACGCCTATTTCTTCGAGGAAACAGTGAAGATGCGACGCTTCCGCATTGCCGCCATCTACCAGACGAACATGAAGCAGTTCGACCGCACTTTCGCCATCACCGACCTCCACACGGTGCGACGCCTGAACAGCTGGGATGCTTCGCAGTCGAGCGCTCTGGAGATACGCGTGAGCGACTTCTCGCACCTTGACGAGATGAAGGAGAAGGTGGAAGATGTCGTTGACGCGATGCCGGACACAACAGGAACCCTCCGCAGCGTCCTCACCATTCGCGAGAATCCTCGCACGGCGGGCGTCTTCAACTGGCTAGCACTGCTGGACACAAACGTCTATGTCATTCTCGTCCTCATCCTCCTCGTCGCTTCGTTCTCAATGATCAGCGGCCTGCTCATCCTCATCCTCGAGCGCACGCAAACCATTGGCGTACTGAAAGCCCTGGGAGCCACAAACACGCGCCTGCGCCATACGTTCCTCTACTACGGGGCACTCATCATCCTGCGAGGCATGCTCATCGGCAACGTGCTGAGCCTGCAGCTCCTGTGGGCACAAAGGCAATTCTCGCTCATACACCTGAATCCCGAAACCTATTACGTTGACACCGTTCCCGTAAGTCTCGAATGGTGGCCCATCGTCCTCGTGAACGTTGTCACCCTGCTGCTTACGGTGCTTGCACTCGTCGTTCCCAGTTTCCTCGTTTCGCGCATTCAGCCCGCCCGCGCCATACGCTTCGACTGAAGCTTCAAGGCAGCTGAGAAGAAAAAAACCGTCCCTGATAGTAGCCGTTTGCAGAGAAATCCGTATCTTCGCGGCCGAAAACACGCCGCCTGTCCTTCGGAAAGGCTTGTGGCGCGCCCTCAACGGGGTGTAGCGCAGTCCGGTAGCGCACCTGCTTTGGGAGCAGGGAGTCGCAGGTTCGAATCCTGTCGCCCCGACTAAAGACTCACCCCCACCGTACGCAGCACGATGGGGGTTTTACTTTATCCAAGACGACGCATGCGAAAATTCGTCCATATTCTTCTCTGCGCGCTCATCGTGGCGGGACTTTCCTCCTGCCAGCCTACGCGCTTTGTGCCTGAAGGCGAAACGATGTTGCGCAGCGTCAAGCTGCGAAGTACGGACGAAAGCGTGAACCCGGCTGATTTCCGCCTCCACGTGCGCCAGGAACCCAATTCCCGATGGTTCAGCCTCCTGAAAGTGCCCCTTGGCCTTTATTCCCTCTCCCCCACCGACACCACACGCCGCGCAGGCCGCCTGTTTCGTAAAATAGGCGAAGCTCCCGTCGTCTATGACGGTACGCTCACCGAGCAGTCACGCCTCTCGCTGGAGCAGGCTCTGCGCTCCAGAGGCTATTTGCATGCGCGCGTGAAAGCAGACACCAGCGTCTCGAAGCATCGCACCGACCTCACGTACACGCTCGAACCCGGAGAGCGCTATCACGTCAGCCAGGTGATGCGGGAATACGACAGCGACACCATTCGCAGCGTCATCGAAGATTCCACCTTCCGCAGCCTGCTCCATGACGGCATGCCGTTGGACATATCGCGCCTGACGGAAGAGCGTTCGCGCCTCGTCAGCAATCTGCAGAATCGCGGCTACTACCGCATCAACAAGGAGTACGTCACCTTCCGTGTTGACACGCTTGAAGGCGAAAGCTCCGCCCGGCTGACGATGCGCTTCGCGCGTCCGCAGGGTACGGACGACGCACTGTCCTACAAGGCGTTCCGCTATCGCGACATCAGCATCCAGCAGCAGGGATTCTCCGGCCGGGGGCTTCGTGAAGGCGTTTTCCGCAACCATGTGGCTTTGCGTCCCGACAGCCTCTACCGCGAAGCCGACATCCAGCGCACCTATGCCGCCCTGAACTCCCTGCAAGCCCTAAGCTACAGCACGCTGCGGCTCCACGAGGCAGAGGATGAGCCCGGACGCCTTGATGCAGACGTCACAGTCATGCGCGCCAAGCCCCATACCGTCACGGCCGAAGTGGAGGGCACGAATACGAACGGCGACCTTGGTGCTGCCGTCGGCCTAACCTATTCCAACCGCAACCTATTCAGGGGTTCGGAGGTTTTCTCCTTCAAACTGCGCGGTGCATACGAGGCCATCACGGGACTTGAAGGCTACAGCGACGAGAACTATATCGAGTACAGCGCAGAGACATCGCTGCGCTTCCCGGCATTCCGCCTTCCCTTCGCACGGCGCAGCGGTGCCGAGAACCTGCGCCTGACCAGCGACGTGCGCTTGCTCTACAACTCCCAGAACCGTCCCGAATTTCATCGTCGCATGCTCTCTGGCGAATGGTCCTATCGCTGGCAGCACCTCAGCCACACGAACATGCAGCACCGGCTTGACCTGCTGAGCCTGAACTATATCTTCATGCCTTGGATCTCTTCCACCTTTCGCCGCGACTATCTTGATGGCGAAAGCCCCCGATACTCCATCCTGCGCTCCAGCTATGAGAACCTCTTCATCATGGCCTCGGCATATACCTTCACCTATAGCTCGCATACGGAGACACCAACGCCCTTTATGCAGGAGGCCTGGCGCAGTCGCGGGCAATGGGGACTGCGATGCCGCCTGGAGATTGCGGGCAACGTGCTCTACGGACTTTCCAACCTCTTCGGCCTGCCGCGCACGGAGAACAACCAGTATGAGGTCTTCAACATTGCCTTCTCGCAGTACGTGCGCGGCGAGGCAGACTTCACGCGCCTCTTTGCCATTGACGAGCGCAACTCCCTCGCCCTTCACGGCTATTTCGGTATAGCTATTCCCTACGGCAACTCCTCCGTCATCCCCTACGAGAAGCGCTTCTTCTCCGGAGGCGCCAACAGCGTGCGCGGATGGAGCGTTCGCGAACTGGGCCCGGGAAGCTTCCGAGGGCGCGACGGCAAGGTGGACTTCATCAACCAGACAGGAAACATGAAGCTGGACCTCAGTGCCGAATGGCGCACGCACCTGTTCTGGAAGTTCGACGGTGCCGCCTTCATCGATGCGGGGAACGTCTGGAACACGCGCCGTTACGAAGGGCAGGAGAACGGACAGTTCCGCTGGAACAACTTCTACAAGCAAATCGCCGTCGCCTACGGCCTGGGGCTTCGCTTCAACCTTGACTACTTCGTCCTGCGCTTCGACGGAGGCATGAAGGCTGTCAATCCTGCCGTCACCCACGGGCGCGAGCATTGGCCTGTCATCCACCCGCGCTTCTCCCGCGACTTCACCTTCCATTTTGCAGTGGGCCTTCCCTTCTAAGTCGGACGCAACATCTTTCGTACCTTCATCCTAAAAAATATATTGAGAATATGGGAAACTTCTATAAATGGCTCTTGGAAAAACGCATGGGCTGGCGCATAGAGACAAGCGTTCCGTTGCCCCGCAAGTGCGTCATATGCGTAGCCCCCCACACCAGCAACTGGGACTTCATCCTTGGCGAGCTCTACATACGCTCCATTGGCGAGACGGCCAACTTCCTGATGAAGCGCGAGTGGTTCTTCTGGCCGCTCGGCATCCTGTTGCGGCGCATGGGTGGCGTCCCGGTAGAAAGGAGCAAGAAGACGAGCCTCACCGACCAGCTTGCCGAACAAGCCGGCAAAGCGGAAACCTTCCGCCTCGCCGTTACGCCCGAAGGCACACGCTCCCGTGTAGAGCATTGGAAACGTGGCTTTTACTTTGTGGCACTGAAAGCAAAGCTTCCGATTCTCCTCTATGCCATCGACTACAGGCAGAAGCGCATTGTCTGCACGAAGCAAGTTGTCCCCAGCGGCAACGTGGAAGCCGACATGAGCGAGATTCTCGCCTATTATGCCGAGGGCGATTTCTCCGCACGCTATCCCGAAAAGTTCTACGCTAATCCCGAACTCCCATGAAACTCCTGCGACATATTCTTCCCCTCCTCCTTGCACTCTGCACGCTTCCACTCGCGGCACAACAGGCGGGCGGCGACTTGCGCTCGGCTGTACAGGCCTACTTCAGCAACTACAGCCAGACGGGCTTCCGCCCCATGCGGCCCGTAGGCTACGACAGCCTCGTCGTCGATGACGAGAGTGCCTTGCTCGACATCTATGCCAACGAGGCCTTTTCCTCGCAAACCTTTACGCCCGAGACCGTGCGCCGCATCTATGGCGAGCTGCAAGGCTGCCTGCCCGAGCCCTATAACAAATACCACGTGACGCTCTTCTGTCGCGGCGGCGAGCACACCATCAACAGTCTCATTCCCAACGTCCTGCGAACGGAGAATGTGGACAAGCGCCGCCAGAGTCTCGACCGCAACTATACAGGGAAGCCTTGGATGAAGAATATCTCCCGCCCCTATCTGGCAAACAGAGGCCTTGAAGGGCGCCACGTGATGGTGACGCCCAGTCACGGCCGTTTCTACCGCAACCAGCGTCGCGCATGGGAGTGGCAGCGTCCCTACCTCTTCTGCACGACCGAGGACTTCTTCACGCAGTCCTTCGTGAATCCCTTCGTTCTCCCCATGCTGGAGAAGGCCGGAGCCGTCGCCGTCAGCGCGAAGGAGCGCGACTACCAGACGGCAGAAGCCATCGTGGACAACGACACGCCCGCCTCTGGTGGCAGCTACGAGGAGCAGGGGCTTTGGTCCACGACGGACGTCAGCGGATTCTCCATGCCGCAAGGCAACATGCGCGACGGCGACAATCCCTTCACGACGGGCACTACGCGCGGAGCTACGGCCGAACCTTCTGCCACGAGCTCCGTCACGTGGACCCCGGACATTCCCCGACGCGGCAGCTACGCCGTTTACATCTCCTATCCCCATACGGCGCAGAACGTGGACGATGCGCACTACACCGTGCGGCATCTTGGCGGCACGACGCGTTTCGTCGTGAACCAGCAGATGGGCGGCGGCACGTGGCTCTACCTCGGCACGTTCGAGTTTGCTGCTGGGCAGAATCCCAAGGGCTGTGTTACGCTCACGAATGAGTCTGCCGCCAACGGAGGCATCGTCGTGGCGGATGCCGTGCGCTTCGGTGGCGGCATGGGACGCAACGTGCGCGGGAGTCTCGGCACGACAGGCCTGCCGCGCTATCTCGAGGGCGCACGCAGCTATGCGCAGTGGAGCGGCGCACCCTACGGCGTCTATGCCGAGAACAAGGGCGACAACGACTATAAGGACGACATACGCACGCGCGGCAACTATGCCAACTGGATGGCAGGCGGCAGCATTTACCGACCCAACGACAGCGGCCTTGGCGTGCCGCTCGAAACGTGCATCGCCGTCCACAGCGATGCCGGATACCGCAAAGACAATACGGTCTATGGCACGCTGGGACTCATCACGACCATTGACTACGAGAAGCGCCGCAACTACACGACGGGGCTGCCGCGCGTGGCCTCCTCGGACCTTGCGAACCTGACGCTGCTGACCCTTCAGCGCGACCTTTCGCAGCTGCTCGGTATGCCTTGGACACGGCGCGAAGTATGGGACCGCGACTATGCCGAGAGCCGCATGCCCGACATGCCGAGCATGATACTCGAGACGATGTCCCACCAGAACTACGGCGACCTGAAGTACGGCCACGACCCCATCTTCAAGTTCACGCTCGCCCGCAGCCTCTACAAGAGTATCCTGCGCTTCGTGAACATGCAGCACGGCCGTCGCGACGTCACGGTGCAGCCCCTGCCGCCGCGCGCCTTCTCCGCCACGCTTGACGAGAGCGGGCAGCATGCCATCCTGCGCTGGGAACCCACGGAGGATGCACTTGAGCCTACTGCTGTGCCGACACGATACATCGTCTATACGCGTCGCGACGACGGAGGCTTTGACAACGGACAGGTTGTCGAGGGCACTGCCGCTGAGGCCGACATCAAGCCCGGTGTGCGCTACAGCTTCCGCATCGCAGCCCTGAACGAGGGCGGCGAAAGCTTCCCCAGCGAGACGCTCTGCGTCTATCGCGCACCAAACGAGAAGCACCGCGTGCTCATCGTCAACGGCTTCAACCGCCTCAGCGGTCCCGCACGCGTGGAAACGGCCGAACGTATCGGCTTCGACCTGCGGCAGGACGTGGGCGTTCCCTACCAGTGCACAACGGCATTCGCAGGCTACCAGAGCTGCTTCGACGCGCGGCAGGGCGGCAAGGAGGGAGCCGGTGCCCTGGGCTTCGGGGGTTCCGAGCTGACGGGTGTGCGCATAGCGGGCAACACCTTCGACTTTCCCGCCCTTCACGGCGAGGCCATCACAGGGACGGAGGGCATCTCCTTCTGCTCTATGAGCAAGGAAGCCGCGCTCGCTGCCGACTGGAACCGCTACGACTGCGTGGACTACATCTGCGGTCTGGAGCGTAACGCGAGCTACAACCTGCGGCCGTTCAAGACCTTCGACGCCGCCACGCGCGGCAAGATGGAAGCCTACGGCGGCGCGCTCTTCGTCAGTGGCGCCTTCGTAGGCAGCGACATGCAGGAAAGTGCTGAGGAGCGCGACTTCTGCGAACGCGTCCTCCACTTCACGCTTGCCGGGAGCCTCCCGAACGACGGCAGCGGCGTCAGCGGCGAAGGGCTGAGCTTCCAAGTGCGCAGCGCACTTGGCGAGGACACCTACGCCGTGCAGCACTACGACGCCCTACAGGCCGTCGACCCGCAAGCCCTGACGCCCTTCTGCTATCAGGGTACGGGGCAGGCAGCAGGCGTTGCCTATCGGAACGGCGCGCATCGCCCCACCCTCACGCTCGGCTTTCCCTTCGAGAGCATCACGCAGCCCGCAGCCCGCCGCGAGGTGATGGGCGCGGCGCTGAAACTTCTGGGTCTATGAACATTGAGCAGGCCCGTGAATACTGCCTCGCGAAGCGGGGCGCAGGGGAAAGCTTTCCCTTCGACGGGGAAACGCTTGTCTTCAAGGTCTGCGGAAAGATTTTCGCCGTCCTTGCCCTTGAGCGTCCCGACCGCATCGTGCTGAAGTGCCACCCCGACCGCACGGACGTGCTGCGTGCCGCCTACGGAGCGGTTCAGGCGGCACACCATTTCCACAAGGCCACGTGGAACCAGATTCTCTTCGACGCTGATGCTGACGACGGCCTCATCCTTGCGCTCATCGACCATGCCTACGGCGAGACGCTGCGGGGACTGCCGAAAAAGCAGCAGATAGCCTTCTTCCACGACGGCCTCCCGCCGCACATAGCCCACACCCACAAGAACACCTGCAACAGCACGATGGACGACGTCCGCAACTGCCCGCCCCTGTCTGCGGGGACGTCGCTCAGTCTCCTCACCACCGACCTCCAGCATGCCGGACGCGGCCAGCGCGGCAACCACTGGGAGAGCGAGAACGGACGGAACCTGCTGTTCTCCTTCACCTTCGTGCCCCCTGCTGCCGTGAAGCCCGCCGCGCAGTTCCTGCTTTCCGAGGTCGTCAGCCTCGCCCTCGTCGATACGCTCTCGCCGCTGCTGGCCGAACTTCCCCGGGAAGAGCAGCCGTGCGTCAAATGGCCGAACGACATCTACGTTGGCGACCGGAAGCTCGCAGGCATGCTCCTCCAGCACACCACCTTGGGCGACCGTATCGCAGAAACCACCGTAGGCATCGGCCTCAACGTGAACCAGGACGTCTTTCGCAGCGATGCCCCCAACCCCACGTCGCTGCGCCTCCTGCTGGGCTACGAGCTCCCCCGCTACCTCCTGCTGGAGCAGTTCCTCGCCCACTTCGATGCGCGCCTTGCGGCCCTCTCGTCGCCCGATGCTCTCCACGCTGACTACCTGCGCCACCTCTACCGCCGCGAGGGTCTCCACCCCTTTCGCGATGCCGACGGCTCCTTCCTGGCTTCCATCGCTGCCGTCCTGCCTGACGGCCGCCTCGTCCTGCGGCGTCCCGACGGCACCGAGCACCCCTATGCCTTCAAGGAAGTGGAGCACGAGACGTGAGCGCCGTGCAGAAGGGGAAGGCAAAATATCTTCCCTGGAGCCTTTGCACTTCAACGGGGATTCCCTATCTTCTCAGCCGTAAACCACACGTGTCACCCCGCGAACTCACACCCTGACATGTACAACGTATTTATTCACCTATAAAAAACATCAACAATGAAAAGATTCTTATCTTTCGCGGCCTTTGCCATGATGCTGGCCGCAACGGCTCTCACCTTCTCCGCTTGCGGAAGCCACGACGACGATGACGATCCGGACAAACTCCCCGACGTTCCCAAGACGGCGGAGCAGGCTCGCAAGATGCTGATTGGACAATGGGAAGTCAAACTCGGCGACTTCCTGGAGGAATACCAGGACGAGGGCTACTACGAATTTACCGCAGACGGGAAGATGCTCTTGATAGAGAAAATCAAGAGCGATGCTCCCGACGGCCAGTACTATTCCAAGTACAAAGGCCAGTACATAGGCTACGTGGATCATGAAAGCTATGAACTGCTTCCGAACGAAGATGACCCGTCGAGCGGACATATCGCGTTCCCCAACCCGGAGAATCCGGGCAAGAAGGACTTGTTCGAGTATGCCGGGCTCAGCAAGAAAAGCCTGATGTTCTTCATCATCCCCCTCGAGCGCGTCAAGACGCCCATCCAGTACACGCTGATTGACAATCCCCTCTGATTGCCCCACTCCCGCCTGCCCGGGCGGACGACAACTAAGCCCCGAGATGCCGACCCCATTACAGGAAACGGCATCTCGGGACTTTCGTATATACACAGGTCTTCTTCGTTGCGACCCTGAGAGAAGCCCCCCTAATAATAAGGATTTGAGGTGTGCGCACACCTCGGTTTGAGGTAAGCGCAAAGCTCGAGTCAAGGTGTGCGCACACCTCAAGTCAAGGTAAGCGCAAAGCTCAAAGTGAGGTAAGCGCACACCTCAAAATGAGATATGCGCACACCTCGGAAAGAGTATCGCCCCCCATCAGGCAGGGGCTTATAGAAAGGGATTTCAGCGGGTCAGCGGCTGGGCAACGTGACCTTGAAGAGGCTGCTGTCAGTGTGGTCCTCGTAGATGAAGTCCACCATCTGCTTCACGATGTCGGGGTACTTGGAAGCAACGTTGTTGTCCTCGTGGAGGTCCGTGCTGAGGTCGTAGAGGTACTTCGTGCCGTTCTTGACGACGAGTTTCCAGTCGCCCATGCGCACGCCAAGCATGTTGGTCTCGTGGAATTCCCAGTAGAGGTGGCTGTGCTGTTCCTGCGTGCCCTCACCGGTGAGCGTGGGATAGATGGAGATGCCGTCGAAGTAGTCCTTGTCGCCAAGGTCGGGATTGCGGTATCGCTCCTCGTAGTTCTCAATGCCTGCGATGTCGCAGAAGGTGGGCATGAGGTCGTAGAAGGCGAAGGTCTGGTCGCTCTCCGTTCCGGGCTTGATCTTTGCAGGCCAGCGCACGATGAAGGGGATGCGTATGCCGCCTTCGTAGGTACTGCGCTTGAGCCCCTGGAGGAGTCCGTCACGGTTGAAGAACGAGGGGTCTGCGCCGCCTTCCTCGTGGGGGCCGTTGTCGGAGGTGAAGATGAGGACGGTGTTCTCGGCAAGGCCTTTCTCCTCGAGCTTGGCCATGATTTCACCGACCTGAGCGTCCAGGCGCGTAATCATGCCTGCAAACTGCGCGTGGGCAATGTTCGTGGGGTTGTAGCGTGAGCCCTGGTCACCGCCGTAGCTCTTCTCGGTACAGAAATGTCCCTTGTAGGCCAGGAGGATGGAGTCCTCGGGCTGGCGGAGCTCTGCGTGGGGCAGCGTGTAGGTGAAGATGCCGAGGAAGGGCTGGTCGGCCGTCTGCTCGTCAAGCCATGCGAGGGCATGCTGGTGGATGAGGTCTGACGAGTACTGCTGGCGGTTGGCATAGTCGTCACCGTACATGCTATGCTGTATGTTCTGCTCAAGAATCTCGCGCGTCACGCCCGTGTCGCCGTTCTTGCGGCTGTACTTGTTGAGGAAGTTCGGGAAGTAGAGGTGCGCCTGGAACTGGCAGATGTAGCCGTAGAACTCATCGACGCCGCGCTTGTCAGGCGTGGAGGCCGAGCCTTCGTAGCCGCCTGCCCACTTGCCGAACATGCCGGTGGCATAGCCGTTGTCCTTGAATATCTCGGGGATGATGACGTGGTCGGTGGCGTAGGGCTCTTGTCCCACACGAGCGTAGTCGGTGTTGTTGCCATACTTCACGGTGCTGTTTCCGCTCCAGTACTCCTTGTTGCCGCGCACGTGGGTGTGGCCGGAGTGCTGCCCGGTCATGAACGTGGCGCGCGAGGGTGCTGAGACGGGGCTTCCTGCGTAGGCCTGCGTGAAGCGTACGCCCTGGGATGCGAGGCGGTCAATGTTGGGCGTGGCGATATACTGCTGGCCATAGCAGCCGAGGTCGCCGTAGCCCATGTCGTCGCACATGATGTAGATGATGTTGGGGCGCCCTTGTGCCGAAGCGGCAAGTGCGGCGATGGTGCCGACGCCCAGCATGAGAGGTTTCTGGTATTTCATGATATGTATAATGTGTATGTGTTTTTATCGGATGAGGATTTTAGCTACGTACGTGCGGCGGCTCTTCTGCGCGCGCACCTTGGCGACGTAAACGCCTGCGGGAACGCTCTCCAGGGAGAGGCGGTCGGCACGGGTGGCAGCGAGGCGTGCGCCCTGGAGGTCGAAGACTTCCATCTGCGCGATGCCCTGCGGGCTGGAGGCCATGAGCATGCGGCCGCTGGCGGAGATGCGCACCTCGGCATCGGCTTCGGGCATGGCGACAGCGGTCTCCACCTTGTCAACGGTACGCACGACGCAGTCCAGCGTCTGTCCGCAGGCTTCGTCGTCGGCACCCGCAAGGCCGTTGTTCGTGAGGCGCAGGCGCATACGGCTCTCGCCAAGCACGGCATCCTCGGGCGTCGTCGTCGTGAAGGTCATCGTGCGCTGCACCTTGTCCGGATGGAGGCACACCTCAAACTCGCCATCGCGGTCATAGTCGAAGTAGAGCAGGACGTCATCGCCCTCGGAGGGCACCTTCGAGAGTTTCACCGTCACCGTGAACTCCTGGCCCCGGCGCATCTCGCCGCGCGACTTCGTGTAGAGCACGTAGCCGTTGGAGGGCTTGGAGGCCGACGTCCCGCTGAAGGGGTACTTCAAGGCTACGTCGTCTGCATGGCCCGCCGCTGCAACGGACGTGACATAGACGTCGGAAGTCGTGGCGCAGGGGTTGTCATAGATCTGCGCGCTCTTCATGAACGACGTGTGGGGCAGCGACGTGCGAGACTCGAAGAGGTACTCCGTCTCGGCAAGCTTCCACCAGGAGTTGTTGTTCGACGCACCGGCAGCCCAGACGATGACATTGCTGCTCGCACCGTCCTTGTTCAGGCCGTTGGGCGTGGCGGACGTGTTGCTGTAATTCGCGCAGTCCGTGCTCGTGAAGCGCACGTAGCCGCCGCTGGCATCCACATAGTACTCCACGGGAGCCGCCTGCGTCGAAATCTGGTCCTTCTGCGCCCCGGCACAGCTCATGACGTAGCGCTTCGTCGTGGCGTTGCGCATGTAGTAGCAGTTGGCGTTTCCCGTAGGCACGAACTCCCAGAAGATGCGTTCCGTCGTGGCGTATGCCGTCACGCCCAGCGTGGCGTCGGCATTCTCCACCATGTAGAGCGAGGAGTTCGTCTTCATCGTGATGGTGTAGAACTTTCCCGCCTCGGGCTGCGTCTGTGCCCACGTGGGGAACGTGCAGACCGCGAGCAGGAACAGGGAGAAAATCTTTTTCATGTCGGTTGTTTATTTGATTTTAAAGTACTTCTCAACGGTCACGTTGTAGCGGAACAGGGCTCCCCCGTCAACGGAATAGGTCACGCGCCCGCCGTCCGGCAGTTCCTCCGTGCCGCCTGACTTCATCCCTTTCTGCCCGGAGGTCTTATAGACGGCCTTCATCGTCACGCGGTAGGTGCCGGGCGTAGCGAAGGTGACGGTGTCCGTGGGATTGGCAGGATTCAGATCGTAGATGTCACCGGCCATCGGGCGATGGCTTACGCCTTCTTCGGGCGAAGATGTCCACGTGTAGGTAGTGCCGAGGAGCAGGTGCCCCTTCTTGGACTGTACGGCGGTCAGTACGATAGGTTCGCCGCTGCGCAGCTCCGCACTTTCGTCGGAGAGCATTTGCGCCGTCATGTCGCTGAAGCGCGGCGGACGGGAATCGTAGTCCTCATCGTCGCAGGCCACGAAGCCGACTGCCGCCAGCAAGAGCAGCGACGCAGCGATGCCCCGCATACGCAGCGGGAAATTCAAACAGGTGTGTTTCATATAACTTTTCATCTTTAATTTCTCATATTTAATTTTTAATTATCCCATTTTTAATTTAACTCAACTCCCCCATGCCCTGCCGCAGAATCTCAGGCTCGTCGCCCGTGCAGTCCACGATGGTGGAATGGTCGTTCAGCCCCTCGCCGCCGCTGATGACGAGATCCACGCGGTCGCCAAAGGCCTCCTCCACAAGCTCGGGAGAGGTGCGGTACTCCGCATCAAGGCCGTCGGCAGGCAGGGAAAGCGTGAGCAGCGGTGCCTGCAAGCGCTCCAGAAGTTCGCGCAGCGGCGGCACGTCGGGCATGCGGATGCCCACCTCGCGCTGCGGACGCGCGTGGAACACTTTCGGGAGCGAGCCCTTCCCGGGCAGCAGGAACGTGAAGGCTCCGGGCAGGTTGCGCTTCATCATCTTGAACACAGGCGTGGAGATGTGCGCAAACTCACTGATGGCGGAGAGGTCGTAGCAGACGATGCTCAGCGGATGCTCACGGGGCGTGATGCCGCGAATCTGGCACACGCGCTCTACGGCACGCTCCTTCAAGGCGTGGCAGGCAAGGGCGTAGGTGGTGTCCGTAGGCACGATGATGACGCCGCCGTCCTCCAGGAGGCGGGCGATGCGCTCAATCTGCTTCGGGCTGTTGTTTGAGTTGTATAGTTTTACCAGCATATCCTTTTGCTTGTTACTGTTCTGGTCTCAAAACTTTTTCAGGGCGTTGTAGAGGCGTTGCAGCGGCAGACCCACCACGTTGAAGTAGCTGCCCTCGATGCTTTCCACCGCCACGCTGCCTATCCAGTCCTGGATGCCGTAGGCTCCGGCCTTGTCCATGGGCAGGAAGTTGTCCACGTAGTAGGCAATCTCCTCCTCCGTGAGTTCGGCAAACGTCACGCGCGTGGCGGCCGTGAAGCTCACGCTTTTCTCCCTTGACATCAGCGTCACGCCCGTATAGACGTCGTGCTGACGGCCGGAGAGCAAGGCGAGCATTTCCTTGGCCTCCTCTACGGAATGGGGCTTGCCCAGCACGCGGCGTCCGATGCTGACGATGGTGTCGGCACAGATGATGAGGTCGTCCGCCTCCATCGAAGGGCGGTAGCCCTCGGCCTTCTTGCGCGAGATGTGCTCAGCGATTTCGGCCGTCGGCAGCTCCGGGGGATAGGACTCGTCAATGCCCATCAGGGTACGCACCTTGAAGGTGAGGCCGAGGCGCGAGAGGAGTTCCTTGCGGCGAGGCGAGGCGCTCGCCAGCACGAGCTTGTATTTATCTAAATTCTCCAGCATGTATCTTTCATGGTTTTATGTATGTGGCACGTTTCGGAAAGGGCGTGTTCCGGCTCACCAGCCAAAGGCCGTCACGTCGGACATCCACTGCCCCTGCGCACGGAGCACCTGCTCAATGACGTCGCGCACGCACCCCATGCCGCCGCACTTGGGGCTCACGTAGCGGCTGATGGCACGTATCTCAGGGTCGGCATCGGCAGGACAGACGGGCAGCCCAACGCGGCTCATCACCTCGTAGTCGGGAATGTCATCACCCATGTAGAGCACCTCCTCGGGCTTCAGCTGCTGGGCGATGAGCCAGTCCTCGTAGGCTTCCGTCTTCATGCTGACGCCCTGGAATACGTCCGTGATGCCAAGGCCCATGTAGCGTTCGCGCACGGCGGCGCTGCGTCCGCCCGTGATGATGGCAATTTTCAGGCCGCGCTTGACGGCAAGCTGCAAGGCATAGCCGTCCTTGATGTTGGCCGTGCGGCAGGGCTGGCCGTCGGGACTGAGGCTTACGTTGTTCTGACTGAGCACGCCATCTACGTCGAAGACGAGGGCTTTTATCTTTGTAAGGTCGTAGTTTATCATGGTGTCGGATGGTTTTTCTGTTCGTTCAGCTGGCGGATGCTTTCGCTGAGCTCACGGTAGAGACGCTGCGTCTGGGGACGCTGGAGCATGCCTTCGTGCTTCCGCATGACCTTGACGTCGCCGCGCACGGCAGGTCCCGTCTGGGCTTCGAGCGGGGACAGCTGTTCCAGCTTGCCGACAGTCTCACGGATGAGAGGCATCAGGAGGCGGAAGTCAAGGCCTGCCGCCTGCATCTCCTCGTCGGCAAGCGCCATGCAGTGGTTGGCGAAATTCCAGGAGAAGACGGCTGCCATGTGGAGACGCAGGCGATGCTCTGAAGAAAGCTCCCGGACATGCTCCCCAAGGCTGAGGGCAAGCTTGCGGACATCGCAAAGAACGCTTTCGTCCGATGCTTCCACAAACATCGGTATATCACTGAAGTCCAACGTCCTTTTGCGACTGAACGTCTGCATCGGATAGAGCACGCCATAGCGCTTGGCATAGCCGCGAAAGACGTCCATCTCCATCGAGCCTGCCGTATGGAGGAAGAGCGACTCGGGACGGAGCGGACAGAGTTCGGCCACGATGCCCGGAAGCGCGTCGTCCGTGACACTGATGATGTAGGCGTCCGACACGGGCAGCTCGCAGGGACGCGTGCAGGCGGCAGCCCCTACCCTTTCTGCCAAGGCAGCGGCGGAAGCCTGCGTACGACTGCATACGGCAAGAACCCTGTGCCCTGCGGCCTTCAAGGCTGGAGCGAGGCTTGTGGCAAGGTTGCCGGCACCGATGACGGAGATGTTCATAGCGTCCTAAGTTTTTGTATATACCCGAAAAGTCCTCCCTATGCACGCATCTCCCACATGTCGCCGCTGCTCTTTCCGGTCTGGAAGCGGTTGACGCCGCGCAGGAGGTGACGCGTGTTGGAGATAAGCTCCTGGGTTTCCTGCAACATGTTCAGGTAGAGGATGGCAGAGCGTATCTGGTCGGTTTCGGGCTGTATCTGTGTTTCACGCGTATGGCGCGTGGTGGATATTTCCTTTTTCAGGGCATTGCCGTTGACAAGGTGCTCCGTAACGTCCGAGAAGTCACCCGAGGCGATGATGTCAATGGCATGCTGCATGTAGAGCTCCACCTTGTTGCAGAGGGGACGGAACTCGTCCACGATGACCTGCGGCAGGGGGTTGAAGTTGTTGTCCACGTGCTCCAGGGCGGGTTCGTCCATACGCTTCAGGCCGTAGTTGATCTGCGAAATGCTGTTGGCACAGAGGTAGAACCACGTGCTCTTCTCCACGGCCTTCACGGGGTCGATGCGGCGCATGCCCACGATGTCCTTGCGGCGATAGCGCTTCCAGTATTCCTTCGTCTCCTCGATTTCTCGGGACGCCTGCCGCAGCTGGCGCACGTTTTCGCTCATGACGCCGCCCGTGATGTAGCGGAACTGGGCAAGCGATGCGTTCATGACGTGAACGTGCGTAGCACGCACATGCTCCAGCAGCAGCTGCCAGGTCTCCTCCTTGTCCTTGCTGCGTACAAGGCGGCGGAACAGGAGGTCCACGCTCTCCTCACTCTGCTTCTGCTTGAACTTCACGTTGTTCCTGTAGAGAGAAAGGACGACGAGGCAGATGACGATGACCATGCCCACGACGCCTGCCCAGTGGTTCAGGCAACCGATGAGGAAGCTGAGCAGGAAGGCGGCACCGGCCGTGATGAACCATCCGCCTACAACCGTCATGACGCCCGTGATGCGATAGACGGCCGTCTCACGTCCCCAGGCACGGTCGGCAAGGCTGGAGCCCATGCCCACCATGAAGGCTACGTAGGTCGTGGAAAGCGGCAGCTGCATCGACGTGCCGACGACGATGAGCAAACCTGCCAGCACGAGGTTCACGCTGGCTCTCAAGAGGTCGAAGGACGCACCTTCGGGCATGACGGCTTCCTCGGAGTTGAAGCGCGTGTCTATCCAGGTCTTCACGCGCGCGGGTATGTATGAAGATATTGTGCTGTTCAGGTTCAGTACGGTGCGCACCAGCGTGCGGGCTATCTTCGAGGACGAGAACACCTCCTCGCCTTCCGACTGCGAGGCAAGGTTGTTGCTGTTCTCCACCACCTTGCGTGCCTTCTTGGAAAGGCTCAGGGCGATGACCATGACGACACCGCTGCCGACGAGGAAGAAGGGCTTCATCGTGTTGAACAGCGCATCGGTGCTTTCTCCGGCCAGGACGTCCATCGTGTAGGCATTTGTCGCCACGTCGGTGCCGTGCTTCGTGTAGTCAATGAAGGACTCAAGGCCTGAGAGGGGCACACCGATGAAGTTCACGAGGTCGTTGCCCGCAAAGGCCATGGCCAGCGAGAAGGTTCCGAAAAGCACTATCACCTTGAAAACGTTCACGCGCAGCAGGTCGAGCAGCGTCATCAAGGCCGTGAACGCCAGCAGGAATGTCAGCAGGATAACGCCGTAGTGGCTGTCTATCCATTCGGGCGTGAAGCCCAAGGCGTCCATGAAGGGAAGCCCGCGCAGGCCGCTGATGAGCAGGAAGAACATGATGCACGTAACGCTCAACCCACCGAACAGGGGGCGGAACCAGCGTCCGCGACGCTTGAAGTCAAAGGTGAAAATCAGTCGCGTGAGCCACATGACGATGCTGCCGAATACGAAGGCTATGGCCACACTCAGGAAGATGCCCATGCCTATCTGCATCGCCTTGTTCGTGTTTATCATCTCGGCATAGTCCGAGCCGTCGCGCAGGATGTGGAACATCGCCAGGGCCGACGAGCCCCCCAATAAACCAAACACCATCGAGACAGTCGTGGAGGTGGGCAGTCCGATGGTGTTGAAGAAGTCCATGAGGATGATGTCCGTGGCCGTAACCGCCAGGCAGATGCAGATGACATCCTCAAAACTGAAATGCTGCGGCTGCATGATGCCGTGACGCGCCACGTCCATCATGCCGTCGCTCGTGGCTGCACCGACGAATACGCCCAGGGCGGCGACGGTCAGCAGAACTTTAAACTTGGCGGCTTTCGAGCCCATGCCGGGACTCATGAAGGGAACGGCAGAGCCTGCCACGCCTACACTGAGGTCGCAGACTGCCAGTGCAAAAAGGAATACGATGATTCCGAAGTACAATAGATTCATGCTTCTTTATCCGTGGGATTTCCCACAGACGGATTGGTTTTCTTGCGGGGCGAAGTTAACAAAGTCCGATAATAACCCCAAAGGCACGCCAACTTTTTTTGCACCGCAGACGTCACATTTCTTCCCCTGCGCAGAGAATTTGCGGCACACGAACAAGGGACACCTCGCCTGGAGATGTCCCTGTTATATAGGTTTATGTGCAGTTTGCTGCGTTCTGCCGGCCTTTATCTGCCGAAGCGTCTTCCGCTGCTGGAGTTTCCTCCGCCCGTGTTGCCGGAGGGACGGCTGCCCGTGCTGCGGCCTCCACCGCTCACGCTACCACGGCTTCCGCTTCCGCTGCGACCAAAGCTGCCGCTGCCGCTTTGGCTTCCGCTCGGACGGCTGCTACCGCCAACGCTTCCACTGTTGCCACTGGGACGGTTGTTGCTGCCACCGCCTACGTTTCCGCTGTTGCCACCGGGACGGTTGTTGCTGCCGCCGCCTACGTTTCCACTGTTGCCACCGGGACGGTTGTTGCTGCCGCCACCTATGTTACCATTGTTTCCACCGGGACGGTTATTGCTGCCGCCATTGTATCCGCCGCCGTTGTGTCCACCGGGGTTGCCGCCGCCATTGTGTCCGGGCCTGTTATATCCGCCACCAGAACGGTCTGCGGGGCGTCCGTCGTTGCGGAAGTTGCGGCCTTCACCCCAGCCTTTCTTGGGAGGACGATGCGTGTCGCGCATGCCGGGACCGTGGCTGAAGTGCATCCCGTGGTAGGGGCTCACACCGCCGTGGTGCGGACGATGTCCGAAGCCGCCGCGATAGGAGAGGTAGATGGCAGGACGGCCAAAGTAGTAGTATCCGTAGCGGTAGCGGTCGAATACGGGATAGTACCAGCGGTAGCCTGACCAGCGGATGGGACGCAGGAAGTAGTCCACCGTGCTGTAGAGGCGATATTGCCAGTCGAAGAGGACGTAGCGGAGGTCCTCGTTGCGCCAGGACCAACTGTAGCCGAAGGCATCCGACGGGTTGTTGACACTGAGGAAATAGTCAAGGTTGATCTGATATGCGCGGTCGTACTGCTCGTTCGTCAGGTTCAACTCATAGGCCATCTTGTCGGTCAGGAACCAAGCTTGCTGCCTTGCGGATTCGTAGTCAAGGGCTTTCATCGGTAGCACTGCGGCGAATGCTACGAGGAGGGAGAGTAGATTCCGTTTCATGATCGTGTTGTTTTTAGTGTGTTGATACTGTTTTCAGGCTTTTGCCTTTGCATCTTTGACGCAGGAAACGCGTCGCGGTTTAAAAGTTTTTTACGAAAAAGTGTGAAAAAAATTCTTCCACATCGTTTTCCGTGTGCAAAGATAGTATTATTTTCGCCCTCCGAATGCAATAACTACAAAAAATAACGCAAAAATCACACCATGAACAAAATTGTCGAGAAAAAGCAGTTTTCCGAGAAAGTTTTTAAGCTTGTCGTAGAAGCTCCGGAGATTGCCCGCGCCCGTAAGGCCGGACATTTCGTCATCGTGCGCATCGGCAACGAAGGCGAGCGCATGCCGCTCACCATTGCCGAGGCCGACCCGCAACGCGGCACCATCACGCTGGTGGTGCAGGAAGTGGGTGTCAGCTCCGCAAAACTATGCGCCCTGAACGAGGGCGACTACGTGACGGACGTCGTAGGTCCCCTCGGACGCGCCACCCACATTGAGAACTTCGGCACCGTAGTCTGTGCAGGCGGCGGCGTGGGCGTGGCCCCCATGCTCCCCATCGTGCAGGCGCTCCATGAGGCCGGAAACCGCGTCGTTGTCGTGCTGGCAGGACGCACCCGGGAACTCATCATCCTGGAGGACGAGATGCGCAAGGCTGCCGACGAAGTGGTCATCATGACCGACGACGGCTCCTACGGCCAGAAAGGACTCGTCACGCAGGGTATCGAAAGCATCGTCCTGCGCGAGAAGGTGGACAAGTGCTTCGCCATCGGCCCCGCCATCATGATGAAGTTCGTATGCCTGCTGACGAAGAAGTACGAGATTCCCACGGACGTCTCCCTGAACACCATCATGGTGGACGGTACGGGCATGTGCGGCGCCTGCCGCATCACGGTGGGCGGAGAGACGAAGTTCGTCTGCGTCGATGGCCCCGAGTTCGACGGCCACGCCGTAGATTTCGACGAGATGCTCCAGCGCATGAAAGCCTTCAAGCCTGAAGAGGTGGAGGCATACAATAGATACAAGGAGGCACTCGGCCGGGAGGAAGCGCCCGCTGCCGCAGCGCCCGAAGCCCCGGCTGAGGCTGCCGCTCCCGCATGCGGCGCATGCAGCCCGGAGACGGCAGAGGCCGTCGCCACGGACGCAGAGGACAAGTCCCGCGACGCAGAATGGCGCAAAACGCTGCGTGCCGCCCTCAAGCCCAAGGAGCGCATGGCGATAGAACGCTGCGTCATGCCCGAGCTGGAGCCCGCCTATCGCGCCACGAAGCTGCGCGAGGAAGTGAACCAGGGCCTCTCCGCAGCCGCTGCACAGCAGGAAGCACGCCGCTGCCTGGACTGCGGAAACCCCGGCTGCGTGACGGGCTGCCCCGTCGGCATTGACATTCCCCGCTTCGTCAAGCACATCGAGGCCGGGGAGTTCGAAGCCGCAGGCCGCGCCATCAAGGAAACCAGCAGCCTGCCCGCCGTTTGCGGCCGCGTATGTCCGCAGGAGAAGCAGTGCGAGAGCAAGTGCATCCACCTGAAGACGGGCGGCAAGCCTGTTGCCATCGGCTATCTGGAACGCTTCGCCGCTGACTACCTGCAGGCACGGGAAGCCACGTCCTGCACGGACGCCCCCGCAGCCGGCAAGGCCGGGGACGCACAGCGCATCGCCGTCGTGGGCAGCGGCCCCGCAGGACTCTCCTTCGCAGGCGAAATGCAGAAGCGCGGCTACGACATCACCGTTTTCGAGGCACTCCACGAGATTGGCGGCGTGCTGAAATACGGCATCCCCGAGTACCGTCTGCCCAACCACATCGTGGATGCGGAAATCACAAGCCTCCGCAAGGCTGGCGTGCACTTCGTGACGGACTGCGTCATCGGCAAGACCGTCACGGTGGAAGAGCTTCAGGCAGAGGGCTATGCCGGCATCTTCGTTGCCTCCGGTGCCGGACTTCCCAACTTCATGGGCATCCCCGGTGAGAACTACATCGGCATCCTCTCCTCCAACGAATACCTGACGCGCGTGAACCTGATGGACGCTTCTTCCGAGAAGAGCGACACGCCCGTGCCCTTCGGCAAGCACGTCATCGTGGTGGGCGGCGGCAACACCGCCATGGACTCCGTGCGCACAGCCCTGCGCCTGGGAGCCGAGACGGCCACCATCGTCTATCGCCGCAGCGAGGCCGAGATGCCCGCACGTATCGAGGAGGTACACCATGCCAAGGAAGAAGGCGTACAGTTCCTGACGCTCCACAATCCCCTCTCCTACGAGGCCGACGAGGAAGGCCGCGTCAAGAGCGTTGTCCTCCAGAAGATGGAACTCGGAGAGCCCGATGCCAGCGGACGCCGCAAGCCCGTACCCATTGAGGGTGCCACTGTCACGATGCCCGTGGATCTCGTCATCGTCGCCGTCGGTGTGTCCCCCAACCCCATCGTGCCCCGCTCGGTGAAGGGCCTCGAACTGGGACGCAAGAACACCATTGCCGTCAACGACGACATGCAGAGCAGCATCCCCACGCTCTTCGCAGGTGGCGACATCGTGCGCGGCGGTGCCACCGTCATCCTCGCCATGGGCGACGGCAAGCGGGCTGCAGCCGCTATGGACGCCAAGCTGACGTCCGCACGATAAGGGACAAAGCCGCAGGAAAAGCCCCTCAAAAGGAGAAGGGGCGAAACGTTGCAGGCGGGGGCATTCGTGCCCCTGCCCTTTTTTGGGTGGATAGATGCCTTAACGATTCAACAAGATGCCTTCTTCTTCTGATGAGATGCCTTCTTCTTCTGATGAGATGCCTTCTTCTTCTGATGAGATGCCTTCTTGATTCAACGAGATGCGCAGAAGAATCCTGCGAGATGCCGTGATGAATTGATTTAGATGCCGTGATAAAATGATTTAGATGCTGTGGTGAATGAATCCGTCACAGCATCTTTTTCCCGCGTGTACATGTGGACGTAAAAATCAGGCCGTACACAAGCCACTTTTGACGCATGAATACGCCCGGTGGGGAAAGTTTTTCCGGATAGTTCCTACCTTTCCCAATTTTTCTTCCTATTTTTGCCGACAAGTATCGTCGATTGGTCGTCGCTCGGGCTCTGCTCGCTTATATGAGCGAAGCGAGTCTTAAGAAACGACCCTTGCAAAGCAAGTTCCCTGAGCGCAGGGTGGCGGTATGACATAAGAGAAATAAACAAGCGTTTGCTTCGTATTCGGAACACTTCTGAATCTACCACATTCAAACTAGCTAATCCGAAGAATAAGTCGCAAGCGTCTGTGCGTTAAGCATGGGCGTGACTTATCTGGATTAGTAGGCTTGTGGTAGAGCCGAGAAGTGTGGATAGGAATACCGTCCATACTTTTTTGCGCTCTACAAGCCTACACCGAAGAGATAAGCAATGCGCACAATGCTTGGCGTATGGCAAACAAGAATCTGAATGCTGCTAAGACAGCAAAGAAGGATGAGTTTTATACGCAGATGGGAGATATCGAGAGGGAGTTGCAGCACTACTGGCCGCATTTCCGTGATAAGGTTGTTCTCTGCAACTGCGACGATCCTTACGAAAGTAACTTCTTCAAGTACTTTGCCCTTAACTTCAACCAGTTGGGGCTGAAGAAGCTCATCTGTACCTGCTTCGACGGCTCGCCCGTTCAAGGCAACGAGCTTCTGCTCGACTTTGGCGACTTCACGGACGACCCAAAGAAGATTGCATACAAAGTTGAGATAACGGAAGTAAAGGACCTGAACGGAGATGGAGCAGTTGACTTGGCAGACGTCCAATACTTGTTGAAGAACGACAAGAATGTTATTTCCATGCTCAAGCAGCATGGTGACTTCCGCAGCGCCGAATGCATCGAACTGCTCAAACAAGCAGACATAGTCGTAACCAACCCTCCCTTCTCCCTCTTCCGCGAATATATAGGACAGCTGATGCAGTACGAAAAGAAGTTCTTGATAATCGGAAACATGAATGCCATCCATTATAAAGAGGTATTCCCACTTATTAAGGAAAACAAAGTATGGACAGGGTTTAAACCGTTTGGAGGAGGAATGAACATGATACAATCTCCAACCGACTTTGACCCCCAAAAAACAACATCATACACAATCAATGAGCAAGGTCAAATAATAAAAAATATAATGGGCGTAATTTGGTTTACAAATCTTGATATTAGTAAGCGTCATGAAACGCTTGATTTAGTTTGCAAATATTCTCCAGAAGACTATCCACGTTATGACAATTATGAAGCCATTGATGTGGGAAAGGTCCAAGATATTCCCTTTGACTTTCCTGGAGTTATGGGCGTACCTGACACGATACTGGGTCAATACAATCCTGACCAATTTGAGATAGTTGGTTTAGGCTGTGGCGACCTTGGCAAACAAGTTGGCGTGGGGAAGAATTATCGAGGTCGCACAGATTTGGCTTATACCCAAGATGGCAAACATAAATGTCCATACTCTCGCATCCTAATCCGCAACAAACACCCTAAGAAGTTATGATGAAGATTGACAAACAAGAAATAACAGTCGGCAAAATTGTAGAAGGTTACCTGAACAACGACGAACAAGGCGTTCGCGGCTTTGGCGGACAGCTCGACATTCGACCTCCCTACCAGCGAGAGTTTATATATAACGAGAAAGAGCAGAAGGCCGTCATCAATACCGTGCTGCACGGCTATCCGCTGAACGTGATGTACTGGGTGAAGCGTTCAGAGGATGCGGAATGCCCCTTTGAGATAATGGACGGTCAGCAGCGCACACTCTCGCTCTGCGAGTACGTGGCAGGCAAGTTCTCCTACGACTTCAAGTTCTTCGCAAACCAGCCCAAGGACATCCAGCAACGCATTCTCGACTACAAGCTTGACATCTACGTCTGCGAAGGGACGCCATCGGAGAAACTGGAATGGTTTCAGACGATAAACCTCGCTGGCAAACCGCTGAACGACCAGGAGATAAACAACGCCATCTATGCTGGCCCCTTCGTGACGGACGCAAAGAAGCACTTCTCGAAGTCGAACTGCGGAGCCTACCGCCTGGGGAAAGACCTCGTTAACGGCACTCCCATCCGTCAGGACTATTTCAAGAAAGCCCTGGAATGGATGGCAGACCACGAAACGCGACAGGGCCGTCCGCAGACGCTGCTCGGCTACATGGGCGACCACCAGCACGATCCCAACGCCAACAACCTCTGGACATATTTCCAGAACGTCCTGAACTGGGCAATCACGAACTTCGACCTCAAGAAGTTCAAGCGAATCATGAAGGGCTTGGATTGGGCCTGGCTCTACGACAAATACGGCTCAGAGACGCTTGACACCGTAGCCCTTGCAAAGCGCATCTCAGAGCTGATGCGCGATGGCGAGATACAGAAGCCCGCAGGCATCATACCCTTCATATTGACAGGCGACGAACGTTACCTCGACCTCCGCGCATTCCCCGAGGACATAAAGCTCGCAGCATGGGAGCGCCAGAGCCACATCTGCCCGCTCTGCGGCCGCGAATTCGACTACGAGTTCATGGAGGGCGACCACATCACCCCTTGGCGCGAAGGAGGCCGCACCGTCATCGAAAACTGTCAAATGCTCTGCCGCAACTGCAACAGGCGGAAAGGGGCGAAGTAGGGATATTGCCGTAATTAAGCCTGCACATATATGCCTAAAAGCAAGCAAGCAGCAAGCAGGCAGCAAGCAGGCAGGAAGCAGCAGGCTATCAGAAAGCATTTAACAAGCATTGTTCTTCGATAGTTCTCCGATAGTTGTTCGATAGTTGTTCGATAGTTGTTCGATAGTTGTTCGATTTTTATCGGAGAACTATTGGAGAACTATCGAAGAACTATCGAACAAATGTGCTGCCTATAGCCTGCCTGATAGCAGCCAGAGACGGTGCTGAGACGAAACAGAAGTGAAACAACATAGTATACCTGTTGGTTGAATTAAAATAATGCGTATTTAACTTGCCCTATGGGCCTATGATTGAGAAGATTGAAATACTGCAACATGGTGAATGCCGCCACCTTGGCAGCTATTCTCGCGAAGAGGCCAGAAGGCTTC
>JAFUXE010000047.1 GCA_017477205.1 Alloprevotella sp.
CTCGTAGGCTGTCACGAGGTCGAACTTCGCATCCTCATCGGGAAGTTCCATCACATTGCCCTGCTGGATGAAGCAGCGGGTGCCGATGTGCTTGCGGTTGTTCTTGATGCTGTAGACGACGCTCTCCTCTGAGTAGTCGATGCCATAGACCTGCCCTTGGGGACAGCGCTTCAACATACGGGCAATATTCTTGCCGCCTCCGCAGCCTACATCGAGGATTGTCCAGTCGGGCTGGAAGTCGATGAGTGAGAGGTTCCACAATGCCATTGGCGTGTGCGTCAGGTTCATCATGCGCAGTGCCATTCTGCCCATCCATCCTTCAGGACGGGCGTTTGTGTTCCAAAATTTACTAAGTGTTCCCATTTCTTTATACTATTTTGACAGGTGCAAAGGTACGGGGATTCCACGAACTGTGCAATACCGAATAATTAGGCTTTTTTGAGACGCCCTAACATCATCATGCACAGAATCGAGTTAATCCGAAATTGGTATTTTTGTGATAAGTACCGCCAATAGGAAGTACACCTTTATGCATCTGCTTTTTGGACTAAACGGAAAGAAAAGTTGAACTAAACAGAAAAGCTTGTTTGGCGGAATCGTCGTACCTTTGCCATCGAAAACGGCGATGATGCTCACGCTCGGCAAATGAGAGCACGCTCTCTTTGCTCTCGCTTACCCGCATCATTGCACCCAGATTCAAATATCGTTTAATTTTAAAGCAAAGGAAAGATGAGAAGTAACATCGCAGATTACAATGCAGTAGTAGAGGCTGCAAGCAAGTTTACACGTAGCGTTGCCGAGGGCAACAGTAAGTATGCAAAGGAGTTGTTCACCGAGGATGCCTGCCTGTTCGGATTTCCAAACGGCAAACTGGAGCGTGGCAGTATCGAGCAGTTCTATCACAACGTAGATACCGTAGGGGCCGGAGAGGAGTTCAAGACCCGCATCGACGTGCTGGAACTGGAAGAGACACTGGCCGTTGTCGCACCTTTCTCCTTGGCTCCTGCTGCTACCGACATCAGCAGCACCGGTGTAAACATCAAATGCTTTTTCATGTCTGCCATTATAAATAATCATAAATTTAAGGTGCAAAGTTACAAAAAGTGAAGCAAAAGTCGTAACTTTGCTTAGTTATTACAACATTGTTTAAGAGATTTGGCTCATGATTGAAATAAGAAAATACGAAAAGAAAGATGAAAAAGAGGCAATGGCGATATGGAATGCCGTCGTTCGTGAAGGAATCGCTTTTCCACAAGATGAAGAGTTGACAGATGATTCTGCAGACGCCTTCTTTATGAGCCAGTCTTATACCGGCATTGCCATAGATAGTGAGACGAATGAAATCGTTGGTCTCTATATTCTCCACCCCAACAATGTAGGCAGATGTGGTCATATCTGCAATACCAGCTACGCCGTTAAGGAGGGGAAACGCGGACTTCATATTGGCGAACAATTGGTGAAGGACTCGCTGAAAACGGGAGCCAGACTTGGCTTCCGCACACTCCAGTTCAATGCCGTCGTAGCTACAAATATCCATGCCCTGCACCTGTATGAGCGACTTGGATTTACCCAACTCGGTGTTATTCCACAGGGCTTCCGCATGAAGGATGGACATTATGAAGATATTATTCCGCACTATATAGAGTTAAATGAACAGATATGAAGATAATATTGACAGGAGCCACAGGATATGTGGGAGAAGGAACGCTGCTCGAACTACTGAAGGTTGATGCAGTGGAAAAGGTGTTGTCTGTCAGCCGTAAGCCGACGGGTATCAAGCATGAGAAGTTGGAAGAGTATCTGGTGCCTGACTTCATGGCACTGAAGGAAGGCGACGAGCATTTCAAGGGCTACGATGCCGTGTTCTTTATCGCTGGTATCACATCAGTAGGAACACCAAAGGACGCTTATGTGCGTATCTCACAGGAGATCCCCCTGCACTTTGCCGACATCATGCCCGACAAGGAGCGTATGACTTACATCTATCTCAGCGGTGCTGGTACAAGTCCAGAAGGCAAGCAATTCTGGCAGCAGGTCAAGAGCAAGACGGAGGCAGAGATACAGACCAAGGGATTCAAGCGAGCCTTTGGCTTCCGACCTGCCATCATGAAATGGGCAAAAGGACAGAAGCATATCCAAACGATGCAGTATGCCTTTATCGTATTCTATCCCCTTATTCGTCTGATGGGACAGGCCAACAACATGAAGGAAATCGCCTTGTCAATGCTTACGCTGACCCGCGACGGCTATCACAAATTCGCCATCGGTCCGAAAGATATAACAAATTTGGCTAAGAATTTCTAACGAATGAGTTTCATCAAGTGCATAGCAGACGAGAACCCAAACTCGGTTATTTGGCATAGCGAAGCGGAAAGCCGATTACTCGCCGCAGGCGACCACCCTCTGTCGTTGAAGGTTCCTCGCCATGCTTTCCTGCCGTATTTACCGGACGACAATATATAATATAATGTGTACGGCGGGAAGGCGGGGGGGGGAGGCCCGGGCCTGCCCTCCGTGATAAAGAAAGCAAAAAATCGGGGCCGACATGCTACGTTACGCTTTCTTTTCCCTAACTTTGCGCGGAAAAACTGAAAGGAAATATGAAAAAAGCATTTCTCATCATGATGATAGCCACAGCGACACAGGCTGCACGCGCACAGCAGGAGGACACGTTCCCCTACAACGACGAGCAGTTTGCCGACATCCAGATGCTCCGCTACAAGGTGGAGGGTTTTGAAAACCTGACGCTGCGCCAGAAGACGCTCGTCTATTACCTCTCCGAAGCCGCCCTGCAGGGCCGCGACATCCTCTGGGACCAAAATGGACGCTACAACCTGCGCCTGCGCCGCGCCTTCGAGAAAATCTATACGGACTTCCGGGGTGACCGCACGAGCGAGGACTTCCGCGCCTTCGAGGTGTACCTGAAGCGCACGTGGTTCAGCAGCGGCATCCACCACCACTACGGCTCGGAGAAGTTCCAGCCGGGATTCAGCGAGGCCTGGCTGCGCGAGGCCCTGAAGAGCGTCGGCACGCAGCTGGACGAGGAGATATTCCCCGTCATCTTCGACCCCGCCGTGATGCCTATGCGCACGAACCAACGCGACGGCGACGACCTCGTGCTGACCTCCGCGGGCAACTACTACGGCCCGGACGTGACGCAGGCCGAGGCAGAGGATTTCTACGCCCGGCGCAAGCCCGCCGACGACCCGCGCCCCGTCATGATGGGCTACAACTCGCGTCTCGTCAGGGACGACGTGATGGGGCTGCGCGAGGAGGTATGGCGCGAAGGCGGCCTCTACGGACAGGCCATCACGAAGATTATCGAGAACCTGCGGCAGGCGCGCCCCTTCTGCGACACGCCGAAGCAGCAGGCCGTCATTGACAAGCTCATCGAGTACTACCGCACGGGCGACCTGCGCACCTTCGACGAATACAGCATCCTCTGGCTGAAGGACACGGAGGACCTCGTGGATTTCGTGAACGGCTTCACGGAGACCTACGGCGACCCGCTCGGCATGAAGGCGTCATGGGAAAGCATCGTGAACTTCAAGGACCTCGAGGCCACGAAGCGCACGGAAAAGCTCTCGCAGAACGCGCAGTGGTTCGAGGACCACAGCCCCGTGGACCCGCGCTTCCGCAAGGAGAACGTGAAGGGCGTCTCGGCGAAGGTCATCACGGCCGCCATCCTGGGCGGCGACCTCTACCCCAGCACCGCCATCGGCATCAACCTGCCGAACTCCGACTGGGTGCGCCGCGACTACGGCTCGAAAAGCGTCACCATCGGCAACCTCACGGACGCCTATAACAAGTCTGCACGCGGCAGCGGCATGGGCAAGGAATTCGTCATCGACAAGGAGACGCTCGCCCTCATCGAGCAGTACGGCGACCTCTGCGACGACCTCCACACCGACCTGCACGAATGCCTCGGACACGGCAGCGGCAAGCTCCTGCCCGGCACGGATCCCGACTCCCTGAAGGCCTACGGCGCCCCCATCGAGGAGGGACGCGCAGACCTCTTCGGCCTCTACTACGTGGCGGACCCGAAGCTCGTGGAGCTGGGTCTCACGCCCAACGCCGAAGCCTACAAGTCGCAATACTACACCTACATGCAGAACGGCCTACTGACGCAGCTCGTGCGCATCAAGCCCGGACAAAACATCGAGGAAGCCCACATGCGCAACCGCGCCTTCATCGCCCACTGGGCGCTGGAGCACGGCAAAAAGGACAAGGTAGTGGAGCTGGTAAAGAAAAAAGGCAAGACCTACGTCCGCATCAACGACTACGAGGCCCTGCGCGGCCTCTTCGGCCAGCTCCTGGCCGAGGTGCAGCGCATCAAGAGCGAGGGCGACTACGAAGCCGCCCGCAACCTCGTGGAGACCTACGGTGTGAAGGTGGACCCCGAAATCCATCGCGAAGTGCTCGACCGCTACGAGCGCCTGCACCTCTCGCCCTACAAGGGTTTCATCAATCCCGTCTATACCGCCGTGCGCGACGCCCAGGGCAACATCACTGACGTCCGCATCTCCTACACCGAGGGCTACGCCGAGCAGATGCTGCGCTACAGCCGCGACTACAACAACCTACCCGACGTGAACTGAGCCCCGCGCCGCAAACGCAATCCGGCCATGCAGAGCAACCTCACCATCGACATCGGCAACACGTCCCTCAAGGCCGCCGTCTTCAAGGGCGACACCCTCGTGGAAACGTGCCGCGACGGCGAGGAAGCGCTCGGGAAGCTCATCGCAAGGCACCGCCCGCAGCATTGCGCCATTAGCAATGTGGGCGAGGAGCCTGCCGCCCTGCAAAGCCTGCTGGCACACATCCCGGGGAAAGTGCTGCGCGTGAGCGGTGCAACGCCGTCGCCCCTGCGCAATGCCTACGCACAGCCCGAGACGCTCGGCGCAGACCGCTGGGCGGCAGCCACGGGAGCCTGGACACTCTTCGGCGGACGCCCGCTGCTGATTGTGGATGCCGGCACCTGCATCACGTACGACTTCGTGTCCGGGGACGGCACGTTCTGCGGCGGCACAATCGCCCCGGGCATACGCATGAGGCTGGAGGCGATGCACGCCATGACACACCGCCTGCCCGCCGTGACGCCCACGGAAGGCAAAACGCCGGAACGCCTGTACCAGCAGGACACGGCGCACGCGATGGAAGCCGGAGCCCGCCTGGGCGCCAGAATGGAGTTGGAAGGCTACGCCCGCCACTATGCAGCGGCCCACCCGGGGCTCCTCGTATGCCTCACGGGCGGCGACACCATCAGCCTCGAAGCCTCCGAAGCCTGGGAAACAAGGCGCGTGCCCGACCTCGTACACACGGGCCTCAACGCCCTGCTGCGCCACGCGACGGACGCAAGAACCTGAGAAAGAAAACAAAAAACGAACACGCCATAGCGACCACACACGATATGAAGCAAAAGATATTCCTCGCCCTGGCCCTGTGCCTCACGATGAGCGCACCCAGTGCCACCGCACAGACGAACGGCAGCAACTCCCCCTATTCCTACTACGGACTCGGCCTGCTGAACGACCGCACCAGCGCACTGTCCTCCGCAATGGGAGGAGCCACGACCGCCCTGCGCGGGAATCGCGACGTCAACGTGCAGAATCCTGCATCGTTCTCCGCGATAGACTCCCTGACATTCCTCTTCGACATCGGCCTCACGCTGCAAAACGCAAACCTTGACGAGGCCGGACGCAAGGTGAATGCCCACAACACGAGCGTGGACTACGTGACGATGGGCTTCAAGGTGGCCCCGCGCCTGGGGCTCTCCTTGGGCATGGTACCCTTCAGCACCGTCGGCTACAAGATGACGCGCTCAGCCACGTCGCAGACAAACACGGGCGAGGTGACGGAGACCGACGTCTATAGCGGCGATGGCGGCATCCACGAGGCATACCTCGGCGCAGGCTGGGAGCCGTTCCGCGGACTGTCCCTCGGCGTGACGGGAGGCTACCTCTGGGGCGACCTCTCCCACAGCATCAGCGCCACGATGAGCGACGCCTCGTCCGGCAGCCGCAAGCGGAACTTCGACACGGAAGTGAGGTCCTACAAGGTGGACTTCGGCCTGCAATATACGCAGCGCCTCGGACGGAAGAGCGCCCTCACGCTGGGAGCACGCTACAGCCTTGGCCACACGCTGGAGGGAAAGAGCACCTTCTCGGACGTCGTCACGGTGAACTCAGCAACGTCCGGCGACACCCTCACCCTCCGCAACGGCTATGAGCTCCCGAACACCTTCGGCGTCGGCCTTTGCTGGGAGACGAAGAAACTGCGAATCAGCGCAGACTACGCCCTGCAAAAATGGGGCGACGTGAAATCCCCCGCCATCGGCGTCACGCAGAACGGCGGCTACTCCTACACCGCCGCAAAGGGTGCCTACACGGACATGAGCCGTTATGCGATAGGAGCGGAATACACGCCCAACGCCGGACACTACAACCCGCGCAAGCACCTGCGCTTCCGCGCCGGACTTTCCTACACGACGCCCTACACCCGCATCAACGGTGCGGACGGCCCGAAGCACTATGCGGCATCGCTGGGAGTGGGCATCCCCATCTTGAACAGCAACCACTCCAAGCGCGTCATCCTCCTCAACCTCGGGGGACAGTACGAGCGCGTGGAGCCCTCCGTCTCCGGCATGCTCAAGGAGAACTACCTGCGCCTCAGCATCGGGCTTTCGTTCAACGAACAGTGGTTCGCAAAGTGGAAAGCGCTTTGATACATCCCCCTTCACATCACATGCGACAAGCCGCAGCATCCCCTGCCACCGCCCCCCTGCGGACGTGGCTCCCGGGATGCCTGCTCGCATTCTGCCTCCTGCTGGCGGGTGCCTGCTCCGACGACGCACCGCCCATGAGCAGGCTGGAGGCACTGCGCGACTCCATTCCCGTCATGACCACCCACGGCGTCTCCAAGCTCGTCACGGACTCCGGGCGCGTGAAGTACCGCATCATCGCCGAGGAATGGCGCATGTTCGACAAGACGAAACCGCCCCGCCAGGAGTTTCCCAAGGGGCTCTTCCTGGAACGCTTCGACAAGGATTTCCGCATGAACATGTACATCACGGCGGACAGCGCATGGTGCTTCGACCAGTCGCTCTGGCGGCTGAAGGGCGGCGTTGTCATCATCGACAAGGAGAACGCGACAACGTTCCGCACGGAAGAACTCTTCTGGGACATGCGCGAGCACCGCTTCTACTCCTCCCGCCACATGCACATCATCAAGCCGGACCGCGAGCTCCAGGGCGACCGCTTCACCGCCAACGAGCAGCTGACGAAATACCACGTATGGCAGAGCAAGGGCTTCATGCCGATGCCGGAAGACCACGAGGACGGAGCCTCAAACCAGCCCTCCTCACCCGCAAACAACACGCAAAAACAGGAATCAGACACCACGAAAACCGCATGAAGCGCAGGAAAACGAATTTTTTGTGCCTTCGCAGGCGCTATTTATAAGAGAAATTATTACCTTTGCCCGCCTTTTGGGCAATGAGATACCAGAAACTAAAACAAAACACAATAACAAAATGGCAGCATTACAAGCAATCAGAAAGCGCGGGGGCATACTCATCCTCGTCATCGGTCTGGCCCTCTTCGCTTTCATCGCGGAAGAACTTTTCCGCTCCATTGAAACTACGTCAAACGTAGATCGTCAGAAAGTCGGCGAGGTTTATGGCCGCACGCTTTCCGCACAGGAATTCCAGGAAAGCGTACAGGAACTCAGCGAAGTAGTCAAGGTGCAGCAGGGCCTCGGCCTCATGCGCGAAATGTCCGACGACCAGGTGCGCGCACAGGTGTGGCAGCAGTTTGTCGAGAGTGCCATCATCGAGCACGAAGCTGACAAGCTGGGTATCATCGTCACGAAGGAAGACGTGCAGAACGCACTGCGCAACGGCGCACAGTACCAGAGCCTCCAGACCTTGGCACGCCTCGGCTTTGCCAACCAGCAGACGGGACAGTTTGACGTGGCCGCCCTGCAGGACTTCCTCAAGAACTACGACAAGAACATGCAGCAGTTCCAGCAGACCGGCAACCAGCAGTACGCAGAGCAGTACATGCAGATCCGCAAAATCTGGGACTACACGGAGAAGGAACTCCGCAAGGAACTCCTGGCCCGCAAGTACTCCGTACTCCTGACGCAGGCATTCGTCTCCAACCCGCTGACGGCGAAGCTCGACTTTGACAACCAGACCATCGGCACGCAGGCCGAAGTGGTGGCTATCCCCTACTCCACCGTTGCCGACAAGGACGTGAAGGTGGCCGATGCCGACCTGCAGCCCATCTATGACCAGTACAAGGAACTCTTCCGCAACGAAGGCAAGAGCGCCGCGCTGAAGATGATCAACGTGACGGTGACGCCCAGCGATGCCGACCGCGAGAAGACGCTCGCAGAGGTACGCGCCCAGGAAGAGCAGCTTCGCAACGGCGAGGACGCAGCCAACGTCGTTGGCAGCAGCAAGAGCGAGTTCCCCTACTCCAACCTCGCCATGACGAAGAACGCATTCCGCAGCATGCCCGACGTGCAGAACGCCCTCGACTCCATGAGCGTGGGGGCCGTGCGCGCCACATACCTCTCCCAGGACAACTACGTGACGACCTTCAAGCTCATCGACCGTCAGCAGTCCGCAGACTCCGTGCTCTACCGCCGCATCGTGGCAATGGGACAGACGCCGGAGGAAAGCGCAACGCGTGCTGACTCCATCCTCAAGGCCATCCAGGGCGGCGCCAAGTTCACCGACATGGCGAAGAAGTACGGCCAGCCCACGGACAGCGTATGGATGACAAGCAACCAGTACGAAGGCGCCGGCATACCCGAAGAGGATGCAAAGCTCATCGGCAAGCTCAACACGATGGAACCCGGCGTGAGCGTCTATAGCACGTCACAGGTCAGCTTCGTGTTTGAAGTCCTTGAGCGCAAGCACATGGAGACGAAGTACAACGTGGCCGTCATCCGCACGCCGCTGACGTTCAGCCGCGCGACCTACAACAACGAGCTTAGCAAGCTCAACAAGTTCATGGCCGACAACCGCACGCTGGCCGACATCGAGAAGAACGCAGGAAAGGCCGGATACGTGCTGGAAGACATCCCCTACTATCCGCAGAGCAACCTTGCCATCCAGTCCCAAATCGGCGGTGCCGCCGCCAAGGATGCCGTCATCTGGGTGTTTGACCAGGCCAAGACCGGCGACGTGAGCAAAATCTACGAGTGCGGAACGAACAACGACCACCTCCTCGTGCTGGGCGTGAAGAACATCAACGACAAGGCCTACCGCTCCATCGACGAGGAAGACGTCAAGCAGGTTCTCACCACGATTGCCACGCAGCAGAAGAAGGGCGAAATCGTCATGGGCCGCGTGAAGAACGTGAAGAGCCTTGCCGATGCCAAGAAGCTGCAAGGTGCCGTGAGCGACAGCGTAACGACGCGCGCCTTCCTTGAGTCCCCCGCCCTCCAGGCCATCGGTACTCCCGAACCCCGCCTGGCCGGAGCAATGGCACGCACGGAAGCCGGCAAGTTCACGGGTGCCGTGCAGGGAGCTTCCGCCGTCTACTTCGCACAGGTGCTGAGCAAGACGCCCGCAGCCGACGCCAAGTTCGAGGAAAAGAGTGCTATGGCACAGAGCGCCGGCGCCATGCAGCAGATGGCCATGCAGACCCTGCTTGAAGGCCTCCGCACGAAAGCCAAGATAAAGGACAACCGCTACAAGTTCTAAGCACTGAGACGCACAATCCCGCAAGCGGGAACACAAGAAGAACTGAGACGCCGCATGCTCCGAGGAACAGCGGAGTCTCAGTTCGCTTTTATGAAGAATCCCAAAACGGAAGAACCTTGAAAATCCTGACACAACCGCAAATCGCAGAACGCCTGGGCGGAAACGCCGTCTTCTCCGCCATCGGACAGACCGCCGACGAGCTGGGCATGGAATGCTACCTCGTGGGGGGCTACGTCCGCGACATCTTCCTTGAACGCCCCACGAACGACATCGACGTCGTCGTCGTAGGCTCGGGAATAGACATGGCCACGGCGCTCGCGGAACGCCTCGGGCGCAGGAAAGCCAGCCTTTCCGTATTCCGCAACTTCGGCACGGCGCAAGTCAAGTGGCACGGGCAGGAACTGGAGTTTGTCGGGGCAAGAAAGGAAAGCTACAGCCACGACTCGCGGAAGCCCGTCGTGGAAGACGGCACCCTGGAGGACGACCAGAACCGCCGCGACTTCACCATCAACGCCATGGCCGTGTGCCTCAACGCGCCGCGCTTCGGGGAGCTCGTGGATCCCTTCGACGGCCTCCGCGACCTTGAGGACGGCATCATCGCCACGCCCCTCGACCCGGACATCACCTTCAGCGACGACCCCCTGCGCATGATGCGCTGCGTACGCTTCGCCACGCAGCTGCGCTTCGCCATCGAGGACGAAACCTTCGCGGCCCTGGAGCGCAACCGCGAACGCATCAAAATCATCAGCGCGGAGCGCATCATCGACGAACTGAACAAAATCATGCTGCCGCCGCGCCCCTCCATCGGCTTCGTGGAGCTGCAGCGCTGCGGGCTCCTGGAAATCATCCTGCCGGAGCTCAGCGCCCTGGACATCGTGGAGACGCAGGGCGGCCGCAGCCACAAGAACAATTTCTACCACAGCCTCGAAGTGCTCGACAACATCGCGAGCCAGGAAGGCACCTCGCTCTGGCTGCGCTGGGCGGCATTGCTCCACGACATCGGCAAGCCCAAGTCGAAGCGCTGGGATCCCGCAGCCGGATGGACGTTCCACAACCACAACTACCTTGGGGAAAAGATGATTCCGGGGCTGTTCCGCCGCCTGAAGCTCCCGCTCGACGAGCGCATGAAGTATGTCAAGAAGCTCGTCGGGCTTCACATGCGCCCCATCGTCATTGCCGACGACATCGTCACGGACAGCGCCGTGCGCCGCCTGCTGTTCGAGGCCGGCGACGACATAGACGACCTCATGCAGCTTTGCGAGGCCGACATCACGAGCCGCAATGAAGTCAAAAAGCGCAATTTCCTGAACAACTTCCAGCTGGTGCGCCGCAAACTGAAGGAAATCGAGGAGAAGGACCGCATCCGCAACTTCCAGCCGCCCGTGGACGGCGAGGAAATCATGCGCCTCTTCGGCCTGCCGCCCTGCCGCGAGGTCGGCGAACTGAAAACGGCGCTGAAAGACGCCATCCTGGACGGCCTCGTCCCCAACGACCACGACGCCGCCCTCCGGTTCATCCTGGCACGCGCTGCCGAGATGGGCTTACAGCAGAAGCCGTAACAGAAACCCCGTATAAAACATCCCGGCAAGCAAGGCACGTTGGCCTTGCTTGCCGGTTATATATTAATTGAATGTAGTCCAAGGGCCATTCCCTCTGTATAATAACACATTGCTTCATATTCTTTACAGATATTTGTACTTAAATCTGCGAACATCGAAAACTTTTTATACCTTTGCGCCTAAATATCGCCAACAAGGCAACAGTCAAACCATTACAAGTAGAAGAGGACGAGACATGACGACAACGGCCATTCCACAAACTCAATTTGCGACGCTGGCCATCGGTGCTACGGCGCAGCGCATGGGCATCACGGCCACCGAGCTGTTCAACCGGCTGAAACGTCACGGCCTGGTGCGCCGGTTGCTTTTCGACTGCTATGACACGTTGCATGCCGAGAGCATCGACGGTGTGGCGTGGAACGTGCAGGAAGCGCTGAAGAACTGGGAGCTGAGGGAGCAGCGAATGCAGAGCGATGCTGGCATCGGCTCTGCCGAGTCGCAACAGAAGAAGACCGAAGGTCAGCCGGAAGAGAAAGGAGGGCAGCGATGAGAGACCAAGTCCTATGGCGAAAGACGGGGCGCATAGCCGCCCTGCTGGCCGAACGCCTCGACATCGACACCGAGCGCGCCCTTGACATCCTTTACAACTCGCGCACTTACTCGCTGCTTTCCAATCCCGACAGCGGGCTGCAACTCCAGAGCGACACATACATCCTCAACGACCTACTGCGGGAATTGGAAAAGTAGTAATAAATACAATGCGTAATCTCAAGAAACAGAGATGCCAATGGATGGATAAAAGGCAATAGACTGCGGACTTGTCTTGAGGATTTGCTGCCTTCTTCTCGATTAATGTAATAATTTTTCGGAATGATTTTTTAAGTTGGGAATGAATGTTTGTTATCTCGTCATCTGCATCCCTTTTTCAGGTGATGCGGATGATTTGATACAATGATGCGGATGATTTGATTCAATGATGCGCATGATTGGGTCAAATGATCTGCATGGCCCTTTTCGGCTCTTTATATGGCAGGCTCCCGTCATGCGCATCGCATTGTAAAAGTTTTTCTCACTTCCTGATACCTTTATATAAAGTGCGGGCTCGTTCACGCTCGGACGAACTCGAGCAAGCTTAGTTCGCCTCTCACTTAATCACGACCTTTTTGCCGTTCACGCTTGACGAGCTGGAAGTGGAGCTGGAGCCGCCAGGCATGAGGACCGCCGTTAATCAGTAATACTTTGCTCATCCGTAATTGCTGATGAGATACTTCACGAACTGGGGGTCGCCGAAGTTGACGGTGCCCGCATCGTGCTGGTTCATGGCGGCAATCTGCCCCATCTCGTCAGCGGAGAGGGCAAAGTCGAAGACGTCGAGATTCTGCGCCATGCGCTCCCTGTGGGTGCTCTTGGGGATGGCCACGATGCCTCGCTGCGTGAGCCAGCGGAGGGCCACCTGCGCGGCACTCTTGCCGTACCGGCTGCCGATGGCGGCCAGCACGTCGCTCTTCACGATGCCGTCGACACCTTGTCCGCCGAGCGGTCCCCAAGCCATCATCTTTGTGCCGGTTTCTGCCAGGATAGGCTCGATGCCCGTCTGCTGAATCATCACGTTGCACTGCAACTGGTTCACCATCGGCTTCACCTCCACATAGTGGGCGAAGTCGAAGAAACGGCCTGCCTGGAAGTTGCTCACGCCGATGGCTCGCACCTTGCCGTCGCGATAGGCCTTCTCCATAGCCCGCCACGTGCCGAAGACGTCGCCGTAGGCCTGATGGATAAGCAGCAGGTCGATATACTCCGTCTGCAACTTGCGCAGGCTCTCGTCGATGCTCCTGGCGGCCCGCTCTTCGCCGTTGTTCGAAATCCACACCTTTGTCACGAGGAACAAATCCTCACGCCTGAGCCCGCTTTTGCGCCAGGCATTGCCCACGCCTTCCTCGTTGAAATAAGCCTGAGCGGTATCAACAAGGCGATAGCCCACGCTCAGCGCATCCGCCACGCAACGCTCGCACTCCTCAGGCGACACCTGAAAGACGCCGTAGCCCAACAGGGGCATCTCCACCCCGTTACTTAACTTCATGTACTCCATGATTATTAACTTTTTAACGAATTACTATTTACAATATATTTAGCGATTGAACTATTTACTCCCTTCGCTGCCGTAGGCTCCCCCCTCGCCCTTTGGAGAGGGGGTTAGAGGGTGAGGCTTTTCAACCACTTCTCCACCTTTCCCTTTTCCGTGCGCACCTCGTGGACGTAGATGCAGAAGCCCTTCGTGACGTTGGCGCCGGGGAAAGCTTCCCTTACGTCCTCCACGCAATTGGCGAGGCCCGAGCCTTCGTGGGTGGTGAAGGGGATGACGGTCTTGCCCTCCAGGTCGCCGGCATGTTTCTTGAAGAAGGTGAACATCACCTGCGGATAGGTGCCCCACCATACGGGACCGCCGATGAACACGGTGTCGTACGGGCTCAGGTCCACGTCGCCCTCGTATTCCGGCAGCTCGCCGTCCCGGGACTCCTGCTTCGCCAGGTTGATGAGCGGCGTATAGGACATGCCGTCGTACTTGTGCGTCACAATCTCGAACTGGTCGGCACCCGTCAGCTCACTGATGTAGTCGGCAACGATTTTCGTGTTGCCCACCTCGATGTTCCCTACCGCGTAGTTGTCTCCCGCATGCGAGAAGAACACTACCAATGTCTTTCCGTTTTCTGTCATAACGTTCTCTTGCTTGGTGCTGCCGCTGCATGCCGTTGATACGAGCAGTGCCGCTGCGGCGGTGATGATACTTTTGATGTTCATATATGTTTTGTTTTGAATCGCGGTGCAAAAGTACGGCGACATTTTCGTCCGCCGGTTTCACAGAAAGCACTACGATTTTCACTTTTTGCCCAAATCGTCACTTCCGTTGGTGAAATAATGCGTACCTTCGCAGTCGAATGTGCGAAACAAACAAATAAATTGGAATTAAACAATGAAGAATGACATTGAGAGCGGTTTTATGTCGGAAAGCACCAGCAAGGCATTCCATGCGAAATTGGACTCCCTTAAGCATCAATCCGACTGGGCTGGACTAATCAAAATGCTAAAACGGTATGCCGGCAAATACCATAATGAGTACTATGTATATCAGCAATTGGCATCGACCCTATATATTGAAAGCATTGCTCAATACCAAGAGGCCGTTCAATATGCAGAACGTGCAATGAGCATGGAGCCAGATGACGACCTCAACATATATACTTATGCATGTGCGCTCTACTATGTCGGCCAACTTGACGACGCATATAAGTACTTCTCGAAGATAATAGCCAAGGATGTCAACGAGATTGCATACGGAGAGCATGGAGAGGGTATCCGATATGCCAAGGGACTGATAAACGATTCAGTATTTATGATGGGTAGTATTTGCCAAGACCAGCATAAATACGATGAAGCCAAGGATTATTTCACGCGGCATCTCGAAAACAGGAAGCCCTTCCAATATAGCGACTTCACGAAGAAACAAGTTATGAGCCATCTGTCAGAAGTGGCAAATGCATAAAACTTCGGGGAAACACTTCGGGTGACGCCCGCCGGGTTTCCCCACAAAGAACAGGGAGGACTTACCGTTTCTTTCTGAACCGCGACTTCAGGCGGTTGTAGCCCTCCACGCCAAGAATCGTGAGGCCGCCATACTGGCAGGTCTTGGCCAGCCCGAAGAGGATTGTCCAGAGTATGCCCTTGGCGGTAGTGCTGATGGGCAGCAGCATCTGGGCGAAGGACAATATATAAAATGGTATGCAGCACAGCAGGACCGTCACTCCCGTCCTGAAGGATAGCGACCGCAGCCACCCCTTGAGCTTCTCCCATACGTGTATGATAAATTCTTTCATCCCGCTGAATCCGTTTTCACCTTATTTGTCGGTATTTTTATTTCATATTCACGGCTCTTGCCCCGTTCGGCCTTCAAGGATGCCTTCCAAGGAAAGAACTGCCTGGGTGATGTCCTCCTGAAACCGCCTGTGGTCTCTGAGGAAGTCGGCCCTGCCCTGGGACACGGCCTCATACAGCTCCCGGCTCATGCCATCGACATAGGACGCGACGGCATACTCTATGTCGTCCCTCTGCCAGTCGAGGGAAGAATGAATATAGACGTTCTTGCGTCCCTTCGGTAGCAAGCGACCAGAGGTCGAGCGCCGCTTCTGGTGCAGGAAGCTATATGCGGTCTCTATGCTGTCACGCGTTATCATTGGTCGTAGCCGACGGGCCTGAACTGTTTCTGCTGCTCACTCCAGACGAACCCCTCTCCCAGGAGGTAGTCCTTTATCTCCTCCGGGTCTCTGCTGAAGGCATGGCACAGCGATTCGAGGCTGTCAAACTCCTCGTCCCTCAGGAGCATGTTGACGCTCGAAACCAGTATTGCAGGGTCTTTGGGCAAATAGTCCATATTTGTTCTTTTCTAAACAACAGGGCAAAGATACAAAGAAACTCAGATATCCATTTCTCTTTTACAGAAAAAGAACAAATCACAGAAAGAATAGGCTTTGCATTTTTTTGCACCTACCTTTTACCTCGTAGAAGCTTCTGACTTTTACCTGGTACAAGTTTCTGGCACCAGTCGGCTCCGACGGATAAAGAGGCACCGGCCTGATTTCTTGTCACGGCCGGTGCCTCGCTGCAATGCCTTGCCCGTAAAGTTCGCGGGGCGCGAAGCCGATTGCCGTTCCTGCCGACGGAGAAGAGGGTCAGGAACGGTGGTTTTCCTGATATTTTCAGGCGGGTCTGTTTTCAATTGACCGTGGTCGATTTCAAAATTGACCGTGGTCGATTTCAAAATTGACCGTGGTCGATTTCAAATTGACCGTGGTCGATGAAAAATCTACCGCGCCCGATTTTCCATCGGCCGCGGTACTTTCCGGCTCGTCCCAAATGGAGCTCCTGTTTTTTGTTTTTACTTCACCTTCCTGAAACGTGCCAGTTCCTCCTTGGAATCCGTGCGGTACCATGTCATTTCGGAGCGGCTGAGCTTGCGGATGTCATATTCGCCATAGACCCGGCTTTTCCCGTCGTGCTCCTTGCCCGTAAAGATGTTCATGTGGCCGGTATAGCCTACCACGTAGTTGAGGTCTATGGTTTCCGGCTCCGCGTCGGGCCACCCGGAGACATACAGCTCGATGCGCCCCGCTGTCCGGGATTCCGGGAAGAAGGTGTATCGCTCCGTTCCCGCATCCTGGACGTCCTCGCTGTAAACCCGTTCCCAGGTCCCTGCAAGATTGTCTATGTTGTAGTCATCGTCGTCGCTGCCGCAAGAGGCGAGGGAGAAGGCGCCCAGCATCGCAAAGGCGATACTCCAAATCTTCATTGTTCTCATATAATTTATCATTAATTGCTTTTACCTTTAGAATACATAGCCGAAACTCACATAGGGGAAGACGGCTTTGGTTACGGCATGCTTTCCGCCGAGGTTGAAACTGGGGCTGATGCCTGCGCGAAACTGGAATCCGCGTTTCGGCTGATAGCGGTAGCCGATGTTGCCAAAGAAGAAGTAGCCCCAGAGGCTGTGCTTGGCTTCTCCGGCATATTCATACTCGTAATGAGGTATGCCGTCTTCCTCGCCAACCTGCCTCATGTTCCACGTATCGTACTTTTCCGTGTAGTAGCCCAGGTTCAGGCCGAGCCCGAGGTCAAGTTTGCTTCGCTTCTTGCCCAAGAGGTAGTTGATTTCCAGGGGAACGTCCGGGCCGCGAAGCGATTTCGAGCCGGAGAACATGCTGTACTCCTTGGAATAGGTATAGCCCAAGCCTATGCGGTAGCCCCAGGGAGAATCGGTCTTAAACCGTGCGTCGTAGCTGACTCCCACGCCGTTTGATGCGCCGAGCAGTTCCAGGTAAATGCTTCGGCCGGGCGCTTCGGTTGCCTGCTGGGCCACCGCGCCGGACGACACGACGGCGGCGAAGACAATGGCTGCTAATCTGAAATGCTTCATTTATTTGCAAACTGCTTGAACTTGAACGAATGGAAGATGTCGCCTGCGGTAACCGTCAGCCGGAGCGGCCTTTCCTCTTTTGTATCATTGGCCTTGAAAACGACCTTGAGCTTGTTCCCGCTCATCTCGGCCTTGAACCAATCCGTCGTTATCGTATGGTAGTCGTTCGCCTCGCGGGGAGGGAAACAGTACTCTCCGTTCGACTCAGCCTCCTGCATCCAGGGGGCCGAATAGTTCCGGCAGGAGAAAGTAAACTCCGCCCCTGCCTGCGGGACATCGTAAACGCCGTCGGTCACCTGTACCGGCACTTCGGCTTTCCAAACCATAGGGTCCCAATCTCCATCTTTTTTCTCTTCGCTGCAAGAGTTGAGGGCGAGAACAGCGACCGCCATCACGAGGATGCTTCTCCAAATCTTCTGGTGTTTCATTTTCTTTGTTTTTAATGATCTCCATCTAATAAAACGCCGAAAGCCGGAGTTTCTTGCATCGCCAGTCGTTAATTATTCCTAATTGCCCTTATTCTTGGACGGGCCAAGCGGAAAAAGTCCCTGCCGCTGTCTCCTTTTCTGTAGTTCGTTGTTTTTGGTTGACTACTTTCAGCCTTATTGGTAATGTAGGTTGACCTTGCTTGATACTTAATGTTACTTTCAGTTGACTGTATTCTCATTCGCCCGCGGAAGAGATGGTATATTTTTCCTTGCTTCTTTTGTTCCGCTTTCAATAATTTTATATATTTGCACGCGGAAGCGTGCGGCAAACACATGCGACAAACAAATAATAGCAGGACAATGAGTACACAGACAATGACACTGCAGATAGCAGAGTATTTCAAGACGCAGCCCGTTTTGAAGGCATGGCTCTTTGGCTCCTATTCACGTGGCGAGCAGCATGCAGGCTCCGATGTCGATATTCTGATATTGCCAGACAAGTCACAGCATTTCAGCCTTTTCACCCTCAGTGAAATCTATGAGGATCTAAAGGAGTTACTGGGATGTGAAGTTGACGTGATTACCGTTGGCGGCTTGATGCCCTTTGCCCGCGAGAGTGCCGACCGGGATAAAATCCTGATTTATGAGAGAGCAGCGTAACGACCCCAAGCGCCTGAAGGACATCCTGCAGGCTATTGACACGATATTCGAGTATGTCGGAAGTCGTGGCATGGAAGAGTTTCTTGCCGATAAGAGATCGTATCATGCTGTTATCTACAACATCATGATTATCGGCGAGGCCGCCAACATGCTGACCTTTGAGTTTCGTGAGGCTCACAGCGACTTGAAATGGAGGCAGATTACGAACATGCGCAACTTCCTGATTCACGGCTACCATAACGTGGAAGAAGACTTGGTCTGGGAGGCCATCTCCGTTGACCTTCTGCCTATCCGTGAGAAAATCGCGAAGTATTTGGAAGAAATAGAATAACAAAAGTAACGAACTAAAAACGTAAACAAGAAACAGAGAGCAATAAACAGTACATCGGGATGGCGCCGCACTAGGTGCGACCTATCCACAGGACACGTTATCGGGCGCAAGCCTAAACAATTAACAGAATAATCAACTTACAGGTTAGCGTTCCTGTTCGTACTTATTGAAATATGGATTTGAGCTTTTGCTCTTGTTCTTTCAAGCTGAATACCGCCAAACATTCATAGCAAGGACAAGCAGACAAAAGGCTCACGTCGTAAGGCGTGGGCTGTTTGTGCTTGTTGCTATAACGGTCACTTGGCGGTAACCGAGCTTGAGATAAGCATCGAACGGTTCCTCGCCTTTTATGTGTGTTACTATGGATTTTCTCAAAAACATCGACCTCAACAAACTATGTAGGATTATAGATTACGTAGCTGTCTTTGCATTCGTATTAGGAGTTATTGCTTCTTTGGTACTTGGTATTCATAAAGATGGCCCGGGACAATACGCAGAAACAGTTTTCGATTGGACGATCATCATAAGCGGGGTTTGCATATCCTTCCTCGATTGTTTATTTCTTCTTTTCCTGTCGCGTGTTGGTGATGCCATAGACGATATCCGAAATAAGTATGTTTATGTTCCTGCAACAGACGCTCAAGAGGTTGAGTAATTACCATGTGTTGAGTCCCAAATGTTTGTCCCAAATTTAGGACAAACACTCACAACTAATTTGATGTGCAGGTGATAGTTATTGTTTGACGGCAATAATGACGACAGCAAATATTCGACACTACCGATTCGCATAGTGTTGACTTCACTACGGCTGAGCTGCTAAAGAACCAACTGTTAACTGAAGTCATATCCTTCGTCCGCCCCGGGCCCGAGTCTCCTATGGGACTACCGGATAAAGTGCATGGGTTGCCACTCCTCGCGCTCCGGATAGTCAGGATGGCCGTCGGCATGAATCTTCTTCAGCATCCAGGCCATATTGCTGGCCATCGTCCTCATGGTCTGCATTCCCTCCGTGTCAAGGGCGGCCTGCCCTTCCTCGCGACCATAGACGATGTTCCAGTACTGCGAGGTGACCACCGGCATGTTCATCATCTGGAAGGGCATGTTCATCGTCTGGTAGGCTGCGGTGGCACCTCCACGACGGCATACGCAGACGGCGGCGGCGGGCTTGTTCACCACCTTTTCCCCTGCCGAGAAGAACATGCGCTGAACAAGCGAGAGCACGGAGCCGCCCGGCTGACCGTAATAGACCGGCGAGCCGACGACAAGGGCATCTGCCGTGTCGAGCTTCTCGGAGATACGGTTGCACACGTCGTCGTCGAACACGCAGCGTCCCAGCTGCCTGACTTTGCACTGGCCGCAGGCGATGCAGCCCCGGACGGCCTTTGTGCCTATCTGTACAATCTCCGTTTCAATCCCCTGCTGTTCCAGCGTCTTTGCCGCTTCGCTCAGCGCAAGGAATGTGTTGCCCGTCCTGCGGGGGCTTCCGTTTATTAGCAATACCTTCATAAGTCCGTTATGTATTTGGTTTCCGTGCGCAAAAACAGTCAAAAGGTTGTACTTCTAACATTTCCATTACTGAAAAAGGGAAATAATCATTCTATGCAAAAACGGCCGTTTGTCAAGGATAGACAAATATATGCTCAATATCGACAATGGCGCATTCAAAGAGAACCCGTAACTTTGCGGCAACAAACCAACGTTTTCGTTCAGCCAGAAGAGCAGACCAAGCTTGCTTAAAGTCTGCCTTGGCGAGAAAACGACTATATTTATATGAACCTGTATACTTACAATGAAAACAAAGACTATCTTTTTTGCAGTGGCCTGCGCGCTGGTGGTTCCCAGCTGCGGGCAGAAGAAAGTCCTGGCCGAGGGCGCGGCGGATGCGCAGCCGGCCGGGCAAGTGGAGGACGCGGGGACGTTCACCGTCAGTGAAATCAGCGACGGATGGAAGGGGAAGGAGATCCCTGTGGAGAACGGCGGGAAGCAGCCCAGCATCGCCAAGTTGCTGGACGCCTTCAACAAGGTGTGGCCCACAGGGACCTACGCCAACCTGCCTGCCGTGGAGCAGGGTCAGTCGCTTACTGTCTGGCAGTTTAATCGGGATTCGGGCGGTTATTCTGAGATTGACCTCCTGGAGGACTATGCCAACGTCTGGCCGGGCGATTCTTACGAAGACCTCCTGAACTCTGCCCTCTGGCGTCGCACCAACGGGCACACGCTGCTCGGGGTCTACTTCCGTGAACCAGAGGACCAGGACACTCCTCAGCAGGTTCTGTGCTTCTACGACTACGACCCCGCGACGCAGACCCTGAAGCCCGAGACCGACAACTTCGTGTACAAGTTCCGCCCGGCAGGAGCCCCCACACCACAGTATATACTCCCGGAGATAGGCACGGCGCTGGTGGTTCGTGAGACGGATGCCGACTATACCAGCATCTACCACGTATTGGAATGGGACGGAATGAAGTTCTCGCTGGCGAACAGTTACGCCAGCGAAGAACTCTACGAAGCCGTTACCGGCACGTGGATGAGCGAGGACGAGGCGATGCCCTTCACCTTTAAGGCAGTTCTGGTGGGTGATGCTCCCGAAGGCATCTACGACTGCGGCATCTATGGCAGCACGGAGTATGAGGTCGAGTTCATCAGCGCTCAGGGAATGCTGGCGTTCAGGCAAGTGCCCGACGACCCTGACTCCCTGGAGCGTCCTGCCATGATTTGCGCCTTCTACCCCACGAGGGACGGCAAGTTGCGTGGCGGCTACTACATCAGTCAGCCGGGAGGCCGCGAATGGCGCGGCATCATGACGCTGACGCGGCAAGCGGAATAGCGCCACAGAACAGCGAGAAAAAAGCGGCGAACGCCTGGGTGGCGTTCGCCGCTTTTTAGTGTCAAGGTTGTGCTGTCTACTTCACCACGACCTTTCTGCCGTTCACGATGTTAACACCCTTGCCGAAGGTGCCCAGACGGCGTCCCTGGAGGTCGTAAATCGTACCGTCTGGGGTGAGGACGGCATTGACGTCGAGGATGGATACCGGACCTTCCTGGGGCACGATCTTAATCTGGTAGATCACCAGGCCGCCTTCAATGGCTCCGCCCACGGGAGCGCGACGGCTGCGTGCGCCGGCTGCCGAGCTGATGCCCGGATAGATGAACATCCAGGTGTCGTTGGTCTCGTTGTACTCGATATGAACCGTACCGCGAGTGCTCTGCACGTAGTTCTCAAGCGTTTCGTTGCCCTTGATTACGTTCATCACGTAGTCGCCGTAGGTTGCGATGTCGATGTCAACGTAGCCCTTGCCGCCAGCCAGCAGGAAATAGAAGCCCTTGAAGGCCTCGAAGGCAGTCGTGCCGGGTGCGACCGTCTCCAGCAGGTCCTTCACCTCGTCGGTTGTCATGGTCGAGGTCATGGTGATGCTGCCTTCCTCTGTGTTCACGATGTCTTCCTCGCCAAGCGACATGACGATGCCGCTCTCCGAAGTCGTGACTTCACCCGGCTGTGCCTCGTCGGCAGGCGTTTCAACCACCTCTTCTGTGATAGGCTCAACGGGTTCTTGCAATTCGATAACGACTTTCAATTGTTCAGAAGCGGGTGCCCAGTAGTCGTCGCCTGCGAAGCTGACGGTGATGATGGCCTCGCCTGCTGCGGCAGCATGGAGCACGGCATTGTCGTCAACATAGATGCCTTCAGTGTCGGAAGACCAAGTGACGGGCGACACGTCATCCAGGTTCATGAAGATGCACTTTGCAGGAATATCGACCACCAGAGGATACTGGAAGTCGCCGTCCATCTGCTCCTGAGTGAGTCTGAGCATGAAGGGAACGACCAGGCCATAGTTGCCGAAGGAGAGACGCGGCGTGGGCTTCGTTACAATGATGCGGTAGGAAGCGGTCTTGGCCAGGTACTGCTCGTTGCCGGCAAAGGTTGCGCTGATGGTGGTTTCGCCGGGCACTCCTATTGTCACGTAACCGTTTTGGTTCACCGTAGCTACCGTTTCGTCGCTCGACGACCATGTCAGCGGCAACTGAGCGGGGTTCTCCAGTGTAGGAGCCACCAGATAGAATGCATCTCCGCGAGTCACGGTCACTTCTTCCTTGTTGAAGGCCAGCACGGGTTGGGGTCTTCAAGGTCAATGCAGCCCTTGCCGGCATGTTCACCTACGGTGGCGTCAAGGCCGTTGAGAGTCAGCGTCTGCGTTGCGGGGTCATAACTGGAAGTGCCGTCGCCAAGGATGTCGGTAGCGTTGCGGTCGGTAACCGATGTGCCGCAAAGTTTCAGGCCATAGCGGACAACCTTACCGATTTCAACTTCGGTGGGATAGATGTAGTAGTGGTTGTTGTAGTTGAAGTGTCCGTCGTAGTAGTTCACGTTCTTCGTGAGAATCTCGATGTTCTCGCCCAGCGTCAGCGTCTGCACGTTGATGGCCTGCGAGTATTGGTCGGCATTGGCGTTGTCGGCACACTTGGCCTTCAGATAACCACCGTTCTGAATAGTCAGCGTTTTTGCTTCAACGCAGTTTCTTTCTGCAGCCACTGTGAAGTCGAGAGCGCAGTTGTCTATCGTGATGGCGCAGTCGTCCTCCTCGTAGAAATTGGCATTAAGAGGAATAGCGGTGCAATTGCCCGTCAGAGAGGCATTGGCACCCACGCCCACAAACGAGAGGCTGGTTGAGTACACGCCTACCAAAGCATTCGTGAAGGTGTTTTGTCCAATGACACGCACCTGCAGATTGGCAATATGATTCTCTACGAATGCCTTTGAATCGGTATATTTCTCGTTGAAGTCGATATTGACATTCTCAAGAGTCAGCGTGGGCTGGCCGTCAATACGCTCATAGACGACGGTTCCGTCACCTAAGAAGTCCTTGCGGCTGTTCATCTCGCCTGCCAGCAGTTCATGGCCGCAGACAATCATCTTGATGTTGTTAGGATCCTCGGTTGGTTCCTCAGCCACCTCATGCCAGTATTCAATGTCGATTTCGCGCAACAGGACACCCTGTATTGGGCCACCGGCCTTGTTGGCAAAGCGGATGTTGAAGGTGGCGTTCCCCACTTCTGCATAGTCGAACCAGATGTAGTAGGAGCGGATGTCGTGCGTGGTGGTGGTGAAGGTCTTGTGGGGCGTAGATTCGGCCACAGGACCGGCATAGATGGTGATTTCCAGGTCGTCGTCGGCCGCACGGCTGTCGTTGAACCCGACGGTGAGCATCACCTCTGCAATCTTACCTGTTACCTGGAACTTCGAACGGACATCGATAGAGTTTCCTGAATCCTCGAAGCCTTCGACACCACGGGTCGTAGTGTAGAACCACAGGGAGCCTCCGTCGTAGTAAGCACCCTTGTACATGGGCAGCAGCCTGTCGTTGCCCTCCTGAGTCAGGATGGTGTTCAGACCTGGACCGGAGTTGTCGCCTTCCAAGCCAGAAACGGTAGAGAAGATCGTGTCAACCCTTTCTTCCGCCTGCGCTCCGGCAGACCACGTCAGCATGACCAGCAGCATGGCTGCCAGTCGCCGGACGTGTTTTAGTAGGACATGTTTCATGACGTTTGAATGTTTAATGTTTATGATGTTGTGATTTATTATATATTATTGTGTCGTGACGGCGAGCGCAGTTTCAACGTATTGCAGCGGCGAACAGTCGAACCAGCGCCGGAACGCATGGCTGAAGTGCGCCGCATCGGCATAGCCGCAACGCTCGGCCACCTGGCTGACACTATAGCGCGGATGGTCGCCCAGCATCTCCAGGGCGTGACTCATCCGTACAAAGGTGATGTAGTCAGCAGCCGCAATACCCGTGATGCTCTTGACGCGACGGCGGAACTTTGAGAGGTGCATGCCCATGCTGCCGGCCACCATCTCGACCGTGGGCGTGCCGTCGGCCATCAGGCGCAGCACGCTGGCCTCGACGGCGGCCAGGCGTTCGCAGTCGAAATTGTTCAGCTTTATGCCTCGCAACAGTTCCTTTGTCGTCTCGTAACGATTCATTGCGTAACCTACCTACAGAATTATGTCAAGATTCCGGGTGCAAAATTACCGCGACAGGCGTAAACGGGCATTGTTGATTTTAGCCATAATTTTGTCTATTCTATACAAACACGCCTGATTTTGGGACACCTGCGCGTGTTTGTAATCAAAAGTAGCCAAAGAAATGTCATTGTTCGTCCTCAACAAAGGTGAAGGGACGGAAGACGGGACGTACCGTTATTTCCTCTCCCGTTGCCTCCTCGTAGAACGCCTGAATCACCCGGTCCTCATCTTCCGGCTCGATGAGCTCTATTGTGCGCCCGCCGTTCAGGATGTCGGGCAGGTCGATGATGACGGCCTGCCTGCTCATCCATTGGTACAGCGAGACGTAGGCACCGCCCGCCTGGTCGTGTGCAGCAATGGCCACCGTGGGAGAGTCGGTTGTGTTGGTGGGAATGGGCGGCAGCAGGGTGAAGGTGAGCGGCCCGAAGTCTTCACCCGTCCGGGCGACGCACAGCAGCTCGCCGTAGTCATCGGCCCCGAAGAGGGCGCCCTCGTCGGTGACGCTCTTCCCCTTGCTGAGCCACAGGATGCTGCTCCCCTCGCCCGTGGGATCTATCCAGGCGTAGTATTTGTAGCCGTCAAGCCATGCCCGGAACACGGCATCGTCGCCGCCTGCAATTCTGTAACCAAACTCAGTGATGCGTTCGCCGTTGGGCGTGTGGCGCATCCCGTCCCACGTGTAAATGTGCGTGACGCAGGGGAATCCCATGCGCAGTTCCCACACCTCCAGTTCGTCACCGCTCATGGGCAGGCTCCAAGTGACGTCGGTATAGCCCGTGCGCGGGTCCAAGTCGAGATTCGTCGCCTCCAGTTGGGCCCGCAGGTCGTCCACGGGGCTGCGCTCAGGTGTCAAGGTACGGGTGGCAGGATCGTAGTCGTACCAACACAGGACTTCGCAATGCTGATTGTCTATTTCAAAGAGGCTGAGGGCGAAGAGGCTGTGGCCGTTCCTGCGTCGCCACACCCGGGCCTTCACCTGCGACACGTCGGTTTGCGAGTCAAGGTCGCAGTAGCCGTTCTTGCGGTCAACCAGCACGCGCCAGTCGTCCGTGCTCTCGTATTGCTCGCCGTCCCTCAGCGTGGCGGCAGCGAGGAGCACCTGCTCCGCACTCCACATGGGAAATACCTGCTGGGAGGCCCGGAGCAGGGTGATGACGTCGGGCGAGGCGGCTCCACCCCTGACGGGAATCGTCGTCGTGCGCCACTGGCTGTAGATGTCGTCGTTGCTCACTGGCACAGCGGCCATGCTGACGCAGAGCGACAGGGGGAGCAACAGGGCGAGGGTGAAAAAAAACTTTTTCATACAAAACTAATTTAATGCTGTCAAGAATATGATTGCTTTTTGAGCGCAAAAGTATGACGTTGCCGCCAAAGAGACATTGTCGATATTAACCGTTTATTTGTCTATTTTATACAAACCGCCATGTTTTCAGGCCTGTGGCATGGGGTAAGTGGGGAAAAATGCGTATTTTTGTGCCACGATGAGAAAGTTTTATTTGACAGGGCTCTTGTTGCTCATGCTCCTTTTGCCGACAGGCAGCAGGGCGCAGAAGCCCGTTGCGGTAAGCAGCGAAGTGCAGCAGGCGCTGCTCCATTTCGGAGACAGGCAGGACGCAAAGTCTGCCCGACAGTTCCTTGCCCTGCTGCACAAGGAAAATTTTACGGAGGAAGAGATTTCTTTTGCTGCCGCGACGCCCCGGGACACGTTGCGCGCCCAAGTGTGGTATTGGGCGGCAGAATACTTCTATGCCGCAGGCAGCTATCAGGAGGCTCGGAACTATGCACTCATGGCCCTGCCCCTGCTGAAGCAAGGACACGACGAGACGATGCTGGCCGACTGCCTGAACGTCCTGGCCATCAACAACGCACGTCTGGGACGCTATCCCGAGGCTATAGACTATGCCCGTCAGGTGTACAACCTGGATATGAAGAGCGGAGACGAGGAGCGCATCAGCATGAGTCTGAACACGCTGGCTGGCCTCTACGCCAGCGCCCGTCAGCCGCAGGAGGCTGAGAAGTACGTCGTGAAGGGGCTGGAGATGGCGCGAAGGTCTGGACTGGAGCACCGTCAGGCCATCGTCGAGGGCATGGCGGCCGAGATGTACCACGCCCTGGGACGCGACACATTGGCAGCCGACTATGCAGAAGCGGCCTACGAGAAGGAGATGCACCTGGGGAGACCCCACAAGGCCATGATACGCTTGTCGCAGAAGGCAGCGGCACTCATCGGACTGAAGCGCTATGCGGAGGCGGAGAAACTACTGACGACGGCCATAGACTACTTCCGCGAGCATGGCGGACAGCAGCAGTCGCTGGCCATCAGCCTCAACCAACGCGGCAAGGCCCGTCTGGCACTTTCCCGCAGCAACGCGGACGGGGACAGATGCCTCCACGATGCCAAGGCCGACTTCAGGGAGGCAGCGGAACTGCTGGCAGAGATGGGCGACAGGTATGGCGAGATGCATGCCCGTCAGGGGCTGTATGAGTGTCTCTATCAGACGCAGCCCGACAGCGCCCGCAGGGAGATGGATCGTTTCATCGCCCTGCGCGACTCGCTCTACGACATGGCCTCTGCAGAGAGCCTTGCCCGCTACAATGCCGAATTTGGCAACGACTTCCTGCATGAGAAGATTTCTGTCGAGCGCTCTATGCGGCAGCGCATTGTGGCAGGCATCCTGACGGGACTGGCGGTGCTGTGCATCGTCATCGTCTTGCAACTGCGACGTGCGAGGAACTACCGCAGGAAACAGCAGCAGCGCATGCACGAACTCATGGCACAGATTGAGGACAGCAGGAAGAAGCCCGCTCCCGAGGCCCCGAAAGAACAGGACGGACAGCACGAGCAGCCGCAGCAGGAAGGGAAACAGGAACAGGAACAGAAACAGGAACTGGAACTGGATCTGGAACAGGCGCAGCAGGAAGGGCGGCAGGAGCCGTCGGCTGCCAACGCAGAGTTTTTGAAGAACACCAATGCCGTCATCCATCGGCTGATGTCAGGCGGGCAGGTGGACACGGCCAGCGTAGCTTCGGAACTGTGCCTGAGCACGTCGCAGTTCCGCCGCAGAATCTCCGCTGCCACGGGGCTGACGGCTGCCAACTACATTCTGATGATTAGCATGGACGAAGCCAAGCAACTGCTGGGGCAATATCCAAAATACACGATAAACGAGATTGCCCAGCGCTGCGGCTTTGCCGACAATGCCCATTTCACCCACACCTTCAAGCGCATATTCCGCATTACACCGTCAGAATACACAAGGGAGGATGCTACGCACGGACGTATTCAAGGAGCAGGATGCGACGCGTCCGCCCAGTGACGGCAAAATATCGCGCTACGCGGTCACCCACGACCCAGGCGACGCTGTTTGCATCGCATACCAGGCGGGCTCTCATCCTGTCTACGCGCGACATGCCGCGCCCCGCCATATAGTCACTGATAAGCTTTGAGCCTTTCATGCCGTAGGGAGCGAAACGGTCGCCCCGTTGGCAGGGACGATAGACCAGGTCTCCCTGCACAAGGTCGGCATCGAGGTAGGCGCATTCCCTGCGCTGGAAGTCGGGGGTTCCCGTGAAGATGCTCATGCGCAGAAGCCCTCCCTCGGGCAGCGGATTTTCACCCATGCGCAGCACGAGGGGCTCGGGCTCCTCTGTACGCCGCCGCACCTCGACGGAGCGCACGGTGCGCGTGGCGATGTAGTCCGGCGTTTCGTAGAGATTGCCGCCTTCCTCGTGAAGGTGACGTGCCATGTCCGTCGCCACGTAGGGCGGGAAGCCGTAGCTTTGCAGTACGCGGAACAGCAGTTCCTCCGCATAGGGGCTGTCGGCAAAGTCCTCCGTGCGAAGCTCCACGCCGTCGGGCAGGATGCACAGGGACGTCCGCATCAGCTCGGAGGTGGCCTCTCCCAAAGCCACCTCCGCCGTAGAGATGCTGCGCATGGCCTTTTGTATGCCGGCATCGACGGAGGGATTCAACTCGCGCAGCAGCGGAAGTACCTCATGGCGTATCTTGTTGCGCCGGAAACGCGTGTCCGCATTGGAAGCGTCTTCGCGCCAGCACTCCCCACGCTTCAACAGCCAGGCCTTCAGCTCTTCATGCGTCTTGTCCAGCAGGGGACGAAGTACATGGCCCTGCCGGGTCTTCATGCCGCTTAGCCCGCGCACGCCGGAACCGCGCACAAGGTTGAGAAGGAACGTCTCCACGTTGTCGTCCGCATGGTGCGCCACGCAGACATACTGGCAGTCCTCCTCCTTCAGCAGTTCCTCAAACCACGCATAGCGCAGTTCCCGCGCCGCCATTTCAATGCTGATGCCCCGCTCAAGTGCCACCTCGCGCGTAGGGAACCTCCGGACGCGCAGGGGTACGGCATGGCGAAAGCATAGCTGCCGCACGAACTCCTCGTCGGCATCGGCATCCTTCCCGCGCAGGCCGAAGTTGCAGTGTGCAGCAACGACGTCGCGACGTGCTTCCAACAGCATCAGCAGCAACGCCACAGAATCTGCGCCGCCGCTGAGTCCTACAAGAAGTCGTCCGGGGGGAAGCATTGGGGAAATGAAAAATTGAAAAATTAAAAATGACGCCCTCTGGGACTATAACGTTATCCCGTTATCTCATTATTCCGTTATAGCGGGAAGGCAAATCAGTAAGCCACCTCGACCTCAAGACCTTCTGCCCGCAGGCGCTCGGCTATGCCGTCAAGCACCTCAGGAGCGGCTTTGCGGAGGCCGCGCATAGGCGTCTCGCGATCCACGGTATAGACCATGACGCGCTCCGGGCGTATGCTGAGCACGGCTTCAAGCCAGGGACGCACGTACTCCTCACCCGTATTGTCCACCGAATGGCCTTCGTCATCCACGCCCGTCATGAAGAGCGTCTGCACGATGACGTGCCCGTTGAAGGCACGCAGGGCTTCGACGACACGCCCAACGTCATAGTGTCCCTGCGGACGGTCAACGCGTCGGATGTAGTCCTCGCTGACCGTGTCCAGCTTCTGGATGTTGTTGTCCACCAGCAGGAGGGCATCGCGCACAGCGGGACGGTGGGCGAAGGTGGCATTACTAAGCACGCTGACTCTGGCGTCGGGACAATACCGTGCGCGCAGTGTCAGCGTGTCGTGGATGATTTCCGGAAATTCGGGATGTGCGGTAGGCTCTCCGTTGCCGGCAAAGGTCAGCACGTCGGCATTTTCGCCCTGTGCTGCCATTTGCTGCAACTTCTGTTCGAGAGCTTCCCTTACCTCTTCGCGCGTCGGGCGTGCCGTCGTCGTGCGACGCTGTCCGTTGAGACCGCATTCGCAGTAGATGCAGTCGAAGGAGCACAGCTTGCCATCGGCAGGCATAAGGTTTATGCCGAGCGAAATGCCAAGGCGGCGGCTCCTGACCGGCCCGAAGACGGGCGAAGGGTAAAGCAGTGTAGGCAAAGTTTAAGCCTCAACGAGGGCCGTACGCTTTTCGCGGATGCGTGCCTTCTTACCCGTGAGCTTGCGCAGGTAGTAGAGCTTCGCGCGGCGAACGCGGCCGACCTTGTTCACTGTTACACTTTCGATGGCGGGAGAGTCCATGGGGAATATGCGCTCTACGCCCACCGTGCCGGACATCTTGCGTACCGTGAAGCGACGCTTGTTCTGGTGTCCGACGATTTTGATAACAACACCGCGATACAGCTGTACGCGCTCCTTGTTACCCTCGACAATTTTGTATGCTACGGTAACGGTGTCACCAGCCTTGAACTTGGGAAGTTCGATGCCCGTAGCAAAAGCTTCTTCAGCAACTTTGATTAAATCTGCCATTTTTGTTTGTTTGATTTTAAATGTTGTTTGGGTTGCTTGTCGGTCCTCCACGGCATTCGCAGTTGTCCGTTGGGGAGCGGCCTTTACCGCCCTTCCTGCCAGCGGCCGTGGGGAAAAGCGGCGCAAAAGTAGCACAAATGTTTCAAACGACAAAGCCCTGCGGCAGTTTTTCGCCGCAGGGCATTTTTTCGTAAAGGCAATAGAGCCGGGGCCGGGGCTTCAAAAAGGGCGGGAAGGTGCAGGGCGGAAGGCTTCAGAGCACGAGGCGCAGGGGCGTGTGGGCAGAGGAGGTGCCGACGCGCACCTCCACGTGCGGTGCGAGGGGGCGGAAGCGGAGCGCGACGCGTGTGGATGCTCCGCCGTCCAAGGTGACGCGGTGGAAGTCGGAGAGCTGGAGCGCAGGGAGGCCTGCGGCACCGGCAAGGGGGTGTTGGTAGAGCTGCACGACCTCGGTGCCTGCACGGCGTCCCGTGTTCGTAAGCGTCACGCTGGCCTGCACCGTGCCGTCGTCGGACTGTCCGTCGATGCGGAGGTCAGAAAGCGAGAATTGCGCGTAGCCCAGTCCATAGCCGAAGGGATACAGCGGTGCGGAAGTGGCGTCGGCATAGTCGGCAGTGTGGCCTTGCGCATAGTAGAGCGGTAGCTGGCCTTCCGAACGCGGAATGGTGACGGGCAGGCGTCCCGAAGGCTCGGCCTCGCCCAGGAGGACGGCAGCGATGGCCTCGCCTCCGCGCTCACCGGGATACCAGGCACAGAGCAAGGCGTCGGAAAGTTCGGCAGCACGCTCCATCAGCAAGGGACGGCCCTCTATATATATAGTAATGAGTGGCGTGCCCGTCTGAGCCACAGCCTCCAGGAGCTGCCGCTGCAGGCCGAGGAGCTGCAACGTACTGCGGTCGAAGCCCTCGCCGCAATCCATGTCCGAGGGGGCACCGCCCACTTCGGCAGCTCCCGTCTCGCGGTATTCCGTGCGGAAGTCCCGCGCGCTGCTGCCGCCAAGCACGAGGACGACGACGTCCGCGCGGCGGGCGGCCTCTACGGCGGCCTCTATGTCGTTTTGCAGGGTGTCGCGAATGCCGCATCCCCGCACGTACTCCACCTCCCCGAGGCTTGCGGCGCGGCGCCGCAGACCCTCAAGCGGCGTGACGACCTTGCCGGCGGCCTGCGGTGCCGTGTAGTCGCCCAGCTGGTTGTAGGGCGTGTCGGCATTCGGGCCGATGATGGCGATGCGCGGGCACTCACGGCGAAGGGGAAGCAGCCCGTTGTTCTTGAGAAGCACGATGCCTTCGGTGAAGGGGTGGCTCGCGATGCTGTCGTCGAGGGAGGGTGCGGACGTATTCTGCGCCGCATATTTCATTTTCAGCACGCGGGCGACGGCGCGGTCGAGCTCCGCCTCCGTCACGAGGCCTTCACGGACAGCGTCCTCCAAGGGTGCGGCGTAGCAGTTGCCGCCAAGGTCTATGTCCACGCCTGCACGCAGGGCGATGGCGGCGGCTTCCTTGCGGTTGCGGGCAAGGCCGTGCGAGATGAGTCCGTCGATGGCATAGAGGTCTGAGACCACGATGCCGTGAAAGTTCCACGTGTCGCGCAGCACGTCCGTTATCAGCTGCTGATGGGCCGTTGCGGGAATGCCGTCGATGGTGTTGTAGGACGTCATCACGGCTGCCGCACCGCCGCGCACGGCTGCCTCAAACGGCGGGAGCAGTTGCCGGTGCAGATAGTTCTCGCCTACCCATGCCGCGCCGCCGTTGTGACCACCCTCGCTCACACCGTAGGCGGCGAAATGCTTCAGGCAGGCGGGCAGACATTCCTGCATGCCGCCCATCAGGGCCGTGCCGAGACGCGCGGCAAGCACGGGGTCTTCGCCCAAGGTCTCTTCCATGCGGCTCCAGCGCGGATCGCGCGCCACGTCGAGCACGGGGCCGAGCCCCAAGGTGGCTCCCACGCGCCGCGCCTCGCGGCCAACCTGCCGGCCGACGGCGCGCAGAAGTTCCTCGTCCCACGTGCTGGCAAGGCCCAGCCCCGTGGGAAAGACGGTCTGGCCGATGGCCATGTGGCCGTGCGGGCATTCCTCCACCAGCATCAGCGGCGTGCCGCCCGGTGCATGCCTGCGGGCGTAGGCTTGCAGGGAGTCCGTTGCCACGCGTGCCAAGCTGGGAGGCAGGCCGTTCGTAAGCGAACGTTGCGTCCAAGGGTCTGCGCGCAGCGTTGCCCACAGTCCGCCTGCGGGATAATCGCCGTGCATTTCTTCGTAAAACTTCTCCGTCAGGCGCACGCCGTCCAAGGGCGTACGCTCCACCATCTCCCAGCCCATCACGCAGCGCAGCTGGCCGATTTTCTCCCGCAGGCTGAGCGTCTGGAGCTTTGCGGCAATGTCCACGGGCTCCGGCCTGTCATCCCCGACCGTCGGAAAACGGAGCACGAACGGCTCGCCTGCCGCCACGCCCCTCAGCGCCTCTGCCGTCAGCACGAGGCTGTCGCCTTGCAGGCGGTATTTCACGTTCCGGCCACTTCCGAGAAACACCATCTTCCCATGCGGCAGGTTCTTATGCCAGGAGAGCGTTCCGCCCTCCCAGCCGCAAACGATGGCGTAGGTGTAACTGTCGTCGCGCGTAAACCAGACGTCGGTTGCGCCCCGGCGCTCGTGAAAGTCGGGCGTTGTACGCGTGCCGTAGATGGCATCCCCGTTCGTGCGAAGCCAGCGTCCCACGTCGGCAAGGCGCTCGCGCACGGGAGCCTCCAGCGTGCCGTCGGCACAAGGGCCTATGCCGAGGAGCAGGCTGCCGCCCTTCGCCACCACCTCCGCCAAGGTGCCTACCACCTGCTGCCACGATTTGTACGGCGCATTGGGCACCCATCCCCAGTCGTTCGAGAGGGGGATGCAACTCTCCCAGGGCACGCCAAGCTGCGTGGCCGGGATGCCACGCTCAGGCGTGAGGTAGTTCTCGTTGCATCCGCGTATCGTGCGATCCACGCAGAGCATGCCGCCCTGCGATGCGCCGCGCGCCTCAGCCAGAAGCGTGTCAAGGTCTATTTCCTCGCCGCTCACCCAGCCGCCGTCGAGCCAAAGCAGGTCTATCGGGCCGTATTCCGAGAGGATTTCACGGAGCTGCTGCTGCGTATAGTGCCTGTAGTTCTGCCACCATTCAGGATGACGGTCGCGACGATAGTTCTCGCGGCGGTTCGGGGTGGCATAGTTCGGGTTCCAGTACCACGGGCAGCTCCAGTCGGGCTTCGAGAAATACGCCCCTACCCAGAGGTTCTCCCTTCGCAGCGCACGGAACACCTCGCTCACGGCATCCGGCCCGCCGTGGGCAGGCAGGGAATAGTCCGTCGTGCGGGTGTCGAAGAGGCAGAAGCCGTCGTGATGCTTCGTCGTCAGCACGGCATAGCGCGCTCCGGCATCGCGAAACGTCCGCGCCCAGTCCGCCGCGTCGAAGCGCTGCGGGCGGAACTCGTCTGCCAGGCCGCGGTACCACGCCTTGTAGTCGTCGTAGGACATGTCGGTACGTCGCGGTATCCAGTCCACGTCCTCGGAACAGATGCTCCACGACTCCACGATGCCGGGCACGGAGTAAAGCCCCCAGTGTACAAGCACCCCGAATTTCAGCTGCTGCCAGTCGGCAAGTTTCTCCCGGACGGCGGCATCTTCCGGCCACACGTAGCCCGCCGCCTCCGACGTCTCGTGCGCGAAGCCGGCATGCTGTGCCTGCATGGTCAGCGCCGCCAGCCACAGCAGGAGCGGGAAGCCGCTGCGGTTTCTGTATCTCGCAAGTTTCAATAGTCTCATTGTATGCATGTATTTGGGTTGCAAAGCTACTAAAAATAAGCCGGAATCTGCCACAACAGAAGCGAAAAACGCGACGTTCAGGTTTTGCATATATGGTTTTTTTATCTATATTTGCAGCCAGAAAGTAGGACTATATGGGAGCGAAGAAACATCAAGCACAAGAAAACAATACGGAGGGCTTACGGCAGCGTAGGCCCTCTTTCTTTTTTGAACGTTTTTGAATAACGTTCACTTTTTGCACACATAAATGGAACTATGCAGGTACAGAAAGACCATACACGGAAACAGATACTCCGGGCGGCAGAGCAGGCTTTCCTCCAGCGCGGCTTTGCCAAGACTTCCATGCGCGACATTGCACGGCTCTCGGGAGTTGGCGTGGGGAACCTCTACAATTATTTCCCGAAGGGGAAGGACGACATCTTCCGGCAGGTAGTCAGCCCGCTGATGCAGAAGATGGAACGCATGATCTACCAGCACCACGACGAACAGTATGCGGAGCGGTACATTGACTATCTGGTCAGCGGGAGCAAGGAACTGCTGGAACTGCAGATGCACGACTACCTCACGCTGATGCGCCACCACCGCCGGCTGATGGAACTGCTGTTTTTCAAGGCACAAGGGTCGTCGCTTGAAAACTTCATGGACGACTACACCGACCGCTGCACCGAGCAAGTCGTCCGGTTCATGCAGCGAGCGGGAACGCTGCTTCCGGAGGCACAGATAACGTGCAGCCCGTTCACCTATCACCTGCACACGGTCTGGATGTTCACCATGTTCTGCGAGATTATCAAGCACCGCCTGCCGCCCAGGGAGGCAGAACGGGTGGTGCAGGACTACATCACCTTTGAATACAGCGGATGGAGGGCGTTTATCAAGCGATAGGCTCTCTCCTTCGCGTATGACTGAACGGCATCGGAAAACCTGTTCACTTATGCGCATATTCCTGCCTTCACCTTCCGACGAGATGCCTTCTTGATTCAGCGAGATGCCTTAACGATTTAACAAGATGCCTTAACGATTCAGCGGGATGCGCAGAAGAATTGATTTAGATGCCGTGATAAATTCGTTTAGATGCTGTGAAGAATCAATCCAGATGCCGTGAAGAATGAATCCGTCACGGCATTATCCATGAAGGCGCGGGCTACTCTCACGAGCGGCCCGCACCACTTTCAATGATGAAAACTATCAAAGAAATGCAAGAATAGCGGTATCTGTTTATCACTCCCTTCCCCCGGAATGACGGTATTCCAGCATTCGGAGGCGAAGCTGTGAGCGTGCGTCCGTGAGTCGGTCGAGGGCCTGCTGGTGCATGAGCTGCGCCTGGAGAAGGTCGCTGATAGCTATTGTGCCGGCCTGGTAGCAGTCGCGTTGTACGCGGAGGTTTTCTGCCGTCTGGGCGATAGAGCCTTCTGCGAGGCGCATTTGTGCACGTGCCTCCTGAACGTCGTTCCAAGCCTTGCGACGGCGTATCTCAAGCAGTCGCGCGTTGTCCTCAAGTTCCTCGCATGCCTGCTGCAGGGCAAGGTTCCTGCGGCGAAGGGAAAACCGGCTCCCGGCCTCATCCACCACTCCGACCGCGGTGTGCAATATGCCAGCTTTGCCTATACCGACATCCTCAAGGCAAACGACATCGGAATCAGTATGACAGAGTGCGGAGACCCCAGGGACAACGCCGTAGCCGAGCGTGTCAACGGCATCATCAAGAACGAGCTGCTGATGGGCATGGACTTCAAGTCCGTCAAAGAGGTGAGGAAGGCGCTGAAGGTAGCCATTGAC
>JAFUXE010000011.1 GCA_017477205.1 Alloprevotella sp.
GACCACGGATGTCACAGATTTTGGAACCACTACAGACACTGCTCTTGGAACCACGGATTTCACAGAGATTGAAACCACTACAAACACTGCTTGGGGAACAACGGATTTCACAGAGCTTGAAACCACTACACACACTGCTTGGGAACCACGAATTGACAGACTTTGAAACCACTACAGACACTGCTTGGGGAACCACGGATTTCACAGAGCTTGAAACCACTACACACACTGCTTTTGGGACCACGGATTTCACAGAGCTTGAAACCACTACAGACACAGCTCTTGGAACCAGGGATTTCACAGAGCTTGAAACCACTACAGACACTGCTTGGGGAACCACGAAGGAGACAAAGGGGCACGAAGAAAAAAACGGGAATATGCACCTCCGGCACAATAAACGGCGCTTTTCCACGTTAAAGAGAGAACCATGCCACGATTTTTGCTGAACACAGGCCTGCGCATGCAGGTCCTCGCCATGCTGCTCCTGCTGCCCCTCGTGGCGGCGGCGCAGCAGGATCCGGCCTTCGCCCACTACTGGGAGCTGGAGCCGCAGTACAACCCTGCGGCAGCGGGACGCTCCGACCAGCTCTCCATCAACGGCGCCTACCAGACGCACGCCGTGGGTTACAAGGACGCGGGCGGCACGATGTATGCGGGTGCGGACATGGCCTTCCAGCTGGGAAAGACGCGCCACGGCGTGGGCGTCGTGTTCCAGAACGACCAGATAGGCCTCTTCTCCCACAAGCGCTTCTCTGCGCAGTACTCCTACCACTTCCGCTTTCTGGGCGGACGCCTGAGCATCGGTGGTGAGGCAGACATGCTGCAGGAGAGCATCGAGGGCTCCAAGGCGGACTTCCCCGAGACGGGCGACGACCCTGCGTTCCCCTCCACGGACGTCAACGGCTCGCGCTTCGGAGCCTCGGCAGGCATCTGGTATGCACACGGGGACTGGTATGCCGGCATCGGTGCCATGCACCTGCTGGCGCCCACCATCCTCATTGGCGAAACGAACGAATACGCCCTCCGACGGCAGTATAATTTCACAGCCGGATACAATATACGGCTCAGAAATCCGTTACTATCAATAGTACCCACGACGTTCGTGCGCTACGACGGGGTCGAATGGCGCGCGGACGTGACGGCACGCCTCGTCTATACCTACGAGAAGCGCCGCCTCTACCTGGGTGCGGGCTACAGCCCCGAGCGCTCCGCCACGTTCTACGTTGGCGGCTCGTTCCACGGCATCGACATAGGCTATGCCTACGAGGCCTTCACCTCGGGCCTCGGTCTGGGCGCGGGACAGCATGAGCTGGTCGTGTCATACCGCATGCCTGTCAACATGCAGAAGCGCGGGCGCAACCTCCACAAGAGCGTGAGGTACCTGTAAAGAAGACATTAAAAAACGAATATATGCTGAAAAGAGTTTTGAATATCGGAGCGGGAATCCTCCTTCTCCTCACGCTGGCCTCCTGCATGGGAGGCAGCCGCGCCATGCAGGACGGCGGCGAAGTCACCGGTGCACGCGGTGCGGCCATCAGCGAGCCCGTGCCCTTCGGCATGGTGGAGGTGAAGCGCGGCTTCCTGCGTACGGGCATTGGCGAGAACGACTCCCTCTGGGGGACCGTGGTGCCCGAGCGCGACATCAGCGTGGACGGCTTCTGGATGGACCAGACGGAGGTCACGAACTCCATGTACCGCCAGTTCGTCAACTGGGTGCGCGACAGCATCATCCGTGAGCGCCTGGCCGACCCCAGCTACGGCGGCGACGAGACGTTCAGGATAGAGGTGGACAAGAACGGCGACCCCATCACGCCTCGCCTGAACTGGACGAAGCCCATCCCCTGGAAGAAGGCCGACGAGGACCAGCAGCGCGCCATCGAGAGCGTCTATGTCACGCATCCCATCGACGGCACCGTCATGCTCGACGCACGCCAGATGAACTACCGCTACGAAATCTTCGACTATGAGAAGGCGGCGCTCCGCAAGTATCGCATCAACCCCGAGGAGCGCGACCTCAACACGGACCACCGCATAGACCCCGACGAGGTTGTCATGATCTCCAAGGACACGGCCTACGTGGACGACAACGGCAACATCGTGCGCCAGACCATCGAGCGCCCGCTTTCCGGGCCGTGGGACTTCCTGAACACGTATATAGTAAACGTATATCCGGACACGACGTGCTGGGTGAACGACTTCCCGAATGCGAACAACGAGATATACATGCGCCTCTACTTCTCCTCGCCCGGCTACAACGACTATCCCGTCGTGGGCGTGACGTGGGAGCAGGCACAGGCCTTCTGCGCATGGCGCACGGAATACCTCCTGAAAGGCCTGGGCGCACAGGCCCGCTACGTGCAGCGCTACCGCCTGCCGACGGAGATAGAATGGGAATACGCCGCACGCGGCAAGGAAGGAAACCCCTATCCCTGGGAGCCGCAGGAAGGCGACGAGGGCGTGAAGAAGAACCAGCAGGGATGCTTCTTCGCCAACTTCAAGCCTGACCAGGGCAACTACACCGAGGACGGTAACCTCATCACCAGCAAGACGGGCATCTACGGCGCCAACAGCAACGGTCTCTACGACATGGCGGGCAACGTGGCGGAGTGGACCAGCACCGTCTATACGGAAAGCGGCGTGGCGGCCATGGCCGACCTCAACCCGCAGCTGTCCTACAACGCCGCACGCGAAGACCCCTACATGCTCAAGCGCAAGAGCGTGCGCGGAGGCTCGTGGAAAGACCCCCTCTCCTACGTCCGCTCCGCATGGCGCACGTGGGAGTACCAGAACCAGCCCCGCTCCTTCATAGGCTTCCGCTGCGTACGCTCCAAGGCCGGCAGCACGAGCGGAAAAATGAAGCTCTCAACGAAAAAGTAAACAAGTAAACAAGCGGACAAGTAAACAAGCCGCAGCTCGTCACTCGTCACTTGTCACTCGTCACTAACATACATTATGCAAAAGAAAAGAAACATCATCGTCCGCATGGTGATAGCCCTGCAGCGCTGGATGGACAGCGTGCCGGGGCAGACCTTCCTGAACTACGCCTACAGCTGGGGCGCCTCCATCGTCATCCTGGGTGCGCTGTTCAAGCTCACCCACCTTCCTGGCGGTAACATCATGCTGTTCATCGGTATGGGAACGGAGGTCATCGTGTTCTTCATCTCCGCCTTCGACCGCCCCTTCGACAAGGAGCAGATTGGCAAGGAGATTCCCAAGACCTACGTCAGCGAAGCCGAGGCCGAGGCAGCCGCGCTGGCTGCCGCTCACGGCATGCAGCCCGCCTTCGTCGAGGGCGGCGAAGCCTTCAGCGATGGGGGCGGAATGCCTGCCGAGGGCACTGGCGGCGTCATCATCGGTGGCGGCAGCGGCGTAGTCGCTTCCGGCAGCGGAGGTGGCGGAGGAGTCATCGTTAACGGTGGCGGTGGCGGTGGCGGCGGTGTCATCGTCGTGGGAGGCGGAGCCTCAGGGCAAACCGAAGCCGCAGAAGGCGGCGAAGTGCCTGCCGAAGGCACGGCAGCGGCAGCAGTTGCAGGCCCCGCCGTGGTTGCCGCACAGCAGTCCGCCACGCAGCAGCCCTCCGCACTCACCGTGCCGCAGGATGCCGACGCACAGCAGCTGGCAGCCATCATACGCGCCGCCAACGACGAACTCCTGCAGCGCGCACAGGCCGTGCTCTCGCCCGAGATGGAGGAAGCCACGAAGGTATACATCGAAAAGCTCCGCGCCCTGGCCGAAACCTTCGAGAAGGTGGACGAGCAGAGCGGACGCCTCACCAAGGACAGCGAGGAGATGGAGAACCTCAACCGCACCCTCACGGGCATCAACAAGGTCTATGAACTCCATCTCAAGAGCATCAGCCTGCAAGTGGGCACCATCGACGAAATCAACAACCAGACCCACAAGCTCTCCGAGCAGATTCAGCACCTCAACCAGGTGTATGGCCGCATGATTGAGGCCCTCACCGTGAACATGGGACACGCTCCCGCCACGCCGCAGGCCCCCAACAATTAAGAAAGGTAAACAAGCAGACAAGTCATTGGTCAATTGGACTATCTGACAATTGACAATCTGACAGTAAACCGTCAAACGGTAAATCGTCCAATAGTCAAATGCCCAAGGGCTCGTCACTCGTCAACTGATAAAGTATGGCAAGCACAATAAAGAAGAGACCCGTTTCCCCACGTCAGAAGATGATCAACCTGATGTACATCGTGTTGATGGCGATGCTCGCCCTCAACGTATCGAACGATGTGCTCAAGGGATTCCGCCTCGTGGGTGAAAGCTTGCATCGCACCACCACCAACGCCGCCAAGGAAAACCACGACATCTACGACGACTTCGCTGCTATGCTGAAGAAGAATCCAGCGAAGGTCCAGGCGTGGTACGACAAGGCCATCGAGGTGCGCACGATGTCGGACTCTCTCTACAACCTTGCCGAGACGCTCAAGTGGGCCATCGCCCGCGAGGCGGACGGCAAGAACGGCAACCCCGAGAAACTCTCCAACCAGGAAGACCTCAATGCTGCCGGGCAGGTGATGCTGGCACCCGTGCATGGCAAGGGACAGCAACTCTTCCAGAACATCAACGACTTCCGGGAGCGCATCCTCCGCTACGTCACCGACCCGCGCCAGCGCGCCATCATCGCCTCCGACCTCAGCACGGAGGTGCCCAAGAACGACAACGACCTGCTGGGCAAGAACTGGCAGGAATACATGTTTGAGGACATGCCCGCCGTGGCAGCCATCACGATGCTCTCAAAGCTACAGAGCGACGTCCGCAAGGCCGAGAACCAGGTGCTCCACACGCTGCGTGCCAACGTGGACGTGAAGGACATCCGCGTCAACGAGCTCAACGCATACTGCCTCCCCGAGGCCACGACGCTCTTCCCGGGCGACGTCTTCAAGAGCCGCATCTTCATGGCCGCCGTGGACACCACGCAGCGCCCTGAAATCTACGTGAACGGACAGCGCATATCCCCCGACGGCAACTACAACTTCACCGTCGGTGGCCCTGGCGAGCATCAGTTCTCCGGCTACATCCTCATGCCCAACGCGGCAGGAGAGGTGATACGCCGCGAGTTCACGCAGAAGTACTCCGTCATTCCCCCGCCCAATACCAGCGTCAGCGCCACCGTGGCAGCAGACCTCATGAACGTTCTCTATGCCGGCTTCGACAACCCCGTCAGCGTCAGTGCCACGGGCGTCAGTGCGGACAAGTTCCAGCTCTCCATGGCGGGCGGAACGCTCACCGCGAAGGGCGGAGGCCACTACGTGGCACGTCCCGCAGCCGTGGGACAGCCCGTCACCTTCACCGTCACGGGAACGGTGGACGGCAAGGCGGTGCAGGTGGGCACCTTCACCTTCAAGGTGCGCAAGCTGCCCGACCCCACAGCCTTCATCACGCTTGGCAACGACCGCTTCAAGGGCGGACGCCTCGCCAAGGCAAGTGCCATTGCCGCTCCCGGCATCGGTGCCGCCATCGACGACGGCCTTCTGGACATCCCCTTCCGCGTGCAGAGCTTCGAGACGGTATTCTTCGACCGCATGGGCAATGCCCGTCCCGAACCCAGCAGCGGCTCCCACTTCACGGAGAACCAGCGGAACCTCATGCGCGAACTGCGGCGCGGCGGACGTTTCTACATACGCGGCGTGGTCTGCGTAGGTCCCGACGGCATCACGCGTACGCTGCCGCAAGCCACGGAGGTCATCATAAACTAAAAAGTCACTTGTCAACTCGTCACTTGTCACTAAAAAATATGAAACGGTTTATATTATTTCTGATATCCCTGCTCACGGTGACCACCCTGGCCGCACAGCCCGCACGTCGCCGCAACCAGCAGACGCAGGAGCAACAGAGTAGTCCCTCGGCACAAACCACGCAGGCAAAGAAGCCCGCGGGCGTATCCTACCGTGACTTCCCCACGGCGCAGCCTATGCCGGCAGACGTCTCATGGCGTCGCGACGTGTACCGCATCCTCGACCTCTCCAAGGACGAGAACGCCACGCTGTACTATCCCACCATGCCGCAGGACGGACGCCAGAACCTCTTCTCCTACATCTTCTACCTCCTGCGCAAGAAGATGATCAAGGCATACGACACGAAGCTCGATGCCAACGACAACTTCTCCGAGAGCAACACCGTCAGCGCACGCGCCCTGATGGACCGCTACAAGATGTACTACGAGCGCGACTCCGTGAAGAAAACCATCCGCATCAACGATGCCGACATCCCTTCCGACGAGGTGAAGCTGTACTACATCAAGGAGAGCGTGTACTACAACCAGAACACGGCTACCTTCCATTCCCGCGTGACGGCTCTCTGCCCGGTCCTCGTCCGTGGCGACGTGGAATTCGGAGGCACCGAGGCCCGTTACCCCATGTTCTGGGTGAAGTATGACGACATTGCGCCCTACCTCGGCAAACTGCCCCTCACGAGCAGCAACTACAACAATGCCGCCACGCTCTCTGCCGACGACTTCTTCACGATGGGACGCTACAAGGGCGACATCTACCGCACCGTCAACCTGCAGGACCGCCTCCTCAGCGACTATTGCCAGACCGACAGCGACATGCTGAACGAGCAGCAGCGCATCGAAGGCGAGCTCCTTGAGTTCCGCCGCCACGTATGGGGTGCCGACAGCGTAGCCACAAAGGCTGAGGCCGGAGCCGCAACCGACTCCGTGCAGGCCTCCGGCACCGACGAGGAGACGGCAGCACCCGCGAAGCCCCGCCGCTCGGTAGGCACGGCACGCCGTGGACGCACATCCTCCGCACCGCGCCAGAGCCAGAAGGCCACGAAGCCCAAGAAGCAGAAAGTATCCACGCCCAAGAGCAGCGGAAAGTCTGGCGGCGGCCTCAGCGTACGCCGGCAGCGTCACTGACGCTGCAGCGTGAAGCGCAAAAATACAGCGGGTGGGTTCCGAATCCTTGGAACCCACCCGCCTTTTTCGTATTGGCACCGCGCGCCCTGCCTTGCCGCAGGGCGGCGTCGGCATCAGTCGGCATTGAGAATCTTGACTTCGCGCTGCGGGAAGGGAATCTCGATATGGTTGTCGCGCAGGGTGTTGTAGATGATTTCGCGCGCGTGGCTCTTGTAGGCGGTTTTCTCGGTGACGAGAATCCACTGGATGACGAGGAGGTTCACGCTGTCAGCACCGAAGTCGTCAAAGAGGACGTCCACGCCCCGGTTGGGGTCGATGATGTCGGCATCGTAGCGGTCCTTCGCCTGCAGCTTCATGAGCTCTTCCTTCAGGAGCGTGCGCACCTGGTCAACGTTGGTGCCATAGGCGACACCGATGGGAATCTTGATGAGCTCGTAGGAGTGGTTGCGCGTGAGGTTCTTGAAGTTCTTCGCGAAGAGCGTGGAGTTGAGGAAGGCCATCACGCAGTCGTCGAGGGTGATGATTTGCGTGGACTGGTAGGTGATGCTCTCCACCTTGCCCTGCACGCCGTCACACTCGATGTAGTCACCGACGCGGAGGCGACCCGCCATGAGCTGTATGCCGTAGAAGAAGTTGTTCAGGATGTCCTTCATGGCGAAACCGATACCCGTGGCGAGACCTGCGGTGACGATGCTGATGCCGCTCTTCGGAATCTTCAGCAGGACGATGGAGATGATGATGTAGAGTCCCCAGGAGAGGATGCTGATGATGTTGTAGCCAAGCGTGAGGTTCACCTCGTTGGTGCGTACGCGACGCTCACCCGTCTTGTCGATGAAGGCCTCAAGGCGCAGGTGGCGGTAGAAGGCTTTCGTGGCGTAGGTGATGTAGCGGAACACGAAGTAGAGAGCCGCCACGACAACGAGCTTGAAGAGCGAGAGCTGTATGACGTCCGGCACGTCCAGGAAGGGCGTGATGAAGATGGTGATGACCGTCGCAGAGAGGTCGAAGACATCGGCCGCGAGGTATATGCTGAGCAGCACGGAGTAGGCGGCGGCGATGGGCACGAGGGCGAGGCGGATGAGGTCGAACGCCCACGTCTGCGTGATGAAGCGTCCCTTCGGTGCCTCCTCCTCAATCTTCTCGCGGGAGTAGCCTTCGCGCAGCAGGCGGCGGTAGAGGCGGCCGCGCTCGTAGTAGCCCAGGAGGGTGAAGGCCAGCGTGATGGTCTCAATGGCTGTCAGCTGGAAGAGCCACCAGATGAAGGCTTCCACGGCCATGAGCGTGTAGCCCACCCACGCGCTGATGCAGGAGACGAGCATCACGGCGAAGCTGATCCACGTATAGAACATGTCGCTGCGCGGCACGCCGCTGGAGTGCTTGCGGATGGCACGCCACTGCCAGTAGGTGAAGCCCAGGACGATGGGCGGGAACAGCAGGTTCACCAGCGTGTTCGGGATGAAGACGATGCGGAAGATGATGATGATGAGTCCCATCAGGACGATGGGCGTGTAGAGGCGGAAGCCGTTGCGTATCTGCTCGCTGTTCAGGCGCACCAGCAGGCTGACGAAGATGACCACCAGCAGCCAGGCGTATTCCACCAGCAGGTTCGAGGCCATGACGTAGAAGTTGTGCGTCAGGAACAGGCGCACAATCATGATGCTGATGGCAAAGATGAGCACGCCAAGGCAGATGTTCATCGGCACGCGGCGCTGCCGCATCTCCTCCGTCTGCAAGCGCTTCACGCGCCGCATGAGAATCGTGACGATGCTGATGCTCAGCACGATGGCCAGCACGAGGTAGAAGACCACAAACAGGACGTAGCCCCACACCACGTTGCCGCGCCATTCGCTGTCCACGGACTGGTATTCCTGCGAGGAGCTGTACTTGTTGTAGATGTCGCGCATGGCGAAGTTCCAGTAGCGCGGCAGCGACATGAGCATCATGAAATAGTTCGTGCCGGAGTTGCTGAAGATGCTCTGCTGCACGTCCTGATAGCGTTTCTGTGCATAGGCGTGGAGGCCGGAGAGCTGGTTGTCCAGGAACTGGTAGCTGTCCTTGTCGCTGTCTATCTGGTTGTAGAAGCGCACGAAGTTGTTTCGCAGCGCCTTTGCATAGAGCAGGCACTCCTCACGATCGGCCTGTCCCTGCTCGTCCAGCATGTAGCGTTGCAGGCTGTCGCTGCTGATGCCGATGGCGGCAGCACCCTCCTCGCCTTCCGGCATGACGGGCTGCACCAGCGAGGGCGGCAGCATCTCCAGGGCGGCGATGAGGCTGTCGTAGCGCTCCACCTCTGCGTGCATGCGCTGGGCAATGCGGTCGTAGGGCAGGCGGTTGCGCTTGAAGTCCATGTACTGTTGCGTAGCCTCATGGCAGGCATAGGTGAGGTCGAAGACGTATTCGTCCTTCTGCGAATAGAGCATCAGGCCTATCTGGCTGCTCTTCTGCATGATGTTCAGCATGCGCATGTGCTGCGCTTCGTTCATCATCTGGAAGCGCGCCATGTTCTGCTTCTGCTGCAAGTAGGCGGTTTTCAGTTCTACGCGAAGCACGGATAGCGACTGCGCGAGGTCGCGTTCGTTCAGGACGGCGCTGGCATGCAGTGCCATGAGAACGAAGCAGGCAAGGGTAAGGATGCGTTTCATTATTTTTGGTTATTTGCTTTTATCTTGTTGCAAAGGCGGCGCAAATGTAGCGAAAAAGGGACAGAAACGCAAAACCTCCGCAGCACATCGGAAAAATATCCGCAGGGGAATGATGGCATTGACGTATTTTTTCAATAACTTCGCCGCCCGGAAGCAAACCAACACATCAATAGCCAACATGGAAACAAACACGGAGAATAAAGCACCTCGCACAGAGAAGAAGCCCGCGAAGGTGCGCACGGAAAAGCAGCAGAACCTCATCGCCCTGCGCAACTGGGTGCTGTCCCTGCTGGGCATTGCCATCGTGGTGGGCATCGCATGGGTGCTGCTCGCCTCCGACGGTACCACCGAACCCGTAGAGGTGCGCCCCTACGACATGGCGGACTCCACCGATGCCGACGTGGAGGCCACCGTTGACTGGATTGGTGTCTCCAGCGGTACGCCGCAGGCCGACACGGCAGAGCCCGAACGTCCTGCCGAAACCGCCGCCCCGAAGCAGGAGGAGACGGAGGAGGCTACCGAGGGTGAGGGCGACGAGGTCTCCGTCGAGACCATCACGCCGGCTCCCGCTCCCGCCACGCCCGCTGCGCCTGCAGCTCCCGCCTCCACCGAGGACGCCAACTGACGAGAGTACCGCCACCCGCGCGTTTCCCTGCCGGGCACGTGTCCGCCTCGCGCGTGCGTGTATATATAAATAAGGAGTCCCTCCGATTGGAGGGGCTCCTTATGGTTTTTATTCTTTACAGTCCGAGGCCTTTGAAGAAATCGTTGCCCTTGTCGTCCACGAGGATGAAGGCGGGGAAGTCCTCGACTTCAATCTTCCAGACGGCTTCCATGCCGAGCTCGGGATATTCCACGCACTCGATGCTCTTGATGCTCTGATAGGAGAGCACGGCTGCGGGGCCGCCGATGCTGCCGAGGTAGAAGCCGCCGTACTTCTTGCAGGCGTCCGTCACCTGCTGCGTGCGGTTGCCCTTGGCAATCATGAGCAGCGAGCCGCCTTTCGACTGGAAGAGGTCCACGTAGGGATCCATGCGGTTGGCCGTCGTGGGACCCATCGAGCCGCAGGGCATGCCTGCGGGCGTCTTGGCCGGTCCGGCGTAGAGCACGGGGTGGTCTTTCAGGTACTGCGGGATGTCCTCGCCGCGGTCCAGGCGTTCCTTGATCTTGGCGTGGGCGATGTCGCGCGCCACGATGATGGTGCCGTTCAGGGAGAGGCGCGTGGAGACGGGATACTGCGTCAGCTGTGCCAGCACCTCCTTCATCGGGCGGTTCAGGTCCACGCGGACGCCGCCGCCTTCGCCTGCCTCGCGCATGCTTTCGGGAATGAGCTCCGTGGGACGGTCGTCGAGCTTTTCAATCCAGATGCCGTCCTTGTTGATTTTGCACTTGATGTTGCGGTCAGCGGAGCAGCTGACGCCCAGGCCTACGGGACATGATGCGCCGTGGCGCGGCAGGCGGACGACGCGGATGTCGTGGGCGAAGTACTTGCCGCCGAACTGTGCGCCCAGGCCAATCTTGCAGGCCTCTTCGTAGAGGCGCTCCTCCAGTGCCACGTCGCGGAAGGCGCGGCCCGTCTCGTCGCCCGTCGTGGGCAGGGAGTCGTAGTACTTCGTGGAGGCGAGCTTCACGGTGAGGAGGTTCTTCTCCGCCGATGTGCCGCCGATGACGAAGGCGATGTGGTAGGGCGGGCAGGCCGCCGTGCCGAGGCTCTTCATCTTCGAGACGAGGAAGGGCACCAGCGTCTGCGGGTTCAGGATGGCCTTCGTCTCCTGGTAGAGGTACGTCTTGTTGGCGGAGCCGCCGCCCTTGATGACGCAGAGGAACTTGTACTCCATGCCTTCGGTGGCCTCGATGTCAATCTGTGCGGGCAGGTTGCAGCGCGTGTTCACCTCGTCGTACATGTTGAGCGGGGCGTTCTGCGAATAGCGCAGGTTCTCCTCCGTGTAGGTCTCATAGACGCCGCGCGAGATGGCTTCCTCGTCGCAGTGGTAGCCCTTGTCGTCGGGCGCGGTCCACACCTGCTGTCCCTTCTCGCCGTGGATGATGGCCGTACCCGTGTCCTGGCAGAAGGGGAGCTGTCCCTTCGCGGCCACCTCCGCGTTGCGCAGGAAGGTGAGGGCTACGTACTTGTCGTTCTCCGAAGCTTCGGGGTCGGAGAGAATCTTCGCCACCTGCTCGTTGTGGGCGCGGCGCAGGAGGAAGGCCACGTCGCGGAAGGCCTGTCGCGTCATCTTCTTCAGACCCTCGCGCTCCACCTTCAGGATGGGGTGCCCCTCAAACTCGCCGAGGGAGACGTGCTCCTTCGTCAGCAGATAATACTCCGTGGTGTCCGGGCCGAGCTGGAACATCGGCGCGTACTTGAATTCAGGATTTTGTGCCATAGTGGTTATTTAGTAATTGTTATGTTTACGTGGCACAAAAGTAAGCATTAAATCCCATACTCCCAAACCGCCGCCGCACATCTTCGCCGCGGACTCTCCCGGCACTCCCTTCCTCGTTTCCCGTTAGCGGTGCCCCGCAACGGGGCTCTCGGATGAAGTCCCTCCTGACGGAACCACTCGTTCCAAGGCGCGGAACTCTTCGTTCCAAGGCGTGGAACTGCTCGTTCCAAGGCGCGGAACTGCTCGTTCCAAGGCGCGGAACTGCTCGTTCCAAGGCGTGGAACTGCTCGTTCCAAGGCGTGGAACAGGCCGTTCCAAAGGTCGGGAAAATCTTGGAACTCGCTTTTCGCAGTCTTTCAATCAGTTATCCTTTCCCCGCGCAAAGCCGTTTCCTTCCCTCCCAAAGCACAAAAACAGGGCGCAACCCCCAGAATGGGAATTGCGCCCTGCGCGCGTATATATATTTATTGTATGCCGGGCTTAGAGGCTCCAGTCCTCCTGCGTCTTGCGGACGTAGCTCTTGTAGCGCTGCTGCGCGGCGTGCTTCGTGGCGGCGTAGAGTTCGCCGGCCTGGTCGGCGCCGAGGGCTTTCTTCAGGGAGAGGAAGCGCACTTCGCCGTCCAGGTAGTCCTGGAACTTGTCCCACTGCGGCTCCTTCGAGTCGAGCGTGAAGGGGTTCTTGCCCTCGTCGGCCAGCGCGGGATTGTAGCGCCAGAGGTGCCAGTAGCCGCAGTCAACGGCGCGGCCTTCCTCGGCCTGCGAGCGTCCCATGCCGCCCTTGATCTTCAGGCCGTGGTTGATGCACGGAGCGTAGGCGATGATGAGGCTGGGACCGTGCCATGCCTCGGCCTCGCGGATGGCCTTCAGGCACTGTGCCTGGTCGGCGCCCATGGCAACCTGAGCCACATAGACGTAGCCGTAGGTGGTCTGCATGAGGCCGAGGTCCTTCTTCGTGACGCGCTTGCCGGCGGCAGCGAACTGCGCGATGGCAGCGATAGGCGTGGCCTTCGAGGCCTGGCCGCCCGTGTTGGAGTAAACCTCTGTGTCGAGCACGAGGATGTTCACGTCCTCACCGCTGGCCAGCACGTGGTCCAGACCGCCGTAGCCGATGTCGTAGGAGGCACCGTCGCCACCGATGATCCACTGGCTGCGCTTCGTCAGGAAGTGCTCCAGTTCCTTGAGCTGCTGGCATACGGGGCAACCTGCGGCTGCGCTCTCGTCAATGAAGGGGATGAGCTTCTCGGCAGCAGCACGGCTGGCCTCAGCGTCGTCCTGAGCGGCAATCCACTCCTTGGCGGCTTCCTTGTAGCCTTCGGGCTTGTCGGCGGCAATCATCTGTTCGAGGAGAGCCTGGATGCGGCGGCGCATCTTCTTATTGGCAAGCACCATGCCGAGGCCGAATTCGCAGAAGTCCTCGAAGAGGCTGTTTGCCCATGCGGGACCCTGGCCCTTCTCGTTCTTCGTGTAGGGCGTGGAGGGGATGGAGCCGGAGTAGATGGAGGAGCAGCCCGTGGCGTTGGCAATCATCTGACGGTCGCCGAAGAGCTGGCTGACGAGCTTCACGTAGGGCGTCTCGCCGCAACCGGAGCAGGCGCCGCTGAACTCGAAGAGCGGCGTTGCGAACTGCGAGTTCTTCGGGTTGGCCTTCACATCCACGAGGTGCTGCTTCGTGGTGACGTTCTTCACGCAGTAGTCCCAGTTCTCAGCCTCAGCGAGCTGGCTGTCGAGGGCCACCATCTTGAGGGCCTTCTCCGTGACGAGCTTGCCGTCGGCATCGCGCATGGGCTTGCCGTCCTCGCCCTTGACGGGAGCACCCGGGCAGACGTCAACGCAGTTGCCGCAACCGAGGCAGTCGAGCACGTCGACCTGCTGTACGAAGTGCATGCCCTTCATGGCGGCGGGAGCTTTCATCTCGCGCGTCACGCCCTTGAAGCCTGCCTTCTCCTCGTCGGTGAGGACGAAGGGACGGATGGCAGCGTGCGGGCAGACGAAGGCGCACTTGTTACATTCGATACAGAACTCGCTCTTCCAAACGGGAACGAAGGGAGCCACGCCGCGCTTCTCGTAAGCGGCCGTGCCCTGTTCCCATGTGCCGTCAACGCTGCACATGAAGTCGCTGACCTTGAGCTTGTCGCCCTGCTGTGCGTTGATGGGGCGCACGAGGTTGGAGACGAAGGCGGGCTCGTCGCGCAGCACCTTCTCGTCGGCAGGCAGGTTTGCCCAGGCGGGGTCAACGTCGAGCTTCTTGTATTCGCCACCGCGATCCACGGCAGCATAGTTCATGTTCACGACGTCCTCGCCCTTCTTGCCGTAGGACTTCACGATGAACTTCTTCATCTGCTCCACGGCGAGGTCAACGGGGATGACTTCCGTGATGCGGAAGAAGGCGCTCTGGAGAATCGTGTTCGTGCGGTTGCCGAGGCCGATTTCCTGTGCAATCTTCGTGGCGTTGATGGTATAGACGGTGATGTTGTGCTCAGCAAAGTAGCGCTTCACGTCGTTGGGCAGGAAGTCAACGAGCTCCTGGCCGTCGTGGATGGTGTTGAGCAGGAACGTGCCGTTGTCGCGCAGGCCTTCGAGGACATTGTACATGCGGAGATATGCCTGCACGTGACAGGCCACGAAGTTAGGCGTCTTAATCTGATAGGTGGAGCGGATGGGCGTGTCGCCGAAGCGCAGGTGGGAGCAGGTGAAGCCGCCGGACTTCTTCGAGTCGTAGGAGAAGTATGCCTGGCAGTACTTGTCGGTGTTGTCGCCGATAATCTTCACGCTGTTCTTGTTGGCACCCACCGTGCCGTCGGCACCGAGGCCGTAGAACTTGGCCTCGAAGATGCCTTCGCCGCCCAGTGCCTGTTCCTTTTCGAGGGGCAGGCTCTCGAACGTCACGTCATCCACGATGCCGAGGCTGAAGTGGTTCTTCGGCTCGGGCAGGGCGAGGTTGTCATAGACGCTGATAATCATTGTGGGCGTGGTGTCGCAGGAGCCGAGGCCGTAGCGGCCGCCGACGATGAGCGGACGTTCTGCCACGTCGTAGAAGGCTTCCTTCACGTCGAGGTAGAGGGGTTCGCCCTTGGCACCGGGCTCCTTCGTGCGGTCGAGGACGGCGATGCGCTTGCACGTCTTGGGCACGGCGGCCAGCAGGTGCTTTGCGCTGAAGGGGCGATAGAGGTGCACGCTGATCATGCCGACCTTGCGGCCCTGCTTGAGGAGGTGGTCGATGGCTTCGCGGCCGGCTTCGGTCACGCTACCCATAGCGATGATAACGTCCGTGGCATCCTCAGCGCCGTAGTAGCTGAAGAGCTTGTACTCACGACCCGTAATCTTGCTGACGGCCTCCATGTACTTCTCAACGATGCCGGGGATGGCGTCGTAGTACTTGTTGCAGGCCTCGCGGTGGGCGAAGAACGTCTCGGGGTTCTCGGCCATGCCGCGTGCCACGGGATTCTCCGGCGTGAGGGCGGCGGCGCGGAAGGCAGCCAGGCCCTTCTGGTCAACAAGCGGACGGAGGTCTTCCATGTCCATCTCCTCAATCTTCTGGTACTCGTGACTGGTGCGGAAGCCGTCGAAGAAGTTGATGAACGGCACGCGTCCCTCGATGGTGGCGAGGTGGGCGACGGCGCTGAGGTCCATCACTTCCTGCACGCTGCCTTCAGCCAGCATGGCGAAGCCCGTCTGGCGGCAGGCCATCACGTCGCTGTGGTCGCCGAAGATGCAGAGGCTGTGCGTAGCCAGCGTGCGGGCACTAACGTGGAAAACGCAGGGAAGGAGTTCACCTGCAATCTTGTACATGTTGGGAATCATCAGCAGCAAGCCCTGCGAGGCCGTAAACGTGCTGGTGAGGGCACCTGCCTGCAGCGAGCCGTGCACGGCACCTGCGGCGCCGCCTTCCGACTGCATTTCCTGTACGTGTACTGTGTCGCCGAAGAGGTTCTTACGGCCCTGGGCTGCCCATTCGTCCACGTGTTCAGCCATGGGGCTGGACGGCGTGATGGGGTAGATGGCGGCAACTTCGCTGAACATATACGCGATATGCGCAGCAGCCTGGTTGCCGTCCATCGTCACAAATTTCTTTGCCATAATGAAGAGTGCGTTTCACGAATCACACAGATTGACGAATCATAACTCTCGCGAATTATTCCTCATGCCACCGTGCTTTCGTGCTTTCTTGTTAATTGTTATGTTGATTAGAGTTGTTTGCTAAAAATACGTGTAATCCGGGAATTTCGAGAAATTAATACAGGAAGCCGAAGAGCCAGATGGGGATTTCGTTCGGCTCGCGGCTGATTTCGGAGTTGTACTTTGCGTAGTATAGGTTGGGGAGGTCCTTCGAGCGGCGGACACGGTCGCAGACGAGGATGTCCATGTTGCCGTCGATGTTGTAGAGACCCTGGCGGCGTCCCTTCGTGATGCGGTGGTGACGCCAGAGGACGTTGATGAAGAAGGTCTCCATCACGTTCTGCTCCGAGATGTCAGGAGCCTGGATGCCATAGATGAGGTTCGTGTTGTGCATGAATACGGCGGCGGGCTTGTGGGGATACGTGCCCTCGAGGTCGCGGTATATCATGTTGATGAGGCGTGCCTCTTGCAGGTATTCCAGATAGTTCATCACCGTTGCGCGGCTGGTGCCAATCTCCTCCGCCAGGCGGCTGATGTTCGGGGTATTGGCGTCGCCGCTTGCCGCCAGGTTGTAGAGCAGTTTCTTGATACGCGGGAGATATTTCAGCTCCACCTGCTTGTTGAGCAGGACATCCACCTCCAGCATGTTGTTCATGGACTTCAGCAGAGCCTCCATGAAGTTGCGGTTCTCGAGGTAGAAGGGGTAGTAGCCGTGGTGCAGGTAGCCCTGGAAGTGCTCCATCGGGCGCACTTTGGAAAGAATCACCTTCTGGATGCGCTCGTGGTCGTGAAGGATTTCCTCCAGCGAATAGGTTCCCAGCTCGTTGCCCGTCTGCAAGTTGACATACTCGCGGAACGAGAACCCGTGGAGCACGTAGCTGCGCGTGATGCGGTCCAGCTCGTGTTCCGGCTCCGAGCTCTGCGGGAATACGGACGTCGTGGAATAGATGATTTTCAGGTAGGGATAGCTGCGGTATATTTTGAGCAGCTGGTCTTTCCAGTCGGGCAGTTTGAAGGCCTGGTCAACGATGAGCACCTGTCCGCCATGGGCGGCGAACTCGCCCGCAAACTCCACAAGGCCGTGTCCGTGGAAGTAGAAATTGTTCATGCTGACCAGCAGGCACTGCCGCAGCTGCGGGTCGAAATGTTCCTTGGCGTATTGCAGCAGGAAACTTGTGCGGCCGACGCCACGAGGGCCGCGAATACATATCATGCGGTAGCTCCAGTCGATGGTATCCATCAGGGAGCGGCGTACTGTCGTGCGCAGACGTTCCACCAGGTAGGCGTGCGTCTGAAAGAAGGGGTCCAGTAACATAAGTCTCGTATGTGTATTTCTGGTTTACGCGGCGAAGATAGCACAATTAAATTATAAAAGGAAACCTCGCGCGATTTTTTTACACGGTGATCTCTCCCGCAAGGCTGCGGTTCATGGCTTCGGCAACCTCCTCTTGCGAACGTTCGTGGCCGAGGAGGAGCATCAGTTTCGTGAGCGAGCTTTCTATGGTACTGTCATATCCGTTGATGACACCCGCCTGAAGCAGCTGGAGGCCGGTTTCGTAGCGTCCCATCTCAACGGCACCCTGGCTGCACTGCGTGTTGTTGACGACGACGACGCCCCGCTGGTGGAGCGTTGTCAGCAGGGGGGCGAGCCACGGCTTCTGCGGCGCGTTGCCGGAGCCGTAGGTCTTGATGACGACGGCCTTGAGGCCTTCTTGCAGCAATGCGGCCTCCACGTACTCGCGGCGGATACCGGGAAAGAGCGTAAGGAGCATGACGTGGTCGTCAATGCGGAAATGGGGTCGGAAGGGCTTCGCGGGGTCGGGATAGCGGATGAGGCGCGGCTCGAAACGGATGCTGATGCCTGCCGTGGCGAGGGGAGGATAGTTGAAAGAGCGAAAGGCATTGAAGCCCTCTGCATTCACCTTTGTGGTGCGGTTGCCGCGCATGAGACGGCTGTCGAAGTATATGCACACCTCCGGCACCATCGGCTGCCCTGCCTCGTTTCTTGCGGCGGCAATCTCCACGCTGGTGAGGAGATTTTCCTTGCCGTCGGTACGCAGCTTGCCGATGGGCAACTGCGAGCCGGTGAGGATGACGGGCTTCCCGAGGTTCTCGAACATGAAGCTCAGGGCGGAGGCGGTATAGGCCATCGTGTCCGTGCCGTGGAGCACGACGAAACCATCGTAGTTGTCATAGCGGTTGACCAGCTCCTGTCCGATTTTCACCCATCCCGAAGGTTCCATGTCGCTGGAGTCGATGGGATGTTCCAGGGCCACATAGTCAATGTTATAGGGCTGTCGGTGAAGCTCGGGGAAGAGTTCCATGAAACGGTCAAGGCCAAAGTTTTCCAATGCGCCGGTACGGGGATTTTCCACCATCCCAATGGTGCCGCCGGTATAGAGAATGAGTATGGAGGGACGTGATTTTGTGTGTTTCATGGGGGCAAATATACAATAAAGGGGCAATTAACGGTGGCTTCCGGCGTTGAAAAATCAGTTTTTTTGCCAGGCGAGGCGATAAAACGCGATTTTTTTTCTCGTTTTAACCGCATTGCGTTATCTTCGCGGCGCGAAAATATGTCCCTCATGTCAGGGGCAAACCGCATCAGAAGAATGCACCCGAGGAAGGCACGTGCCATACCGAAGGTGCGCAAGCACAGAAGAAAAAATGGACCAAAACGTTTTGACAGTTCAAGAACAGGAGAAGGAGGTGCAGCTCATCCCGCTCCTGAAGACATGTTATAGTATTTTCCGGGCTCGCTGGTACTGGTTCCTGATTTCCGCGCTGGTATGCTTGGCTATAGGCTACCTGTACCAACAGCGTAAGATGCGCGTCTATCAGCGTCAGGCCGTCATGCTCATAGAGAACACCGACGGGCAGAGCGGAGGCGGAGGTACTTCGCTGACCTCCTCCCGCCGTAGCCGGGGCAACATGAATACGCTCTTGGAACTGAACGGTATCAGCGTCGGCGACAATCTGAAAAACGAGATGTTCATCCTGTCCTCCGAACGCCTCATGAAGCGCGTCGTGGACACGCTCGGCCTCTGTCTGGACATGAATACGAAACAGGCTCTCCACCAGATTCCTCTCTACAAGCAGGAGCCTATCCTCCTGCGCCCCTCAGCACCTGCCGAGGAACCCGTCAGCTTCACGATGAGCATTGACGAGGGAGGAAAGACGGTGACGATGAAGGATTTCCGGCGGCTGACCGCTGGTGGCGAGACGGTGGACAAAGCCATTAAGGCCACCATCGGGAAGACCGTCAACACGCCTGCCGGGACGTTTGCCGTGACTGCCGGACCTACCTTCAGTGAGTTCCCGAAGGACAAGGATATCGAGGTGACCTTCTTCCCCGTTGACATCACGGCAAAGATTTACAAGAACAGCATCAGCGCAAGCGAATACGACAAGGAAAGCAGCCTCATCGTGCTGACTTGCCAGGACTACAGCCCGCAGCGGGCCGAGGACATACTGATGGAGGTGTTCAACGCCTACCGTCAGGATGTCGTGGACAACAAGAACCGCGTTGCCAACAACACGGCACGCTTCATTGAGAGCCGTCTGGCCATCATCGGTGACGAGCTCAGCGAGGTAGAAAGCCGCATGGCCAACTTCAAGCAGCAGAACCGCATCGTGGACCTGCGTGCCTCGGCTGCCGCCTACACCAACGAGAATCTCGCCGCCCGACAGCAGGCCATCGAGCTGGAGACGCAACTTGCCGTGGCCCGCTACCTGCGGGATTTCCTGCAGAACAACTCCAATGCTACGGAACTCATCCCCGCAATGGACATACAGGGTGCCGGCGTAGGCCCGCAGATTGCCAGCTACAACCAGCTGATGAACGAGCGCAACAAGAATGTCGCGAACTCCAGCGACAACTCGCCCCTCATCCGTGAAGCCGACGCACGCCTTGCCGCCTTGCGAAGCAGCATCCTCAGCGGTGTCAACAGCTATGTGCGGCGGACGGAGATTGAAGCCTCGGCCGCACGCAGCCAGGAGGCACTCACGGGAAGCCAGATGGCCAGTGCACCGATACAGGAAAGACTCGGCCTTGACATCCAGCGCCAGCAGACCCTGAAGGAAGCACTCTACACCTACCTGCTCAACAAACGTGAGGAGGTGACCTTGCAGCTGGCCATCAACGAGGCCAATGTGCGCATGGTGGAAGAACCCCTCGGCAGCAATGCGCCCACCTCACCGCGAAAGCGCATCATACTCATTGTCAGCCTCCTCGTTGGCCTCGCTATCCCGGGTGCCATCATCTACATCCTGATGCTCTTCGACGTGACGGTGTCCCATCGCGGAGATGTGGAGGCCGCCACTTCCATTCCCATTGCGGGCGAGCTGCCCCACTGGGACGAAGCCTCGCAGGGAAAGCTTATTTCCGACAGCCCCTCCGACGCCCCCATTGTGGAAGCTTTCCGCATGTTGCGCTACAGTTTGGACTTCATGCGCCATGCGGCAAAAGTCTATGTGCTCACGTCGGCCACGCCGTCCCACGGCAAGAGTTTCATTTCCAAGAACCTTGCCATCATCTACGCCATGGCTCGCAAGCGTGTCCTGCTTATTGATGCGGACATCCGCAAGAGCACCCTGAGCCGCCACGTCAGCCGCGAAGGCCTCACCTCCCTGCTGGCCGACGAAGAACACATGCTGCGGCTTGCCGACGTCGTCATACCCAACCAAGTGTTCGAGGGCGTAGATCTCCTGCCTGCCGGCATGCTGCCGCCGAATCCTGCCGAGCTCCTCATGTCGCCGCGCTTTGACGAAATCATTGCCGAGGCCCGGGAAATCTATGACTTCATCATCGTGGATACGACGCCCATGCTGGCCGTGGCCGATGCCGCTATCGTGGGCCGCGTGGCCGACCAGACCCTCTTTGTCATGCGTGTCGGTGTCCAGGAAAAGGCCTTCCTTCCGCAGTTGGAGAAGTTCTATCAGGACGGTAAGTTCAACAACCTATGCGCTGTCCTCAACGATACCGATTCCAAAGCCCGCTATGGAGGCTATCGCTACGGTTATGGCTATGGATATGGATACGGCTATGGGTACGGACGCCAGGATGAAGATAAGAAGAAAAAGAAATAAACTGGTACACAGGGCGTAAACACACGTCACCCCAATACACCACAGCAGCCCGGCGCAGACCATGTGCCGGGCTGTTTTTTATGTCCGTTTGAGGTAAGCGCAAAGCTCGGGTTGAGGTAAGCGCACACCTTAAGTTGAGGTAAGCGCACACCTTGAGTTGAGGTAAGCGCAAAGCTCAGAACGAGATGTGCGCACAGCTCAAAAGGAGGTACCCGCAGAGCTTTTACGTAACATACAATAAATTGGGAATAAGACGTTTATGGATTATGCAGCAAAGACTGCCGCTGCATTCTGGATTATTCTCCCCTCCCCTTTCGGAGAAGTTCCACCATAGCCTTCGCCGCATGGAGAGGTGCGCCGGGCTCTCCCAGTCGCTCGGCCATGCGCTCATAGCCCGCCAACATAGCCTCGCGCCCTTCGCCTCCGGGGAGGATGCGTTGCAGTTCGTCCCGCACACGCCGGACGTTCATGTCGTCCGCAACCAGCTCAGGAACAACCTCTTCACCGCATATCAGATTCACGAGGGAGATGTATTTCACTTTCAGCAGCAGGCGGCGCATCAGGCGCACAAGCGGCCCCCAGCTGACGTAATAGCATACGACCTGCGGCACGCGGAAGAGCGCGGTCTCCAGCGTGGCCGTGCCGCTGGTGACGAGGGCCGCCTGTGCCGATTGCAGGAGTGCGTAGGTGCGACCCTCCACAAGCTCCACAGCCTCACGTCCGATACCCGACTGCCGGACGATGTCCTCGTAAACCTCCAAAGGCATCGCCGGAGCAACGGCAATCTTCAGCCGCCAATCCCCATCCGCCAGTGGTGCTGCGGCAAGCAGCATGCGACGGAGGTTGGCTTTCAGCTCCTGCCGACGGCTGCCGGGCAGCAAGGCAACGGTGTTCTCCCTTTCTTCCGGATATTCGCTATTCTCCTTGAAGGCAGCCACTTCGTCCACCGTCGGGTTGCCGACGTAAGTGAGGGGATAGTGGTGTTTCTGTCCGAAGTATTCCACCTCGAAGGGCAGGATGCTGAACAGGGCGTCCACGTCGCGGCGTATGCTGCGGATGCGGCCTTCCTTCCAAGCCCAGATTTTCGGGGAAATATAGTAGAAAACGGGACATATACCCGCAGCGTGCACATATTTGGCGATGCTTAGGTTGAAACCCGGATAGTCAACAAGGATCACGACGTCAGGGTGCCACTGGGCAATCTGCTCCTTGCAGCGGCGCATACCCCGCAGGATGGTGCGCAGGTGGAGCAGGACGGGGACGATGCCCATGTAGGCAAGGTCGCGATAGTGGCATAGCATCTTGCCGCCAACGGCCTTCATCTGGTCGCCGCCATAGAAGCGGAACTCCGCCTCGGCATCCTCACCGAGGAGGGCCTGCATAAGGTGTGCCGCGTGCAGGTCGCCGCTGGCCTCACCAGCTATCAAGAAGTACTTCACGGTAGCGATAGTCTGTGTTATCCAATGTTGTGGGCGTGACCGCCACGTAACCGTGGGCCAAGGCCCAGCGGTCGGTATCCTCGGCTTCGGGCTCCAGCTCGCGGCATTCTCCCGCCATCCAGTAGTAGGCCGTGTCGCCGTGACGCGGTGCAGGGCAGTCCACGATTTCCTTCTCCCACCGGCTGTTCGCCATGCGGCATATCCTGACTCCCTCGAACACTTTGCGCAAGGGGAAGTTCACGTTCAGGCACGCCAGTGGCGGCATACCCCCGCGCAAAACCCGCGCCACCATGTCCCTGACGTAGGGCCGCAGGGGCTCGAAGTCCGCATCCGGCCTGTGGTCGCACAGGGAGAAGGCAATGGCGGGAATGCCCTGCATAACGGCTTCGGAGGCCACGCCCATCGTGCCCGAATAGTGGGCGTTCACACTGGAGTTGTCACCGTGGTTTACGCCTGCTACGACAAGGTCTGGACGACGCTTCACGTAGCGGTTCATGGCTATCTTCACGCAGTCTGCCGGGGTGCCTGAGCAGGCATAGACGGCAAGGCCTTCCTCTTTCCGTACGGGGCGCACGGAGAGAGGTGTGGTGACGGTGAATGCCGTGCTGAAGCCCGAGCGCGGGCCGTCAGGTGCCACGACCAGAAGGTCGTAGTCCGCACGAAGCACGTCTATCAGGAAATTGATGCCGCCGGCAGCGAAGCCGTCGTCGTTGGATAGGAGGAGATAGGGACGTTTATCCATGAGGGGATGGGACGTTTACTGAAAAACATGTGAGAATTGCGCTGCGAAAGTAACAAAAAAAAACGAATCGGGCGGATTTCTGCCCTGAGAGCCACTCGGGAAGTGCGAAAAAATGTTTATTCCTTTGCCCTTCGGCAGCGAAACCCTATCTTTGCCGCGAATTATAGCCCGATGGAGACGTCGGGGAAATGTGTCACGAAAACGACTATCATGAGTAAGACAATTGCAGTGGCCAACCAGAAGGGAGGCGTCGGGAAAACCACAACGGCCATGAACCTGGCCGCATCCTTGGCAACCCTGGAGAAGAAAGTGCTGATCGTCGATGCCGACTCGCAGGCAAACGCCTCCTCGGGACTGGGCGTGGACAGTGGGGAAGTAGATGCCACGCTCTACGAGTGCCTGATGGGCGAGAAGGATGTCCGCGAGGCCCTCTACACGACGGATGTTGAAAACATGGACGTGCTGCCTGCTCACATCAACCTGGCCGGTGCCGAGATGGAGCTCATGAACCGCAAGCGCCGCGAGTATGTACTCAAGGAGCTGCTGGCACCCATCAAGAACGAATACGACTACATCCTCATCGACTGCAACCCCTCGCTCGGCCTGCTGGTTGTCAACGACCTCACGGCAGCCGACTCCGTCATCATACCTGTGCAATGCGAGTACTTCGCCCTCGAAGGCATCAGCAAGCTGCTCAACACGATACGCCTTGTAAAGAAAAAGCTCAACCCCTCGTTGGAGATTGAGGGCTTCCTGCTGACGATGTACGACAAGCGCCTGAACCTGGCCAACCAAATATACGACGAGGTGAAGCGCCACTTCCAGGAACTGGTCTTCAAAACCGTCATTCAGCGCAACGTACGCCTGAGTGAAGCGCCCAGCCACGGGCTTCCCGTCATCCTCTACGACGCCGTTTCCACCGGTGCAAAGAACTATCTGGAACTCGCAAAGGAAATCATCATGCGCGAGGAGAAATAAACGAAAAGACACGCTGATAACATGGCAGTAAAGAAGAAATACCCCGCACTCGGCAGGGGGCTGGATGCCCTCATCGACACGCAGGATGAAATAAGGACGAGCGGTTCGTCGAGCATCAACGAGATTCCACTGGAACGCATCAATGCCAACCCTGACCAGCCCCGTCGCGAGTTTGACCAGATGGCTCTGGAGGAGCTGGCAGAGAGCATCCGTCAGCTGGGTATCGTGCAGCCCATCACACTGCGCCAGATGGACAACGGAACCTATCAGATTATTGCAGGCGAACGCCGTTGGCGTGCCTCCAAGCTGGCAGGGATGAAGACGATTCCCGCCTACATACGCACGGCGGACGACGAGAGCATGATGCAGATGGCGCTGGTGGAGAACATCCAGCGCGAAAACCTGAACGCCATAGAAGTGGCACTGGCCTATCAGCGCCTCATTGAGCAATACCACCTGACGCAGGAAGAACTCTCCGAGAAAGTCGGCAAGAAGCGGGCCACCGTTGCCAACACCCTGCGCCTGCTGAAGCTTCCCGCACCCGTGCAGATGGCACTGCGAAACGGAGGCATTGATGCAGGACACGCCCGGGCCATCCTCGGTGCACAGGAACCGTCCGTGCAGCTGCGCCTCTTCCGTGAAGTACAGGACAAGGGCTACTCCGTCCGGCAGGTGGAGGAAATGGTGCAGGCGCTGAACAACGGCGAGACCGTCAAGAGCGGCAGGGCACGCCTGTCACAGCGCTCATCGCAGCTGCCCGAGGAGTACAAGGAGCTCAAGAGCCGCCTGACGGACTTCTTCGGTGTGAACGTACAGTTCGCCGTCGGCGGAAAAGGAAAGGGACGCATCACCATCCCCTTCTCCGACGAGGAAGACCTGGAACGCATCATGACACGCTTCGACCGAATGCGCAAATGACGACACGGCGGCTGACATACATCCTCCTGTGCGTGCTGTGTCTGGCTGCGACGCCCCGCAACGCCGCAGCGCAAGAGCCGCTCTTCCCGGACGTGGAGGACGACACCGTCAGCGTCCCGCAGCTGCCACCGGTGGAATCCGCCAGCGACACGCTCGACCTCAACGAGGAGTATGGAGCCATCGTGGATTCCGTCATTGCCGAGGATGTCGCCGTCCCTGCCGCCCCTCAGCCCAAGGCGCAGTTCATCCCCGACCCCAAGCGCGCACTGTGGCTGGCCGCCGTGCTGCCGGGAGCCGGGCAAATCTACAACCGGAAATACTGGAAGCTCCCCATCTTCTACGGCGGATTTCTCGGTTGCACCTACGCCCTGATGTGGAACCAGCAGATGTATCGCGACTATTCGCAGGCATACCTGGACATCATGGACGACGACCCCAACACGAAGAGCTACCTTGACATGCTCCCGCCGCGCTATGACATCACGGGGCGCGAGGAACGCTTCAAGACCATCTTCAAGAACAAGAAAAACTACTACCGCCGCTATCGTGACCTGAGCGCATTTGCCTTCGTGGGCGTCTATCTGCTCTCCATCCTCGATGCCTACGTGGACGCCCAGCTCTCCGTCTTCGACATCTCGCCAGACCTGAGCATGCACCTTGAACCGGCGGTCATCAGCCAGCCGGGACTGCGCCAGACAAATGCTTACGGGCTCGGCTGTAGCATAAACTTTTAGGAAACACCCGCAAACGCATATATTCAACCGGACATGAAACAAATAAAGACGCTATTCCTATCCTTGCTCGCTGTCGGCACATCCGCCACCGTGCAGGCACAGAATGAAATTACCATCCACGATGAGCGCTTTGGCCAGGACGAAGTGTTCACCCTGCCCGAGGGTATGGTCATCAGTGAGGACTCCCTCCTGAGTGACTGGCAGGAGCGCAACTATCTCTACCCCGATACGACCTGCGAGAATCCCAACTACAACCCCACTTACGGCCCGGAGGTCTATCGCGACCGCCTGCTGCGCCTGCCGACCGTCATCGAGATGACCTACAACGACATCGTGCAGCGATTCATCGACCAGTACTGCAACCACGGGCGCCGCGGCGTAGCCAGCATGCTGGGAAAGTCCAACCTCTACGTGCCCATATTCGAGGAGGCGCTGGACTACTACGGCCTGCCTCTCGAGCTGAAATACCTCCCCGTCATCGAGTCGGCACTGAATCCCAACGCCGTGAGCCCTGCGGGAGCCGCAGGCCTGTGGCAGATGATTGTTTCCACGGGCAAGCAGTACGACCTGGAGATAAACAGCCGCGTTGACGAGCGTCGCGACCCGGTGAAGTCCACATGGGCGGCGGCACGCCTGCTCCGCGACCTTTTCAAGATATACGGCGACTGGCACCTCGTACTGGCAGCCTACAACTGCGGACCGGGCAACGTAAACAAGGCCATCCACCGTGCCGACGGACAGCGCGACTATTGGAAAATATACCCCTATCTTCCCAAGGAAACGCGCGGCTATGTGCCGGCCTTCATCGCTGCCAACTACGTCATGAACTACTATTGCGACCACAACATCTGCCCGATGCGCACGCGCTATCCCATCGCTACGGACACCATTCTGCTCTCCCGCAACGTGGACATGCGCCAGGTGGCAAAGTTGTGCGACGTTGACCTTGACATCATCAAGGCCCTCAATCCGCAATACCGCACGGACATCGTGCCCGGCTACTCCGCTCCCTATACGCTGCGCCTGCCGCAGGAAGCCGTGGGCACCTTCATCGCCCTGAAGGACACCATCTACGGCGACTCCGGTGAGCGCTTCCTGCGCGACAACTACTCGCAGGACCTGACGCAGGGCAGTGCCTTTGCCGCAAACGGCGACAAGCCGACCATGCCGCAAGTTTCCTCCACCCCCGTGCGCCACGTTGCAGATGCCGCACCGGTACGCACGACGACGCATACCACTACGACAACGACCACGACGCGCACCACGACAACGCGTACGGAGACACCCGCATCAAGCCGCCATACGTCCCGCCACCAGCAGACGACCCAACAGACGGCGCACAACGGGCGCTATGGGAAGAATGCACGGAATAACGTGGCGAGCACGAAAAACACGGCAAGCACCAAGAACGCGAGAAATTCCAAGAACGCGAAGAACAATACCGCCAAGGGAAAGGGAAAGGGCAAACAGCGCACGCAGGAAACCACCGTACAGAACGGCCAGACCCTGACGCAGATTGCCCGCAAGCACGGCACGACCGTTGCCGAGCTGAAGCGCCTCAACAACCTGAAGGGCGACGTCATCCGCAGCGGACGCAAGCTCCGCGTGAAGTAAACCGACTGTAGAATCCCCCACAAGTCCTCCCAAACTGTTATGAAACCCGAAGACAACGCGAAGAACCCCGACACCAAGCCCGAGAAACCGGATGAGCTGGAAGCCAAGAAGCTACGGGATGCCGAGGACGAGAAGATGATCAATGCGGCTTTCAAGAAGCTCATTGACACCTACCTGGCCTCCAACCACCGCCGCAAGGTGGACATCATCACGCGCGCCTTCAACATGGCGAAGGTGGCACATCAGGGCGTGCGCCGACGCTCCGGCGAGCCTTACATCATGCACCCCCTGGCCGTGGCGCAGATTGCCTGTGAGGAAATCGGGCTTGGCTCCACGTCCATCTGTGCCGCGCTGCTCCACGACGTGGAGGAGGACACCGACTACACCTATCAGGACATCTCAAACCTCTTCGGCCCGCGTGTGGCAAACATCGTGGAGGGCGTGACGAAAATCTCCGGCGGCATATTTGGCGACAAGGCCTCCGACCAGGCTGAGACACTGAAGAAGCTCCTGCTGACGATGAGTGACGACGTGCGCGTCATCCTCATCAAGATCAGTGACCGTCTCCACAACATGCGCACGCTGTCCTCCATGCACCCGAGGAAGCAGTACAAGATCGCGGGCGAGACGACGTACATCTATGCTCCGCTGGCCGACCGCCTGGGCCTGAACAAGATAAAGTCCGAGCTGGAAGATCTGAGCTTCAAGTACGAGCACCCCGAGGAATACCGGAAGATAGAGGAGATGCTGGACTCCTCGCAGGCCGAGCGCGAAAGCATTTTCAACAACTTCGTGCCGCCCATCCGTGAGATGCTGGAGGCAAAAGGCTTCAAGTACCACATCCTGCAACGCGTGAAGACGCCCTTCTCCATCTGGCAGAAGATGCAGAACAAGAAGGTGGAGTTCGACAACATCTACGACATCCTTGCCCTGCGCATCGTCTATGTGCCGAAGGAGCGCAAGGATGAAATCGACGAGTGCTTCAGCATCTACTCCGCCCTCACGCAGATTTACCGTCCCCATCCCATGCGCTTCCGCGACTGGCTTTCCTCACCGAAGGCAAACGGCTATCAGGCCCTCCACAACACGTTCATGTCCAAGCAGGGCAAATGGATAGAGGTGCAGATACGCTCCGACCGCATGGACGACATTGCGGAGCACGGCTTCGCGGCACATTGGAAATACAAGGACACCAACTACAAGTACGACGACAGCGAGCTGGACAAGTGGGTGGACTCCATCAAGGAGATTCTCGACGACCCGCAGCCGGACACGCTCGACCTGCTTGACACCATAAAGCTCAACCTCTTCTCAAAGGAAATCATCGTCTTCACGCCAAAGGGCGAGATGCGCACGATGCCGGCCGGTTCCACCGTGCTGGACTTCGCCTTCTCCATACACTCCTTCCTCGGCAGCCACTGCTTCGGTGCCAAGGTGAACAACAAGCTCGTCCCCCTGAGCTACCGCCTCAAGTCCGGGGACCAGATAGAAATCATCACGTCGCGAACGGTGCAGGTGGAGGAAGCCTGGAAGGACTACGTGACGACGGCGAAGGCACGCGGCAAGGTGCTGGCAAGCCTGCGCCACCAGCGCCGCGAAAAGGTGAAGGCGGGCGAGAACATCGCCAACGACTTCCTGCGCGAACACGACTTCGAGCCGGGCGCGACGCACATCGACAAGCTGCGCACCCTGCACGGCTTCGCCTCGCGCGACGAGCTGTGCCTCGCACTGGGCGAGGGACGCCTGAAGCTCAGCGGCGACGATGCCGACACGCTGCGCGGACACAGGCGCAGCAAGGGATGGCGCAAGTACGTGCCCTTCATCGGCAGCAAGAAGAAGGAGAAGGACGACCGCGTAACGGAAGGCAGTTTCACGGATGCCCTCAACCGCAAGGAGACGCTGACGCTCAACGAGGAGACGCTGGCGAAATGCGAGATGGCCCCATGCTGCCACCCCATCCCCGGCGACGACGTGCTGGGGTACATCACGGCGGACGGAAGGCTTGAGATCCACAAGCGCCGCTGTCCGAAGGCCACGAAGCTGAAGACCAGCTTCGGCAACAACATCATCGCCACCCGCTGGGATGTGCACAAGATGATGGACTTCGCGGCCACGATATATATAAAAGGTGTGGACCGCCGCGGTACGCTCCATGCCATTGCCGACCTGCTGGAGGAGGGGGCCGAGCTGCACCACATCGCCCTGAACGCCAACGACGGCATCTTCGACGGACAGCTCACCTTCATGGTACACGACACCGACGAGGTGGCCGAAATCTGTAAGCAGCTCCGCACGCTGGAAAACGTCCAGACCGCCTACCGGATTGAACAACAAAACGAGTAAACGAGTAAACAAGCAGACGAGTAAACGAGTAAACAAGCTAACAAGTAAACGAGTAAACGAGCCCTTTGCGGCGCAGCAAGCTCGTCTGTTGGTCGACTTGTCAACTAAACAAACCTAAGAACCTAAGAACCAAACAACCTAAAAACCAAACAACCAATAAACCAATAAACCAAACAACCAAACAACCAAAAATGAAAAGAATCCTTTTCCTCATTGCGCTGGCAGCGCTCAGCTTCCAGGTCGCAGACGCACAGCGCGCCAAGTACGTGTTCTACTTCATTGGCGATGGCATGGGCGTCAACCAGGTGAACGGTGCCGAGACCTACCTCGCCGCCTGCGAGGGACGCATCGGCACGACGCCGCTGCTCTTCCCCAGCTTCCCCTACATGGGTTTCATCACCACGCATTCCGCCACCAACGGCGTGACGGACTCCGCCGCTGCCGGTACGGCCCTGGCCGGAGGCAAGAAGACCTACAACGGTGCCATCGGCGTGCTCGAGGACAAGACGACGCCCGTCTTCAGCGTAGCGCAGCGCGCCAAGGAGCACGGAGCCGCCGTCGGCGTGACGACGAACGTCACCGTGGACCACGCCACGCCCGCCGTCTTCTATGCCCATGCCGAGAACCGCAACATGTACTACGAAATCGGCAAGCAGCTCGGCCCCTCGGGCTTCGACTTCTTTGCAGGGTCTGACTTCATGACGCCCGTCGGCAAGGACGAGCCCGAAGGCACCCCCGACCTCTACCAGCAGACCGAGGCCGCAGGCTACACCATCGTGCGCGGCTACGACGAATACCTCGCCAAGTGCGCCGCGGCGGACAAGATGGTGCTCTTCCAGCCCAAGGCCGACAGCGAGGAGCACGTGCAGAACATCCCCTACAAAATAGAGCAGCGCCCCGAAAACCTCTCCCTCCAGCAGATCACGCGTGCAGCCATAGACTTCCTCTCCAAGAAACAGAAGCAGAAGAAAGACTTCTTCGTCATGATCGAGGGCGGCATGATCGACAAGGCCTGCCACGCCAACGACGGCGCCAGCTACATCCACGAGCTCATCGACATGGACAGCTGCGTACGCATCGCCTACGACTTCTACCAGAAGCACCCCAAGGAGACGCTCATCGTCATCACCGCCGACCACGAGACCGGCGGCCTCTCCCTCGGCCGCGGCAGCTATCAGCTCCACCTCGACCAGCTGCGCGGGCAGACCATCAGCCTGGGACGCTTCAGCCGCAACATGAAGCGCCTCCTCGCACGCATCAACCCCAGCGAGTTCACGTGGGAGTACGCCCGCAACCTCCTGCGTGAGAACTTCGGCATCTGGGGCACCATCGAGCCCAAGGCCGCCGACGTCGAGGAGCTCCGTGCCGCCTACGACAAGCTCGCAGCCGCCCTCGTCAGCGGCGACAGCAAGCTCACGGGCGAGATAAGCGACTTCACCTACGCAGCCGCCCACACCTGCGACCGAGCCAGCGGCATCGGATGGCAGAGCGGAGGCCACTCGAACGGCTACGTCGGCGTCTATGCCGTCGGTGCCGGTGCCGAGCAGTTCACGGGCCGTTTCGACAACACCGAGATCCCCCTGCGCATCATGAAGGCCGCAGGATGGGACAAGTAACTCCCCGGGGGACAACCCTCGCGGGGTTCTGTACGACAGGCAGGGGCAGGGCGTCTTTCCGGACAGCCCTGCCCCTCGTTTTGGTTCCCGAATCGACGCTGGCGAGATGCCTTCATGATCTGGCGAAGTGCCTTTATCTTCCGGTAAGATGCCTTCTCCTGAAACCTCCGGCCTTTTCTCCCTTTTTCGGCAAGAGGAACAGAAGTCCGTATAGTCTGTGGTTCCCCAAGCTGTGTCTGTAGTGGTTAGAAGAAAAAAGATTTCAAAAACCTATAAACCAATAAACCTAAGAACCTATAAACCTAAGAACCTACGTGGCGAGGTCGTCCAGCCGCCAAAGCTCCTCCTTCAGCACTTCCGTCAGCTGCCGCACCTTCCGCCATACCGTCGTCGTGGGGTAGCCGGTGAGGCTGGCAATCTGCGGCTTCCCCATGCCGGCCTTCAGCAGGTAGGCGATGCGCAGCTTGTCCTCCGTGGGCTTGCCGACCTTGCTGACGACGGCGGCCCTGAAGCCGGGATAGAGCGTATCGACCGCCGCGAACATCTGCTTCCATTCCTCGCTGGAAAGGTGGTGCCTCCCGCCGGACGCCATGCGGAACTGCCTGAGGACGTCGCCCGCGCTTGCCTGCAGGTTCTCCGTGAAGGCATAACGGAAAAGGCGCTCGTTCTGATCCAGCTTCTCCGCGAGAAGCTTTTCCTTCGCTTGCAGCTGGCGCTCCACGTCCTGCCCGTGGCGTATCTCCCCTTCCATTTCTCGCATGCGCTCCAGCGCCGCGTTCCTGCGCCGCAGGTTCCGGTACCGCTGCGTCAGGATGAGCAGCAGGGACAGCACGAGGAGGAAGGCGAAGGCCGCTATCCACTCCATTTTGCTGCGCTGCGCCTCCGCCGCTGCACGGTACGCCCTTTCCTCCGCTGCCGCGTTCCTGTTATAGACGAACTCGTTGTACGCGCTGACAGCCTGCTCATGCTGCAAGGTTTTCCTGTAGTCCCTTTCGGCATGTATGAAGGCGAGGGCATATTTCTGCGACTGTGCGCCGTCCCCCTTCCGCTCGTAGAGCAGGGCCAGATGGCGGCTGGCCTCGCATCTCTCTTCCGCGCTTCTGGAGGTGGCGTATATGCGTTGGTAGCAGCTGATGGCGGAGTCCGCCTTGGCGTGGCACCTGTAGTAGGTTGCCAAGGCGCGCATGTAGCCGCGCGGACGTCGCTTTGGACTGATGCTTTCCAGAAGCGTCCTGCATCTTTCGGCCTCCTCGGTGAAACTGTACTCGGAGGCGTCCGCCAGGATGTCCGCCACGACGTCGGCATCGGTGTCGAGGGTGCCGTCGCGCTGAATCATGTCCAGAGCCTCCCGCTGGTGGCGCAGCACCGTGTAGGCATCGTTCATCCCGCGTGCCGCCGCAGCCACGGCCGCCAGAAGCCGCGGCGTGACGCGTCCCTGCCGCCGTGCCGTCTCCAGCCCCCTCTCGGCTGTCTCCAGGGCCAATTTGTAGTTGTACTGCAAGCCGTAGAGCGCGCTGAGTTCCATGCACGCTTCCGTCAGGGCCAGGCTGTCCGCCCCGCTCCCAGTGCCTGCCGAGGCCATGTCCAGGACCTCGTTGTAGTAGCGTATCGCCTTGGGGCTGTCATGCAGGTCGCGATACACGCCTGCCAGGCAGAGGCACGCCTCCAGCCGCTCGCCCCGGCTTCCCTTGGCCATGAAATAGTCGTAAACCTGCCTTGCTGCCACGTCGGACGTCTGCACGCATATGCCTTTCCCTTGCAGCCGGAGCTGTAGCAGCTCGCGGCGCATGACGACCTCCTCGTCCGCCTCTGCGTCGGCGGATGAAAGGGAGTCCAGCATTTTGGCGGCCGCCACAGGATCCTTCTCACCCACGGTCCGTATCTCCTCCAGCTCGCGCGCCGTCCCCGCCTGTCTGGAGCAGGAGGGACTCAGCCCCAGGACGAGGCCGAGGAGGAGCAGCAGCAGGGGCAATATGTTCTTCGTGCTGTTCATGTTTTGTGTGTGCGGGCGTACCGCCCTCGTGTTTCCGGCTGCAAAGTTATGCTTTTCCGCGGACATAGCCCGCAGGGATGCCTTTCCACCTTTTTCCACGGCACCCCAGACGATGCGGCAAGCTGCTTGCAGTGAAAGGGTTGCACCTTTCTCTGCATCCACCTTCCGACACACAATGTCACCCTGCCGACGAGGCATTTTTTCGCAAAAGTGGAAAAAGGTGGAAAGCGTTTAGCTTGCAGGGGGACGGCATTTTGCATACCTTTGCCGTCGCAAGAGACCTGATATATAAAAATCAAATAAAAATCGAAAAGCCATGAAACTCCCTGCATTCGCCCTCGCCGCGCTCGCGCTTTCCTCGTGCAAGGACGCGAGCGAGATAATCGCCACGCCCCTGAACAGCCAATATGCCGACGTCCTCAGCCTGAAGGAAAACCTCCCCGACCTCCCCCTCATAACCTCCGGCGTGAAGACAATCATCGTGCCTGAGAAGCCACAACCTTACGACCTATACAACCTCATAGACACGATCCGTTACGTAAGGCTGGAGACTTGGTCTGATTGCCACATCGACAGGGTTGACAAGCTCGTGTGCGATGCCGCCCAGATGTTCATTCTGGACAAAAAGAACCATGCCGTCTATCGCTTCTCCGAGGACGGAAAGTACCTGGGACGCATCGGGGCCTACGGCTATGGCGCAGGCGAATACCAAGACGTAGAGGACATAGCCCTGGACACAAAAGCGCGGACCATCACGCTTTTAGATACGCGCGGCGCCGCACTCCTCGTTTACGACTACGAAGGGCGTTTCGTCAAAAGCATGCCGCTCTACTACTACTTCTACCAAATAGCATACATTGGCGACAAGCTGGCGCAATACACCTACTTCGGGAACAACAGCCGCCTGGCACCCGTTGACCGCCACCAGCTCGTCATCTCCACGCCCGAAGCACAGGGCGCACTCGTCCCCACCCTGGCAGGCTTCCCCTATCCTGAATCCCTGCGCGACGCGTTCCACTGGATGTCCGGCAGGCCCCTGAACGCCGTCGCGGGCGAAGTCTTCTACCACGACATCCGCTCCGACACCATCTGGGAGGTGGGCAAGGACGCATGCCGCGCACGCTACTGCCTCGCCTTCCCTGACAAGGCCTCATGGGTGTGGAAGGGCGAGATTGACACGGACGAGAAGATGAATGCCTATTTCCGCACAACCCCGCACTTCAACGGCTACTACACGTTCACGAAGCACCACATGCAGTTTTCCATCATGCAGGAGGCAAAGCCCGTCACGAACCTCCTCTACGACCGCCGGTCCGGGCACGTCCTCTTCGGTGACGTGTCCCGTCCGCGAGGCGACCTGTTTGAATACATGTGCTGCTACCACTTCAACTTCTCCGACGGGGAATACTTCTACCACGTTCTCCGCCCCGCGGACCTGTTCCGCCTGCTGGCGGAGTACGCGAAGCATCCGCAGCTGAAGAAGATTCAGTTTCCGCCGAAGGACCGGGCATTGGTGGAATCGCTCCACGAGGACGATAATCCCATCCTCGTCAAAATGAAGCTCAAAGCCTTCTGAAAAAAAGGTGCGCACGTAGCGCGCGGGACAAACACACACGGAAAACTCCCCCAAACGATGAAACGGATATACGCTGTCACCCTCCTCGCACTATGCGCCGCATGCCTTTCTGCCCAGACGGCGCAGGAAAGGCTCCGGGGCTTCGTGCGCAACGTGGAGACCTTCGCCCGCCTGTTCCCGCAGGAGAAGGCCTACCTGCACCTGGACAACACGGGGTACTTCATCGGCGATACCATCTGGTACAAGGCCTATGTCGTGCGCCCCGACACGATGGCCTTCACGAACCTGAGCGGCGTGCTCTACGTGGAGCTCGTGGATCCCTTCGGTGAAATTATAGAGACGCAGAAGCTGAAGATCGAGGACGGGCAGTGCCACGGCGACATATCTTTGGAAAAGCTACGCGCCAACGGCTTCTACGAGATTCGTGCCTATACACGCTACATGACGAACTGGCCGGCTGAGAATATCTTCTCGCGCGTAGTGCCAGTCTTTGACAGGCCGGAGCAGGAGGGTAACTATACGAACCAAATCATAGAGCAGGATTTTATGAAATACCGTATGGGAAACGACACGCCCGACAGTCTCTCACGGAAGCAGCTACGGCTATGGCAGAAAGAAAAGCCTCCCATCGTGGACTTTTATCCCGAAGGCGGCAACCTGGTACGCGGACTGAACAGTCTCGTAGCTTTCGAGGTCTCGCTGCCAGACTCGGCGAATATCGACATTGAAGGAGAGCTCCAGACGGAACAGGGAGAGGTACTGGCAAGCGTACGTACGTTGCGCGAGGGGCGCGGAACGTTCACCTGTACCCCAGGTGACGCTCCCCTGTACCTCTGCTTCACGCACGACGGGCAGTCCCGCCGCGTCCGCCTTCCGGAAGCACAGGACCAGGGTTGTGTTCTGGCGGTAAATGCCTTGGACGTCAAGTACGTCTCCATACAGGTGAACGTCACCCCCGACTTGTCGGAGCGGGAACTCGGGCTAACGCTTATGCATAATGGCACGGTGCTGGCCTTCGAGCGCGGAAGGGCTTCCACGGCGAGAGCATGGAACATCCGGATCAACCGTCTCTCGTTGCCAGCTGGGATTCACCAACTGACACTCTTTGACAGCGACGGCCGCATCTGGGCACAACGCCACTTTTTTGTACCTCCGACACCTGCGAATCCCTCCAAAGGCGTAGCGAACGTAAAAGTATGCGTTGCCGACACCCTCATCACGCCCCATAAACGTATGCTTGTACAGCTGGAAGGTTTTCCGAAACAGACGGTGTCAGTCTCCGTGCGCGACGTGGCGGCAACGACAAATGGTTGCGATGACAACGTAGCGACATACCTGCTGCTCACTTCAGATTTGAAAGGCTACGTCCGCGATGCGGAGTACTACCTTGAGGCGGACGACAACGCGCACCGCCAAGCTGCAGACCTGCTCTGCCTCGTGCAGGGATGGGCAAGGTACGACTGGCTGCAAATGTCGGGCAAAGCGCCATTCGTAAAACGACAGCCCATCGAGGACCGCCTCTACATTGACGGACGTATAAATCCGAAGCTGGATTACAAAGGCTCCTTCTGGACAGCCCCAAGAAAAAAGCGTAACGCCCGCAATAGGGCGAGCGTGGAACTGTCGGTCATAATGACAAACGCAGACACGACCGTCACGGAGCGCGGACGCACGCTTACGGATGAAGAGGGATACTTCGCCTTCTCCGTCCCTGATGTGTACGGGGTTTGGGACACGTCGTTTATCACGAAACGCAAGGGAAAGAACCTGTATCAGATTGCTTCTCTCAACCGACAGTTCTCACCGCCGTGCCGCTCGTACAGCTGGTACGAGCAGACGCTACCTCCTCCAACTCCCAGCCCTCTACACCTGAGAGCAGAAGCGGAGGGATACCGTCAAACGGAAGAAATTGGGCTGACAGGCAGCAAAGCGTGGAGGGGCAACAAGGAACACGAGTTGGAGGCCGCCACGGTGACGGCTCACCACCATCCCACACGACGGGGTACACGAAGGAGACTCATGGAGCGTTCGCAAATATACTTTGACATGTTTCGCGAGACGGACAAATATCTTGACCATGGACTTTCTGCTCCCTACGTGAGCGACTGGTTGCTTTCCCACGAAACCTTCCGCCGTGCTTTCTACGAGGAACGGCGAGGCATCGTTTGGGCCGGGGGCGTGGAGAGTGGAGTGTCCCTGTATCCCGCCAAATCATACACTTACTCCCAGGGGGGATACATAGAGACGGTGAACTACGACAAGGACTGTTTCAGTCAAGCGGAGCCTATCCCGTCTCCCCGGCACGTCGAACGAAACTCGGGTGCTCCGCCGTTGACGATAGATGATTTGGACCAGGAAGCGTACGTGCTGATGGACCACGGCGTGACGGATTTTATGAGAACCTACGAGGTTGCAAAAATTTCCCGCCACGACCCCTTTCACGTTTTTATCTATCGGAAGGGAGAACCGCAGGACGACGTACGTGCATCGCACGGCATCCGCCGCACATACTTCATAGGCTACAACCGTCCAAGCACTTACCACGTTCCGCAATATCTGGTTCCTCCGGAAGAACCCACGCAGGACTTCCGCCGCACGCTATACTGGAACCCGGATGTCTTACTTGATGATAATGGAGAGGCTATCGTGGAGTTCTACAACAATTCCACGTGCAGGAGCATCACCGTCTCCGCAGAGGGCGTAACGGCGGACGGGAGGCCGATGGTTATAACAACAAACAATTAATCACTCCTCCGGTTTAATATCCGAAAAGTATGTATATATTTGCAGCCGGGAACTTACAGAAAACTATCACAGAAAAACAAATACAGCCATGAAAAAGATTTTCCTCACAATGTGTTATTCGCGCTAATGTGCGCAGGCGCATACGCGCAGAACGCCGCAAACCTCCCCGACTCCGCCCAGACGCAGCAGGAGAAACTCCGGGGCTTCGTGCAGGGCGTGGAGACCTTCGGCCGCCTGTACCCGCAGGAGAAGGCATACCTGCACCTGGACAACACGGGGTACTTCATCGGCGACACCATCTGGTACAAGGCCTACGTCGTGCGCCCCGACACGATGGCCTTCACGAACCTGAGCGGCGTGCTCTACGTGGAGCTCGTGGATCCCTTCGGAGAAATCCTCGTGACGCAGAAGCTGAAGATTGAGGACGGACAGTGCCACGGCGACATCGCGCTCTCCGAAGTCCTGACGAGCGGATTCTACGAGATTCGCGCCTATACACGCTACATGACGAACTGGCCGGCGGAGAACATCTTCTCACGCGTCGTCCCCGTCTTCGCCAAGCCTAAGCGCGAGGGAGACTACTCGCACCTGGAGATTGCCGAGGCTTATACGAAGC
>JAFUXE010000012.1 GCA_017477205.1 Alloprevotella sp.
CAAGGGGAAGGTTTTCTTCGCGATAAAGACGATACACCTCTTGGCGCAAATGAACACGATCCATACGGGTACGTAGATAATCTCTTTCTGTTTTCATCATTTTTTGTGATTTAGGTGTCAACCCTATTTACAAAAAGACACGTCTGCAAAGAAGGCGGGTCTGTGCTGTTTGAGAGTAAGGACGGACCGTATCAGCCGTTGGGTGAAGATGATATACTGAATTTATGACATATCTGAAAGTAGTCTGGCAGTTCTGCTCATATTTGCCTTGGCCTTAGTGGGGGAGGCATAAGATGTCTTCTGATGTAAGAAGGGAGATGGGGGACGTGGGATGAAATCTGGTTGGCCAAATGCAATGGAGATATCCGTTTATATTTATAGAGACGAATAAATGGAATCCCTCCAAATTCGATGGCGAAGAATGGGGATTCAAAGGTGGCAGATGCGATTTAAAAGTGAATTTTGCGCTAGTTTCAATAATTTTTTTTGGCAGGGTATTGTGTGTCTGAAAAGAGTTGTTATTTTTGCAAACTGTAAATAGTAAAGAGTTAAGCGCTATGACGGGTTGTATAAAGAAACTCTCAAACTGGTATTTCTCGAAGCGGGTGCTGCCGTATTGGGCAATCCTGCTATTGGATACGACTATTATATTTGTATCTGCGATAGTAATTTATTGGCTGATACACCGCTCTCAGGTTACGTTTGAAAACCGCACCTCGCTGGTATGCTCTGCCGCCGCGTATGCCCTGCTGGGATGGTTGGGCGCCAGGGTTTTCCGCACTTATATGGGCGTGTTGCGCTATTCAAGTTTCGTGGATTTGCTGAAGGTGATATATTCCAATTTGGTGACGCTGGTATTGGCTCTCATCGTTTCCGGCTCGGCAAAGTTGATGGGTGTGGCGGCTCTCTCGGCCTTTACGGTAGGGAAAACCATCGTGGTGTTCATAGTAGCCACGTTGCTGATGTGGGCCCTGCGCGTCCTGGTGAAACTGACGTACGACTCGTCGAATACCGGCAACCAGGCGATGCCTGTGCTGATATATGGTGCGCTGACGGGTGGGGTAGGCCTTGCCAAGAGTATCCGTGTGCAGAGTCCAATACAATATGAGCTGAAGGGCTTCATCACCCATGAGCACCGTATCAGGGATATGCGCCTGATGGGCGTGCCTGTCTATACGTTGGATGACGATATTGCCGAAGTCGTGCGCCAGAAGAGAATCCGGGGTGTGCTGGTAAGTCCGCTTCGGGTTGACGACTTCCGCCGCAACCAGAAGATTCAGGACACGCTGATTGATGCCGGGGTGCGGATATACATGGCACAGGAAGTTGTGGAGGCGAACGTGAAGAATGGTGAGTTGACAGAAGAGGAAACGGGTTCCACACTGCAACTGCGCGAAGTGAGCGTGGAGGATCTGCTGCCCAGACAGGAGATACGTGTAGATATGAAGTCCGTCGGAGAGCAGCTGCAAGGCAAACGGGTGCTGATAACCGGCTCGGCAGGCTCTATAGGAATGGAAATCGTGAGACAAGTGGCGCAGTTCGGTCCTGAAAAAATGATGTTGATAGACCAGGCTGAGACTCCGCAACACGATGTGCGGCTCATGATGAACAAGGAATTTCCCAATGTGGCCTACGAGGCTGTGGTGACGAGCATCAGCCGCCGCACGCGAATGGAATATATATTCAACACGTTCAAACCGGAGTTTGTTTTCCATGCAGCGGCCTATAAGCATGTGCCGATGATGGAGGACAATCCTAGCGAGGCGATTTTGAATAATGTATATGGCACAAAGATTATTGCCGACCTGAGTGTGGCCTGCGGGGCAAAGAAATTCGTGATGATATCGACTGACAAAGCCGTGAACCCGACCAATGTGATGGGCTGCTCCAAGCGTATCTGTGAAATCTACGTGCAGAGTTTGGACCGTAAGCTGAAAATGAAGGCCTTGGCCGGATTCAAGGAGGGGCTGGGACATCAGGACTACACTCAATTCGTGACGACGCGCTTCGGCAATGTGCTGGGGTCCAACGGCAGTGTGATACCGCTCTTCAAGGAGCAGATTAAAAATGGTGGGCCTGTGACGGTTACCGACGAACGTATTGTTCGCTACTTTATGCTGATACCCGAGGCATGTAAGTTGGTGCTGGAGGCCGGCACCAAGGGCAACGGCGGCGAGATATTCGTCTTTGATATGGGCGAGCCTGTCAAGATTGCCGACTTGGCCAAGAGGATGATTGCTTTGTCAAATGCCAAGAACGTGAAGATCGAATACACCGGACTGCGTGAAGGTGAGAAACTATACGAGGAAGTGCTGAACGAGTTGGAAGGCACTAAGCCTACCTTCCATGAGAAGATTCGTATCGCGCAGGTGAGGGAATATGACTATGATGCCGTGGAACGCGATATTGACGAACTGGTGGAAATCTCCAGAAGGTATGATAACATGGAGACGGTTCGTAAGATGAAAGAGATTGTGCCTGAATACAAGAGCAACAACTCTGTGTATGAGGTGCTGGACGAAAAAGCGGATAAAGCAGAGGCGTAAACTCCGTATAGGGTATATAAAACAAAAGAAAACTGCGGGAAACACGTTGGATAGTTTCCCGCAGTTTTTGTAGCGCCTACGGGAATCGAACCCGTGTTCCATGCGTGAGAGGCATGTGTCCTAGCCGCTAGACGAAAGCGCCATTCCTATTTTCTGCTTGACATTTTACAATTGAATTGTAGAAAGTCTTTTGCGGAAGCTGGGGGATTCGAACCCCCGGTACGGTAATCCCGTACGTCAGTTTAGCAAACTGGTGGTTTCAGCCACTCACCCAAACTTCCTTGTCCAGCATTTTCGCAAATGCGGTGCAAAAGTAATGGATATTTTCATTACTCCAAAGTTTTTGCAAAGATTTTTTTACTTAGGCGGCGATAAAAGTCCCAAACCCAATTCCGAAGGATGCCTAGAACGGGTCGTCGTCGGCCTGCAACCGACTGTGTTCTTCGATGATTCTGTCTGCGGTTTCGTCTATGGCGGCATCGTAGCCCGTCAGGGCGGCAAACGGTGCAAACTGTGCGGCACGGTCCCATACGGGCATGCGAGGATGGCGTAGCGAAACATGGTGTGGCAGATTGATGATATCCGAATAGTCTTCTTTCATGCCTTGTGTCCTCCAATTTGTGCGTTTCTGGAAATGGCCGTTGCGCCTTCGTCGAAATTCAGCCCTTTGAGAATGGCGTTCTTTCCGTAGCGCTTGCGTATGGCAAGGCGGGCTTCCTGTAAGCGACGTTCCCTGTTCAGGCGTATGTTTTCCTGCTCTTTCTTTTTCTCTTCTGCCTCATAGTCCGTGAAAAGGTCGAGTTCCGTCACGTCGGCCTTCTTTTGTGCGAACGATTCTGTGACGACGTGGCCTACGGTCAGGTACAGCCGTCGGATGAGAAGACGGGGGTTGGCGATTTGGTCGTAGATGTCCTCCACCGCCTTTGAAATCAAGGCAGAAGAGGAGGTATAATTCCCGATGTTTGCTGTACCTGTGGCGTGTTTGGGGACTTTTCGCCCGTAGTGGTCTGTCGTGACGGGGCCACTGTACACATTGTTTCCCGAAGAAGCTCTGGATGCTGAGGCGGATGGTCTTGAACCGGGTTTCTGCATAAGGCTTTCGACATCGTAACCGATGGTAATCACGATTTGGTCAGTCAAAAGCCGTTTCCGGACGAGTTTCAGGGCCATGGCATCAGCCATTTCGCGTATGACGACGCGTGCCTTTTTCCAGTTATAGGGCTCCGTGAGTACCTGTCCGCTGCTGAAGGAGTTGGACTCCGGTACGTAGGCCTTCACTTGTCCAATGGTGCAAGGCTCCCAGCCCCACGCGTGGTCAATGAGCAATTCGGCATTTACGCCAAAGAGTTTATAGAGCAGCTCGTCGTTTTGCACGGACAGACGTGCGATTTTCCCCATCGTATCAATGCCATAGGGGGCAAGCCGCTTGGCGATGCCTCTCCCCACGCGCCAGAAGCTGGTCAGCGGACGATGGTTCCAGAGCTTTTCGCGGTATGTTTTCTCGTCCAGTTCCCCGATTCTCACTCCGTCCTGGTCGGCTGCCGTGTGTTTGGCCACGATGTCCATCGCCACCTTGCACAGATACATGTTGGTGCCAATACCGGCAGTGGCCGTGATGCCTGTTTGGCGGAGTACGTCGCGTATGATTGTGACCGCAAGCTCATGCGCCGTCATCTTGTAGGTCCACAGATAGTTTGTGACATCCATGAACACTTCGTCGATGCTGTAAACGTGAATGTCCTCTGGCGCGATATACTTGAGGTAGATTTCGTACACTTTCGTACTCACATCAATATAATACGCCATTCTTGGCGGTGCTATGATGTAGTCCAGTTCCCATTCCGGATGCGAGCGGAGTTCGTTGTCGTCCGAGGACTTTCCCGTGAACCTGCGTCCCCGGTTGGCCAGACGCTCCAAGTTGACCTCCCGTACGCGTTGGACAACTTCAAAGAGCCGTGCACGACCGGCTATCCCGTATGCTTTCAGCGAAGGGGACACTGCCAGGCAGATGGTTTTCTCCGTACGGCTTTTGTCCGCCACGACGAGGTTTGTCTTCAGCGGGTCAAGGCCTCTGTCAACACATTCAACCGAAGCGTAGAAAGACTTCAGGTCGATGGCGATGTATGTACGTGATGGCTCTGTCGGCATGGGAAGTGGTTGTTGGGTGGTTTTCGGTAAAACTAATTCTTAGAAACATACCTACAAGATTAATGGGGACATGACGCAATGCGAGACCCCATTAACCAACACAAAAACTAAACTAGACTTATCGCGAACTGTCTTCCCGACAGCTTGCAGCGCAAATTTACGAAAAAATTTTGCCTCAGCAAGTTTTTTTGTATGTTTTTTGAGAAAAAAGTTGTGTGGCGTTATCCAACAGGAGGAAATCAAGGGTGCACAGTGCTGCCATGGCCTCAACCACGGGCACGGCTCGCGGTACTACGCACGGGTCGTGGCGACCGGTGGCCGCGAGCGTGACGGCTTCCTTGGCATCGTTGAGGGTCGCCTGTGGCTTAAGGATGGTGGGCACAGGCTTGAATGCTATTCGCATTACGACGTCTTCGCCGTTTGTGATGCCTCCCTGTATTCCGCCGCTGTGGTTTGTTCGCGTACGGACGCATCCGCTTTCGTCGGCATAGAACGTGTCGTTTACCTCCGAGCCTAGCTTTTCGGACAAGGCAAAACCGTCACCGATTTCAAAGCCTTTGGCGGCGTTGATGCCCATCATGGCAGAGGCAAGGGAGGCACTGAATTTCCCATAGACAGGTTCACCAAGTCCTGCGGGGCAGCCTTGTATGATGCATGTGACCACTCCTCCCAGCGAGTCCCCCTCCGAACGCACCGTTTGCGCCAGTTTTTCCATGCGCTGCGCCGTTGCTGGGTCAGGACAGCGTACGGCACTTGCGTCAACAGCCGTCAGGTTCAGGTCGCGATAGGCCGGCTCCAGCTTGATGTCTCCGATTTGGGAGGTGAAGGCGCTTATCTGTATGCCTTGGATGCGCAAAGCCTGCTTGGCGAAAGCTCCACCGACAACGCGGCATAGCGTTTCGCGTGCGGAGGCGCGTCCACCGCCTCGTGGGTCGCGGATGCCGTACTTGGCATCGTAGGTATAGTCGGCATGGGACGGCCTGTAGATGTGGCTCAAGGCGCCGTAGTCGGCAGAGCGCTGGTTGGTATTTTTCACGATGAAGCCTATGGGCGTCCCCGTGGTGCGTCCTTCATAGATGCCCGAGAGGACTTCTAGCGTGTCGGCTTCGTTGCGGGCGGTGGTCACGGAGCTTTGTCCTGGTCTTCTGCGGCTCAGTTCACGCTGCACTTCGTCGAGGTCAATGGCGATGCCCGCAGGAAAACCGTCGATGACGCCTCCCATCGCTTCGCCGTGACTTTCTCCGAATGTCGTGAGGCGCAAGATGTTGCCGAAGGTGTTCATGGTGGGATGGATAGTGGGGTGGGGGATTAGTGGCAATGTCCGCAGCCGCAATGGCCGCCTTCGTGCTTGTCTTCACAGTGGCCGCCACATCCGCAGCCGCATTCTTCTCCGCTCATGCGGTTCAGGGCTCCCTGAAGTTCCTCCGCCGTGGCCGGACGTGCTTCCACGATGCGGCCTTTGAATTGCAGCGTTTGTCCTGCCAGGGGATGGTTGAGGTCGATGGTGACCTTCTCGGAATCTACGGCTTTCACGATGCCGTCAAAGCGCATGCCGTCCTCGTTGACGAGGGGAATCTCGGCACCGGGATATATGTGGTCGGCATCGAAGTGCCCGTCTATGCTGAACGTTTCGCGAGGCATCGAGATGACATGCTCCTCGGTGTATGCGCCGTAGGCTCTTTCGCAGGGAATGACGAAGTTGAATTCCTCCTCAGCCTCCAGTTCGGCAACTTGTTCCTCGAATGCGTCCAGCACCATTCCCAGACCGCTGATGAATTGGAAGGGTTGGTTGGCAGAGGTGCGTTCCACGAGCTCTTGTTTGCCTTCTTCGCTGATGGTGTAAAGGCTATAGCCTACTTTGATGAATTTGTTCATGATGATATTTCGGTTTTTACTTTGGTTATGCAAGTTCCAGTTCCAATGCCTTGTGCAGCCGTGAGAATGCCTCACTTTTCTCGAGCATGTGGCTCAGTTGCTCGCGTTGGCTGAAGGCGCGGCGGGCTACGGTGTGCGCAGCTACCTCAAAGCGGACGTCCACGCGGCTGTTGTCAAGCTCGCGGCGCAGGAATCTGTGCAGCTGCGGCAGGACTGCATTCATGTCCGCCAGCACGGCTTCCGATTCCACGCAGGCCGTGATGCGCCCCTCTGCCTCCAGTTTCGGAGCCATGTTCTTCAGGCGGCCTGCCGTGGCGGCCTGCTCCTGCGGCAGCGATGCTGCGAAGAGCAGCCATTGGCGGTCAACATCGCTTTGGTCGAAGGGCTTGTTGCCGTATTGCGCGGGGGCTTCGGCCACGCTGGGCGTCGGAGTTGCTTCCACCGGCTTGGCGGGTTGGCTCGTCGTGTGAAGGGAAACGGTGCGCAGGCGTCCCTGGGCATTGTTTTTTGCGACTGTCGCCATGGTGGGCCTTGCCATAGGCGCCTGCTCCGTCGGCCTTGCAGCTGAAGAGGTGGGGGAGACGGGCTTTGCGATGGCGGCAACAGGCTGCTGCTGTACGGAACCTTGTTCCTGTTGCGCAGCGGGGAAAACGGGGTTTAGCTTCTTTGTAGGGCCAAGCCCCGAGCTGGGCGTATCGTCACCCTGAGCGGCTTGTGCCACTTCTATCAGGGTCAGTTCCACCAGCAGTCGCTTGTTGCGGCTTTGCCGGTAGTTGATGTCGCAGTCGTTGCAGAGGCGAAGGGCACGGTAGAGGAAGCGGGGCTGGCAGCGCAGCGCCTGTTCCTGGTAGTGCTGGCGTACGGTCTGGGAGACTTCCAGCAGGGGCAGCGTCTGGGCGTCGCGGCTCACGAGGAGGTCGCGGAAATGGCTGGCAAGACCTCCGATGAAGTGCTGTGCACTGAAGCCCTTCGCAAGGATTTCGTTCAGCGTGAGCAGCACCTGCGTCACTTCTCCTGCCAACAGGCTGTCCGTGATGCGGAAATAGTAGTCGTAGTCAAGGACGTTGAGGTTCTCGATTGCCTTCTGGTAGGTGATGTTCCCGCCCGTGAAACTGCTTATCTGGTCGAAGATGGACAGGGCGTCGCGCATGCCGCCGTCGGCTTTCTGGGCAATGACGGCGAGTGCCTCCTCTTCGTAGGCGATGCCTTCCTTTTCGGCCACGCGGCGCAAGTGTCCCGTGATGTCCTCCGTCTCCATGCGGTTGAAGTCGTATATCTGGCAGCGGCTCAGGATGGTGGGGAGCACTTTGTGCTTCTCGGTCGTGGCGAGGATGAAGATGGCGTGTGCAGGCGGCTCTTCAAGGGTTTTGAGGAACGCGTTGAAGGCTGCGGTGGAAAGCATGTGTACCTCGTCGATGATGAAGACCTTGTAGCGTCCTATCTGCGGGGGGATGCTGACCTGCTCTATGAGGGAGCGTATGTCGTCCACGGAGTTGTTCGATGCGGCATCCAGCTCGTGGATGTTGTAGCTGCGCCCTTCGTCGAAGGCCACACAGCTCTCGCAGTGTCCGCAGGCATCGCCTTCGGGCGTAGGCGTGAGGCAGTTGATGGTTTTTGCGAAGATGCGCGCACATGTAGTCTTCCCGACGCCGCGCGGTCCGCAGAACAGGTAGGCGTGAGCCAGCTTGCCGCTTGCGATGGCGTTTCGCAGCGTCGTGGTCAGTGCGGACTGTCCCACGACGGCGTCGAAAGTCTGCGGGCGGTACTTCCGTGCTGAAACGATGTAGTTCTCCATGCTGGGGGTGTGTGTATTTTGAGCGCGAAGATACGAAAAAGGCCGCACGAAAAAAACTTTTTCCCGCACAAATCGCAAAAGAGTCCGCATTTCGGTTTGAAAAAGGTCGGCATGATGCTGCGGAGCGAAATTATTCGGGGAAGGATTTGCTCGGATGTTTTCTCTTTTGTACTTTTGCTTCGCAAAGCTACGCGTGCATGTGCGCACGTATATATTTATTGTATCCTATGACAGACTCAGAAATATCCCGGAACCGCGAGACATTCCAAAGCCTCTGTCGCGAATATATCCGTCGCGACGGGCTGGAGCGCTTGCTTGAATACCTGAACACGACGGACTTCTACACGGCTCCCTCGTCCTCCATGTTCCACTTGAACGAGGACGGCGGCCTCTGTCTGCATTCCATCAACGTCTTTCGCACGGCCATGAAGCTCTACGAGCAGGTGGGCGCGCCGGCAATGGCCTCCGGCAATGGGCCTTTCAAGGGGGAAATCTCCACGGAGAGCATTGCCATCAGCACCTTGTTCCACGACCTCTGCAAGATAGGCTTCTACCATAAGACTGAGCGTTGGAAGAAGGACGAGCACGGACGCTGGATGTCCTATCCGGGCTACGAGGTGAAGGACGAGCTTCCCCTGGGGCACGGCGAGAAGTCGGCCTACATCGTGCGCGGCTTCATCAAGCTGAACCGCGACGAACTCCTCGCCATCCGCTGGCACATGGGGATGTTCGACATGGGCGACTCCGGCAGCAGCCTGATACGCTCATTCCGCGCCGCGCTGGAGCAGTCACCGCTCGTGAGCCTTGTCCACAGTGCGGACTTCCTGGCTTCGAATCTTCTGGAGGTGACGACGAAGTATTGATATATCATCCGTTGCAGTATTAAAACATCTTTAACGCAGAATCAGATGCAGCATTGGCGCAGTATTAACGCAGCATGATAGACAGGGCAACCATACAGCGCGTGATGGACGCCGCCGACATTGTGGAGGTGGTGCGCGACTTCGTGTCCCTCCGCAAGGCCGGTACGAACTACAAGGGGCTCTGTCCTTTCCACAACGAGAAGACGCCGAGCTTCGTCGTGACGCCTGCGAAGCAGATATGCAAGTGCTTCGGCTGCGGAAAGGGCGGCGACGCGGTGCACTTCATCATGGAAATCGAGCAGCTTTCCTTCCCCGAGGCCATCAAGTGGCTCGGGAAGAAGTACGGCATCGAGGTCCGCGAGAAGGAGGAGACCGAGGAGGAGAAGGCCGCCGCGAGCGTCCGCGAGGGCATGTTCGTCTTGAACGACTGGGCGTGCGAGTTCTTTGAACATACGCTTCATGACCATCCTGATGGCATTGCGGTTGGCATGTCCTACCTGCGCGGCCGCGGCCTGCGCGACGACATCATACGGCGCTTCCGCCTGGGCTACAGCCTCGAGCAGAAGGACAGCCTCTGCACGGAGGCGCTCCGCAAGGGCTACAGCCGGGAGAACTTGCAGAAGACGGGGCTCGGCTACGAGACCGACGACCACCGCTTCATCGACAAATACCGTGCGCGCGTCATCTTCCCCATCTTCACCGTCAGCGGGCGCGTCGTCGGCTTTGGCGGGCGCATCCTCTCCAACGAGAAGAAGATGGCGAAGTACATCAACTCGCCGGAAAGTGAGATATACAACAAGAGTCGCGAGCTCTACGGACTCTACCAGGCCAAGAAAGCCATCGTCCGCGAAAACCGCTGCTTCCTCGTGGAAGGCTATATGGACGTCATCTCCATGCACCAAAGCGGCGTGGAGAACGTCGTGGCCTCCAGCGGCACGTCCCTGACGGAGGGGCAGATACGCCTCGTCCACCGCTTCACGAACAACATCACGGTACTCTACGACGGCGACGCAGCCGGCATCCACGCCTCGCTGCGAGGCATTGACATGCTGCTGGCGGAGGGCATGAACATCAAGGTGTTGCTCCTGCCCGACGGCGAAGACCCCGACAGCTTTGCGCAGAGCCGCACGGCAGAGGACTTCAAAGCCTATATCGATGCGCACCAGACGGACTTCATCACCTTCAAGACAGACCTGCTGCTGAAGGGTACCGCCGGCGATCCGCTCCGCAAGGCGGAGGTCGTCTCGGACATTGTCCGCAGCATCAGCGTCATCCCAGACGGCATCGTGCGGCAGACGTATGCCCACGAATGCTCCACGCGCATGCAGATGGACGAGGGACTCATCCTCAGCGAGGTCAGCAAGATGCGGCGTCGGCGCCTGGTTTCCGCCGCACCGTCCTACAGCGCCGAGGAGCGTCGCGGGACGGAGCACGGCGAAAGCCCTGCGGAGGGCGGGATGGAGAATGGGGCGGAGAATGCCGATTCCTCCCAGCCCTCAGCCCCCGCTCAGGAAGCGCGGACGGCGAGCGCCCTGCGCCCCCTTGCGCCCGCCACGAGTGCGGCCGCCGAGCTGCGTCTCGTGCAGCAGGTGATGCGCTACGGCGAGGTCGTCCTCCTGGATGCCGCTGCCGCCGAGGGCGCGGAGGCTGAGGAGCAGCCCGCGGTCACCGTGGCGGAATTCGTGGCTGACGACCTGGCGGCCGACGGCCTGGCCTTCGACGTGCCGCTGCATGCCCGCATCCTGCATGAGGCCGTGGAGCATGTCCGCGAGCCGGACTTCCATGCCGAGGGCTACTTCCTGACGCATCCGGACGCGGAGGTCAACACGCTTGCCCAGCAGCTCTGCCCCGAGCGCGTGCAGCTCAGCCGCCAGCAGCGGGAGCAGTACGGCGAGGAGCGCGAGCACCTCGTGGACATCGTGCCGCGCCTGCTCAACGACTTCAAGTACGAGTACGTCCGCCGCGAGATGAAGCAGGTGGAGCAGCAGATTCTCGCCCTTTCCTCGCAGGAGGACTACGAGGCCTGCATGCAGCTCATGGCGCGCTACAAGCAGCTTTCCGAGCTCCTCGCCGCCGTGAGCCAGGCCACCGGCGACCGCGTCGTCCTGTAAACCAAACCAACCAAGCACATATATGCCAAACCTCATCACCATCAAAGGTCTCTCGCGCGACCGCCTGGAATACCTCCTCACGCTGGGCCGCGAGTTTGAGCGCCGCCCGAACCGCAAGATTCTGGACGGCCGTATCGTAGCCACGCTCTTCTTCGAGCCCAGCACGCGCACGCGCCTCTCCTTCGAGACGGCGGCGCAGCGCCTCGGCGCACGCGTCATCGGCTTCAGCGACCCGGCCGCCACGAGCAGCTCGAAGGGCGAGTCGCTGGAGGACACCATCCGCATGGTGGGCAACTATGCCGACGTCATCGTCATGCGCCACTACATCGAGGGCGCTGCCGAGCGTGCCGTGCGCGTGAGCCCCGTGCCCATCGTGAACGCGGGCGACGGCGCGAACCAGCATCCCACGCAGACGATGCTCGACCTCTACACCATCCTCCAGACGCAGGGGACGCTGGAGAACCTGAACATCCACCTCGTGGGCGACCTGAAATACGGGCGCACGGTGCACTCCCTCCTGCAGGCGATGGGGCACTTCAACCCCACGTTCACCTTCATAGCGCCCCGCGAGCTGGCGATGCCGGAGAAGTACAAGGACTACTGCCGCGAGCATGGCATACGCTTCGCGGAGACGGAGCGCTTCGATGCCACGACGATAGGCGAGGCTGACATTCTCTATATGACGCGCGTGCAGCGCGAGCGCTTCGCCGACCTCGACGAGTACGAGCGCGTGAAGGACGTCTATATCCTCGTGGCGGACATGCTCTCCCAGGCGCGTCCGAACATGAAGATTCTCCACCCCCTGCCCCGCGTGAACGAAATCAGCACCGACGTGGACGACTCTCCGCACGCCTACTACTTCCAGCAGGCCAAGAACGGCCTCTTCATGCGCCAGGCCATCCTCTGCGACGCCCTCGGCCTGACGCTCGAGGACGTCAGGAAAGATTAGGCGAGAACTCCGAAAAATCAGATAATCTCCGAAAACCAAATAAACAAAACCAAAAGACTATGCAAAAAGACACAGAAATCTTCCGCCTCATCGAGGAGGAACACCAGCGCCAGCTGCGCGGTATCGAACTCATCGCCTCCGAGAACTTCGTGAGCGAGCAGGTCATGCAGGCCATGGGCTCATGCCTGACGAACAAGTACGCCGAGGGCTATCCCGGCCACCGTTACTACGGCGGCTGCCAGATTGTGGACCAGACGGAGAACATCGCCATCGACCGCATCAAGCGCCTCTACGGTGCCGAGTACGCCAACGTGCAGCCCCACTCGGGAGCACAGGCCAACGCCGCCGTGCTGCTCGCCGTGCTGAAGCCCGGCGACACGTTCATGGGCCTGAACCTCGACCACGGCGGCCACCTCAGCCACGGCTCCGCCGTCAACACCAGCGGCATACTCTACCGCCCCGTGGGCTACAACCTGAACCGCGAGACAGGCCGCGTAGATTACGACGAGATGGAGCAGCTCGCACTCCAGCACCGCCCCAAGCTCATTATCGGCGGCGGCTCCGCCTACAGCCGCGAGTGGGACTACGCCCGCATGCGCAAGATTGCCGATGAGGTGGGCGCCATCTTCATGGTCGATATGGCCCACCCCGCCGGACTCATCGCCGCCGGACTGCTGGACAACCCCGTCAAGTACGCCCACATCGTCACCTCCACCACCCACAAGACGCTCCGCGGCCCGCGCGGCGGCATCATCCTCATGGGCAAGGACTTCGAGAACCCCTGGGGCCTGACCACGAAGAAGGGCGAGGTGCGCATGATGTCCAGCCTCCTGAACAGCGCCGTTTTCCCCGGCCAGCAGGGCGGCCCCCTGGAGCACGTCATCGCCGCCAAGGCCGTGGCCTTCGGCGAAGCCCTCGACCCCTCGTTCAAGGTCTATCAGACGCAGGTGAAGAAGAACGCCGTGCGCCTGGCCGAGGAGCTCGTCGCCCGCGGATTCGACATCGTTAGCGGCGGCACGGACAACCACTCCATGCTCGTTGACCTCCGCCCGAAGTACCCCGAGCTCACCGGCAAGGTGGCCGAGAACGCCCTCGTCAGCGCAGACATCACCGTGAACAAGAACATGGTGCCCTTCGACACCCGCTCCGCCTTCCAGACCAGCGGCATACGCCTCGGCACGCCCGCCATCACGACGCGCGGCGCCAAGGAAGACTTCATGGCTGAGATTGCCGAGATGATAGAGACCGTCCTCAACGCGCCCACCGACGAAGCCGTCATCGCCAGCGTCCGCGCCCGCGTCAACGACACGATGAAGCAGTTCCCCATCTTTGCTTGGTAGGCAGTGACAAGTGACAAGTGACGAGTGACGAGCCGCGAGTTACAAGTTACGAGGCATTATAGAACAATCCCCGCAAGATGCGTACCCGCTTCCCGGTCGGTGCGCATCTTCGTATCTGCTCCGCCGCACGGGCGGCGAGGCCCCGGAGCCCGCCTGACGCCCGCTCTGTGCAGACGCAGCAAGGGCCGCTCCCTGTCTCAGGGGGCGGCCCTTGCCGTATCGGGGAAGGTCGGCGGCGCGCAGCTTACTCTCCGCGCGGCGCGAGGGCTATCTGCAGCTCGTCGAGCTGCTTCTGGTCAACGGCGCTGGGAGCGTCGAGCATGACGTCGCGCCCGGAGTTGTTCTTCGGGAAGGCGATGCAGTCGCGGATGCTGTCCAGCCCGGCGAAGAGGGACACGAAGCGGTCCAGGCCGTAGGCCAGGCCGCCGTGGGGCGGCGCGCCGTACTTGAAGGCGTTCATCAGGAAGCCGAACTGCTCCTGCGCCTTCTCGGGCGTGAAGCCGAGCACCTCGAATATCTTCGCCTGCAGGACGGCGTCGTGGATACGGATGGAGCCGCCGCCGACTTCCACGCCGTTGCACACCATGTCGTAGGCATCGGCCAGGACGCTGGCGGGATCCGTGTCCAGCAGGGGCACGTCGCTGGGCTTCGGGGCGGTGAAGGGATGGTGCATGGCCATGAGGCGCTGCTCCTCGTCGCTCCACTCGAACATGGGGAAATCGACTACCCAGAGCAGGGCGAATTTGTCTTTGTCGCGCAGGCCGAGGCGGCTTCCCATGAGCAGGCGCAGTTCGCAGAGCTGCTTGCGCGTGCGGTTGGCGTCATCGCCGCTGAGGATGAGGATGAGGTCGCCGGGCTTTGCCTGCATGGTTTCCTTCAGCTTCCCGAGCACCTCGGGGGCGTAGAACTTATCGACGCTGGACTTCACGGTGCCGTCCTCCTGGACGCGGGCATAGACGAGACCCTTGGCACCTATCTGCGGCGACTTGACGAAGTTCGTCAGCTCGTCCAGCTGCTTGCGCGTATAGACGGCGCAGCCCTCGGCGCAGATGCCGCCGATGTATGCTGCCTCGTTGAAGACGCCGAACTCGCCCGTGCCCCTGAGCACGTCCATGAGCTCCACGAACTCCATGCCGAAGCGCATGTCGGGCTTGTCGCTGCCGAAGCGGCGCATGGCTTCGCTCCAGGGTAGGCGCAGGAAGGGCTCCTCGCCGAGGTCCACGCCGCGCACCGTCTTGAAGAGGTGCTTCGTCAACGCCTCGAAGGTGCGGATGACGTCGTCCTGCTCCACGAAGCTCATCTCGCAGTCTATCTGCGTGAACTCGGGCTGGCGGTCGGCGCGCAGGTCCTCGTCGCGGAAGCATTTCACGATCTGGAAGTAGCGGTCCATGCCGGCCACCATGAGGAGCTGCTTCAGCGTCTGCGGGCTCTGCGGCAGGGCGTAGAACTGTCCGGGGTTCATGCGCGAGGGGACGATGAAGTCGCGGGCTCCCTCGGGCGTGCTGCCCACGAGGACGGGGGTTTCAATCTCGAGGAAGCCGAGGCTGTCGAGGAAGTGGCGCGTCTCGATGCAGAACTTGTGGCGCAGCTCGAGGTTGCGGCGCACGCATTCGCGGCGCAGGTCGAGGTAGCGGTACTTCATGCGCAGGTCGTCGCCGCCGTCGGTCTGCTCCTCGATGGTGAAGGGCGGCGTGAGGGCCTCGTTCAGCACGCGGAAGTCCGTGACGATGATTTCCACGTCGCCCGTGGGCATCTTGTCGTTCTTCGAGAAGCGCTCGCTGACGACGCCCGTGGCCTGGATGACGTACTCGCGTCCGAGTTTGTTGGCGCGCTCGCAGAGGGGCGCGTCGGTTTCCTGGTTGAAAACAAGCTGCGTCAGGCCGTAGCGGTCGCGCAGGTCGATGAACGTCATGCCGCCCATCTTGCGGCTGCGCTGCACCCATCCGGCAAGCGTCACCTGCTCGCCGACGTTCTGGATGCGCAGTTCGCCGCATGTCTTTGATCTGTACATAGTGATATCGTTTTTTTCTGAGTTTTCTGAGTAATCGGAGTTTCCGGGTTATCCGGACTATCCGGAATCTCCGGGCTTTCCTTTTTAGAACTCGCTGGTGAAGTGGAAGCGGATGTGCTCGAAGTCCTGCTGCGCCATCTGGAGGACATAGCCGGAGTCGGCCAGGAATACGTCGCGGCCTTCCGTGTCCTTCGCCATGTACTGGTACTTGCGGCGTTTGAAGTTTTCGAGCTCCGCCTCGTCGTCGCTCTCTATCCAGCAGGCCTTGTAGAGTGAGACGGGTTCCCAGCGGCAGCGGGCGTTGTACTCGTGCTCAAGGCGGTACTGGATGACCTCGAACTGTAGCTGGCCTATGGTGCCGATGATTTTGCGCCCGTTGAACTGGTTGACGAACATCTGGGCCACGCCCTCGTCCATCAATTGCGCGATGCCCTTCTCCAGCTGCTTGGCTTTCATGGGGTCGGCGTTCTCGATGTACTTGAACATCTCCGGCGAGAACGAGGGCAGGCCGCGGAAGTGGAGCTGCTCGCCCTCGGTCAGCGTGTCGCCTATCTTGAAGAGTCCGCCCGTGTCGGGAAGGCCCACGATGTCGCCCGGCCAAGCCTCGTCGATGGTCTCCTTGCGCTGCGCCATGAACTGCGTGGGCGAGGAGAAGCGCAGTGTCTTCTGCTGCCGCACGTGCAGGTAGGGCTGGTTGCGCAGGAAGCGTCCCGAGCACACCTTGCAGAAAGCGATGCAGGAGCGGTGGTTGGGGTCGATGTTAGCCGTAATCTTGAAGATGAAGCCCGTGAACTTCTGTTCTTCGGGCTGCACGTCGCGCTCCTCGGCCTTGACGGGGCGCGGGTAAGGGGCTATCTTCACGAAGCAGTCCAGTAGCTCCTTTACGCCGAAGTTGTTCAGCGCGGAGCCGAAGAACACGGGAGCCACGCTGGCGTCCAGATAGTCCTCCACGCGGAACGCTTCGTAAACGCCGTCCACGAGTTCGAGGTCGTCGCGGAGTTTCTGCGCATCGGCCTCGCCCACGTTCCTGTCGAGTTCTTCGCTGTCAATGTCCACGCGCACCTTTTCCGTGACGCGTTGCTTGTCGGGCTGGTAGAGGTCGAGGCTCTGCTCATATATATTATATACGCCCTTGAAGCGCTGTCCTTGGTTGATGGGCCAGGAGAGCGGGCGCACGCCGATTTGCAGTTCCTGCTCCAGTTCGTCAAGGAGGTCGAAGGGGTCGCGTCCCTCGCGGTCCATCTTGTTGATGAAGATGATGACGGGCGTCTTCCTCATGCGGCAGACGGTCATCAGCTTGCGGGTCTGTGCCTCCACGCCCTTCGCACCATCAACCACGATGATGGCTGAGTCCACGGCGGTCAGCGTGCGGAACGTGTCCTCGGCAAAGTCTTGGTGACCGGGCGTGTCGAGGATGTTCACTTTGTAGCCTTCGTAGTCGAACTCCATCACGCTGGTCGTGACGCTGATGCCGCGCTGCTTCTCGATGTCCATCCAGTCGGAGGTGGCCGTCTTGCGTATCTTGTTGCTTTTCACGGCACCTGCCACCTGTATCTGTCCGCCGAAGAGCAGGAGCTTTTCGGTGAGCGTAGTCTTACCCGCGTCGGGGTGGGAGATGATGGCGAAGGTGCGCCGGCGTTGTATTTCTTGGTTCATATCGTTTCAAGTTCTTGCAGGCATTCGCGGAGGCTGTCGGGCCACCAGGGGATGCTTATGCCGTAGGTTTCCTTTATCTTTGTCTTGTCCAGTACGGAGAAGTGGGGGCGCGGGGCCGGCGCGGGATATTCCTCCGTGTGGATTGGCTTCACGTTGCAGGTTGTGATGCCTGCCTGACGGTGGATTTCGCGCGTGAAGTCGTACCATGAGGTGACGCCCTCGTTGGTATAGTGGTATATGCCGGGCACGAGGCCGTGCTCCACGATGGCGAGCAGGGCGGCCGCGAGGTCGCGGGCATACGTGGGCGTGCCGATCTGGTCGGCAACGACGCTGAGGTTCGTGCGCTCGCGTCCGAGGCGCAGCATCGTTTTTACGAAGTTGTTGCCGAAGGAGGAGTAGAGCCATGCCGTGCGCACGACGACGCTGTCGGGGCAGGCCTTGCGGACGGCCGTCTCGCCAAGGAGCTTCGTGCGGCCATAGACAGAGTTCGGGCAGGTGGGCGCGTCCTCGCGGTAGGGGACGTGTGCCGTCCCGTCGAAGACGTAGTCCGTGGAGACGTGGATCATGCTGCCGCCCGCTTCCGCCATCGCCTCCGCCAGCAGGCGCGGTGCCTGGTGGTTGAGCAGGTCGCAGAAGGCGGCTTCGCCCTCGGCCTTGTCCACCGCCGTGAAGGCGGCGCAGTTGATGAGCAGTTCTATGTCGTTCGCCGAAATGCATCGGCTGACGGCCTCGGCATCCGTGATGTCGAGTTCCTCCACGTCGGTGAAGACGAAGGCGTGCTTTTTGTGTTCAGGGGCCAGGCGGCGCAGTTCGCTGCCCAGCTGCCCGTTGGCGCCTGTGACAAGTATGTTCATAGTTCAAGCGGTTCTTGTTGGTCCTTGAGATAGTAGTCGGAGAGCTGTCCGAGCAGGGTGCTGATGTCCCTTGTGGCCTTGAGCGTCTGCTCCGTGACGGCTTTCCCCTGCATGCACAGTAGCAGCACGCCGTAGAGGGCGTTGAAGCAGGTCTCTATCTCGGAGGTGCCGGAGGCATCCTGCGCACCCGAGGGGCTGGCATTCTTCGCCCGCAGCTCCACGATATAGGGCAGCACCTTGTAGTACATCTCGCGATAATAGGGGAACGTCCCCGAGGCGAGCAGGCGGCGGTGAAGCTCCTCAAGGCTCGCCAAGGCGTTCTTGTTGATTTGCAAATGTCCGCCGTCCTTCAGGCCTTCTTCCGACATCATGCGGCAGAGGTTCCCATACCACTCTTCCATCTTGGCGCGTTCCTCGGGAGCGACCTGGAACTTCGGGAGATAGTGCTCGCGCACCTCGTCCATGTCAAGACGGTAGGCACGGAGGATATCCTCCACTTGCCACATGTACAATATATATTCTGCGCGGTTCGTCGTGCGCAGGCGGTCGGCAATAATCATCGGGTGTGGCAGGCGTTAGTAGATGGAAAGGTGGAAGATGGTCATGGCGGCGTAGATGACGGCGACGCTCAGCACAATGGTGCCGATGGTGCGGTTCAGGGCGAGGATGCCGTGGAGGTCGAACTTGCTCTTCATGCGTGTGATGACATACGTCAGGCCGTACCACCAGAGCATGGCACCCGCCACGATGCTGGCGTAGCCCAGCGCCGTGCCGTACCAGTTGCCTGGAATGACGAACGTGAACATGTTGAACAGTGCGATGAACAGGAAGATGATGAGCGGGTTCGAGATGGTGAGTCCGAAGGCCGACACCGCATTGCTCAGGAGCGTGCCTTTGTTCTCCGACTGCGAGGGACGGTAGCCCTTGCGCGGGTCGGTGCGCCACATCCACACACCGAAGCAGAACAGCATGACGGCACCGACGACCTTCAGGTAGAAGAGATTCTGCTCATTGTCTATGAACTCCATCATCAGCGGCAGCATACCGGCACCCGTCACGAGGGCGTAGAACAGGTCGCTGAGTGCCGCTCCGGCTCCAGTGGCGATTCCGTACTCGCGGCCTTTTTGCAGCGTGCGGCGTATGCAGAGGATGCCCACAGGTCCCATCGGGGCGGAGCAGATGATGCCTATCAGGAGGCCCTTCAGGACGAGCTGGAAGGTGCTGATGTAGTCGGCAAATACACTTATGTCAAACATATCCATGTTCTCTTGCTTTTTATTTCTTCAGTTTCGCGCCTTGTTCATCAGGCTCAGGTAAACTCCCGCTATCGTGCAAATACCGCCCAGAAGCATCAGGGGCGTAACCTTCTCGCCAAGCAGCAGGTAGGCTGCGATGCACGTGACGAAGGGGTTCAGGTATAGATAGTTCGAGGACTTGACGCTGCCAATGCGCTCCATGACCACGTTCCACGCGTAGTAGCAGAAGCACGATGCCACGAGGCCCAGGAAGAGGAGGTTCGCCCATACCTTTGTCGTCGTGAGGACAGCGGGCAGTTCCGGAATCTCCATGATGACGAAGGGCAGGATGGTCAGCGTGCCGTAGCCGAACATCTTTCGTGTCACCATGCTGATGCCGTAGTGCTCGCTCAGGGGGGTCACGATGAGTTGATAGACACACCAGAGGAATGTGGATACCAGCGCAAGGGCATTGCCCAGCAGGGGATTCGATGCGGACTCAGGATCCGCCCCCACGACGAAGCATGCCAGACCCAGCACGGCCACGAGTGCCCCAATCCAGATGTTCCAACTGCTCTCGCCGCCCGGGCGGAGTGCCGAGTAGATGGCGAGGAACAGAGGCGGCAATGCCGTGATGAACGAAACGTTGGCGGATTGCGTGTAGAGCAGGGCGTTGTTCTCCATCAGGAAGAAGAACGAGCCTCCGCTCACGCCTCCAAGCACCATCATCAGCTCGTCGCGCAGCGAGTCGCACCAGAGGCGCTTGTGGCTCAGCGGCAGCATGGCAAGGTATGCCACCAGGAAACGGAGGAAGAATACCATTGCCGGTGAAAGCCCGACGTTCAGCATGGCCTTTGTGGACACGAAGGTCACACCCCAGAAAATGCAGACGACGACGGCTAACGCGTAGTACATACCTTTTTCGCTTCTTCCCAAATCTCGTCCATCTCAGAGAGCGTCATGTCTGTCAGCTTACGCCCCTGTTTCAGAGTGTGTTCCTCCAGATAGTTGAATCGCTGGATGAACTTCTGGTTCGTGCGTTCAAGGGCGTTGTCGGGATTGATCTTGTAGAGGCGGGCTGCGTTGATGAGGCTGAAGAGTACGTCACCGAACTCCTGCTCGGCCTTCTCGCGGTCTATGTTCTCCACTTCCGCTTCGAACTCGCCCAGTTCTTCCTTCACCTTGTCCCACACCTGCGAGCGCTCTTCCCAGTCGAAGCCCACGCCGCGTGCCTTTTCCTGTATGCGGTAGGCCTTGATGAGCGAGGGCAAGGATGCGGGTACGCCGCTCAGCACGCTGCGGTTGCCGTCCTTCTCCCGCGTCTTGAGCTGTTCCCATTGCGAGAGCACTTTCTCCACGGTGTCGGCCTTCTGTCCGTCCCCGTTGCCCTCAGCGGGCGGATAGACGTGGGGATGGCGGAAGATGAGCTTGTCGCACAAACGATTGCAGACGTCGGCAATGTCAAACGCCCCTTTCTCTTGTCCGATAAGCGCATAGAAGACGATGTGGAGCAGGACGTCGCCCAGCTCTTTGCAGATTTCGGGATTGTCTTCGCGCAGGAGTGCGTCGCAGAGTTCATAGGTTTCCTCGATGGTGTTCGGACGCAGGCTCTGGTTCGTCTGTTTGCGGTCCCAGGGACATTTTTCGCGTAGCGTGTCCATGACGTCCAGCAGGCGTCCGAAGGCTTCGAGCTTCTGTTCGCGTGTGTTCATCGTATCAGAAAAAAGTTGAAAGTCCCGAACACGCTGTCGTGCCCAAGACTTTCAACATCATGTGAGTTTATTTGCTTTGTTTGTAGAGTTTCAGACCAATTTGCATGCCATCATAGTTACCCAGAAGGCTTGAAACGGAGGACAGTGCGCTGCCTCCTGAGAGGGAGCCTGCAACCTGTGCAATCTGCAGCAGCTTGTTGCTCGGGAATACGAGGTTCAGCGTGGAAGTGCCGTTGCGCGTCACGTAGCACGTCACGTTGCCCAGTCCCAGAGCTACGGAAAGTGTCAGCTTGCCTTCACTCTCGTCCAGCGTGTAGTTGCCGCTGATTTTCTTGCTGTTGATGTAAGCCTCGAAGGTTCCCGTGTTGGAGGTGGTGCTTTGGGGGTAGAAGGTGAATTTGCAGGCTGACTGCGTGAAGCCCACTTTGGAGAGCTGTGTGTTCAGTTTGCTTTCCACTTCCGTGGCTGCTACCTGTCCGCCAATCTGTGCCAGTGCGTTTTCGCTTTCGAAGTACACTTTCGTGCCGTTGTATGTCCACGTGCCGCTCAAGTCGCTGTTTGTTACAGCTGAGCTCGTTGTAACTGCCCCCAACACAGACCCCAGGATGTTGGCGGCTGTGCTTGTTTCTCCAGAATTCTGGAGTTCCGTGTTCATGTTGTTCAGGATGTCGTTGAGAAGAGCCTGTCCTGTGGCACCGCAGCCCGTGAGGCCGAAGCTTGCAGCGATAAACGCTACCATTGAGAAGTACTTAGTCATGTTGCTTTTGTTTTTGTTTGTTTTTTTGATTTTGGCTAATATGATGTTTTTGATGTTCCCATATTACCGTTTATGTTTCTTTTTCGCCGCGAATGTAAGACATTTTTTCGGAACGGTTAACATTTTTTTGCGAGAATATGCTTCGCGGAGTCGCATCTGCCGTCTTATGCGAGGCATTCGGAGCCTTCAAAGCGGTAGCCGCGCAGGAAGTCAGCGGCTGACATGCGGCGTTTTCCCGCCATCTGGAGCTCAAGGATTTCCAGTACGCCGTCCGGGAGCGTCACAAAGAGGCCGTCCTGCGTCGGGCCGCCTTTCCAGAGGGAGCCGGAAGCCGCCTGCCCGTCAGGGACGCGCAGGTTCTTTGCGGGGCGTGCCTTGTATATTTTTATTGTGTGGGGTTCGGAAGTTGTGCCTTGCGTCAGGAGCTCCGTCCAGGCACCGGGGTAGGGGGAGAGGCCGCGCACGAAGTCGTGGCAGCGTTTCACGCCCGCATGCCAGGGGATGCGGCAGGTGTCCTTGAAGATTTTCGGTGCGGGGCGCAGGGCAACACCTTCGCAGAGCTCAGCCTGCGGCTGTGTCTGCACATCGCCGCGAAGGATGGCATCGACTGTTTCCACCACAAGGTCACCCCCCATGTGCATTAGGCGGTCATAGACGTCGCCCACGTTCTCGTCCTCCCCGATGGGCGTGCGGCGCTGGGCGATGATGTTGCCCGTGTCGATGTCGTGCTGCAGGAAGAAGGTCGTCACGCCCGTCTCCTCCTCGCCGTTGATGACTGCCCAGTTGATGGGAGCCGCACCGCGATATTGCGGCAGCAGCGAGGCGTGGAGGTTGAAGGTACCAAGGCGCGGCATGTCCCACACCACTTCCGGCAACATCCTGAAAGCCACCACGATTTGCAGGTCGGCCCGCAGGGCGCGAAGTTCCTCGAGAAAGGCTTCGTCGCGAAGGCGCTCGGGCTGCATGACTTTCAGGCCCTGCGAGAGGGCGTATTTCTTCACTTCGCTTTGCGAGAGCGTGTCGTGGTGGCGTCCGACGGCCTTGTCAGGCATTGTGACGACACCCACCACGTTATATCCGCCTTCAACGAGTCGCCGCAGGCTTTCTACGGCGAACTCTGGCGTACCCATGTAGATGATTCTTAGTGCTTCTTTGTCCATGTTGTCTGCTTTCATGCTGCAAAGATACGGCTTTGCTTTGATTTTGGTGCCTGCCCGGCAAAAATAAGATGCCTTGAAAAAGTTTTTTTTCGCCTTTAAAAAAGTTTTTTATGCCTTGAAAAAAATATCCAGATGCCTTAAAGATTTGTCCCTATGCCTTGATGCTGGGAAGGGCGAGGCACCTAACAGCGCATGAGGTCGGAGAGAACGTCGTCCGAGACGAAGAGCGCGGCGCGCGTGAGGCGAAGGCTTTCATCTTCGAGCACGAGAAGCCCGCGTCGGAGGTGCGCTTCTGCGGAGCGGAGGAGCTCAGCGCGGTCTTTGGCAGAGAGGAGATGGAGGGGAAGTCCCTCGCGCGTGCGCATACGCGTCATTATTATTTCATTGTACAGCTCGTCGTCGGAGAGACGTTCGTCCTCGTGGGGAGCATCGTGGCCGCAAAGTGTCGCGTGGACGTAGCTCGCAAGGTCGGGAAGGTTCACGCGGCGCAGTCGCCTGCCGTCGTAGGAGGCTGCGGAGGGACCAAGGCCGATGTAAGGCCGCTGCGCCCAGTAGGCGCTGTTGTGGCGCGAGCGGAATCCCGGGCGCGCGAAGTTTGAAATCTCGTAGTGTTCCCAGCCTTCTGCCGCAGCCGTGTCCATCAGGTCGGTGTACATAGCCAGCGAAGTCTCCTCGTCGGCCGGTTTCCAATCCCCGCTTTCCACGCGGCGTGCCATCAGCGTACCCGGTTCGATGCTCAGGGCGTAGGCGGAGAGGTGCGTGATTGGCAGGCGGAGCATAGCGAGGAGGTCCTTGTGGAATGCGCCTGTTGTCTGCATGGGGAGGCCGTAGATGAGGTCGGCAGAAATGTTGTCGAAGCCCGTGCGGTGGAGGGTTTCGATGGCAGCAACGGCTTGCTGCGCATCGTGGCGGCGTTGCAGGAGGCGCAGCGTCCCGTCGTCAAGGCTTTGCACTCCGAGGCTCACGCGGTTCACACCTTGTGACTTCAGGCATCGTGCCAAGGCCGGCGTGACGTCGTCAGGGTTCAGCTCGACGGTTTGCTCAGCGGATGTGGGGAGATGAAAATGCGCATGGACGGCCTCGAAGGCCATGTGCCACTCCTCCTCGCTGAGCAGGGACGGCGTTCCGCCACCGAAGTAGAGGGAGTAAAGTCCGGGCTTCCCACCGTCGCTTCCAGCGGCTCCGGCTTCCCTTGCGCGCCCTTTCATTTCCTGCGTTAAGGCTTTGACGTACTGCGCCGTGGGAATCCCCGCGTCCTGCTTGTGGCAGGAGTAGAAATCGCAGTAGGCGCAACGGCTTTTGCAGTAGGGCACGTGGACGTAGAGGGCTGGGGAAAGTATCATAAACGCTCGGCTTTCTTGGATGATTCGTGCAAAAGTATTATTTTTGCCGTGAAATACACTCAAAACATCAAATAACTATGCGAAAAAGCATTTTCCTCCTCCTGTCTTTCTGCCTCTTCTTGAGCATGAAGGCACAGCAAACCGAGTTTAACTTCATCCCGAAGCCGCGCATCGTGACCCCGCAGCAGGGAAGCTTCACGTTCAGCGCGCAGACACAAGTGGCCTGGCGCGGCGAAGAGGCTGAAGGCGTCGCCAAGTTCTTCTGCCAGAAACTGGAACGTGCCACGAGCCTCCGCAAGAAACCCGTGCGCCTGAAGAAAGAAGGCAAGAAGCAGCCCGTCACGAGCAACGTCGTGCGTTTCATCGTGGACGCAAACGTCGAAGGCCCGGAAACCTATCGCCTGGAAGTGACGCCCGAGGCCGTGACGGCCTATGCCTCCACCTCCGCAGGCCTTTTCTATGCCATGCAGACGCTCTTCCAGCTGATGCCGACGCGCATCGAGGCGCAGACGGCCATCACGACACCCGTCAACTGGCAACTGCCCTGTGTGACGGTGGACGATGCTCCCCGCTTCCGCTGGCGCGGCGTTCACCTTGACCCCTGCCGTCATTTCCTGCCCGTTGCGGCTGTGAAGAAGCAGATAGACATGCTCGCCACGTTGAAGATCAACAAGCTCCACTTCCATCTCACCGACGACCAGGGCTGGCGCATTGAAATCAAGAAGTACCCTGAGCTCACTCGCGTGGGTGCCCGTCGCCTTGAGGGCGAGGGCACCTGGCACGAAGGCTTCTATACGCAGGAGCAGATACGTGATATCGTCAGCTACGCCGCAGAGCGTCACGTGGAAGTGGTTCCCGAGCTGGAACTTCCCGGCCACGGCCTTGCCGCCATTGCCGCCTATCCTGAGCTCTCCTGCCGGGGCGACAGCCTCACGCCGCGCATCATCTGGGGCGTGGAGGACATCGTGATGTGCCCGGGCAAGGAGAACATGTTTACGTTCCTTCGCGACGTCATCGATGAGATGGTGCCGCTGTTTCCAAGCCAGTATTTCCACATCGGTGGCGACGAAAGCCCGCGTGGGGAATGGAAAACCTGCCCGCTTTGCCAGCAGCGCATGGCATCCCTGGGCTTTGAGCGCGAGGCTCAGCTTCAGGACTACGTCATCGAGCGTGTGGCGAAGTATCTCGCCACGAAGGGCAAGGCCATCATCGGATGGGACGAAATCCTTGAGGGCGGAAACCTCGAGCCTTCGGCCATCGTCATGTCGTGGCGAGGCGAGAAGGGCGGCATAGAGGCCGCCAACAAGGAGCATCGCGTCATCATGACGCCAAGCAGCCAGGGGCTCTACTTCGACCACTACCAGGGCGACCCCATCACGGAGCCTACGGCCATCGGTGGCTTCGCTCCCCTGGAGAAAGTCTATAGCTACGACCCCGTTCCCGAAGAGCTCAAGGCCAACGGCAAGGGCCGCTTCATCCTCGGTGTGCAGGGCAACAACTGGAGTGAGTACTACCGCGGCCCCTCGCAGATGGAGTACCACCTCTATCCCCGTGCGCTGGCTCTGGCAGAGATTGCCTGGACACCCGCTGCGATGAAGGACTACGACGACTTCCTGCGTCGCGTGGACGGTGACGCCACGATGCGTCTGGCCGCCCACAACATCAACTTCCACATTCCGCAGCCCGAGATTCCGGGCGTCAGCAGCAACCGCCTGGCCTTCACCTCTACGATGAAGCTGCCGCTGACGACGACGCGCCCCCTTCCCATCCTCTATACGACGGACGGCACCAGTCCGACGACTGACTCCCCGCGCTATACGGGACAGCTTGCCATTGACCGCACGACGACCGTCAAGACGGCAGTCATGCTGCCCTGCGGCCTGATGGGCCCCGTCCGCACCATCTTCCTCTCCAAGCAGCAGCCCGCTCCGGCCGTGAAGCCCTCCAGCGTGAAGCCCGGCCTGGAGCTGACGAAGTATCGTGGCGACTTCCGCACGCCCGAACAGCTGCGCCACGCTGAGGCCACGCTTGACTCCGTGGTGACGGACCTTCGCGCCCTGCCGCGCCTCACGTACGTGCCGGGCAGCGTGCGCAACGTTGACAACTATGCAGCTGTGGCCGAGGGCTACGTGCGTATTCCCGAGGACGGCGTGTACGAGTTCTCCACCTGCAACGCCCAGCTCATCATCGACGGACGCCTGCAGATAGACAACTCCCGCGTCTATGCCCCGCGCGACACGCGTGAGAACGTGGAGCTGGCGCTTGCCAAGGGACTTCACCGCGTGAAGGTCATCTTCCTTGGCGGCATCTTTGGCGGTTGGCCGACGTACTGGAACGACGGCACCGTCCGCATGCGTCCCTCGCGCGGCAAATGGCAGGAGCTGAAGGGCGACTTGCTCTGTCACTAATCCACTTTAAACCGATAATTTCCCGAAAACATACCTAATCGAAAAACTATGGACAAACAGATTCAGATGAATCCCAACGCGCTTGTCTGTGCGTTGCAGAAACGCCCCGAGGCCTTTACGAAGGCGGACATCCTGAGCTTCGTCGAGGAGCACGGCATCCGCATGGTGAACTTCATGTACCCCGGTGAGGACGGCCGCCTGAAGACGCTTAACTTCGTCGTCAACAACCGCCAGTACCTCGAAACCATCCTGACGGAGGGCGAGCGCGTGGACGGCTCAAGCCTTTTCCCGAGCTTCGTGGAGGCCGGCAACAGCGACCTCTACGTCATCCCGCGCTTCCGCACGGCTTTCGTGGACCCCTTTGCCGAGATTCCCACCTTGGCGATGCTCTGCTCCTTCTACACCAAGGACGGCGAGCCCTTCGACGGCGCGCCCTACGAAACCCTCCAGCGTGCTGCCGAGGCCTTCCGCCGCAAGACGGGACTTGAGTTTGAGGCGATGGGCGAGCTGGAGTACTACGTCATCACCGAGGAGGAGACGCTCTTCCCTGCCACCGACCAGCGCGGCTACCACGAGAGCGCGCCTTTTGCCAAGCTCGGTGCCTTCCGCCAGCAGTGCATGGACTACGTTGCCCAGACGGGCGGACAGATTAAGTACGGACATTCCGAGGTCGGCAACTTCACGCGCGACGGGAAGGTCTATGAGCAGAACGAGATTGAGTTCCTTCCCAGTCCCGTCTCCACTGCTGCCGACCAGCTCCTGCTGGCCAAGTGGGTCATCCGCAACCTGGCCTACGAATACGGCCTTGACGTGACGTTTGCCCCGAAGATTATCGTGGGCGAAGCCGGAAGCGGCCTGCATATCCACATGCGCATGACGCGTGACGGCCACAACCAGATGCTTGACGAGGAGCGCAAGCTTTCCGAGGTGGCACGCCGCAGCATTGCCGGCATGATGCTCCTGGCACCCGCCATCACGGCCTTCGGCAACAAGAATCCCACGAGCTACTTCCGCCTCGTGTCGCATCAGGAAGCCCCCACGAACGTATGCTGGGGCGACAGCAACCGTTCCGCCCTCGTTCGCGTACCTCTGGGATGGACCAGCGGCAAGGACATGTGCCGTGCCGCCAATCCGCTGGAGCCGGAGAGCGACACCGACACGCGCGAGAAGCAGACGTTCGAGATGCGCTCCCCGGACTGCTCTGCCGACATCTACCAGCTGATGGCCGGCCTCTGCGTCGCCGCCCGCGTGGGTCTGGAGATGGATCCCGACATCGCCCTGCAGCTGACGGCCTCAAAGTATGTTGCCGTCAACATCCATGCCGCAGAGCATGCCGACAAGCTTGCCGAGCTTGACACGCTGCCCGCATGCTGTGCCGAGAGTGCCGACCGCCTGGAGCAGTGCCGCCACTATTTCGAGGCTGAAGGCGTCTTCCGCCCCCGCATGATAGACGGCATCCTCCGTGCCCTGCGTGCCTTCAACGACAAGAACCTCCACGCAGAGGCCGATGCCAACCCCACATTGATGCAGCAGCTCGTTTCGCAATACTTCTACTGCGGATGACGCTCCCGCAACAGCATTAAGCTACGCCACCGGTAAAGGGACATTCCCCTCTAAGCCGGTGGCGTTTTTTTCAAAAAAAGTCTCAATTGGGGAAGAGGGAAAGCTCAAACAGGGCGGATAAAAAATCTCACCCGACGGAGACCTTCGTCTCTCTCGGGTGAGATTCCCTATGTGTGGAAAGGAAATGCGTTATAGATTGTAGTATTCCCTGTGCGCCGCAGCCAGCGTGTTCTGCATGAGCATGGCGATGGTCATGGGACCGACACCGCCCGGGACGGGCGTTATGTAGGCGCATTTCGGTGCCACTTCGTCAAACTTCACGTCGCCGCAAAGGCGGAAGCCGCGAGGCCGCGAGGCATCGGGGACGCGCGTGGTGCCGACGTCAACGACCGTAGCGCCTTCGCGCACCATGTCGGCCGTGACGAACTCAGGCTGTCCGATGGCGGCAACAAGGATGTCCGCCGTGCGGCACATCTCGGGAAGGTTCTCCGTGTGGCTGTGGCAGATGGTGACCGTGGCGTCGCCGTACGTGCGCTGCACCATGAGGCTTGCCAGGGGCTTGCCGACGATGTTCGAGCGGCCGAGGATGACGACGTGCCTGCCGCTTGTGCGCACGTCGTAGCGGCGCAACAGCTCAAGGATGCCCTTCGGGGTGGCGGAGACGAAGCCGGGGAGGCCAGCGGAAAGACGCCCCACGTTGATGGGGTGGAAACCGTCCACGTCCTTGCGGTAGTCGATGGATTCTACGACCTTCTGTTCGGAGATGTGGCGCGGCAGGGGCAGTTGCACGATGAAGCCGTCCACTTCGGGGTCCTCGTTGAGCTTCTGCACCTCGGCCAACAGCTCCTCTTCCGTGATGTCCGCCTCGAAGCGCAGCAGCGTGCTGCGGAAGCCGCAGGCCTCGCAGGCTTTCACCTTGTTGTTTACGTAGGTCTCGCTGCCGCCGTCGTGTCCCACGAGGATAGCTGCCAGGTGGGGACGTCGGCCGCCTGCGGTGACCATGTTCTCTACTTCCGCCGCAATCTCGCTGCGGATGTCGGCAGCAGTCTTCTTGCCGTCAAGGATGATGGGGTGTTCCAATTTTCTAATTTTTTATTTTTAATTCTATCTGTCTTATTTTCTTCGCTTCCCCGGCAGGTTGGGCATGAGGTTGGCCATTTTGCCGCCCTGCACCATCTTCATCATCTTTCGCATCTGGTCGAACTGCTTCAGCAGGCGGTTCACCTCCTGAATCGTCGTGCCGCTGCCCTTTGCGATACGCTGCTTGCGGCTCGTGTTGAGGATTTCGGGGTGGTGGCGCTCCTTCGGGGTCATGCTGCGGATGATGGCCTCCACACCCTTGAAGGCGTTGTCGTCTATGTCGATGTCCTTCAGGGCCTTGCCCACACCGGGAATCATGGACGCGAGCTCCTTGATGTTGCCCATCTTCTTTATCTGCTGGATCTGGGCCAGGAAGTCGTCGAAGTCAAACTGGTTCTTGGCGATTTTCTTCGACAGGCGGCGGGCCTCTTCCTCGTCATACTGCTGCTGCGCACGCTCCACGAGGCTCACCACGTCGCCCATGCCGAGGATGCGGTCGGCCATGCGCTCGGGGTGGAACACGTCCAGCGCGTCCAGCTTCTCGCCCGTACCGATGAACTTGATGGGCTTCGTTACGACCGTGCGGATGCTGAGCGCAGCACCGCCGCGCGTGTCGCCGTCAAGCTTCGTCAGCACAACGCCGTCGAAGTCCAGGCGGTCGTTGAACTCCTTCGCCGTGTTCACGGCGTCCTGTCCCGTCATGGAATCCACCACGAAGAGCGTCTCCTGCGGCTGTATGGCCTCCTTGATGGCGCTGATTTCCTGCATCATCTGCTCGTCCACGGCCAGGCGTCCGGCCGTATCGACGATGACGAGGTCGTAGCTCTTCGCACGCGCTTCGCGAATGGCGTTCAGGGCAATCTGCACGGGGTCCTTGCTGTCCTCCTCGCTATAGACGGGCACCTCTATCTGTGCGCCAAGCGTCTTGAGCTGTTCGATGGCGGCAGGGCGATATACGTCGCAGGCCACCAGCAGCGGGCGCTTGTTGCGGCGCTTCTTCATCATCAGGGCGAGCTTTCCGCTCATCGTCGTCTTACCGGAACCCTGCAAGCCGGACATCAGCACCACGGCAGGACGTCCTTCCACGTTGAACTCTGCCGCTGTGCCGCCCATGAGCTGCGCCAGCTCGTCGTGGACAATCTTCACCATCAGCTGGCCGGGCTTCACGGATGTGAGCACGTTCTGGCCGAGGGCTTTCTGCTTCACCTCGTCGGTGAACGTCTTTGCCACCTTGTAGTTCACGTCCGCGTCAATGAGGGCGCGGCGTATGTCCTTCATGGTTTCGGCCACGTTGATTTCAGAGATGCGGCCTTCGCCTTTCAGTATCTTGAATGACCTTTCAAGTCTTTCGGATAGGTTTTCAAACATATATTGACTAAATTATAAATTGAAAGTTAAGAATTCATTGTTCATTATCCATTAAAAACCCGCCTCGCCTATAAAAAAGAAGATAGAACGTGGGTGGAGGGAGGTGAGGAATTCTATCTCCATAGAAGGGGAAGTGGCGGGGCGGGTGGGGGGAGTGTTATTCTTCTGTTCGTGTATCCTGTCCTGTTATTTTATATAATGTCAAGCTGCTTGAATACATGTTTCAGGGCATCAACGCTGCGGTCTATTTGCTCCTTCGTGTGCGTGGCCATCAGGGCGTAGCGCACCAGCGTGTCCTGTGCGGCGCAGGCGGGCGGGATGACGGGATTGATGAAGACGCCTTCCTGGAAGGCCATTGCCGTCACCATGAACGTCTTCTCCACGTCGCGCACGTAGAGGGGGATGATGGGGCTCTCCGTGTCACCGATTTCGAAACCCTCTTCGCGGAAGCGCTTCAGGGCGTAGTTTGTCACGTCCCAGAGAGCCTGGATGCGTTCCGGCTCCTGCTGGATGATGTGCAGAGCCTCCCGTGCGGATGCCGTTGCGGCAGGCGTTGCGCTGGCACTGAAGATGTAGGTGCGGGCGTGGTGCTTCAGGTAGTTGATGATGACCTTGTCAGCAGCGATGAAGCCACCGATGCTTGCCAGGCTCTTCGAGAAGGTGCCCATGATGAGGTCCACCTCGTCCGTGAGGCCGAAATGGTCGCAGACGCCGCGTCCCTGACGCCCGAAGACACCGATGCCGTGCGCTTCGTCCACCATGACGGTGGCACCGTATTTTTTCTTCAGCTCAATAATCTTGGGCAGGTTCGCCAGGTCACCCTCCATGGAGAACACGCCGTCCACGACGATGAGCTTCACGGTGCCCTCCTCGCACTTCTGGAGCTGGCGTTCGAGGTCCTCCATGTCGTTGTGGCGGAATTTCAGGTACTTGGCGTGTGCCAGGCGTCGTCCGTCCACGATGCTCGCGTGGTCGCGCTCGTCGCAAAGGACATAGTCGTTACGTGAGAGCAGCTGCGGGATGACGCCGCTGTTCACGGTGAATCCCGTGGAGAAGCAGAGCGCTTCGTCCTTGCCCACGAAGTCGGCCAGTTCGCGCTCCAGCTGCACGTGAATGTCAAGTGTTCCGTTGAGGAAGCGTGAACCCGCGCAGCCGCTGCCATATTGGCGCATGGCTTTGACGCCGGCCTCAATGACGCGTTCGTCTCCGGTGAGTCCAGTGTAGGCGTTTGAGGCAAACATGAGGACTTTGTGGCCTCCCATTTCCACCTCTGTCCCCTGTTTTCCTTCGATTTCACGGAAATAGGGGTAGATGCCTTTGGCCATGAATTCCTGCGGAATTGTGTATTTGGCCAATCTATCGTGTAGTACGTCCATAGTCTTTACTTATATGTGTCATTTTCAGCACCTCCAAGGTTGTGGGGTTGCTTTTTGTCACACAAATCGCGGCAAAGATAGGGATTTTCTGGAAAAGGGATGCATAAACGCACAAAAAATTCACATTTGCGCATCTTTTTTGCCCATTATCGCCCAGTTCGTGCAGTCTTTTGTTTTGCGCTGAACTAACAAGATTCCGGCAATTCTGATAATTCCGACAATTATTCTAAACAACATTTTGCTTGTTGTCTCTTATGGTATGCCATATTTAGAAATGCTACATCTCTCAGTCAAACTTAATTTCCCTAATCAGCTCTATGTGATTGAATAAGTGCTTTCTTCCGTTCACTACCACAGTGTCTTTTCGTTTCTTGCTAACACCATAAATGTTGTGTCCTTCCCATTTGATTGTGCCTTCCGGGTAGGGACAATCTATAGTTTTCTTCTTGTAGTCGAACTCCGGATAGTCTGTCATGCGGAAATCTGTTTTATAAGGTGCATAATCAATCAGTACAGGCTTATCCTCAACCATTCGATATATATCATATTCATCATGGTTTTTCACAGCTATGCTATAATGCACAATCACCAATTCCTTTGTTCCGTCAAAATCCATGTCTTTAAAAAAGAAAGGAGTATCACTCAACATGTTTCCCCTATTGTCGTTTGTTGCATGATAATCAGTTTTAATTACCTTATATCGATATTTCTTCATGATGTTAGAATTTCTCCCATCATCCATCCCCCAGCCACCATGATTGAATGTGCTGTCTGCGAATGAAGTTGTGTGAAGTGTAAACGACTTTCCGTTCTTTGTAAAAGTAATATCCGCTTGATTTATATTATATTTATCCGCCTTAATCACAGCTTTCGCATGGAACCCATTTACAGGTTGGCGATATACCACGGTAAAACTGTCTGTGCTCGTCTTTTCTTCTTCTATTATTATAGAATCGTTTTTTTCTATTATAGAATCGCTTTCTTCTGTTATTATAGAATCGCTCGTTTTGTCAGCAGGATCCATCTTCACCCGGTTGTCACATGATAACAACGAGATTATGATGATGGAGCCAAATATTTTCATTCTCATTTCTATGCCCTTTCTTTTATTCTGTATCATGTCGTTAGTAGTTTACGCCATATTTGTTGTGGATCCTTAAACTGAACCCGTGTCTGCTCAGCCGTGTCCTGTGCCCTCAGAACATCTTCTTTAGTCATATCTGAATAGCGTTTTTGTTTCTTGTTATATTATCTATTTGTCTCCTTTCTCAAACCTCTCACGCAGATACGGCGCCCAAAAACGACGATCTCGGGTAATCTTCCAGTCGTTCATTAACTCACCATTCTCATACAGTTCGAAACAAACATAATTATATTCTTTGTCGCCAAATTCTTGAAGAATAATCCTTGTCGAAGACTTGTAAACACCTATATGCGATACATGGTAAGTTCTGCCAATTTCCAGTTCTGGATATTCCTCATAAACCCATGATTCGGATATGTTACGCAGACACTTTGCTGTCAGAGAGTTCACCTCGTTGAAGTTCTCTTTGAAATAATTCTCTTTGCTTATTCCATATTTTCTAATGTACTCGTCATTCGTCATATTTCATTACAAATTTCAACATAGATTACTCTTCAATAACCTCCCAATAACCGCCATTGTCTGGCCCGACACGGCGGATGAGACCCTTTTCTTGCATTTGCTTCAACTGCCACTTAATGCCATCACTGGAAATACCGCAAAGTTCTGTAAGTTCTTTTCTTGTTACAGATGCATTCTCATGGATTGCTTTTAAGATAATCTGGGTAGTTTTCTGGGTAGTTTTCTGGGTAGTTTTCTCAGATATTGCAACATGTGAGACTGAATGGGCGTTGCTCTCACCTTGTAGTTCATCCAATTTCTTCAAAGGTAGCACCAGTTCAACTTCATCTAGGTCCATCTTATTCTCCAGCACAGGTTCTCCCCAACCTGCTTCTTTCCAAGCAGCGACAATTTCCGGAAAGCCTATCTCAGCATCCTCCACACCATGAATCTCATAACGCTTGGCCAGATCTTTCTCCTTGCGATGTTCTTCCACACCAAGCAGAATGATTCCACCAATAGTGTTGGCAAATGCCGAATATGTATCCCAAACAGACTTTGGGACATCCTTCTCTGCCAGCTTTGCTTCCAAGGTAACTCTTTCACCTCTCAGCAACAATGCTTTTATTTCTTCGCTCGTCATATCTTTATAACGTTTTTGTTCCTTGATCTATTGCCTCTTCAATTGTTCAATATATTTTAGTTCACCTTCAGCAAATTCTTTGCACAAAGGATCTTTAATCATTTCTCTTAGCAGTCGTTCTGCTTCTGATAGTTCCCCTTTATCAATTAGAATATAAGCTTTTCGCCTTTTGAGAAAAGCCATGTGATAATTCCAGTGATTTATTTTTTCTTCTGTTTCAGGCTTTGGTGAATGTTCTATTACTTCATTTACAACTTCCAATGCTTGAGGGTCCATCAAGTTAGCAAGACAATTGATATACTCTTGTATATGTTCGTATCCTTTATCATTACTTGCAATTTCAAGATAGTAAGCTGCAACTTGTGGCTTATCCAGTTCCATCATACAGAAGCCAATTCTGTAACTTGACTCGATGAAAATTTCCCAAAGTAGCGGATCGTCTTCTTCACTGAAATTAAGTCCCTTTTCGTCTTTAATTAGGTGTAAAGTGCAATCATACACCCATTTCGCCAACTTATAAGCTTCAATGAACTGCCTTTCCTTCTCTAAAACAATTGCTTTCTTTATGGCTTCAAGCAAATCCTCTTTACTAGTAGAATAATTGTAGCCCTTAGATAGGCCAATACAGAATGTCGTATTTAACGGAGTGTTTATCTTCTCCCTCTGCCTCTTATCATCATCGTTCGCAAAATTGCAACGCATGATATCAACTCGCATGGCAGCAGCTGAATCTTTTGTTTTTATTGAATGAGTTGAAATGATAATGGGGGCATTAATACAGAGAATTGACACATCTTCTTTGTCATCTGTGTTATAGTACACATGTGTACACGATAGTACGAACACTTTATCTTTTGCCTGTTCAACATTCAAAGAATAATTCGTTATGGCTTCCTTATCCTCCATCTTGGTAAGGAATTGATTGGTTGCCATGTCATAAATAAACATACAATTAGCCAGATTCTTTTGCTTGATTCCAAACAGCCTGTCAAGAACAAAGCCCAGCGATATAATACCATCATAACGATGCGAAGACGCAAAATGGGCTTCTATCTCCTTTTTACTCTTGACAAGCGCAACAGGAACATCTACGCTAAATTGTTTGATTGCTTCACTCCAATTCTTGTGGTCTCCATATTTTTTAGCAACCATCATAAGCCAATTGTTCATCAACCACATTCCAGAGGGATCACCTAATCTTGCCTTGCAAAGTGCCAAGTTGTTTGGTTGTTCAAGGGTAAGTTTTGGAACACCTTGTTTATAATAATACGCTGCTTCATCCTCTCTACCCAACTTTGACAAACAAGCCCCTATCATATTGCATGTTTCATAATAGGCTTCCATCCAACTTTCATCACATCTATTAAGATAGGGTTTCAAATAGTTATAGAATCGCTCCAAAGTAATATAACTATCGAAGAATCGATTCTGCCCATATAGATATTTCCCATAGCCGTAATAGTAGTCCTGTCTAAATTCATCCATTCCATGGGTGTACTCTTCCTCAACTTCGTCTATTTCATCAAACTTATCAAGCGATTTAAGCTTTTCTCTTGTGCTACTCTCAATCTTATCAAATAAATCCAGCTCTGGATTTTCCTCCATTTCACTATAAGACAGAATAAAGCTAATAATTATCGGCTTGTTGTTCGACTTCAGCGAGATACAATCATCTGTCTCACTATTATCTGGCGACATTAAAGTGACTCGAAGATATTTGAGCGTGTCAATACCTCCAATACTTGTAATAGTCAAAATGTAATTCCTTTCTTTACATTTTACAACTAAGGTCGTCTCATGAAATAGTCCCTGAGTATAATGTCCATCCTCTGTCTTGTTTTTTAGGATATATGCAAAAAGGTCGTAATTCCAAATAGCATCTGTATCATAGAGAATAGTTTCATCAACAGATTTTTCTTTCGCATAATCAAGATGATACATGACAGCCATTGATTCTATTGACGTACCATCTATCTTGAACAGACCTGCGAGAATTTCACCAAGAGCTATTCTGTTCGTTTCAGTAGCTCTTCGAAAGACAATCTCTTGATGCCTGTACGCAGATTCCAAGTAAACCAAAACCTTCTTATGCATCACATCAAAATCAATGTAATGCTTGTCATTTTCAGGATGTTCATCAGAAACAGTCTGATTAGATTGCTTAGAGTATCCCTCTTTCTTTCCAAATAGTTTTTTGAAGATTCCCATAATCATTGTTTTTATTCTCATCAATACTCCCAATTCTCACTTGCCTTTTCCAATGACACAAATCGAGCACCATCCATTATACACGCGAATTCCATCTTGCCAGTTTGCTTCCCTTCTCTATTTACGTTCTCATAGAATTCAACCAATATCCTATATGGGGAATAGATAATAAATGCTCCCAATGTTGTATCATAAACACAATCATCTTTCTTATTCTCTGGTGATGAAACAACGGATTCCAATCTCTCCCTGTCAGCTTTTCTTTTATCGTAGTTATTCCATCGCTTCATCTCTACAGCCAACAAGTTATTATCAGCGTTTCTTTTATGGACGATAAGATCACTTACCATAAGAAGTGACACTTTCTTATCACCTTCGGAATGTTTAATGGTTCCATCATTCTTGCGGTTATATTCCACATCAGCGTAATAATCTTTATACTGATTACTCTCATGCATTATAATCTCCATGTGATGTGCTTGCCTTGCACAGATATTACGCTCAGACACTCCAATACGGATGTTGTTGTAATCCATCTCATACAGCACGTGTAATGAAGAAATTAAGATGTCATTAATGATAATGCCCCTTTTTTCTTTATCTGTCATATTCTTTAATTAATTTATCCAATATACCTAGGCATTCAGGTATGTCATCAGCATGTTGATAGTTTAGAGCATTTGCTCCAACTTCACGATAAAAAGAAGCCATAATCTCTGTGGGAATCGTTTGAGAATAATCAGAAATAGCTTGTCTTGCTTCCCTTATATTCTTTTCACGTCTTCTACCATCTTTAGTGCGTTGTGCTAAATAATAACTTGTGTATAAGTCTTCCAATTTGGACTTTATACTTAATAATAATTCTTTTGTCATATGCTTATCTCTTAATTAATCGCCGTCAAAAATACAAAAGTATTCTTGTTGTGCCAAACATCTTATTCTGGCTATTAGTCAATCTAAACAAGTTCATAAGATGTATGTTCTTTCAGCTTGTCTTTATATTCAGGTAACAATTCTTCAAATTTCTTTTTTGTACCATTGGGAATAAAAATACTCTCTATATTCGTGCAACCCGAAAAGACTTTCTCACCAAAGCGTATTACACTCCCATTAAAAGTGACCGAAGATAGTTCAACACACTCACTAAAAGCCATATAATCTACGAATTTAACACTTGGGGGAATAGTGATATGAGATAAGGTTTTACAACCGGAAAAAGTACATAAGCCTATCACTTCAACCCCTTTTGGAATATGGATTGATTCTAAATTATCACAATTATGAAAAGCGAAATCACAAATAGCCAATGTATCTTTATTTATAGTGTACTCTCTAATATCTTTTGGAAGAGCATATTCCTGATGTTTTTTATAATAGTCTTGGCGAAAGCATGCTCTTTGGATTGGGTCCTTTATTACTTTGTCAAGTACGTCAAGATTATCCAAACTATACATGGAATCAAGCCACCTATCTGTATAGGAATAATCCTTTTGGAATTTAGGAGATACTAACAAGCGCTTTTTATCTTTGCTGTATTTTACTCCATATCCGTCAGTCCATGCATTGGCCAAATCATCCTCTGTAACCTCGGTGCTGAGATCCTCTCCATCCCGTTTTCTAAGATAGCTGTTTTTCTGTTCCTCAGACACCCATACATCATATCTGACAATGGGCTTTTGGCCAATCTTATGTAACTCTTGACCATATATAAGGTTAATCTTTATTTTGTCACCCTCCTCATAGCCTTTTAGAATACCTTTACCTGCCTTCAATTCTGTCTTAGTACCATCTTTAAAGGGGATGGCTATGCGAAGTGTTGATGACCCATCAGCGAACTCTATTCCAATAAGTTCCGCCTCATCCCCAAGGATGTCACCATAATTGAACATGCCAGTTTCGTCACAGATTTCTTTCAATGTGAAGGCATCGCCAACAGGTGTCCATTTATTGTAAGGAACCTCCTCTATAGAATTAATTATATTGACATTGTCTTCTGATGACATCTCTTCATTGTCTATAGGCATAACTGATGAGTAACCCTTTTTTACATCTTCACCAACAGATTCCGAATCGTCAACATTGTGGTCTGTTCCAACCTTACTATTATTTGATTTGTCTCGTGAATTACTTAGAGAGCCTTTTATAGCAATATAAGCAAAGTATAACACAATTAAGCCTACTATAAATAGGAAAGACCACAAATCGTCATCTACGCTATGATGACTACCTCCTCCATCAATGTCCCAGTGTGGTCGGACTTTACCCCTTTGAGCAAAAGTGACCATGTGAGACATTATTATGATTAATATGGAAACAACTTTTTTCATAAAATTATTCTTCAACTCTTGTTATATCATTACTCCCTTTACGACTTAAAGTTAACACCTTACCTGTTGATAAATCAAAGGTATCACCCACGCTTAATCTGCTATTAATACTTAAGGGAATATGTGTCTGGCCTCCTGCTCTCATATAAAAGCAGACACTTTTGCCGTATTGAGAAGCAACAACTTCAGACTTACTAACAGCCTCCTGTTCTTCTTTAGTAAATGACCGTACTTGTCGTGTCTGCCATTTGTCTTTGCAATTATTTCGCCAGACAACATCATCTATAACAAAAGAATCCGCTTCAAAATTTATTTGGGCGATTTTAATCTTTGAAATTGCAATGGCCTGGGTACAAATGAAAAAATACTCACATTGATTCAATCCATACAAATTCAATTTAGATGAAGATGAATCTTCAAGTTGTACTCCTTTGCTCGACAACTCTAATAGTAGCGGTATCTTTATTATTCGGTCTTTCATCAATATGGCTTTAACAAGCCACATTTCATTACTCCTGTATACTTGCCATCTTTCCACACAAGACAATATATTGTCATTTAAAATGTTTGTTGCCTTGTATTTTAAGGTTATAATATTATCATAAGTTTTATCGGTAGGTTTGTACGTTATAACTTTTCTTTTTATTAGCTCAAAGAAGCATTTAGCAGTTGCTTCGATATCTGCATTCGCATCATGTGCATTGTCGAATCTTTCATCAAATAGAAATTCATACAATTCTATAAGTTTGGGGAATTTATATTTGTACTCTCGTGGATGTCTTAGAGAATACGATAAATATTGTGAGAAGTTTCTTATATATGCAGCCTCAGTAGGGAGTTTACAGTAATCCACAGATAGTCGCATAGTGCAGTAATATGGTATTTCATGAATAGCGTTTGTGATATTAAGTCGTTTTAGTTCCCCTCTTAAAACTTGAATATCAAAGGACACATTATGACCAACTAATGCATTACAACTATTCAAGTCTGCAAGGAATAAGGATATTGCCTCTTTTATAAGGATGCCATCTCTCATCGCTTTCTCTTTTGTAATGCCATGCACTTTAACCGCTTCGTCGGAAATGTCAAAATCAACAGGTTTGATTAAACAGCCAAACCTTTTCTGAACATTCCCATCCTCATCAGCCACTATCCAGCTTAATTGAACGACTCTGGGTTGGTCCGTGATGTCATGATAATATTTGGAAGGTAAGCCGTTTGTTTCTGTGTCAAAGAACATCAATCTATTAGACAGTCTACAATTTAGCTGAGCTAGCTTTTCTAACTTGTCATACCCATCAGCAGTAAGAATACCTTCTTCAAGTAGTTCTTTTAATTGCTTATTAACTTTCGTATAACTTGTCTCGATGTAGCCTACTGCCATAAGGCTGACCATATTAACTCTTGCATTGTTACATCTCGAACTCTTCAATAATACTAATGATAGCTCTTTATTTACAGCTAAGAAATTTTTGCCCTCATCACATTGCATAAGCAATCCTCTGCAATCGTTATAACTAATATTTTGTGATGGATAGCCGTACCCCATCCCAAGTAAACATTCTCTACAGAACAGTTCATAATCATTATTTTTGTATCTGTAACTATACAATCTATCATCAGCGCACCATTTAAAAAACATATTTGCTAAATTTTCGTTAGAAATATGATTTGGGGCTTTTTTAGGTAAATCCTCCCATTTCCAAAAACCATAGCTTTGTTTATTAGGATAGAGCAAACTACATGATGGAGGTAGAACTAAGAAATAATTCCATGAAAGTTCAATACGGTCGAATGCGCGATATCGATTTCTTAAATAACCTTCCATGAAAGAGCCGGGAAGGAATGGATAATTCTCAACATCCATCTCAGGAATATCATCATTCTTAAAAATAATATGACATCCCGTTCCACTGCCACTTAATACTAACCACTCATAATTTATTGGTAGCCCAAGGTCTTCCAAGATAACTCCAAGAAATCTATTCTTGAAGAAAACTGTTAAGAAATCATCTTTAACGCCATCAATATCAATTGCCCTAAATCCATTATATCCAGTTATCAAACCAATCCCCGTAGCATCTGACCAATTGAAAGACATAATATCTTCAATAGTCTGTCTTTCTTTATGCCATTTATCAATATCAATTCCGGGGTTCTTGAATGATGAGGGATCATCTTCACGCCCATAAATTGGAGCAATATTCATGCCCATAGAATGATAATACGTTGCTTGTAATTGAAGATCGTTCATATTGTTAATACTTCTTTTTCGTTATACCCATCAATTTCAGCGTGTCGTTTTGCAGCGCATACGTCTCGATGGTTTTTATTCCGCGCTTTATTCTTCCGTTATTAGTCGTTTCATGTCTTCCTCTGGCGGCAGCAGTTCACGCAGGCGGTTTTGCATCTGCTGATAGGTTGCCACGCCCATAGGCTTCAGGTAGTCTTGAAGGACATAGTCAACGTATGCTTTGTCGGCTTTCTTACAGAGTATGATTCCGACAGAAGGATTCTCACCCGGCAATTTCTCTTCATCGTCAAGAATACGAAGATAGGCTGCAAGTTGGCCAAGATAAGAGGGTTTGAACTGGCCCTTCTTCAGCTCTACTACCACCAAGGATTGCAGTTCGCGATTGAAGAACAGCAGGTCTATCCAATGGTCGTGGCCAAACTTGTCATAATGAACCTGATGACCTTTGTAAGTGAACGACCGGCCAAAGGTCATGATGAAGTTCTTGATATTCATCACAATTTTACTCTCAATCACACTCTCATCGACGTCCATCGGGTCTGAAGCGTCGATGTCTTCCACATTGATGTAGTCCAGCAGGTAGGAGTCCTTGAACATTTGTATCGTGCGCATTGCCAATGCTTTGTCGGGAATCGTCTTGAAGAAATTGTTGGGCAAGGACGCCCGATGGTTATAGACGTGGGCCTTTATCATCTCTTCCAAGTCGTCCACCTTTAGTCGTTGGTTGTAGGCCAACTGAATATAGTATTTCCGCTCGTCGTATGTCTTTGCATAACGGAATATGGCCACATGGTGCGAGAACGAGATATTCAGAAAGGCTGTGATGGGGAAAGTATCATCAGTGGTGAGTTGCAACTGGCGAATTGCATCCGACTTGGAATCAACCATTTGTAATTCGGTAGACGCGTCTACCGAATTTTCAGTCATCTGTGGGACAGCGATTTGTGGTATTTCGGTAGTCCTGTCTACCGATTTAGCTTCAATATCTTTCCAAGCCTCATAAAGACGGCGCATCAGCTTGATGTTTTCCTCCGAAAAGCCTTTCAATCCTGGCAGTTCAGATTTCAGTTGTTTGCTGATTCTGGCAATGGCGCCCGTGCCCCAATAACCCTCTCGTGAATGTTCCGAGATATAGCGACCAATGCCATAGTAGAGCGACAGTTGTTCGCCATTAATCATCTGGGCCGCACGAGCCTGACTCTGCAGGATAGCCGCCTTGATGGTCTTAACTGCACTTTGCAGTTCTTGTGTTAACACTTTGCTATTACTTTTTTCTACCATAGCCTTATGTAAAAATGTTCAGGTTTAAATTCATTAATACCCCGGTTTCATTATACCTACCATCTTCAGCGTATCGTTTTGGAGCGTATACGTCCCGATGGTTCCTGTTCCGCATTCCTTGGCCTGCCAAAAACGGAATTTGCTCGCAAATATACAAGGTTTTCCCGAAATAATAAAACATGGCGGGAATATACTCCATAGGGATTATAAAAACATGGGGTACCATTCCCGATCCTTCAGGTGTTTTTCCCACACCTTGTCAAAGCCGGGATATTCCAAAAGTGCTTTGTCCGAGCAGTCATCAGGTAGCATGCATTTATAAATCTCGTCATTGCTCATGCCCAGTCCCTGATTTTGGTTTTTCACCTGAAACAGTTTTATGCGCTTCATTTGGTTTGTGCATTCATAATATACTTCTTTCTGCGCTTTTGGCAAATTCTGTGATAGCTTCCTTCGGCAACTCATCCAGTTTTCCCAGCATTTCTGCTCAGCACGAATAGCGCGCTGATATGCAGCCCCGTTTACCTCATCATCGTCTTTGCCTACGGCATTGATGAAGGCGAGATATGCATCGTTAATCATTTTATCGGTGAAACTTCGTGGGCTGCATTTCGTGTTCTTCCTTTTGTTCCGTCCCGTTGGTACCCCAAACTCCAGAGTTTCTTGCGGGATTTGAGTAACCACGTATTCCGTTTGTTCGTCTGCCAGAATATCCAGGAACATTTTCACCCTCGCAAAATATTCGCGGACGGAGGTAAGACAGGCCCGCCCAGACTTGGGCATCTGAGCATTGTATGCCTGAATGTTCTCCACATCCAGTCCCAGATGCTCTGTCTGGTAGATGGCCCGCTCGTTATGGAACTTCTGGGAGATAATCGTAAAGCTCTTCAGTCCAAACACTTTGTTGGCATTCACCACAGAGCAGATCGTCCTGTAGCCCTTACCGTCAAGAATAATTGCATCGGCAGGAACTCCCCTTGCTACAAGAGAATCCCTCATGCTCTCCGGTTCATTCACCCCATCCAAACTATGCTCGTCTCCGCTAATCAGAATCTTCTCAATCTTACCAGCCTTATACAACAGCTCTGCTGCATCGATGCGATAGACGAAGAAGTAGTTCCTGCCGCCATCGCGGGCCTGTGGCGTAGTACCAAGCAGCAGCCCCACTTCACTATATTTAATGCTGTCGATGTCAGAGAATACTTTGCCTTTGGCGTTGCTGACCACAAGTTGGTTGCATACCATCAAGATGGTTATACAAAGTAAAGCCAAGATACCTGCCGTCCATGCGGTTATTTTTACGGATTTCTTCATTTTCGTTTTCCTTTGCTTACCTTTTTCCTTAAGAATCTCTCCACTCGTCATATCTTTGTAACGTTTTTGCTCGTTGCTTTATTGTCGCATCAACCTTTTCACTCAGCCTTTAGCCAGCCTCTTAGGTTCCTTCCATCCAGCTTTCTGCCTTACTCTTGGCATACTCATGAGTAAGGGTAGAAGCAGTGTAGAGTATGGCTACACCTTGGGAGGAATATGCAAGCACCTCACCGTTCCAGGCTCCATGCTGTCAAGCAGTCCGCTCTCTATCAGCGTGTAAGCCTTCTTCTTGCTCTGCCCATCGATGCTGTTGTCGCTATAGGTGAACCATTCAAGGAACTTGTTGGTTGAATTAACTAAGTTTTTTGTTTATGTTAAAAAAGTTGCACATGTCACAGATTTTCAGTAACTTTGTAGTGTCCAAGCTATTAAGTACTATCATCATAGCCATGCACAACTTCTCTGCAAAGTTCCGTAAA
>JAFUXE010000013.1 GCA_017477205.1 Alloprevotella sp.
GCACAGGTCCATTGACAACTTTGCCGTCAACCTCTTCGCCGCGCTCATCGCATACAATCTCATGCCCAAAAAGCCGCAGATGAACATTGAGATTATTGACAAAAGCAGGATTATTGCCTAATCTTACGCCGAACTCACGTAATAATTAATTAAACATGCATTCCGCGCGGCACGGCTTTCGCCGCACCCCACGGACGTGCGCTTCCTTAGAAGTCCTCGCCGTCTTCTTCGGCCTCGGACCAGTTCTCGCTGCTCCAGCCGCCGCCCATTTCGCGGGTCCAGCCAGCGTCGTCGCCACCGATGGTGGGTGCGCCGTCGGCAGAGCCGATGACGAGAGCAACCTGATTCTCAAGGGATAGTTGTATTGCCTCTGTAGAAGGCTTCGTGTATGTTTTCATTGTCTTTTCAGTTTTAGATGATGATTATTTAACGAGTACCTTCTTACCATTCAGGATGTAGAGACCCTTGGACGTATTGTTCACGCGGCGGCCCTGGAGGTCGTAAGCCGTGCCGTCCTCAGTGTTGAAGAGAGACGAGCTGATACCGGTCGTGGGATCTACGAATACGAGAGCACGTACGCTTGCGGCTTCTTCCGGAGCGATGAACGCGCGGTTGGCGCCGAGCACGGTGGCATAGTCTGCATACTTGTAGAAGCCTGCAACGCCATTGGCCTTACCGAATACGAGGGAATTCTCGGCAACGGTTCCTGCGAAGTAGTGTCCGCTGAGGATGTTCTCTGCGGAGAGAGCCTCGGCATCCGTTCCCTTGATGGTGGCGATGCAGGAGGCAGTCCCTTCGTCGGCAATCAGCACGACGGGCGTGCCAGCGGGAACAGTACCCTCAACGGCCGTTATGACAGCCTGCGAGCCAACGCCGTCAACGGCATCGCCGCCGCGCGTGACGGTATATGCCGTAGCACCGCTGAACTCAACGTCGAAGGGAGCATAGAAGGTTGCGTATGCGTGGTCGCCCTCAATGTTGTTGAGCTTCACGGAAACGGAAGTTGCGGGTTCAAGGGTCCACCGGGTCGTTGCATTGGAAATTGTAGTACCGATAACTGTTTCGCCATTCAATCCATAGAAGGCAGAATCATAATAACCTCCAGATGTGGCTTGTGCATAGGGAATATTGATAGCTGTGACACCAGGACCAGAAAGAACCCAGTTGACATATTTGTCATTGGAATTTGTTGTTACAACAGGTCCATAGCTATCATAAAAAACCCAACCCAAGTATGCGTTATTGGAAATCAAACGCTGATGCCCATTTGCATCTGTCACGACCTGAATCACCGTTGCAACATCATAGGAAGCGTCATCTATACTCTTATCAACAGTAATAGCACCTGTATCATACATTCCTGCGAATTTTGTTGCGCGAAGGTACTTATTATTGCTAACATTCTTTATTCGATAGAATCCATCTGTGGGATAGAGAATACCATCATTCTTTGCAGCTGTAATAGCTTCATACTCGGACAATGTGAAAACTTGATTGTTCAGCTGAGTCATGTAAGTCTGTACGATTGATGTTGCTGCGGTTTGTGAAAGGCCGAAGGGCTTGCCGATTGTGGAAGAGGGGTTCATTTCGCTATCCATGAGGAAAGGAATAACTTCTGCTTCAACAAGTTCATAGTAATTGTCAATGGCAGCCGTTACGCGGAACGTGGAACCGTCATCCGTGGCGCCATTAGTATTGTTCCAGAAGCCCAGATAACCTGACGCGCCGCCATTCTGATTCACATAATTCGTGGCCGACCCCGTCTCCTTCAGGATGAAACCATTGCTTCTCTCTAGAATGGTCCAGGAGTATGTACCTTCACGCATTACGACGTTGATGCTGTCTTTAGTGAGGGTATATCCGGCACCGGCAGCCTTGTTAAGAACAGTGATTCCCGTGTAAGGATTGCCCATAAAGGCCCATCTGTATTCAGGTTGTTCTTTCTCGGCGTAAGATGCGCTTGATGCAGGATAATACGGCTCTGTGCTACCCATAAAGACATGGCTATTGGAACGTATTGTCATGTTGTACCACGTAGCCTCATCGAAACTGTTAGAAACGGTGAACGGGAGGTTATAAGTTACGGTAGCGCTATATACACTGGAGCCATCTGCAACCACAGAGATAGGTGTACCATTATAATTGCAGAATGCTCTTTGTAAATTGCTGGGAACTCCATTTATTGTCGTACCAACCAAGACTTGCGCTTCATCGCGAATAACTTCACCTTCTGCGTCAGAGACAACATAAGTAACTTTAACTTCGCCCACGTATTTTACAGTAGCGTAGAATTCTGTGGGTATGATTTGGTTGTTGCCACCTGACAACACAAATGTTGCACTTGATGATATCAATCCAGTCTCTTCTACGGTGCTTTCTGCACTAGTCGTAAATGTGACATTCTTCCCACTAGGCGTAGTTAGTGTGATGGTGCCACTTTTTGTTTTTCCTACGACTTTCCATCCAGTGATAATATATCCTTCAGGAACGGAGAAAACCCATGTTGAAGAACCTGACTGTCCCACAGCAAAATTGTTGGTAGAGGAATCAAAATTATTGGTTTTACCTGATACCTGTAAGGTCAGGACGGGATGCGTTTCCTGGGAAACCCATTTGTAGCTCCATGCAGAAGTCTGGCTGCCTGTAATACTTGTGCTGCTAAAAGGACTTCCTGCATTGTTTTCTTGGTTGTCCTTATTGTTATTCCAACGATAATATACGCCAGTTTGGTAGCCAATATTAATGTTTTTAGGAGCGGTTGCGTCAACATAGTATGCGTTGAGGACGGCATCATTGCCGTCAACCGTTACGCTATACTCGCCATTTGCATAGTAGTTGTCAAAGGCGTCTGGAGCAGTAACTGTAGTGCCGTCGGTAACAAAGTAGGATTCTGTTCTGATAATTGATTCATCTATATCTCTCAGGTTAACAGTGACGATATAGAAAGGCCCGAAAACAGCGTAGGTAGTCCAGGCCCCAAGCCCCGTGTTGTATTTAACAGCGTTCGCATTGTAGTGATTTGACGCATTAGTTGGGTCTTCAAAACTGATACTTTGTTCGCCTGTGACAGCCTTGGTGGCATCATTCGGGTCGCGGTTTACTAATTTGAACTCTGAGCCGCCTGTCCCAAAACTAGTTGAGCTGGTTGAAGTGTTTACGTACAAGCCATCGCTTGAACGTTTTACTTTGTAGTTGTCGCCACTAGCCTCAAGGAAGAACAAATAGTCTTCGCTGAGCGTCGTGGTGTTGTGGGTGGATGTGAATCCGCACCAATGGTCGCAACGCGGGGCAGTGCTGCTTGCTGTGTTACTTGAGGCCACGAATGCGAAACGTCCGCTTGTTCCTGCAAGAGCCTTGAACTGGGCCAAAGTGAGCGGGTCACCATAGCCAGTTACTAAAGAGGCTGTAACCTGCGCCTGCGCCCCCACCACACATAATAGCAGGAGCGTGAGAAGTGTTGTAATCTTTCTCATGTTAAATTGTTTGTTAGAAATGTTTATTATAATTAGTGTGTGCATGTGCGCGCGTAAGGGCGTAGGAATGCGGGGCGAATGTAGAAAGAAGAAGCCGAAAATTACCCCCCCGTTGTTAAAGAAAGTTAAACGAGACAATTTTCCCGCTTTTCACCCATAAATTGTGCCAAAATACGGCGGGAAAAACCTCTCTTGCGGCGTTATTCCGAAGACCCCGAGCTGGGGTCTGAGAGCTTAGGCCGGGGTAAAGCGAGCGTATGCGAGCGACATCCCGGTTGCGCCGCGTCCGCCGCAACCGAATCCCGCAGGGATTCCAGAATCATCGGACATAGCTGGGCAGATTCTGGTATGCCTGTGGCATACACCTTCTTGCCGACATGCAACATAACAGGGGTGCTGCCCCTGCCTAAATTCGATTTCCCCTGCGGGGAATCTGACAAGAGTCCCCGCAATCCCCCAGAAGGAGGACTTTCCCCTGCGGGGCGTCTGCGGAGCAGTCGCATTACGGACGTGCGACAAAAACATTTCGCGTACCTAAAGGCACGCATCCCCATTAACGTACATAAAACCAGCCGTTGAAACGGCTGGCTACCATTGTCAGATGCCTACGGCATCAAGCATCGCGTGACATATCTGATTTACAGGTTCATGAAATGATTTTACAGGCGTCCACAGTGGCGCCAGCAGAAGGTGTGCGCACACCTCCATTTGAGGTAAGCGCAAAGCTCATGTTGAGGTAAGCGCACACCTTGAGTCAAGGTAAGCGCAAAGCTCAAAGTGAGGTGTGCGCACACCTCGGAAAGGGGTGTCCGTATAGCTCAGAAGTGTGTGACGCGAGACCTTTCCGCATTCCTTTTCGACGAGATGCCTTGCTTTTCCGGCAAGATGCCTTGAAAATTGATTTAGATGCTGTGATAAAATGATTTAGATGCTGTGATGAATTGATTTAGATGCCGTGATGAATTGATTTAGATGCTGTGATAAATCGATTTTGATGCGGTGATTGTGGAGAAGAAAAAAGGGAACGACACAATAAACGCGGCGGAATGCCGTTATATATATCGTTATGATTGAATACATCCGTGGGGAACTGGCAGAGCTGACGCCGACCGAGGCCACGATAGAGGCTGCGGGCGTGGGCTACCTGCTGGGCATTTCCCTGAACACATATTCGGCCCTTCAGGGCAAGCGCGAGGCGAAGCTCTTCGCCTACGAAAGCATTCGCGAGGATGCCTATCAGCTCTTCGGCTTCGCCACGAAGCAGGAGCGCGAACTCTTTACGCTGCTCGTCGGCATCAGCGGCGTGGGCGGCCAGACGGCACGCACCATCCTCTCGGCCTTCACGCCGACGGAGCTGGTGGGAGCCATTCAGGGCGAGGACGTACGCGCCCTGAAGGCCGTAAAGGGCATCGGCCCGAAGGCGGCGCAGCGCATCATCGTGGAGCTGAAGGACAAGGTGCTGTCGCTGGTGGGTGAAGTGCCGGCCGGTGGCGGCGCGACGGCTGCGGCACCTGTGAGCGCGGCGCAGGGCGAGGCCACGGGAGCTCTGACGACGCTGGGCTTCCCGCCCGCCATTGTCCACAAGACGGTGACGGCCATCCTGAAGGATGATCCCACGCTGAGCGTGGAGCAGGTCATCAAGAAGGCGCTGAAGATGCTGTAGGGAAATGAAAAATGAGAAATTAAAAGTTAGAAGTTGAGAATACGTCCGACATATTGGCTGCTCGCGGCTGCCGTGCTCTGCATGGCGGCGGGTGCGACGCGTGCCTCTGCGGGCGACAACTTTTATTATACGCGCGCGGGTGTGGCGGACGTTGACTCCACGCGCTTCCCCGTGCGCCCCACGACGCCGCAGACGCAGGACGACAAGCGCCACTCCGCAGACCTCCGCGACCCAGAGAACCTGAAGACGGGCATCTTCTACGACGAGAAGACGGGCAGCTACCGCTTCGGCACGAAGCTGGGCGACAACTTCCTGGAGAGCCCCTTCTACATGAGCGATGCCGAATACCAGCGCTGGGCGATGGAGCGCGGCATGCGCCAGTACTACAAGAAGAAGAACGCCGATGCCTACAAGGAGGCCGGCAAGGACAAGTTCGACTTCACGGACATGCACTTCGACCTCGGCCCGGCGAGCAAGATTTTCGGCCCCGGCGGCGTGCGCATCAAGACGCAGGGCTCGGCGGAGCTGAAGGTGGGGGCGAACATGCGCTTCGTGGACAACCCCTCGCTCTCGGAACGCAACCGCCGCGTCTTCGGCTTCGACTTTGACGAAAAGGTGAACCTCAGCGTCAGCGGAAAGGTGGGCGACAAGATGGGCATGGACTTCGCCTACAACTCCGATGCCGTCTTCACCTTCGACACGCAGAAGCTCAAGCTGCGCTACGAGGGCAAGGAGGACGAAATCGTGAAGCTCATCGAGGCCGGAACGGTGTCCATGCCGACGTCGAACTCCCTCATCCGGGGTTCGCAGTCGCTCTTCGGCTTCCACACGGACTTGCAGTTCGGCAAGCTGAAGCTCTCCACCATCCTGGCGCAGAAGAAGTCCTCGACCTCCAGCGTCAGCAGCAGCGGCGGCGTGCAGCTCTCCTCCTACGAGTTCTCCGCCGATGCCTACGACGAGAACCGCCACTTCTTCCTGGCACAGTTCTTCCGCGACAACTACGACGCCAACATGGCGCAGCTGCCCAACATCCTCTCCGGCATCACCATCAACCGCATCGAGGTCTGGGCCACGAACAAGACGGGGCAGACCACGAACACGCGAAACATCGTGGCCTTCACGGACTTGGGTGAATTTGACCACATCTCCAGCTCCATGTGGGGGACGACGGGGCCGAAGAATCCCGCGAACAACTCCAACTCGCTGTATCAGACCGTCGTGGGACTGGCCGGCGCGCGCGACATCTCCACCACGACGCCCACCCTGGACGGTGCGGGCCTCACGGGCGGCACGGACTACGAGAAGCTGGAGTCCGCGCGCCTGCTGAGCACCTCCGAATACCGCCTGAACAGCTCCCTGGGCTACATATCCCTGAAGACGGCTCTCCAGACGGACCAGGTGCTGGCCGTGGCCTTTGAATATACCTATCGCGGCCAGACCTATCAGGTCGGCGAGTTCTCCACCGACCAGAAGGACAACGCCAGCGCGCTCTACGTGAAGGCGCTGAAGAACACGGCCAATACGCCCTCGCAGGGAAACTGGGACCTGATGATGAAAAACGTCTATAGCCTCGGTGCCTCAAGCGTGAAGCAGGAGAAGTTCCGCCTGGACGTCAAGATCCTCTCCGACACGAGCGGCGTTTACCTGACCTATCTCCCCGAGCCCGGCCTGAAGGACAAGAAGCTCATCCAGCTGCTCGGCCTCGACCGCCTGGACAACAACAACAAGCACAACCCGAACGCCTACTTCGACTTCGTGCCCGGCTACACCATCGACCAGCAGGACGGCCGCGTGTACTTCACGAGCGTGGAGCCTTTCGGCAGCTACATGCGCCGCGTGATTGGCAACGACGAAATTGCCGACCGCTACGTGTTCCAGGAACTCTATGACAGCACGCGCACCGTGGCCCGCCAGATTGCCGAGAAGAACAAGTACGTCATCAGCGGACAGTACAAGGCCTCGCGCGAGGACGAGATTTCCCTCGGTGCCGTCAACGTGCCGAAGGGTTCCGTCGTCGTCACGGCAGGCGGCGTCACGCTGACCGAGGGCTCCGACTACACCGTGGACTACAGCAGCGGCATCGTGCGCATCCTGAACAAGAGCCTCCTTGACGCGGGCACGAACATCAACGTCTCCCTGGAAAGCAACACGGAATACGGCATGCAGCGCAAGACGCTCGTCGGACTGAACTGGGAGTACGACTTTTCGCGGAATTTCCTCATCGGCGGTACGTTCCTCCACCTCGGCGAAAAGCCCCTGACGACGAAGGTCGCCATGGGCAGCGAGGCCCTGAACAACACCATCTGGGGCCTGAACCTCGCCTACAAGAAGGACAGCCAGTGGCTCACGGACATGCTGGACAAGCTGCCGCTGATACGCGCCACGGAGCCTTCGAGCATCAACTTCACGGCGGAGTTCGCCCAGCTCATAGCAGGCAAGAACAAAGGTACGCAGGGCAACGCCTCCTACCTCGACGACTTCGAGACGGCAAGCTCCGACTACGACATCTCGAACCCGAAGGAATGGACGCTGGCAAGCGTGCCCTCCATGTTCGAGGAGTCGAAGTACTCCGGCGACCCGCGCTACGGCTACAACCGCGCGCTGCTCGCCTGGTACTACATCGACCCGCTCTTCACGCGCCGCAATTCCTCGCTGACGCCCGGCCACATCAAGGGCGACCTCGCCCAGCTCTCCGACGACGACGTGCGCGAGGTCTATAAGCTGGAGCTCTTCCCCAACCGCCAGATCAACTATCGCGAGAGCTCGACCATGAACGTCCTGAACCTCGCCTACTACCCCAACGAGCGCGGCCCCTACAACCTCGACCCGAACCTCGACCAGGACGGTCGCCTCAACCAGCCCGCCAAGCGCTGGGGCGGCATGATGCGAAAGCTGGACGGTGCCCTGACGGACTTCGAGGCCAACAACATAGAGTACGTGGAATTCTGGATGATGGACCCCTTTGTGAAAGCAAAGCGCGAGAACCGCACCTTCTCCGGCGACTTCTACATCAACCTCGGCGAAATCAGCGAGGACATCCTCAAGGACGGCAAGAAGTTCTACGAGAGCGGACTGCCCGCCGACGGCGACCCTGCGCTCTACACGGAGACCGTATGGGGACGCGTGCCGAACCAGAACACCGTCACCTACGCCTTCAACACCTCCAGCGGATCGCGCGAGCGGCAGGACGTGGGCTTCAACGGACTCAGCTCCACGGAGGAGCGCACCTTCGGCATCTACCAGGAATACTTGCAGCAGATACAGAGCCGCGTGAGGCCGGAAGTCTATGACTCCATCTTGCAGTCCCCCTCCGGCGACCGCTACCACTACTTCCGGGGCTCCGACTACGACAACGAGCGCCGCTCCATCCTCGACCGATACAAGTACATCAACAATCCGAACGGCAACAGCCCCGACAGCGAGAACTCACCCGAAAGCTACTCCACCGCCTACAAGACGACGCCCGACGTGGAGGACATCAACCAGGACTATACGCTCAACGAATACGAGAAGTACCTCCAGTACCACATCCGCATCAGTCCCGAGGACATGCAGGTGGGGCGCAACTATATCGTGGACTCCCGCGTCACCACGCCCGTGCGCCGCGACGGTACGAAGCCCGAGGTGACGTGGTACCTCTTCCGCATCCCCGTGGAGAGCTACGAGAAGAACGTCGGCGGCCTGAGCGACCTCTCGTCCATCCGCTTCATGCGCATGTTCCTGACCGGCTTCGACGAGCCCGTCGTGCTGCGCCTTGCCACGCTGAACCTTGTGCGCGGCGAATGGCGCCCCTATGAGCAGTCGCTCTATGCCGGGAAGAGTGCCGACCAGAGCGGCACGCTGGAGCCCGCCAGCGTGAGCTTCGAGGAGAATAACGACAAGCTGCCCGTCAACTACGTCATCCCGCCCGGCATCAGCCGCGTCATCGACCCCGGCATGGACCAGCTGCTGGAGAACAACGAGGAGGCCCTTTCCATCACCGTGAAGAACCTCGCCAGCGGCGAAGCCCGCGCCGTCTATAAGAACACCAACCTCGACCTGCGCCGCTACAGACATATACAAATGTTCGCGCACGCGAACTCCCTGGAGGGGCAGGAAGCCGTCGAGGACGGACAGACCTCCATCTTCATCCGCCTGGGCTCGGACTACAAGAGCAACTTCTACGAATACGAAATACCCCTCGCCGTCACGCCGCCGGGAAAATATCCCAACTCCACAAGCGGAGCGCTGCAAGTGTGGCCGGAGAGCAACATGCTCGACATAGACCTCGACCTGCTCACGACGGTGAAGAAGAACCGCAACCGCGCAAAGTCCCTCGGCACGGCCTCGTACGGCCAGCTCTATTCGGAGTATGACCCCAACCGCCAGGGGAACAAGGTCAGCGTGATGGGTAACCCCTCGCTGGGCGAAATCCACACCATCATGATTGGCGTGCGCAACAACTCCCGGCGCGTGCAGAACGTCGAGGTGTGGGCAAACGAACTGCGCCTTCAGGACTTTGCGAACAAGGGCGGCATGGGGGCACAGGCCGCGCTGAACATGAAACTCTCCGACCTCGCCACCGTGGACGTGACGGGACACATGGAGACGGAGGGCTTCGGCGGCCTTGAGGAAGGTGTTACGCAACGGCGCAACGACAACCTCTACCAGTACAGCGTCACCACGAACGTGCAGCTCGGCAAGTTCCTGCCCGAGAAGGCGAAGTTCAACGCTCCGCTCTACTTCTCCTACTCCAAGGAACGCGTCGTGCCGCAGTACAATCCGCTCGACACCGACATGCCGATGGACGAGGCGCTTGACGGACTGGCCACGAAGCACGAGCGCGACTCCCTGCAAAGCATCACCGACCGCGTCGTCACCTCCCGCAACCTCTCCCTGACGGGCGTGCGCTTCAACATCCAGACCAACAAGCGCACCCCCATGCCCTACGACCCCGCGAACTTCACCTTCGGCTATGCGCACTCCAGCCGCCACACGTCCGGAGAGACCACCGTATGGGAAAAGGAACAGAACTGGAAGTGGTCCTTCAACTACAACTATTCCCCCAACATTCCTTCCCTTGAGCCCTTCAAGAAGCTAAAGGGAAAGTCCAAGTGGCTGAAGTTCCCGAAGGAACTTGGCTTCAACTTCGTGCCGCAGAGCATCACGTTCAACTCCGACATCACGCGCAACTACTATGAACTGCAGGAGCGCGACATGGAGAATCTCGAAAACAAGTCGCTGCCCCTGACGTGGAACTCGGACTTCCTCTGGAACCGCACCTTCAGCCTCCGCTGGGACCTGACGAAGAACCTCCACGCTTCCTTCTCCTCCGGAACGAATGCGGAGATAGAGCAACCCTATACGGCTGTCAACAAAGACCTCTACCCGGACCAGTTCACGGCCTGGAAGGACTCCGTGTGGCACAGCATCCAGCAGCTCGGTACGCCGCTGTCGTACGCGCAGAGCTTCGAGGCTTCCTGGAAGTTGCCCATCAACAAGCTGCCGCTCTTCGACTGGCTGACGACGGACGTTAGCTACCGCTCCACCTACAACTGGACGCGCGGCGCGGAGCTGGAAAGCGGCACCTCCATGGGGCACACCATTGCCAACAGCCGCGACATGGGCGGAAACCTGCGCCTCAACATGGAGACGCTCTACAACCACGTCAACTTCCTCAAGGAGACAAACAAGAAGTTCGCCAGCTCAAGCCGCTCAAGCACAAAGAAGAAGACCGACGACGACAACAAGAAAAACTTCGAGAAGGAGATAGAGCTGAAGGCGGACACCACCGTCACCGTACAGCACAACCAGCGTTCGAAGAAGTTGCAGGTGACGGCCATACGTGCTGACGGCACGCGCATGAAGATACGCTACAAGTCGTTGGACAACAATCGCATTGAAATCCTGACGCAGGACACGGCGCGCCTGAAGCTCACCATCCGCCCGAAGCGCCGCACGGAGGACCAGCCCTGGTACAAGATGGCGCAGTACGGCGCGCGCTTCCTCATGATGGTGCGCAATGTCAGCGTCAACTACTCCAACAAATACAGCATGAACGTGCCGGGCTTCCTGCCCCGCATCGGCGACGTCTTCGGCCAGAACTCCGGCGGCTCCCTCTCGCCCGGCCTGGACTTCGCCTTCGGAACGGCCGGCGAATCCTATATCGAACGTGCTGCGGAGCGCGGATGGCTGCTTCGCTCGGACAGCGTCATCACGCCCGCAACGACCAACCTGACAGAAAACCTGCAGCTCCGTGCCACGCTGGAGCCCTTCCGCGACTTCAAGATAGACCTCACGGCAAGCCGCACGCGCAATGACAACAAGAGCATACAGTACATGTTTGCCGGCATGCCGACAACGCGCACGGGTTCCTTCACGCAGACCACCATATCGCTGGGCAGCGCCTTCGAGCCGATAGGCAGCGCTGACCGTGGCTATCCCAGCCGTTCCTTCAGCCGCTTCGTGAACTCCTTGGAGGCCTATCGCGGCCGTGTGGAGGCACAATATGCCGGCGCCGCAGCCCAGGGCATCTACGACCCCACGCAGGCAACCATAAGCCCATACAGTGCCGACGTGATGGTGCCGGCCTTCCTCAATGCCTACACCTCCGGCGGCAGCAAGAGCCTGGACATCTTCCCGACGCTGGCGCGCATGCTGCCGAACTGGAACGTGTCCTATGGCGGCCTGGCGAAGCTCAACGCCATGAAGCGCATCTTCAAGAGCTTCAACCTGAACCACGGCTACAAGAGCGTCTTCAGCGTGGGAAGCTACAACACGTTCACCTCATGGCAGCAGTACGTGGGAGGCCTCGGCTTCGTGGCCGACGTGCAGAGCGGCATGCTTGTGCCGTCGTCCATGTACGACATCTCCACGGTATCCATCAACGAAAGCTTTGCTCCGCTCATCGGTGTGGACATGACGTTCCACAACAACTTGACGGCAAAGGTGGAATACCGCAAGACGCGCGTGCTGACACTTTCCATGACCAACCAGCAGGTTAACGAGACGCGTTCCAACGACTTCGTCATCGGCATGGGCTACAAGATTCCCGACTTCAAGTTCTCGCAGCCGAAGAAGACCGTTCGCGAACGCAAGGCAAAGGTGCGCCGCCGCACGGGCAACGACGAGGACGACAGCGAGTCGGCTTCGCAGAAGAGCTCAACGGTGCAGCGTAGCGGAAGCAACAACTTCGCCCACGCCCTGAACCTGCGCCTCGACGTGTCCCTGCGCAACCAGGCCGCCCTCAACCGCGACATTGCCACCTTGCTCACGCAGGCCACGAGCGGCAACAAGGCTCTGCAAATCAGCTTCAGTGCCGACTATACCGTTTCGCGCTTCCTGACGCTGACGGGCTACTACAACCGGCAGATGAACACGCCGCTGCTCACCTCCTCGTCCTATCCCACCGTGACGCAGGATTTCGGCGTGAGCTTCAAGTTCTCGCTCAACCACTAAGGACGGTTTTCAAGGCATGTTCCAAAAGCAGAAAACATTCATCTCGTGAAGACATTTATCCTCGAGGGTAACTATCCCTCCTACAATATACCGGCACTTTTCCCGTTTGATAAGAATGGGGACGAGGCAAATCCCGCGCTTCCCTGCGCGATGGTCTGCGTGCCGGACACGACCCACACGCTGCGGGGCAAGCCCTTCTTCATTCCCGACGGGATTGAGGAGTGCCGCGTACAGTTGCACGTCGCTGTGCGCATCTCGCGCCTGGGACGGCACATTGCCGCCCGCTTTGCCGGGCGCTACTACGATGCCCTGACGCTCTGCGCCACGTTCACGGATGCAGCCCTGCTCCGACGCCTCCGCGAGGCAGGCCTGCCCTGGGAACTCTCGAAGGGCTTTGACGGTAGCGTATGCGTCGGCAGCTTTGTCGGCCCGGAAGCCCTTCACGCCACCGGCGAAGGCGGAACCTTTCGCCTGAATATCAACGGCGGGGAAGTGCAGTGCGGGAACGTGGCAGACATGCTGTGCGACGTGGAGCATGTCATTGCTGCCGTCAGCAGCTGCTACAAGCTGTGCGACGGCGACCTCATCCTTTGCGGAACGCCCTCCGAGGGTGTCCCCGTGCAGATAAACTCCCGCGTGGAAGCTACGCTCGGAGGCGAAAAACTACTTCAGTTCAACGTAAAATGAAATACTGCGCCCACATATTCAGGCTCTGCCTCATAGCCATCCTGCTCCTGCTCGTGCCCTTCACCGTGAAGGCCCAGAAGGACGCGGAGTTCATACCCATTCCCGCCGCAGCCTATCCCGTTGCGGCGGACAGCCTGCCGCGTTTCGTGACGCAGCTTTGCACAGGTGAGGCCACCGACGGCGTCCGCTGGGAGGCCGTCGTGGAGTTTCCCGAACTCGTGGCCCTGAGCGGCGAGGAAACCGCCGCCGTCCGCGCCTCGGGCTTCCGTCCCGGTCACATGCCGCAGGTGGAACAGTCCTTCGGTGTCAGTCGAAAGGTGGGCTATCTGGAAATATCCTTTGTTCCCGTCGTGGAGCGCGACGGCAAGCTTTTCCGCATCACGTCTGCAAAGGTGACGGCGGTAAAGAAGGTCGGCGCACGGGCTCCCCGTGCCGCTGCCACGGAACGCTACGCTGGGAATTCCGTCCTTGCCAGCGGAAAGTGGGTGAAAATCTTCGTGGAAACGGAGGGCATCTACCAGCTGACGGCCTCGCGCCTCCGCGAGTGGGGCTTTGCGAATCCCGAGCGCGTGAAACTCTATGGCTACGGCGGTCGCATCCTGCCGCAGGTACTCCGCTTCAGCGGCGAGAATGCCCTGACGGACGACCTTGAGGAGGTTCCCCTCCTGCGCCGCGACGGTAGCCTGCTGTTCTTTGCCGAGGGTACCGTCAGGTGGGACGCAACGACGGGAAAGCACCAGAACAACCACTATTCCCGCTACTCTTATTATTTCCTGACCGAGGGCGACAGCCCCATGCAGATGCAAAGCGTGGCGGAGAGCACCGATGAGGCGGAAGAGGTGCAGACCACCGTCACGGGGCACGCCCTGCTGGACAACGATGCCTTCGGATGGTATTCCGGCGGCACGGAAATGTTTGACAGCTACGACTTCATCAACGGCAGCCAGCATGCCTTCCGCGTGCTCACACCCTCCGCGACGGGCAAAGGGCAGGTGGACATTGCCTTCTCCGCCGCCAGCACAAGTACAACGGACACCCGCGTGAGCGTGACGCTCGCCGGAAGCACGCTGGGCAGTTTCAGCGTAGCGAGATTCACCAGCGATACGGAAAGCGCGCGAGAAACCCGCACAAGCTACCAGACAACGGGGCTCACGGAGCAGAACAACTTTACTTTCAACGTGACAAGCGGCCGCTCTGCCCGCCTGAACTTCATCCGCATCAACTACGACCGCACGCTCAATGCCGCCGATGCTCCCTACGCCTTTGTCACTGGCGGCACGCGCGGCACCGTGGAGCTGCGGGCGAAGAACGCTTCCGCCGCCACGCAGCTTTGGCGTATAGCCACGGCGGGAAATCCCACGGCACGCATCACGGCTCGCTTGGAGGAAGGTGAGCTCCGCGCAAGGCTTCCGCGCAGCACAGATCTGCGCTACGTCTTCGTGGACACCTCCTTGTCCTCCTATCCCGAACCCCAGAAGGCGGCGGACGTCAGCCCGCAGAACCTCCACGCCGACAAGGATATAGACATGGTGATTGTCATCCCTGCCTCCCGCAAGCTGGAGGCGCAGGCCACGCGCCTTGCCGACGCCCATACCCGTGAGGGACTGAATGTCCGCGTGGTTCCTGCTGACCAGATATACAACGAGTTTTCCAGCGGAACGCCCGACGCCACGGCCGTGCGCCGCTACATGAAGATGCTCTACGACCGCGCATCGTCCGCAGCGGAGGCGCCGCGCTACCTGCTGCTCTTCGGCGACTGTGCCTGGGACAATCGCATGCTTTCGCAGGACTGGAGCCGCGAGACGCCCGACGACTACCTGCTGGCCTACGAGGTGAGCCAGACGGACGGCACCTCGAACTCCGTCGGCACGCTCTATTCCTACGTCACGGACGACTACTACGGCCTGCTGGACGACGACGAGGGTGCGAACATCGTGCGCGAGAAGCTGGACTTGGGCATCGGGCGCCTGCCTTGCCACGAGGAGTCCGTGGCGCGCATTTACGTGGACAAGATTCTGGCATACCTTGAGAACCGGTACACGGGAGCGTGGAAGAACCGCATCATCATGATGGCCGACAACGGGGATAACAATCTTCACATGAACGACTGCGAAGGCGTCATCAACACCCTGAAGAGTGCCACCGCCGACCGCTTCAACCTGAAGAAGGTCTATTGGGACGCATATACATACACCACGTCCGCAACGGGCAACACATTTCCGCAGGTGACCCGCCTCCTGCAACAGGACATCCGTGAGGGTGCCATCATGTTCAACTACACCGGCCACGGCAGTCCCGGGCAGATTTCCCATTGCAAGCTCCTGCGTACGGAGGACTTCATGGGCGACACGGGGATGCGCATGCCTCTCTGGGTGTTCGCGTCCTGCGAAATCACGCCCTACGACGAGCAGCGTGACGACATCGGACGCGCCGCCCTTGCCAACGAACGGGGTGGGGCGGTGGCCGTTATCTGTGCCTCGCGCTCCGTATTTGCGAACTACAACAGCTCGCTCAATGAGGAACTCTGCAAGCGCATCCTCGGTGCCGGTGACGCGGAGGGACAATACAGCATGGGCGATGCCCTGCGACTCTCGAAGGTGGCCTTGGTGCAGGAGGGTGCCGACCGTTCGATGAACAAGATGAAGTATGTCCTCCTTGGCGATCCCGCCCTGCGCCTCTCCGTCCCGCGCGGCACGGTGCAGCTGGACAGCATCAATGGCGTGGCTGTGACGGAAGGCAGCGACATCTGCCTCTCCGCAGGCCAGCAGGTGCGTTTCAGCGGGCACGTCCTCACTTCGGCAGGTACGGCCGACGAGAGCTTCATGGGCGAGGTGACGGGCACGCTCTTCGACCGCGAGGAGACCATCACGTGCAAGAACAACGGCAACGGCTCCCGTACGCCGAAGGTCTACACCGACCGCACGCGCCGCCTTTTTGAAATCAGCGACTCCGTACGCGGCGGCAAGTTCTCCCTCCAGATGAGCATTCCCCGCGACATCAGCTACTCCACCGACCGCGGCCGCCTGTACCTCTATGCCGTGGATACGGACCATGCCCTTGAGTGTCACGGTTTCAGCGAGACCTTCCATCTGGACGGGACGGCAGAAACCGCCACCGATACCTTGGGGCCTGCCATCTATCTCTACCTGAACAGCCCCGACTTCCCCGACGGTGGCATCGTGGGACGCGACGCCCTGCTGGGTGCTACGATAGCTGACTCTGCCGGCATCAACTGCAGCGGCATCAGTGCAGGCCACGATATAGAACTTGTCCTTGACGGGGAAACCTCGTCGCCCATCGTGCTGAACGACTATTTCAGCTATGACTTCGGCACCTTCGCCAGCGGCACCCTCTCGTACCCCATGACCGATTTGGAGCCGGGACGCCACACGCTGACGCTGCGTGCCTGGGACCTCAACGAGAATTCCTCCACGGCCACGCTCTCCTTCCTTGTCCGCGACCGCGTCTCTGACGGTCTGGACGTCAATGCAACGCTGAATCCGGCCTCGCGCCAGACGTCCTTCATCACGACGCTGGACGCCGCCGAGGCGGCTACCGTCACCACCGAGGTATTCGATGCCACGGGGCGCAAGGTGTGGGCACACACGGCGACTGCCTCCGGCAGCTCCTACCATAGCGTGGCGTGGAATCTCACCGGCAGTTCCGGTGCCGTACTCCCCGCAGGCATATATCTCTATCGCGCCCGCGTGGAAGCCGCCTCCGGCGGCGGCACCACGAAGACCAAGAAGCTCATCATCGTAAAGAAATAAATGACAAAAGGCATCAGATTACTCAGAACACTCAGAGCATTCAGAGCATTCCGAAATACTCCGATCACCCCGAAAACCAAAAGAAACATGAATAAGCAATCGTTCCTTCTCATCGCACTCCTGCTCGCCTCCGCGCCGGCCTTTGCCGACGGAGACGACGATGTTCGCGATTCCTTCAATCCCGTCATGACGGCCGTCACTTCCCAGAGCATCGCCCCTGACGCCCGCGCCGGCGGTATGGGTGACGTGGGTGCCGCCACGGAACCCGACGTCAACTCCCAGGCGTGGAACCCCGCCAAGTACCCCTTCACGATAAGCCGCGCCGGCGTAGCCATCAACTACACGCCCTGGCTGCGCCAGCTGACGGACGGCATCGCCCTGCTCAACGCCAACGGCTACATCCGCCTCGGCGACTATCAGGCCGTCAGCGGCTCCATCCGCTACTTCACGCTCGGCGACGTGGGCGTTTCGGGCGACGAGAACATGACCGTGCGCCCCTATGAGTTCTCCATTGATGTGGCTTACAGCCGCATGCTGAGCGAAACCTTCAGTGCCGCTGTAGGCCTGCGCTACATGTATTCCGACATGAGCGGCCACTACGACAACGACATGAAGCCCGGCTCCGCATTCGCAGCTGACGTGGCGGCCTACTGGAACAACTATGTCATGCTCGGCAACCGCGAATGCCTGCTTAGCTTTGGTCTCAACATCAGCAACATCGGCTCAAAGATTAACTACGGCGGCGACTATTCCTACTTCATCCCCACCAACCTCCGACTGGGCGCCAACCTCACCGTCCCCCTGAACGAGTTCAACAAAATCTCCTTCAGTGCCGATGCCAACAAGCTCCTCGTTCCCGTACAGCCTTTGCAAGGCCCCGACGAGCCCAACGAGGTTTATGAGGAGCGCATCCGCGAGGAGTACTACGACATGAGCTCCATCAAGGGTATGTTCAAGAGTTTCTCCGGCGGCAACCAGCTGGAACTTATCAACTGGGGCGTCGGTGCCGAATATACCTACAACGACAAGTTCATGCTCCGCGGCGGCTACCACAACGAGAGCAAGAACCAGGGCGGCCGCTGCTACTTCACCGTAGGTGCGGGCTTCCGCATGAACGTCATGAGCATTGATGCAGGCTACGTCATCGCCACGAACGCCAGCAATCCTCTTGACCAGACGCTCCGCGTCGGTATTACCTTCGACATGGACGGCATCCGCGAACTCTTTGGAAAACGATGAAACTTCCCTTCCGCACCGGCTTTGGCTACGACGTCCATCGCCTCGTCCCCGACCGCGAGCTCTGGCTCGGCGGCGTCCGCATCCCCCATACGCTGGGACTCCTCGGCCATAGCGATGCCGACGTCCTCATCCACGCCATCTGCGACGCCCTGCTCGGCGCCGCCGCCCTGCGCGACATTGGCTACCACTTCCCTGACACCTCCCAGGACTTTGCCGGCATCGACAGCAAGATTCTCCTGCGCCGCACCACCGACCTGCTCCACGCGGAGGGGTGGGAGGTAGGCAATGTCGATGCCACCATCTGTGCCGAGCGTCCCAAGCTGAATCCCCATGTGGAGGAAATGCGGCGCACGCTCGCCCCGCTGATGGACATCGGCCCCGAGGACATCTCCGTCAAAGCCACCACCAGCGAGCACCTCGGCTTTACTGGCCGCGAAGAAGGCATTTCCGCATACGCGACCTGCCTCATCTGTAGAGCGGAAATAAAATAATATGAGCAAACCGTGTAATTCGTGAAACAATAATGAAAAAGAAAATCCTCCTCTCCCTCCTGTTCCTGCTGCCGCTTGGCCTGGCAGCCCAGAAGTGGAACGATGCCCGCTACCTGCGGGGTGCCGTGCCCGTCAACGCGCAGGGTGTGGTCTGCTTCACCGAGACCATCGACGTCCCCGGCAAGCGTGCGCCGGAACTCCTCACGGCTCTCCGCCGCTATGCCGAGGAAAAGCTCCTTGCCGGTCCCGATGCCATTCGCGAAGGATGCCGCATCATTGACGACGAGGCCGATGGCGGTACGTTCGCCGTCCGCATGGACGAATACCTCTACTTCAAGCGCACCGCCTGGGTGCTCCATCGCACGCGTTTCCTCTACGACCTCATCTTCCATGTCAGCGACGGCAGCGTACGCGTTGAAATGCAGCACCTCCGCTATCTATACAATCCCCAGGAGGTTGAGGGCGCAGAGCCCGAACGCCGCAGTGCCGAGGACTGGATTACGGATTCCGAGGCGCTCAGTCCCAAGGGACGGCTGCTGAAGAAAACGCGCCAGTTCCGCGTCTTCACCATTGACCGCAAGGACCAGATTTTCCGCGACCTTCGCGCGGCTCTCCTTTCTATCTGACTGCGCTATCTGACCACAATCACCTGCCCGCCGTCGTAGAATACGCGTCCGCCGGCGGGCTGTTGCACGGCGCTTTTGCCGCCGATGGAGAAGCGGTAGATGACGTGGAGCATGGCGTAGGAGAGGAAGACGCGCGTGCGGCCGTAGTAGCGCGCGGTACCGGAAAGGGTGCTGCTCTCTGCCGTACGTTGGTGCAGGAGGTCCTGCACGTCAAGCTGCACGGTGAGGCGCTTGTCTTTTAGGAACGACTGCGAGGCCGAGATGTTCCAGAGCCACTGCGCATGGTTCATCAGTTCGTCGGCATAGTTCCAGTTCACGTAGTAGTGCAGGCTCGTGCTGAGCTTCAGGCCGAAGGGGAGGTCTGCCTGCGGCGCCAGTTTTGCCTCGAAGTGCTGTCCCGTCTGGTTGTACTGCGGCGTCTGCTGGTAGCGCGTTGCGATGAAGGCATAGCCCGTGTTGAAGGAAACCGTCCATATCTTGTCGCGCCAGGAGAGGGTGACGCCGGGCCGCACGGCGTAGTTGTGCAGGAGGCTGAGCCCCATGCCGCCGGCCGCTGCGCCGACGAAGCTCTTGTCGCGGTTCACGTCGAAGCTGGTGGAGACGCGCAGCTTCCAGTGTTGCGCGGAGTCAAGGCGCTGCTCCGTGCTAAGATAGCCCCAGGCGTTCCATATCCCGTTCACGTTTGTTTTTGAGAGCGTGCGCACGCCCGTCACGGCGTCCACGCGCTGCGTCGTCACGACGTTGTTCAGCGTCTGCCCCATTCCGAGGTAGGCGTTGTAGTTTGAGCCGTGCTTCTTGTCGAAGTAGTTGCCACGCAGTCCCCATTGGTTCCACCAACCCGTGCGCAGGTTGGGATTGTTCTCCTCGCGCCGCAGCGTGTTGCTGCTGTCGGTGAAGGGCAGCAGGTCTGTGAGGCTGGCGTAGTTGGGACCGCCGTAGTAGGAGAAGGTCAGCTTTCCGTTCTCCACGAACGTCCAGTTCGTCTGGACGGTCGGCCAGATGGAGACGTAGTGGCGCGAAGGTGCAAGGTGTTGTCCTGCGCGGTCGTAGAAGAGGTGTTCCGCAACGTGCGACGTCCGCAGGCCTGCGCTGAAGTCCAGCTTCTCCCAGCGTCCCCGCAGAGACGGCATGATGCCGTGTATCACGCTATGGAAGCTGCTGCCGAAGGCGTTTTCGAAGCTTCGTGCGGCAAGGAGCGAGTCGCCCTCCGTGGGCAGCGTGCCGAGCGGGAGCGAGAGGTCGCGGTAGGCTTCGTAGATGTCAAGGTCGTAGAGGTTGCGCGGCGTAGTGTTGTGCTGGTAGCGATAGCGGTACCCCACGGTTCCCTCGATGTGCTTGTTGAGGGGAAAATAGTAGCTTGCGTCAAGGGACACCGTCTGGCTGCGATGCGGCAGGTACTCATATTGTCGGTCGGCATTGAGTGGTTCCGGCGCGTCGGGCTGGAAGTATTGTTGCCGGGCAAAGCGGTGGCGGCGTTGGGAGTTCTCGCCAAGCTCCACGTCGGCAATCAGCTGCAGGGAGTGTCCCTCGCGGCGCAGGCGGCGGATGTAGTTCAGCGAGGCCTGTCCGGACAGGTTGCGGTACACCCCGCGCTCAAGGCTCAGCTGCTCGTAAACGGGACTGCTCGAGGCAAAGGCCGATACCGTGTCGCGCGACGTGGAGGGGTTACGCTCCGGGTTGATGGCTGCGTGCAGCGAGATGCGGCGCAGCGTGTCGATGTTCCAGATAAGGTTGGCACGGCCGGAACCCTGGAACATGCGCATCCACGCTTGGCTCGTGCTCTCCGTGCGCAACGCGCCGCCGGGCAGGAAGTCCTCGCCGTGCTGCTCCACGAGGCGCGAGCGGTCATTGTGGCGCAGGTTTCCGCTGGCGGATATTTCCATGCGTCCGCCCTCCGTGTTCTTGCGTCCGTTGTCCCAGGAGTAGTTGGCTCCGAGCGAGCGGTAGGTATAGAGGCCGTCCGTACGGCTCCAGTTGAACCAGTTGCCGTTCTCGTCGGCCTGCTGGTTCTCGCTGATGTTGTTCACCTGGGCATAGAGCGAGAGGCGGCGGCGTTCCGTGAAGTTCGTGCCGAAACCTTTCAGGATGTAGCGTTCGTGCGTGCCGCCGCCTGCGTCGATGTTTGCGCTCCAGCTGCCCATGTACTCCTTCTTTATCTTCAGATCCACGACCGTCTGTTTTTCCGCGTCCGTTGTCCGCGTAAACTCCTTCTCCTCGTCCGTCTTTTCGTAAACCTTCACGTCCTTCACGGCATCCACGGTGACATTTGCCATAGCCTCCTGCGCGTTTTGGAAGAAAGGCTTTCCGTTCACGAGGATGTTGCTGACGCTGCGCCCCTGAAAGGTCAGGTTGCCGTCGGCATCCATCGAGAGGCCCGGCATCTGTTTCATCAGCGCGCCGAGCGTGGCACCCGGCGGCAGGCGGAACGCGTCCGTGTGGTAGGTGAAGGTGTCGGCTTCGATGGTGAGCTGCTGCGAGAGTGCCGTTACCTCCGCTTCGGCCAGTTCGCGGTCGATGCTTTCAAGGAGGAGCGTGCCGAGGTCGGCGCGCGGCGTTTGCGCCGTGAGCCTTGTGCTCCGCTTTATGGGGCGAAAGCCGAGGAGGCGGGCCTCCAGCGTATAGCTTCCCGCGCGGGGTGCCACGAGGCGGAACGTGCCGTCCACCTGCGTCTCTGCCGTACTCACGGCTGTCGTGCTGTCCGTGCCGAACAGCCCCACGCGCACCAGTGCGACGGCCACGCTGTCCTCGTCCACGATGCGCCCTGTGACGCTGAAAGTCTGAGCGGCTGCAATGAACGGTGTCAAAAGGATGAGAACCGTAAGTGTTGTCTTTGTAATGTTATTCATCGTTCTTGTGATGTATCATAATTTTAGTAAACAAGCAGACATGATGTCGGATGTACTGAGCACCTTTTACATGTCATTCGTCACTAAGATAGACACGCTTTTCATAGTAATTGTTACAAGCGGCGTAAAGCAATGACGCCGTGAAAGGGACCGTGCACCCGGGGGTGAAGGTTGCGTAGCTTAGCGTAAGTGGAAGGTGACGGGAATCTGCGTTGTCATGAATACGGGCTTTCCGTTTTCGGTGCCGGGTATCATCCGCGGAATCTTCTTCACGGCTTCTATGGCGGCGTCGCGCAGGCTCTTTTCCTCTGTGCCCGTTGCGCCGATGACCTCAACGCTTCCGTCGGTATCCACGCCCACGCTTACAAGGACTCTTCCCGTAGCTCCTTTGCCCAGGGCTTCCTGCGGATAGCGTACGTTGCGGGCAATAAAGGACGTCAGTTCAACTTGTCCGCCGGGATATTTGGGTGCAACGTGGTCGGATAGATGACCGAGAGTGACAGTGGTGCACGTATCAACAACGATTTCCTGTAGCCGTACGCGCCGCTCGAACTCGTTTGTCACCACGCATATCGCACCGTTGGCGGCACGCGAGCCCCATACCGACGTTGCCGATTCGCCCTTCAGGACGCTGATGGACGCGATGTCCTCATTACTCAGTTGCTCCAGGCGCTGCATGTCCACCACGGTGCCGTCCACGACAAGGAGCGGCTGCTGCGACGCGTCTTTCGTGTGGGAAAGGTCAATCAGTTGGCGCGCCGGGCCCTTTTCTCCGGGCTTCAGGCTGTCGGCAAGGGCTATGGCGAGTTGCATCGGCGTGCCGAGCGCGGAGGCTTCCTCGGCAGGGGAGAACTGCTCTGCGGCGGCTGCGCCTTGAGCTTCTGACGTTTGCTGTGACCACGGCGCCACATTGAGCCCGTTCTCTATGGTAGGTAGCACGGCCTCCTTCACGGAACTGTTGATGGGCTGGTTGAATGCCATGAGAATGAGACCGGCGGGTGCGAGCAGCAGGTACTTCGAGCGCCATGCACCGTGCGTTCTTCGTTTGTTTAGCATGAGAATACGTTTCTTTAAAGGTAAGACATTGAACCACTGCACCAAGCCCTTGAAGCGCGAGCCGGCTTTGGCTTCGTGAGTCCTTGGCGAAGTGAAGCTATTGGCCACCGTGGCGGCCGCCTTGCACGGCGCGAGGCCGAGCAGGGCATACTGGTAGCTTCGGGCACCAGTTCGCGAGGCTTCGCCGTCGGCTATGTATTCATGTAGGTTGCGCAGCTCGGCCAGCGTTAGCCAGCTGGCGGGATTGAACCAGCAGAGCGCGCACAGCACGCGGAGCAGGCACGTGTCCGCCGAGTGCCATTGGCGGATGTGCACCGCCTCGTGGTGCAGGACGTGCGGCAGGTAGGCCGTGCCGAGAAGCCTGCGCGGGATGCACAGCCAGCCGAAGAAGCTGAACGGCGAGTGCCCGTCGGGCAGCAGCCGGTAGCGGAGGCTTCCTGCGTCCTTGGCATGCTGGCGCGGGCTTCTCACTATCACCCGCATCACGCCCGCCACCTGCACGGCAAAGCGCAGGAGCAGGACGGCAGCCACGCACGTGTATATAATGATGAGTGCAAGCGCAACCCATCCGCTCCGCGACGTTCCCGCATCGCTCATGGCGTCCCTGACGGGCATCCATACCTGCTGCCACACCTGTTGCTGCACGGCATCCACCGCCACAACCTGTGCGGATGACAAAGGCAAATGTATGAAGCTCAGGAAAGGAAACATCAGGGCAAAGGCCACGATGCCCAGCAGCAGGGCGCGCCGGAGGCCGAAGAACGTGTCGCGTCCGCGACAGAGGCGGTAGAGCAGGTAGCACACTGCCCAGACCACGTTAACTGTTATGAGATATACTAACATCTTTAATCTATTGTTCGTTGTGCTAAGGAGGCACGGATGCGCCTCGCGGCGAACCCGCGCCGTGTTTTGAAATCATGTTTAACTAAACCTGTCTGTGTCTTCCTTAGCAGTTTTATGTCGCTAAAGCGTTTTACCATCTTCAATCATTCGGATCATTTCCTCCAGGTCCTCCTTCGAGAGCTTCTGCTCCTCCACGAAGAAGTTCACCACCTGCCGGTACGAGCCCGCGAAGTAGTGGCGGACCATTGCCCCGAGCGACGAGCGCTTGTACTCCTCCGCCGTCACCAGCGGCGCGTAGTGCAGCGCCATGCCGACCCGCTCGCCGCGCACGAAGCCCTTCCGCTCCAGGTTCTTCACCACGGAGGCCAGGGTGGTGTAGGGCATTTCCTCGCCCATCAGCCGGTGGATGTCCTTCACCGTTGCGGCTCCTTCCCAGATGCGGCGCATCGCCGCCTCTTCCTGATACGTCAAGTGTTCCATGTGTTTTATCTTTGCTGTTATGATTCTTTCTATTGTCTTGTTTTCCGCATGTTTATGCCTTATGCCGGGGTTCGAGGAGGAAACCTTCCCTCCTGCTTCCGAGTGCAAAGCTACGAACTTTTCGAAGAAGCGCCAAGCGGATAAGCACAAATCTACGAAAATTTCGTAAATATCTCAGGATGTTTTCTCCGACACATTATTATATTATATGCGCGCGTGAGGCATGGAAGAAGCCCGCAGGAGCATTGCTGCCGTCCCGCAGAAAACCCTTTACCGCGCCTATGTAGCAGTCCGGGCGAGCCGAAAACATTTCTCTTACCATCCCGCAAATCTACAAATGGAGCTTATGGTCATTGTTTGTGTTTTCTGTATATCAACGGTTTACAAGTAATGCACGATGGGCTGAAAAAGGTGTGCGCACACCTCAATCTGAGGTAAGCGCAAAGCTCACTTCAAGGTAAGCGCACACCTCGCGTTGAGGTAAGCGCAAAGCTCAAGTCAAGGTGTGCGCACACCTCGGAAAGAGGTGTCCGCAAAGCTCAGAACCGCGTGCTGCCGCCCCCTCTTCCTGCCTGTCCGAAGATATTTGGACGGATGCCCCGTCGTGTCAGGCGGGATTTTGTATATTTGTGGCGTCATAAAAAACATCAAGGACAGATGAAACACTTGAAAAGAATCGCGGCGACGGCACTGTTGCTGGCCGCTGCGTGCCTTCCTGCCGGGGCGCAGGAACTCCTCGTGGGCAGCTACAACATACGCTACAGGAACAGTGCGGACAGCGTGAAGGGCAACGGCTGGGAGCGGCGCTGCCCCGTCGTGTGCGAGCTGATAAACTTCATGCGCCCGGACGTGTTCGGTGCGCAGGAGGTGCTCAAGGCACAGCTGGACGACATGGAGGCCGCCCTGCCCGAATATGCCCACATCGGCGTGGGACGCGATGACGGGCGGACGGCGGGCGAGTACGAGGCCATCTTCTTCCGTCCCGCAGCGGTGAAGCTGCTGGAGGAAGGCCACTTCTGGCTTTCGGAAACGCCGGAGAAGCCGGGGCGCGGATGGGATGCCGCCTGTACCCGCATTTGTACGTGGGGGAAGTTTCGGAGCAGGCACAGCCGCAGGACGTTCTACTTCTTCAACCTCCACCTGGACCACGTGGGCGTCGTGGCGCGCCGCGAGAGTGCAAGGCTCGTCCTGGAGCGCATCCGCGAGATTGCCAAGGGCGCTCCCGTCATCCTCACGGGAGACTTCAACGTGGACCAGCGCGACGAAATCTACACCCGCTTCGTCGGCAGCGGTCTGCTGAAGGACAGCTACGAGCATGCGCGCTACCGCTTTGCGGAGAACGGTACGTTCAACAGCTTCCGTCCCGAATCCCACACGGACGGCCGCATCGACCACGTCTTCGTCTCGCCCGTCATGGACGTCCTGCGCTACGGCGTGCTGACGGGCGGCTACTGGACGCCGGACGGCCTTCGCCTCCCTTCCGACCACTATCCCGTATTCACCGCCCTGTCGTGGTGACCAGAATGTAATGGAACAAGGAAAATAACGAAATAAAGAGAAAGTTTATGAAGAAGTTAATGACTTTACTGATGACCCTGCTGGGTCTGAACACGAGCTGCGGGCAGAAGTTGTATGAAAACATGGACGTTGAGGCTTTTGCGGACTTCGCGGCCGACAAACATGTGCAAGTGTTGGACGTGCGCACGGCGGAGGAATATGGCGAGGGACACCTGGAAGGTGCCTTGCTGGCCGACGTGAAGAGCGAGGATTTCCTGACGCAGGCCAAGGCTCAGCTCAGCAAGTCGCAACCGGTGGCGGTGTATTGCCGGAGCGGCAGACGGTCGGCAAAGGCTGCGGAAATGCTGGCGGCTGAAGGCTACAACGTTACGAATCTGGAAGGAGGCATCTTGGCTTGGAAGGACAAGGGAAAACCCACGAGTCAAGTGCATGTTGATGCGTTTGTGACTCCCGAGGGCACGACGGTGAGGTTTTATGCGCTGATGCATGCCAGCATCCGCATCGTCCATGACGGCAGGGAGCTGCAAATAGACCCCGTGAGGCAGCTGGGGCCACGCGTCACCGACTACACCACCATGCCGAAGGCGGACTACGTGCTGGTGACGCATGAACACCCGGACCACTTCGACCTGGAAGCCATCAAACTGTTGTCAGGAAATGGTACACAGCTGATTACGAACGGACGCTGCGCTGAAATGGTAAACGACGCTCAGACGAAGGAACAGGCTTCCCGGGAGAATAGTCCCATAAGCGTGGTGAGCATGAAGAACGGCGAGCGGCTGACACCTTACGAGGGCTTCACGGTTGAGGCTGTACCTGCATACAACACGACGGAGGGACGTACGCAGTTCCATCCCAAAGGGCGCGATAACGGCTATGTGCTGACAATTGACGGACTGCGAATCTACATTGCCGGTGATACGGAGGATATTCCGGAGATGGCGCGGATGGGGACCATTGACGTCGCTTTCCTGCCCTGCAACCAACCCTACACTATGACGGCGGAGCAGCTGGTGCGTGCAGCACGTATGGTTAAGCCGCGCGTGCTCTTCCCCTATCATTTCGGACAGACCGACGTCTCCGGGTTGCCTGCCCAGCTGGGCGGCGACGGCATAGACGTTCGCCTGCGCCATTATGAATAAAAACGCTGCTGCGGTGCTGTATTCTGAAAAAAACGGCGTAGATTTGCGCCTGGAAAAAACCAACAAACCAACAAACCTAAAAACCAACAAACCTAAGAACCAAGTATGAAGAAGACTTTCCATGCCGCATTGGGACTTGCCATGGCGATGACGCTCGCATCCTGCGGCCAGACGGACAAGAGCCAGGAAACCATTGACAGCCTCCTCAGCCACATGGTGGCCGTGGAAGGCGGCACCTTCACGATGGGGGCTACGGAGGAACAGAAGACGGACGTCAAAAACGACGAAAAGCCCCTCCACGAAGTGACACTCTCAGACTTCCAGATTGGTCGCTACGAAGTGACACAGGCGGAGTGGGTGGCCGTGATGGGACAGAACCCGTCGAAGGAGCAGGGCGACGACCTGCCGGTCACGAACGTAAGCTGGGACGACTGCCAGCAGTTCCTGCAACGCCTGAACGAAAGGACGGGGCGTAACTTCCGCCTGCCGACGGAGGCGGAATGGGAGTATGCGGCGCGCGGCGGTAAGCTGGCGCAGCCCACGCAGTATGCCGGTGAAGCGGAGAATCCGCGCGAGTGCGGATGGTACGTGGCAAACTCGGGTTATAAGGTACATGCCGTGGGCGGCAAGAAGCCGAACGAGCTGGGACTTTACGACATGAGCGGAAACGTCTGGGAATGGTGTGACGACTGGTACGTGGAATATACGGATACGGCGCGCACGAATCCCCGCTTCACGCAGCAGGTGAACGGTGAGGGGCGCACGGACCGCGGCGGTGCCTGGGACAGCCAGGCAGCAAGCCTCCGCACCTCCTACCGCGACAGCGGGCAACCGGGCACGCGCGTGGCAAACGTCGGCTTCCGCATTGCGGAATAGTCCCTTCCTTGCCCGTCCCTGTAGAGACATACTTACACACAAAGAGCCCTGCATCCAGAACCGGTGCAGGACTCTTTGTAATTTTCTGCTTCTTGTCACTTGTCACTCACAAGCGAGTTGTTTTTCTCAAACTCGCGGCGGGCATAGTCTGCCGTGACGGTAAATTCCTTTTCCCCGGAGGAGGGGAGTTCGTACATGGCGGTGACCATGATGCTCTCCATGATGCTTCGCAGGCCGCGGGCGCCAAGCTTGTATTCCATGGCCTTGTCCACGATGAAGTCCAGGGCCTCGGGTGCGAAGGAGAGTTCCACTCCGTCCATCTCGAAGATGCGTTTGTACTGCCGCACGAGGGAGTTGTGGGGCTCCGTGAGGATGCGGTGGAGGGCTTCGCGGTCCAACGGGTTGAGGTAGGTGAGGACAGGCAGGCGTCCGATGATTTCAGGTATGAGGCCGAAGCTCTTCAGGTCGGTGGGAGCGACGTAGCGCATGAGGTTCTTGGGGTCTATGCGCTGCGCATTGCGCACGTTGTTATAGCCCACGGTGTGGGTGTTGAGACGCTGGGCAATCTTCTTCTCTATGCCGTCGAAGGCACCTCCGCAGATGAAGAGGATGTTGTGCGTATCTACCTGCACGTATTCCTGGTCGGGATGCTTGCGCCCGCCCTTTGGCGGCACGTTGACAACGCTTCCCTCAAGGAGTTTCAGGAGACCCTGCTGCACGCCCTCGCCGCTGACGTCGCGTGTGATACTGGGATTGTCGCTCTTGCGGGCTATCTTGTCAATCTCGTCGATGAAGACGATGCCGCGCTGTGCGCGCTCAACGTTCCACTCGGCAGCCTGAAGCAGGCGCGAGAGGATGCTTTCAACGTCCTCACCCACGTACCCGGCCTCCGTGAAGACGGTGGCGTCAACGATGGTGAAGGGGACGTCAAGGAGGTGGGCAATGGTGCGGGCAAGCAGCGTCTTTCCGGTTCCCGTCGTGCCAACCATGATGATGTTGGACTTCTCTATCTCCACGTCATCGCTTTTCCGGGCGGGTGCCTGCGCTATGCGCTTGTAGTGGTTATAGACGCTGACGGCGAGGAAGCGCTTGGCGTCGTCCTGTCCGATGACGTAGCGGTCGAGGTACTCCTTGATTACCTTGGGCTTGGGGACTCTGTCGAGGACGATTCTCTCCACGGGGTCAGCACCGCTCTTGGCAGCCCGGCTTACGGGTAGTCCGGAATCCTGGAGCACCTGAACGGCCTGTTCCACACAGTCGTTGCAGATGCACCCGGTTACACCGGTCAGCATTACGCTCACTTCGTTCTCAGAGCGTCCGCAGAAGCTGCAATGTTTCTTCTTTCCTGCCACTTTTGGAGGATTTACTTTTTCGTCAATACTTGGTCTATCATGCCGTAGGCGCGAGCCTCCTCGGCCGTCATCCAGTAGTCGCGGTCGCTGTCGGCCCAAACCTTGTCATAGGACTGGTGGCTATGGTCGGCAATGATGGTGTAGAGTTCTTTCTTCAGCTTCTGTATCTCGCGAGCCGTGATTTCGATGTCGCTGGCTTGTCCCTGTGCGCCGCCCATGGGTTGGTGAATCATGACGCGGCTGTGCGTCAGGGCGCTGCGCTTACCTTCCGTGCCTGCCACGAGCAGTACGGCAGCCATTGAGGCGGCCATGCCGGTGCAGATGGTGGCAACGTCGCTGCCGACGAACTGCATCGTGTCGTAGATGCCGAGGCCGGCATGTACGCTTCCTCCGGGGGAATTGATGTAGATGGAAATGTCCTTTCCCGGGTCTGCGCTGTCCAGGTAGAGCAACTGTGCCTGCAACGTGTTGGCGGTATAGTCGTCAATCTGCGTGCCGAGGAAGATGATGCGGTCCATCATGAGGCGCGAGAACACATCCATCTGCGTCACGTTGAGCTGGCGCTCTTCAAGGATATATGGATTGAGGTATTGGCTTTGTGCCTTCACCACGCTGTCCAGGGTCATAGAGCTAATGCCCTGCGATAGCGCGAATTTCTGAAAGTCGTTCATGTTTATTTTTTAGTGACAAGTGACAAGTGACGAGTGACGGGTCAGGTGATTAGAAGAGCTTCTGGAAGTCCTCAATGCTGATGCCCTTGTGCTCCAGGGTGACAACGTTCTTCAAGGCTGCCGTGAGCTTCTGTTCCACGCAGCGCTCAACGAGAGCGTTCACCTGGTTTTCATTCTTGAGCATCTCCTGCACATATTGCTGTATGTACTCGTCGGGGAGGTTGTTCATGCCGTACTGTGCGAACTGGAAGCGTGTGGCATCAACGGCGGCGGCATGAATGTCCTTGTCCTCCACCTTTATGCCCTGCTTCAGGGCAAGCTTTTCGCGGATGAGGTGCCATTTGAGCTCTTCAATGCTGCGGTCGAAGTTCTCGTCAACGTACTTTTCGTCCTTGTCCTTGTTGTTCTGGATCATGATGCGGCGCAGTTCTGTACGGGGGAATTCAAGGTCCCCGACCTTTTTCTCGCAGTAGGCGCGGAGGTCCAGGCGGAACTTGTAGTCGGCATCGGCTTCCAGCTGGTGCTGGAGCTGTTCCTTGACGCGGGCACGGAGTTCCTCTTCCGTCTTCACCTGGTCTTTCCCGTAGAGCATGTCGAAGAATTCCTGGTTCAGCTCAGCGGGCACGAAGCGGCTGATTTCGTCCACCTGGAAGGAGAAGTCGCCCTTGTAGGCTGCGGCCTCTTCCTTCTTTATGCGGAGCAGGGCAGCCAGTTCGGTGTCGCTGTCCTTGTATGCCTTTGCAGGCGTGAAGGTGATGACATCGTTCTTTTTGGCCTTGGCAAAAAGCTTCTGCTGCTTCTTTTCCTTGAAGAAGTTGGGCATGAGGCTGGCTTTCTCCACCACCAGGCCGCCTTCCTTCGGCTGTCCGTTCTCGTCGAGTTCGGCCAGGATGCCGCGCAGGATGTCGTTTTCAGCGTAGGCCTCGGCTTCTTCGTGATGACCGTTCTGGCGGCGCATCTGTTCCACCTGGTCGTCAATGGCTTTGTCGTTCACCTCGATGTCGTAGTATTCCACTTTGTCCTTCGTCGTCAGCTCGATGTCAAATTCCGGAGCGATGGCTATGTCGAACTGGAAGGTGAAGTCGTCCTGCCCTTCAATGTCCTGTGCTTCCTGCCCTTCGTGGGGGAGGGGTTCACCGAGCATATTGATCTTCTCCTCGCGAATGTAGCCGAAGAGTTTGTCGCCAAGGATGTTGTTCACCGCGTCCATCTTGGCCTGCGGGCCATAGAGTTTGCGGATGATGCTCATGGGCACGTGCCCGGGGCGGAAGCCGGGCATGTTGGCCTTCTGGGCGGTTTTCTTCAAGGAGCTTACGAGTGCATCCTCATAGTCGGCTTTTTGCAGTTCGATGGTGATGACGCCGCTGACGGGCGAGTTTTTTTCAAGATTGATGTTCATGGGTGTTTGTTATGTTTTGTTTTTGTTTGTTTTTGCAATTTGAGCGGCAAAAGTAGTCATTTAAATCCATAAAAAGAAATAATATGGCACACGATTGCTCCGATGAGATGCAAAACGTGTGCCATATTTTGGGCTTGGACTGCGGTGGGCTGTGTCTGTCAGTTGAAAATGGCTGAGCCTACGCGCACGAGGTTTGCGCCTTCCTCAAGGGCGATGGGGTAGTCGTGGCTCATGCCGTAGGAGCGCAGGCGGAAATCCGGCACCGCAGGGAAGTATTCCTCGCGGATGCGGTCGAAGAGTTCACGCACCTGATGGAAGTCATGGCGTATGCGCACTTCGTCGTCCGTGTTCGTGGCCATGCACATCAGGCCGCACACCTTGGCGCGCGTCAGTTCGCGCTGTTCGCCCGTGGCAAGGTAGGCGAGGCATTCTTCGGGCAGGAAGCCAAACTTCGTTTCCTCTGCCGCCACGTGGATCTGCAGCAGGCAGGGGATGTCGCGCCCCACGCGTTCCCCCTGACGATGGATTTCGCGCAGGAGCTGCGGCGTGTCAACAGCGTGGATGAGGCTCACGAAGGGTGCGATGTACTTCACCTTGTTTGTTTGCAGGTGGCCGATGAAATGCCACTGGATGTCCCCGGGCAGCATTTCGCGCTTTTCGCGCAGTTCCTGCACGCGGCTTTCACCGAAGATGCGCTGTCCTGCATCGTAGCAGGCGCGTATTTCCTCCACGCTGTGGTATTTCGAGACGGCCACCAGTTCCGTGCCTTCCGGCAGGTCGCCCCGAACTTTGAGCAGGTTGTCGCGGATGCTCATTCCCCTCAGCTCAGTTTCTCGTGGTAGATGTCGATGATGGGCGTGTCCGTGACGGAAACGATGTCGTAGTCCATGACAGAGGTTTTCATCCCTTCATCCAGCCGCTTGATGGCGTCGCGCAGGTCTGCGGCCTGTACGAGGACGTTCTGGGACGTTTTCTTTTCCTTTCCGCTCTTTTCGTCCAGCGTGATGAAGCTGAGCTTGAGGCGGAAAAATCGGTCTGCGGCGTCGTCCTTCGACTCGAAAATCTCTGTGATGCGGGGCTTCTTGATGTCGCTGACCTCGAAAATGCCGGTCATGAAGGGCGTTATCTCTTCGATGATGCGCTTCTCGGCTTCCGTGAAGCTGAGGGCGTCCACGAGGTAGGGCTCGGATACTTTCTTGAGGGCACCGTTCTCCATCGTCTTCTCGTACTTAACGGTGCATTGAAACCATTGGCTCATATTTTGCGGGTATTTTATTGTTGAGTGAATATGTCGGGTCACATTTTCAGCTGTCGCAGGGCGTGCTGCTCCATGAGGCAGCTGCGGTCCACGTCGCCGCGAATGCCGGAGAGGCGGCCTTTGCAGGAGTACTGCCACATGATGTAGGGCTGGCCGTCTTTGAGGACGGGCTGTTTGTCGCTGTAGCAGGCTATCATCCAGGGATGGTCGGGAAACTGTCCGCAAAGGTATTTGTTGTAGAAATTCTGGTAGGTGTAGAGTAGGGGCTTGCGACCGTAGTGGCGTTCTACGGCATTGACAAACTCGCGCAGGTCGGAGATGAAGCGCGCGCCGCCCGCTTTCTCTATGTCGATGAGGGGCACGAGGTCCTGCTCCTCCACACGGATGATGCGCTTCATGAACTCAAACTGCTCGCGCCAGTTCACGTTGGGGCGGTAGAAGTGGTAGCTGCCCACGCTGATGCCGACGCGATGTGCGCCTTCTAAGTTCTGGCGATAGTAGTCGTCGAGCAGCGAGTTGCCTTCGGTAGCCTTGATGTAGGCGTAGGAAATGTCCTCGTTCTGTGCAAGTCGCTCCCAGTCGATGGTGTATTGGTAGTGGGAAACGTCGATACCCTGCCTGTGGTTGGCGTTGATGTGTCCATGTCCGCGGCTGGCACCGGCAACGTTGATGTGGAAATCCTGCTGTGGTGTTATCGTGTATTGCATCCGAGCCTGAAGAGGTGCGCGGTCGGGCTCCACGATGACGGAGTTGCCGGCTGTGACGTGCGCGCCCTTCCTCTTACGCTTGTCGTTCTCGTTGTCAGCGTGAGCAGGCAACGCTGTGGCGAGTCCCAGCAGGAGGAATAGGGCAGAGATGATGCGGTGTTTCATGAGAATGTTTTACTTGTCAGCTTTTTGGGATGTTCGGTCAAAGCAGTCGCCGGGATAGAGCGTGTTCCACCAGAGCGGCTCGTCTTTGAGCCAGAGTGCGAACCATGCGTTGATGATTTGCTGCCATGCCATGCGCTTCTTCCAGTCAAGGATGTGGTGGTCCTGATTCTCCACGGTGACGTAGGCTACGGGACGGTCCAGGATGCGAAGAGCCGTGTACATGGCCTGGCTCTGGTTTGTGGGCACATTGGTGTCAACGGTTCCGTGGAGCAGCAGGAGGGGCGTATGAATCTTGTCGGCGTTGTAGAGCGGGGAGTGCTTCACGAAGAGGTCGGGGTTGTTCCAGGGGAAGCTGCCGTATTCGGCTGCTTCGCCATAGGTGTAGCCCCAGTAGCCTCCGCCCCAGTAGGCCGTGATGTCGCTAATGCCGGCGTGGCTGATGGCACAGGCAAAGATGTCGGTGCGTGTTTGCAGGTATTGTGTCATGAAACCTCCGTAGCTGGCTCCCATACACCCCACTTTCTTGGCATTCACATAGGGATGTTCTCCCACGAACGCGCGTACGCCCTCAATGATGTCGTCGCTGGACTCGTCGCCCCACGTGTTGACGTGGCGTGCGGCAAACTCCTGTCCGAAGCCTACGGCGCCGCTTGGTTCCAACACGAGTACCACGTAGCCGCTGTTGGCAAACGAGGCATGCGGATAGTAGCTTTCGAGGTAGCGTCCCGTGGGCGAGCAGCCGCCGTAGTAATAGACAATCATGGGGTACTGTTTGGCCGCGTCGAAGTCTGCGGGCAGGTAGTAGAAGCCTTTGATGGTGTCGCCTCGTGAGGCGCGGAATTCCCATTCGTGTTGCGAAGGCATGCGGAGGTTCTGCGTCAGGGCGTCGAAGTCTATCTCGCCAATGCGCTCGCACTTCGGCTTCTTCTCGCCTGCGGAGACGAGGAACATTTCGCGGGCCCGCAGCGCACTTTGTCCCGTCAGGATGCAATTGGGATGCTTCTCTTCCGTGGAGAGGCGGAAGCTCTGTAGGTATGTGACAGGCAGGTCGATGCGCTCCACCTTGCGGGTGGTGGGATTGAGGCGGAAGAGAGACTTGTTGTAGCCGTCCTCTGTCCCGAAATATACCTGTCCGTCACCGGCCGCCCATACGACGTCCGTCACGCTGGGCTTGAAATCGGGAAGCAGCGGCGTCACCTGCTTTGATGATATGTCGTAAAGGAAAAGGCGGTAGTCAAAGGCGTTGGCCGTCTGTCCCTCTTTCAGTTCCGCACCGATGCCCTCGAAGGCGCCGGGCGAGGCTTTCACGAGGATTTGCGAGGCATCGGGCGAGAAGTATAGCTCGCCCAGGAAGGCTTCGTCGCGCAGCAGCGTGTCCACCTGCCCCGTGTAGGCATCCATCGCAACGACGGTCGTGCGCGTGAAGGGTATCTGCGCGGGTTTCATCTCGGAGAAGGACAGCAGGAGCTTGCGCCCGTCCAGGGAGATGTCGTTGAGCTGCACGCTGTGCTCGCCGAAGGTGAGGCGTTCCGTGCGGCCAGTAGGAATGTCGTAGCGGTAGAGAGCCGTTCGCGTGCGCCATCCCGGTATGCGGTCGTCCGGGTCTATGATGCGTTTTGTGCCGTTCGGTTCCGTGTTGCCCTCTTCATTACGCGTGTAGATGAGGTAGTCTTCTGTGGGCGATATGCGGAAATAGCCTTCGGGAATGCCTACGGCAAGCTCCGTTTCCTGCATCGTGGCGGGATTTTTCAGGCAGAGGATGCGTCCGCGTGCGTCCTGTTGCGTGGTGTAGAGAATGTCGCGCCGCGGCATCCAGCTGATTCCGGTGTTCGTGTTGAAGAGCGCCAGCGTCTTGCCGCTTTTCGTCTCCTTCAGATACGTCTTTGTCGTGCTGGAGCCGTCGGGTTTCGTGTCTGTGATATTATAGGATATGTACTGTCCGCAGGGAGAGATGCGCGGGTTGCCGTAGTGTGCGCCCAGCAGCATGTCGCGCTGCATGTAGAAGCGCGGCGTTGTGGCGTTCACCTCAAGTCCTGCCAGGCCGTCGCCTGTCAGCTCCACGCGGAAGGTGTCCGCATCCTCGGTCTTCGTCAGCACAAGGAGGTTGACGGTGGTTTCTCCGGGCGGCAGCTGTAGCGGGGTGTTGGCATTGTGCTCCTCGCCGTCCACGTAGAGACGGTAGTTCCGGAGGTTCCGGATGTGCAGCTGTGGCTTCATGAAGCGCTGCGTGCGTAGCGTGAAGCGCAGCAGGCGCAGGGTGGTGGCGCCGTTCTGCGCGGGCAGGGCTTCATCGTGCTGCACGCTGCCGTCCGTTTGCTCGCGGAATATGAGGCCGCGGTTTTCTTTCAGGTATTCGTCGGTGGAGAAAGCAGCTTGTTTCATGTTCTTCTCCGACGTCATGTAGGGCGACGTCATGGCATAGGGGCCAATGAGCTGCGCGGAGGCAACGATGACGGTGTCCTTTGCCGCCGAGAAGCCGCTGAGCGGCAGCAGGGCAAGGAGCAGGAGGGGGAGGTAGGCTTGTTTTTTCATTCTATTCCATGATTTCGCGCTGTTGTTTCATCAGTTGGAAGTCCTTTTTCCGCAGAACGAAGGAGTTCGTCAGGTACTTGTCGCGAACGGTTTGGTTTTCTGCCAGTTCTTCCGGTTTTCCCTTGAAGAGTATTTTCCCTTCAAACAGGAGGTAGGCGCGATCCGTGATGCAGAGCGTTTCTTCAACGTTGTGGTCGGTGATGAGGATGCCGATGTGGCGGTCTTTCAGCTTCCAGACGATATACTGGATGTCCTCGACGGCGATGGGGTCAACGCCGGCGAAGGGTTCGTCGAGCATGATGAACTTCGGGTCGATGGCCAGGCAGCGAGCTATCTCCGTGCGTCTGCGCTCGCCGCCGGAGAGCTGGTTGCCCTTGTTCTTCCTCACCTTCTGCAAGCGGAACTCGGCTATGAGTTCCTCCATCTTCTCGCGTCGCTGGGCGGCTGTCTTGTCCGTCATCTCAAGGACGCTCATGATGTTGTCCTCGACGCTCATGCTGCGGAACACGCTGGCTTCCTGAGCAAGGTATCCTATGCCGTAGCGGGCGCGTTTATAGACGGGGAAGTCTGTGATTTCGTGGTCGTTGAGGAAGATGCGGCCGCCATTGGGGACTACAAGTCCCGTCGTCATGTAGAACGACGTCGTCTTGCCTGCACCGTTGGGCCCCAGCAGCCCCACGATTTCCCCCTGATGCACGTCAAAGGAAACGCCGCTGACGACGGTTCGCTTGCCGTACTTCTTCACGAGTCCTTCCGTCCTCAGTACGAGCTTGTCCTCCGCCGCAAGGCGTTCCAGGTCCTTCTGTATCGCATCCATACCTTTAAATCTCGGCGTCAGCGTAGAGGTAGCGCTTGATGCTGCGCTTCGGCGTCTTCTCAAACTCCTCGCTGACGAGGCGGATTCCCGAAAGCTGCTCGTAGTTGTTCACCATCGTGTTGAGCTCCTTGCGGTTCTGGTCCATCTGTGCCAGCAGCCCCATCTCGTCAAGTCCGTCCTTCTGGGCTTCGTCTGTGTCGGGATAGACGAGGGCGTAGAGGCGGTCGCCCTTTTGTATGACGACGCTTTCGGCCACGTAGGGCAGCGTGTTGAGTTTTTCCTCGATTTCCTCCGGGTAGATGTTCTGTCCGCTGGAACCGAGAAGCATGTTCTTGGAGCGTCCGCGGATGTAGAGGTTTCCTTCTGCGTCGATGAGGCCCAGGTCGCCTGTGTGGTACCATCCGTCTTTGTCAAGGGTCTGTGCCGTGGCTTCGGGATTCTTGTAGTATCCGAGCATGACGTTGGCACCTCGCACGAGGATTTCGCCCACGACATTCTCGGGGTCTGGAGAATCGATGCGCAGTTCCATGTTGGGCACGATTTTGCCGCAGGAACCGGGCAGTTGTTCCTTCCAGTCGTTGTAGGCAATGATGGGGGCGCACTCGGTGGCGCCGTATCCCACGGTATAGTTGAAGCCGATGCGGTGGAGCAGGGCGTCGATGTCGCGGTTGAAGGCAGCGCCGCCGATGATGATTTCATAGAAGTTGCCGCCAAAGGCCTCCACAAGCTGTTCGCGGATGCGCTCGCAGACCCTGTCGCTGATGACGGGCAGGCGGAGCAGCACGCGCATGGAGGGCGTCTGCAGTTTCGGCAGCACTGCTTTCTTGATAATCTTCTCAATGATGAGCGGCACGGAGATGATGAGGTCGGGCTTCACCTCGCCGAAAGCCTTGAAGATGATGTTCGGGCTCGGGATGCGCGTGAGGAAATAGATGTGCATGCCTCGCATGAACTCGTACAGCAGTTCGAAGGCCATGCCGTACATGTGCGCCATCGGCAGGATGCTGATGACTTTTTTCCCGGGGGCGAGGATGTCTCCGAGCACCTTGTCAGCAAAGAACATGTTCGACCAGAGTGCGCGATAGGGAATCAGCACGCCTTTGGACTTGGACGTTGTGCCGCTGGTGTAGTTCAGGACGGCGAGCTCCTCGGGGTCGGTGGCCGGGCGATAGTGCACGTGTTCCTTGCGGAAGTACTTCGGGTACTTTTCCCCGAAGAAGCGGTTGAGGTTTTCGCGTGCGTCCGTGAGTTGCTGGGAGCGCGAAACGAGGAGGTCGTAGTCTTGCAGCTTGATGATGCCTTCCAAGGCCGGCATCTCGTCCGCGTTGAGCGTGGGCCATAGCTGGTCGCCCACGAGGAGGAGCCTTGCGTCCGAATGGTTCACGATGTCGTGAATCTGGGGGGCTTTGAACTCGTGGAGGATGGGAACCACCACGGCTCCGTAGCCCAGGACGGCGAAGAATGCCGATGCCCAGGCGGCGCAGTTGCGGCCGCAGAGAGCCACCTTGTCACCGGGCTTCAGGCCGGCATGTTCAAAAAGGATGTGAAGTTTTTCTATTTTGCGGGCCACGTCATGGTATTGGAGCGTGATGCCCTGATAATCCGTCAGCGCGTCGAGGTCCCAGTTGTCCTTGATGCTTTGCTCGAACCGCGCCACGAAGTCTTGGTATTCGTTCATGTGGTTTTCAGTGTTTTAGTGTCTTTCTTTTTGGCACATTTCACAAAAATTTGTGCAAAAGTATATATTTCTATTGATACGGGGAAGCGTTTTATGCGAAAATTGCACATTTCTTTTTCTTTCGTGCGATTTTTGTGCGGGGTCGCACAGGCGGGTGCCGATGCCGGGAAGGGTTAATAATTGTTGTTTTTTTACGTGTGCGCATACAGGGGACGTAGAAATTTAATACTTTTGCCGCCGAAAAACAACAACACAATAATTTATTATGCATGTGAAGGGTTTAAAAACAGGCCGCAGGATGTTGCTGGGAGCAGCTTTTCTGACGTTTTCCACGATGACGTTCGGACAGGTTGAATCCCTGACGCTTGAGGAATGCCGGCAGATGGCTCTTGACAACAACAAGACGCTTGCCCAGAGCCGCACGGCGCTGGACAAGGCGACCTACACGCGCATGGCGGCGGAGACGAACTATCTGCCGAAGGTGCAGGCCTTGGCCGGTTACATCCATACGGGCCGCGAGATTTCCATCCTGAACGACGACCAGAAATCCACGCTCAACAACCTGGGCACCGGGCTCACGAACGGGGCTTCCTCCCTGGCCCAGCTGCCGCAGGTGCAGGCGCTGTTGGCGCAGAATCCCGACCTCCTGCCGCTTGTACAGCAGTTGCAGGGGCAGTTGCAGGCCGCCGGAACGGCGCTCAACGGCTTCGGGGCCGACATCGTGGACGCCTTCCGTACGGACACGCGCGACGTGGCGGCGGGTGCCATTCTCCTGACGCAGCCGCTCTATATGGGCGGAAAGATTCGCGCCTACGACCGCATCACGCACTATTCCGAGCATCTTGCGGAGCTGCAGCTGGCAGCTGACGAGGCGGAAATTATCCTTGAGGTGGACCGTGCTTACTGGCAGGTGGTTTCCCTTGCCAACAAGCTCATGCTGGCCCGCGATTTCCGCAACACCTTGCAGAAGCTGGACGACGACGTGCAGAAGATGATTGCCGAGGGCGTTGCCACGCGTGCCAACGAACTGCAAGTGGCCGTGAAGCTGAACGAGGCGGAGATGTCCGTGACGCGTGTTGAAAACGGCCTGACGCTGTCCAGGATGCTCCTGGCACAGCTTTGCGGCGTTCCCGACAGCCTTGCCGGGGAGCTTCGCCTGCAAGCCGAGCACTTCCCCGACATTGCCGTGGACATGACGCTTGTGCGCACTGACCGCGAGGCGGCCTTCTCCCGCCGTCCGGAGCTGGGACAGCTGGCGACGGCCGTTGACATCTATCGCGAGAAGGCGAAAATAGAGAAAGCAGCCTACCTCCCCCAGGTGGCCTTCGTGGCAGGCGCCATGCTTTCAAATCCCAACGGCTTCAACGGATTCCAGAAGAAGTTTGCCGGCACGTGGAACGTCGGCGTGACCTTCCGCATGCCCGTGTGGTCGTGGCATGAGGGGCGCTACAAGGTGCGCGCCGCCGAGGCCGAGGCTGCGATGGCGGAGTATCGTGCTGACGAGGTGCGCGAAAAGATTGGCTTGCAGCTGGCGCAGGAGACCTTCCGTGTCAACGAGGCCGTGAAGCGTCTGCGCCTGACGCAGAAGAACCTTGAGAAAGCTGACGAGAACGTGCGCATTGCCAACCTGGGCTATCAGGAGGGCGTCATCGTCCTCTCCGACGTCTTGCAGGCTCATACCGCATGGCTCCAGGCCCACAGCGACAAAATCGACGCCGAGGTGGACGTGATGCTCGCACGCGCAGCCCTTGACAAGGCCACGGGCGTCACCTCGACGCCGTGCGACGGCGAGCACGATTCCACCATCGTCCCCGCTTTCATGAAGAAAATCATTCAGTGAGGCATCCGGAATGAAGTACCAGAAGTGAAGAATTTAGAAAGAAGTATTAAGATATGGCCAAGAAAGAAAAACTGAACATCCTTCCCGCAATACTTATCCTTGCGCTCGTCATTGCCGCCGTCGTGCTGGGCAGCATGTATGCCTTCGGCCACGAGGACGAAACCATTCAGGGGCAGGCGGAAGTCACCGAGTATCGCGTTTCCAGCAAGGTGCCCGGACGCATCCTTGAAATCCGCGTCCACGAGGGCGACGTGGTTCACAAAGGCGATGTCCTCGCCGTCATCGAAGCCCCCGAGGTCGATGCAAAGCTCCTGCAAGCCGAGGCGGCTGAGGCTGCCGCTGCCGCCCTCAGCGACAAGGCGCAGAACGGCGCGCAGAAAGAAGACATTCAGGGCGCCTACGAGCTTTGGCAGAAGGCGAAGGCTGCCACGGAGGTGATGGAGAAGTCCTACGCCCGCATCAAGCGCCTGACGGACGAGGGCGTCATGCCGCAGCAGAAGCTGGACGAGGTTACGGCGCAGCGCGATGCCGCCATCGCCACGGAGCGTGCCGCCAAGTCGCAATACGACAAGGCCGTGAACGGCGCGCGTCAGGAAGACAAGCGGGCGGCTGCGGCCCAGGTGAGCCGCGCCCGCGGTGCCATCGCCGAGGTGAACTCCTACAAGCGCGAGACACAGCTCGTGGCCTCGGCTGACGGCGAGGTGACGGAGATATTCCCGCAGGTGGGCGAGCTCGTCGGCACCGGCGCACCCGTCATGAACGTTGCCGTGATGCAGGACATGTGGCTCACGTTCAACGTCCGCGAGGACCATCTCTCCCGGCTGCCCATGAAGCAACACGTGAAGGTCGCCGTCCCCGCCCTCGGCGACAAGGAGCTCGACGCGGAGGTCTATTACATGAAGGACCTCGGCAGCTATGCCGCCTGGAAGGCAACGAAGACGACGGGGCAGTACGACATGCGCACCTTTGAAGTGCGCCTGCGCCCGTCGGCAAGGCCCGAAGGCCTGCGCCCGGGCATGAGTGTGCTGATAAAGTAGTACGCCGCAGCCAGTAGCATGAAGTCCCTGTTCAACATCATCCTGCGCGAGCTCAACCGCCTGGGGCCTGACCCCGTGGCGTGGTTCTGCATGATCGTGGCTCCGGTGCTGACGGCGCTGTTCTTCACCACCTTCATGTGGCAGGGCCTGCCGATGGACATGCCCGTGGGCCTCGTGGACGAGGACAACACGACGACGTCGCGGCAGATAGCGCGCAACCTGGATGCCATGCAGCAGACGCGCATCGCCGCACAGTATGCCGACGTCAGCGAAGCGCGGCGCGCCATGCAGCGCGGCGACATCTACGCCTTCTTCTACATCCCCCGAGGGACGACGAGCCTTGCCAACCAGCAGAAGCAGCCCACGATTTCCTACTACACGAACTATTCCTACCTCGTGGCGGGTTCGCTCGTCATGCGCGACATGCGCATGATGTCCGAGCTGGCCAGCGGCGCGGCGGCGCGGAAGGTGCTGTATGCAAAGGGTGCCACGGAACAGCAGGCGATGGCTTTCCTGCAACCCATCGTCATTGAGACGCACCCCATCTCCAACCCCACGCTGAACTACAACGTCTATCTCTCCAACACGCTCATCCCCGGCATCCTGGGCATCTTCATCTTCATGATGACCGTCTATGGCATCGGCTCGGAAATCAAGCGCGGGACGGCGAGCGAATGGCTGGCGGCGGCGCACGGCAACGTGCATCGCGCCCTGGCGGGCAAGCTCCTGCCGCAGACGTTCGTGTTCCTGCTCGTCGGTGCGCTGACCATCATGTGGCTCTACGGCTACATGGACTTCCCCTGCCTGTGCGGCTCCTGGACGATGATGGGCGTCATGACGCTCTACGTGCTTGCCTGTCAGGGCATGGGTGTGTTCATGATTACGATGCTGCCCACGCTGCGCCTCGGCCTCTCGTTTGCCTCGCTCTGGGGCGTGCTGTCGTTCAGCATCTGCGGCATGTCCTATCCCGTCATGGCGATGGACGCACCGCTGCAAGGGCTGGCGGTACTGTTCCCCCTGCGCCACTATTTCATGCTCTACGTCAACTGCGCGCTGGACGGCTATCCCCTCCTCAACGCGTGGCCCTACGTCTGCTTCCTGCTGTTCTTCATCTCCCTTCCGCTGGCCTGCGGATGGTGGCTCAAGCGGCAGCTGCTGACCGTGAAGTACGTCCCCTAAATGCTCCTTTCCCATGTCACGATATAACTTCCGCGAGGCTTTCAGAGACTGGTTCGTCATCTTCCGCGACGAGCTCCGCACCGTCTTCCGCGACCAGGGCGTCGTCATCTTCTTCATCCTTGTGCCGCTGGCCTATCCGCTGCTCTATACGTATATATATAATAATGAGACCGTGCGCGAGGTTCCCGCCGTCGTCGTGGACGAGGGGCGCACGCAGGCCAGCCGTGAGTTCGTGCGCCGCGTGGACGCCACGGCGGACGTGAAGGTCGTCAGCCACTGCGCCAACATGGAGGAGGCGAAGGGCATGGTGATGCGCCGCGAGGCCTACGGCATCATCCGCCTGCCGCAGACCTTCTCGCAGGACCTGGCACGCATGAAGCAGACCAGCGTCAGCCTCTACGTGGACATGAGCGGCATGCTCTACTACAAGGCGCTGCTGCTTTCCTGCACGAACGTGTCGCTTGAGATGGGGGCGCGCCTGAAGGTGATGCGCTCGCCCGGCACTACGGACGAACAGGACCGCCTGACGCAGCACCCGATACAGTACCAGCAGGTGGACATCTACAACCCGCAGGCGGGCTTTGCCTCCTTCCTCATCCCCGCCGTGCTCATCCTGCTGCTCCAGCAGACGCTCGTCCTCGGCGTGGGCCTCTCCGCGGGTACGGCGCGCGAGCGCAACAGCTACGCCGAGCTCCTGCCCATCAACCGCCACTACCACGGCCTCCTGCGCATCGTGCTGGGAAAAGGCGCGGCCTACATGCTCGTGTTCCTCTGGAACATCTTCTACTGCCTCTTCCTCGTGCCGAAGTTCTTCAGCCTGCCGCAGATTGGCGCCCCCTGGGACATCTGGCTCGTCGCCATTCCCTTCCTCGTCGCCACGACGGCCTTTGCCATGACGTGCAGCGTGCTCATCCGCCAGCGCGAGGCGGCGTTCATGATCATCGTCTTCTGCTCCGTGCCCCTGCTGTTCCTCACGGGCGTCTCCTGGCCGGGCTGGGCGATGCCCCGCTTCTGGAAGGTCGTCTCGTGGGCTTTCCCCAGCACGTTCGGCGTCAATGCCTTCGTGAAGGTGAACACGATGGGCGCGCGCCTTGCCGACGTGGAGCACGAGGTCGTCTGCCTCTGGGCGCAGGCCGCGTTCTACTTCGGCACGACGCTCCTCGTCTATCGCAACAACATCGCCGCCGCTGCCCGCCGCCTGGAGCGCAAGAAGGAGGGCATCCGCCAGCGTTTGCAGGAGCGACGGGGCGGCAGGGGGGCCGCGGACGGCACCGGTGAGGCCTGAAACTTGCATTTCCGGGCCGCGGATGCACGTTGTTCCGCAGAATTGTCCTATCTTTGCCGCCGAAAATCAGGATAATCCCTTACAACAAACGTAATAATCCCTTACAAAACCAACAAAAACAACAATGAAAAAGACTGTACGCTACATGCTGGGTCTCGTGATGACCCTCGCGATGACCGTTCCCACGCTCACGTCCTGCGACTCCGACACACTCAACGAATTTGCCGCCCTCACCTACCTGAGCTGGGGTACCGGCGAATGGGTTCCCGTGGCTTTCAAGGCCGAAGGCGCTTCGACCTACACCGACTGGACGACCCACCTGAACTCGCAGACGGACCTCTCCGCTGCCGACAGGAAGCGTATGGAGGAGACGAAGCTCAAGTTCTCCTCTGACAGGACGACGGAGTTCTTCGGAATGTTCGACAACTTCGTGAAGATGTCCTTCAGCGTGAAGGACGACCTGCTCGTCTATACCTACAAGGACGTGAAGGTGCTCGAAATCAAGGTGGACGACCTCAACGTCACTTCCGACAACGAGGCTACGGGCTACTTTACTTTCTACTACTACGACAAGGGCAAGGTAGATTTCTCCTACCAGCTGCAGATGAAGCGCCTGAAGGCGAACTGATTTCCTGCGGCCTTCCGGGACAGCCGCGGACAGACTGTTTCCCGTTGCTTCCCCAACCCCGTACCATCCCGCCCTGCACCGGCCTCTCCGGCATGCAGGGCGGGATTGCCGTACCTGCCGGCCGGAGCGCGGCACGGGGCGGGCGCGGTATGGGGCAAAAGGAAAAGCGGCCTCCATCAGGAAGCCGCTTCCGGGAGGTACCTAGCAGATTCGAACTGCTGTACACGGTTTTGCAGACCGCTACCTAGCCACTCGGTCAAGGTACCATTTTGCGTTTAGCGGGTGCAAAGATAAGGCAAAGTGTGGAAAGAAAAAAACAAAATGCCGTTTTTTTCGCTTTCCCGGGCTCTCTTTCGTCTCCGGCAGGGTTCTTACGGCTCCTCCGCCGCCTTCCTGTCCCGCCATTTCTTTTTCAGTCCGAAGTAGAAGCCTGCGTAGAAGTTCAGGTAGTTCACGCTGTTGACCACGGAGAAGTGGTCGCGGCGATAGTCGTACATCTGGCTGATGAGCGATGTGCCTGCGAAGTATGCGCCGTTGTTCCAGACGAAGCCTGCGCGGCCGATGAAGTCGAAGCTCAGCGAGCGCATGCTGTTGAGCACCTTGCGCCCCGTGATGCTTTCCCCGCTTCGGTGCTTGTAGCCCAGGGCGGGCGTGAGGGAGACGGCCAGCAGGAGGTTGCGCGCGGGCACCCAGTTGTAGGCGTAGCCAGCGTTGAGGGTGTAGCTGTGGTAGGCCAGGTTCTTGAAGTCCAGGCGCGTGTCCGCGACGTCGTCCTCGCGCAGGGCGTCGGGCAGGAGGTCATAGTTGAAGTTGATGCGCTGGCGGTCGAAGCGGAAGCCCAGGATGAAGGAGCCCGCGCTGCGCTTCTGCACGGTGCTCTGGTTGTAGGCGGCGGGGTAGGAGAAGCGCTTGTGGTTGAAGACGTAGTAGGCGTTGGCGCTGAAGGTGTAGGTGCTCAGGCCGCTGAAGGTGGTGCCGTTGAACTGCGTGCGCTCCACGTCGTCGAAGCCATAGACGTTGCGGATGCTGAAGTCGCCCGAGTTGCGCACGAAGACGAAGTCGCCGCCTATCATGCTGCTGTAGAGGCTGAAGTTCAGCTCCGTCATCTTCCCGGCGCGCTTGGGGCGGCTGGCGTCAATCGTGAAGCCGAGGAATATCCATCTCCAGCCGATGTAGGGACCTATCTTGTAGGAGGGGCGCGGCGAGAAGTCGATGGTGCGGCGCACGTCGTCCGTTCCCTTTCCGCTGATGCCCACGATTTGCAGGAAGTTCGTGTTCTGTGCCATGACGGTCCATTCGCAGTGGTTGGGCTCGATGTAGGCGTGGTCGTATCTGTCGAGCTTGCGGACGGTCTTCTTCAGCTTGTGGCGCACCGTGCGGAGGTTGATGCGGAAGGCATCGTCGTCCATCTCGTCGTACCAGGCCACGCTGTCCCCGGGCAGGAGCAGCGTGTCAGCCTCTTCCCGGGTCGTGTCCGCCTTTACTGCCGGCACGTCGGCCTGCGCCGCAGTCCGCAGGGCGGCGGGGAGGAGCATGAGGCTCAGCAGGAGGAGGCGTTTGGGGATAGGGAGGTGCAAGGTGCGGTCGGTCTTTGTTCGGTCAGGGGGGAGAAGCGGGGCTCAGAGTTTTCCCAGGATGCGGTCCATCACCCAGTTCACGGGCGTGGCGCTGACGCAGTCGCATTCGCAGACGGCTTTGTCCTGGAGGTGCTCGATGACGTTGCGGATGAGGGGCAGCTGTACGTACTTGGGGTTGCCGGGGTTGAAGTACTGGCGGCCGGAGGCGTTGTAGAGGATGATGGGGTCGTAGGTGAAGACGGAGAAGCGGAGCTTTCCGCTGTCGCCGATGATGTCGATGCAGTCCTCGCGCCCCGTCTCGTCGGTCACGAAGCACCAGGAGCCGCTTCCCGGCAGGCCGTCGGCAAAGCGGAAGCAGGCGCTGACGGTGTCCTCCGTCGTGTAGAGTCCGCCTCGGTTCGCTTGGTAGCCGGTGGCCTCGATGATGGGGCCGAACATCTGCTGGAGGAGGTCTATCTGGTGGGGGGCGAGGTCGTAGAAGTAGCCGCCGCCGGCGATGTCCGGCTGTACGCGCCAGGGGAGGTCGCGGCTGTTGTAGTCAAGGTCGCGCGGGGGCACGGCGAAGCGTATCTGCACGTTGAGCACCTTGCCGACGGCGCCCTCGCGCACCATGGAGAACACTTTCTGGAAGTAGGGCAGGTAGCGGCGGTAGTAGGCGACGAAGCAGGGCACGCCCGTCGTCTCGGAGATGCGGTTGATGCGACAGCAGTCCTCGTAGTTTGCCGCCATGGGCTTTTCCACATAGACGGGTAGGCCCGCCTTCATGGCCATGATGGCGTAGGTGGCGTGCGTGGAGGGCGGCGTGGCGATATAGACGGCGTTGACCTCCGGGTCGTCAAGGAGCTCCACGGGGTCTGTGTACCAGCGGGGAATGTTGTGGCGGCGGGCATAGTCGGCGGCTTTCTCCCTGTTGCGGCGCATGACGGCGACGACTTCCGAGCCGTCAACGAGGCTGAAGGCCGGGCCGCTTTTCTTCTCCGTGGCTTCGCCGCAGCCGATGAAGCCCCAGCGTATCTGTTTCGTCTGGTTCATAGCGTCTTGTAGTGGCGTGCCACGTCGGGGATGATGGGCTCGGGGACAAGTCCGGCGAGGTCTTCCCCGTCGCGTGCGCGGCGGCGTATGTCGGTGGAGGAGATGTCGAGCAGGGGCGCCTGCACGAGGCTGATGCCTTGCCGTGCGCGTGCTTTGAGGGTGGGGGAGAGGGCGGTGTCCTTCCGGGGATAGACGATGAGGCGCGTGGTGCGCAGGATGTCGTCCGTGTGTGCCCACTGGTCGAAGCGTTCCGCGTTGTCGCCGCCGATGAGCAGGGCGAACTCGCGCCCGGGATATGCCTTGCGCAGGGCTTCCAGCGTTGTCCACGTGTAGGACGGGCGCGGCAGGTGGAATTCAAAGTCGCAGGGGCGGATGAGCGTTTCCCCCTCCAGGGCTTTCGTGGCTAATGCGAGGCGCACGTCTTCCGCCATCAATCCGTCGTCAGCCTTCAGGGGGTTCTGCGGCGACACCATGAGCCACACTTCGTCGGCCATGCCCTGGCGGAGCACTTCGCGGGCGAGTGCCACGTGTCCGCAGTGCAGGGGGTTGAAGGAGCCTCCGAACAGGGCGGTGCGCACGGGGCGGCTGTCCTTCAGGAAGGCGGCCACCTTCTGCATGGCCTCTGCCTTTGCCGCCTGCAGGTCGTCGTTGACGACGACGGTGTCGAAGCGCGGCGCGAAGCTGAGCTCGAACTCGGCGCGGGCGATGCGGTCGTCGATGACGGCGGGGGCGTCCGTACCGCGGCTCTCAAGGCGGCGGCGCAGCTCGGCGATGCTGGGGGGCTGGATGAAGAGGCTCAGGGCGCGGTCGCCGTAGATGCGCTTGATGTTCTCGCCGCCGATGACGTCGAGGTCCAGGACGACGTTCTCCCCGGCTTCGAGGCGGCGGTCCACCTCCGAGCGCAGCGTGCCGTAGAAGCGGCCGGCATAGACCTCGCAGTATTCCAGGAAGTCGCCGGCCTCGATGCGGCGGCGGAAGTCGGCCTCGGAGATGAAGTAGTACTCCACGCCGTCCTGCTCCGTGCCGCGCGGCGGGCGGCTGGTGGCGGAGATGGAGAAGTGCAGGTTCAGCCCCTGCTGCATCAGGTGGGCGATGATGGTGCTCTTTCCCGTCCCCGACGGCGCGCAGACGATGACGAGGCGTCCCTGTCCAGGCTTGAAGTCCTTGTTCTCTTCTCGGTTCATAAGGCGTTCAGTACTTGTTCTTTAATCTGCTCCAGTTCGTCCTTCATGCGAACCACGATGTTCTGCATCTCGGCCTGGTTGCTCTTGGAGCCGGTGGTGTTGATTTCGCGTCCCATCTCCTGGGCGATGAAGCCCAGCTGCTTGCCCTGCCCGGGCGCTGCGTCAAGGGTGCGGAGGAAGTAGTCGAGGTGGTTCGTCAGGCGCTGGCGCTCCTCGCTGATGTCAAGTTTCTCGATGTAGTAGATGAGCTCCTGCTCAAGGCGTCCGCGGTCGTAGTCCACGCCGCGCAGTTCCGCGAGGCGTTCCTCGAGCTGCTGGCGGATTTTCTTCACGCGTCCTTCCTCGTAGGGGCGTATCTCCTCCATGCAGGCGCGTATGTTGGCCACTTTCTCGCGGAACTTCTCCTCCAGGGCCCTGCCTTCCTGGAGGCGGAAGGCCTGCAGGGCGTCCAGGGCTTCGTCCACGGCGCGGCTCGCGACGGCCCACTCCTCGTCCGTCAGCGTCTCGGCCTGCGTCGCGGACGTCAGGTCGGGCAGGCGCACCAGGAGGCTCCAGATGTCCTCCTCGCGCAGGGCGATGCCGCGCTCGCGGCTGATGGTGCGGAGCTGCTCGGCGTAGGCGGCGGCGACGTCGGCGTTCAGGGGGCTGGCCGTGGTGGCGGCGTCCTTCTCCGTCCAGATGCAGAGGTCCACCTTGCCGCGCGTCAGCTTCTCGGCCACGCGCTTGCGCAGCTCCATCTCGCGCTCGCGGTAGAGGGAGGCCAGGCGCATGGAGAGGTCCAGCGCCTTCGAGTTGAGCGACTTGATTTCAACGTGTATCTTCTTGCCCTCAAAGTGGGCCTCGGCCTTGCCGTAGCCGGTCATGGAGTGTATCATTTCTTTTCCTTTTTTTTGTTTTGGCCGCGAAGATACGGCTTTTTTGCGAGAAGCCCGTGCCCGCGCGCCGTTTTCTTTCAGGAAGGCTTGTAGTGACGAGTGACAAGTGACGAGTGACAAGTGACGGGCTCTGCCTCGTGCATGCGCGCTAATCCTTAATGACAATCAACAAACCTAAAAACCTAAAAACCTAAAAACCTAAAAACCTAAAGTGCTGCCTCGTGCATGCGCGCGAATCCTTATTCTCTATGGTCTCCACGGCGGCGCAAATGGGGAAATAATACAAAAAAAACGGAAAAAGTTTTGCCATATCAAAAAAAGCCCATACTTTTGCACCGCATTTGAGCGAAAGTGCCTCCCGAAACAGGGAGAAGAGGCGGAAATAGCTCAGTTGGTAGAGCACAACCTTGCCAAGGTTGGGGTCGCGGGTCCGAGTCCCGTTTTCCGCTCTTGACATGATGGACAACACACACAGCATGATGTCTCCCCATGCAGGTTGCATCAGCCCAGGTGGCGGAATGGTAGACGCGCTAGTTTCAGGTACTAGTGTCTTCGCGGACGTGCAGGTTCGAGTCCTGTTCTGGGCACACGCTCCTGCCAGTACAGCGGAGCCGCCCTGCGGACGGGCATCAGCTGACAGACAGGCTTCCCCGCAAGGGAAGGGAAAGAAAATGGAGAGGTGGCGGAATTGGTAGACGCGCTACTTTGAGGGGGTAGTGTCAATTACGACGTGGGAGTTCGAGTCTCCTCCTCTTCACACGCTTTCGGAAGTGGGTTGTCCACGACTGCGGAAATAGCTCAGTTGGTAGAGCACAACCTTGCCAAGGTTGGGGTCGCGGGTCCGAGTCCCGTTTTCCGCTCTCCGTTCGCAAAAATGAATAATCCCCCGCGTTTATTCATTTTTCGTTTTAAATAGGCATATAGAAGTTTTATTCAAAGACAGAAAAACAGCAACCGCGTTTCCGATGAATATCTACGCACGATTCTTCGACCACGACATCCTTGCGCACAATGCCGACGAGCTCCTTGAGTTCCTGGGCTCCCTGCAGGGCATCACGCTCACCGACCACCTCGTGGCCGACATACGAAACTATATCAATGGCGACATGCCCTATCCCAAGCGCTACAAGGTGCGTCCGCGGATATACTTCATCCTCATCAAGACACAGGCCGCGAGCATGGAAGAGTTCAAGGCCCACAAGAAGGACGAGAGCGGCGAGCCCCGTCCCATCCGCAACGAGGAGCAGTCCAAGGCGCGCGAGGCACGCATCCTCGCCCTGGCAGAGCCCAACCGCGGATGGTACCACGCCAAGATACTCTTCAAGCGTGTGCTCCCCATACCCGGCACCGGCAAGTTCCAGTACCAGGACACGGACTTCCAGGCGCTCATCCTCGCCGACTCCGGCCAGGACTGCTACAACCGCCTCGTGAACCACCTGAAGAACCGCCCCGACGTGGACATGCGCAGCCAGTTCCCCTCCACGCGCGGCAACAGCTTCGAATACCGCTTCCTCGGTGCGACGCTGCCGCAGCGCCTCACTCCCGCAGCGGAGGCGAAGGCAGAGGCCCTGAAGGAAGCCGCCGTTCCCGCCGAGGCATAAAGCCCGCGTGCGTCCCCGCGACGTTCCGGAAGCCCGCAAGACATATTGCCGCGCCCCGTGCGTGAGCAGGTTCCGTAGCTCAGCTGGATAGAGCAACAGCCTTCTAAGCTGTGGGTCTTGGGTTCGAATCCCAACGGAATCACTATCGAAAAAGGAGAATTAAGTATGGAAAGCTTGCTTTCAGATATTTAATTCTCCTTTTTTCGATGTAAGATTGGCCCGTGGCAGGGTGGGGAGGCGCGAAGCGAATCCCCAACGGAATCACTTGCCCCCTCCCACCTCCCCCCCCTCCGGGGGAGGCTTTCAGATACCCCTGAGGAGTTCCCGGCTCAAAAGCAACAATCCCCCCGCAAGGACACAGATGTCTTGCGGGGGATTTGTCATTCAAGGGATTCTTTCGCCGCTCTGTAAGTCTCCCCCGGAGGGGGGAGATTTAGAGGGGGCTTGGGGGAGGTTAGAGGGGGCTACTCTTCCTCCTCCGTCACCGTTTCGTTGACGAAGCTGACCATGGGGTTCTCGCGTGAGCAGTCGTAGCGGAACTGGCTGGTGGGGCGGAAGCGGATGCGCAGGGCGCGGATGTTGTCGGCCGTGAACTTCTGCTTCGTCTCCGAGCCCTTCGAGGAGCAGGTGCTGGAGAACGTGCCGATTTCAGGCAGCGTGACGCTCATGCCCGAGCGGATGGAGCTGACGAGCTCGTCCTTGAGGCTGGAGAGCACGGCCAGGACGTCGGCGCGCGTGCAGGTGTTCTTCTGCACGATGTTCTCGACGAACTGCTTCTCTGCGATGGAACCATGTTGGATGCTGGCGTAGTACTTTACGCTCTTGTCGCGGGGCGACTTCTTGGGGATTACCTTAAAGCGAATTGCCATAATGTAAATAATTTAAGTTGATGATGAATAATTTGTTTTTTGTCCTTTTGGACACTACAAAAGTACTAATTTTCTTTGATATAGCAAAATGTTTTGCTGCTTTTCTATATTAAAAAATATAAAAAAATCAGAATGTTTTCGTCACGGCATCTTGCGGCCGTCATCACGGCATCTGAACCGTTTCGTCACAGCAGACAAATCCATCCGTCACGGCATTTCGCGGCCGTCGCCACGGCATCCTGCGCTACGGAGGGTGCAGCAGGAGGTCGGCCAGGTCCGTGTTGGCGGGGTACTGCTCCATGCGCTCGGAGACGGTGTACTGCAGGCCGCTGGTGCGCTGCATCGCCGCCTGCCATTTCCCGAGGCATCCGCTGTCAGGGAAGAGCGTGAAGCGGCGTCCGCGCAGGCATTCCAGCTTCTCCGCGTTCAGGCCCCCGCTGCCGCAGGTGGCCAGCCAGAGGTGCCCGGGCTGGCAGGCGGCCATGACGAGGGCCGTCTTCTCGCTCTCCACGATGCATACGTGCCTGCGGGGGTATTTGGGCAGCAGGTGCTGCCCGAAGAGGCACTGGCGGAGCTGCCAGCCGGGCGGCAGCAGCCCTTGCTTGATAAGGGCCACGTGCGTCCAGCCCTGGTAGCCTTCGCGGTGGCCGTCCGCGCGGTACTGCATGACGTGGCCGCCGTGGACGCGCTGCCGTTCGTCCGTCTGCCAGAAGATGACGCAGCCCCTGCGCGTGGCTCCGAGGGCGTAGTCCTCATAGACTTCCTGCAACGCCTCCCGTGCGAGGCCGAGCCTGCGGGCAGCGTCCGTGGAAAGCCACTGCCAGAACACGCTCTGCGGCGAATGGCTGCGCAGGACGTATTCCTGCGGTATGGGCTGGAACGGCGGCGGAGGGGGCGGCACGTAGCGCTTCCCGGGGCATTGCGGGGCCAGCCTTGCCCACTGGTTGTCGCGGAAGTATTCCGAGGGCTTGTAGTGGTAGCCGCAGGAGTGCTGGTGGTCGCACTTTCCCACCTCCCCGCCCACGTAGCTGCAGTCCGCATGGGTATCCACGTAGCGCACGAAGCAGCGCGGGCGTCCGCACGCGGGGCACGCCGTCTTCTGCTGCCGCCGTCCCGTCACGCGCGGCGTTTCAAGTCGGTAACGATAGTCTGTGTTCATGAGATTGATAGAATAATAATACATTGTCAGTGTGATTTTGTTGGCGATTCTCGTTCGTTGTTGGAGCCGCTATATATATAGGCGGCTCCGACAACAAACAAAAATCTTATCGCGGCTCAGAGGTTCAGCAACATGTTGTTGGGGTCTTGTATCATACCGTCGATTTCAACGACAGCATTATCCTTGAGCCATTCTGAGATGTACGTAGCGACTGTGGGGCGCTTCCTTTCGAGCACCTTTACGAGGATTTCCGTCAGTTGTTTCCTGCTGACAAAGCCTCCCTTGTCGCGAATTATACGCAGGCATTGTTCGAGACGTGCCTTCTTCTCTTTTTCAAGAGTCTCCTGCCTCCTTTGAAGCTGTTCTGCCTTGCGCTGCTCCTGGAGCTGCCGGTGCAGTTCGTCTGCATCCACGATGTGCCCATCCTGGTCGAATGCTATGCTCCAATCGGAAGGTTCCTCATGGCGCGCTTCAGAACAAGACACGGTGATGACCCTGCTGCCGCGTTCCTTGGAGCACTCCAGCACCGTGGCAGCCTTCTGTGCCAGCATCGTGCCCAGGTGACCACGCATGTTATGGTCCTCCTCGGCCTTGTTGGTGTGGAGCACGCAGACGATGGCGCAGTTATGCTCGTCGCAGAGCACCAGCAGATCCTTGATGAGCGTTTTGGCCAGCGCCTCGTCGTTGAACGAGGCAACAAACTCCACGATGCCGTCAATGAACACCACTTGAGGCTTCTCGTCCTCAATAGCCTGATGCAGCATCGGCAGCAAGTCGTCCTGTTCGCAGCGGCGCAGCGACTGAAGCACCACGCGGTCATTGACGTAGTCCGGGTCAAGCCCCGTCATCTGCATCACGTCCAGGATAATCCGCTTCGTGTCCGTGCGGCTTTGCTCTGTGTCAAAAAACAGGATTTTCGGCTTCTCCAGCAGCGACTTCAGGCGGAACTTCTCCCCCAGCAGGAGAGCCGCCATTATAACCTTCAGCGCTGTTGTCTTGCCGGCTTTCTGCTTGGCTTTCACGGCATGGATGTCGCGCAGGGCGAAGATGCCCTTGTCGTCCACTTGCAAAGAATACTCTTCAGGCGGCACCTCCGTATCAGTACGGATTCGCGTCTCCCTCAGAATCTTCCGCAACCGCTCGTGCTCGCGCTCCTCCGCGGTGGGTTGGTTTACAGCCTCGCCCACGATGTCCTGCACCGCCAGGGCTTGGCCGTTCACTTGTCCAGCCAGGCCTTCCGCCTGCTGAACGTTAATGCGATTGGAATTAATCGCTTTTGTCATAATAACAATGCCTTTTTCGATACCGGTCGTTGAGCCAATTAGAGCCTATTCACCGTTAAAAAAGACTTGACAAAAGCGGATCTATTTTTCGCGGCCTTCACCGCGACAAATATAAAAGAAATATCTTAAATATAAAAGGGCAACTTTGCGTGAAGCAAGAATAGGCTGATTATGAGGAAAATAAGAAAAATTTCCCTTGTGACTCATTTCAGCCACACTTCGCTTTCGGCCTAATCGAAATACGAAAGGAGAATGGCCGACTATGTAAAAGCGCGTAAAAAGACTTGACAAAATCTTGGAAAATAAAATAGAAATTGTGTGCAGGCCAATCTTGCACATACTCATACCATCCGTTAAAACGGCAGGCTGCCAACGTCTGACGCATTGGCATCACTTCCAAGACATAAGTTAATACCTTATTCTTTTCCTACAAAATACAAAAATGGTCAACTACAGTCTGCTTCTCCATTATTTTCACTATCTTTGCAGACAAATCAACACATATACAGAACATCTACGCGTTGGAGCCCCGCTTGGCAGACATCGCGGAGGGCTACGTCTGAAAGATGTACGACGAGGATGACGAGTAGAAACTTGCAAGAATATAATGAAATACAGTTTTAAGATAATAGAGACTTATAGCAAGAATGTAGAGCTCGAAGCTGAATCAGAAGATGAGGCATTTGAGAAAGTCCGTGAAAGCTATGAAGTCGGCGAGATAAAAATGGATGTCGCAGACGATTTCGATGAATGGGAGATATTCCCAATAAAGAGTTTAACGTAAGGGTCAATTAAAGAATGCTGCAATTAGATTTATTTCCCACATTATATGCTGTAAATGAAAGCCAGAACAGCACTACTTTTCAGGACAACATGAAATTGCCCCTGCATCGTTGGTATCGCTATACGGCAGGCTTTTCAGGAGCATGGGTGGGGAGTCTGATAGAAAAGGGAAAACGCGAGGGACGCCACAGAGTCATTGACCCATTCGCTGGTTCGGGCACGGTGATGGTAGAAAGCATGCTTCACGGTGTGGACTCTTACGGCGTGGAATCAAATCCCTATGTCTATAACATTGCCTTGGCCAAACTGCAATGGAATGACTTTGACACAGGCTTCTTGGCCCACGAATGCCTAAATGTACTGAACCGGGCACGGAAGATGAACATTGACAAAACGGAATATCCCGAGCTGATTGCTAAATGTTTCCCGCTTGACACTTTGAAGAAACTGGAGGCCCTCAAACAGTCTTGTTACGAAGTAGAGGACAAGAAATTGCGCAATTTCGTTTGGTTCATCATCACGTCAATTCTCCGCTCCACCTCTCCCGTCGGTACGGCTCAATGGCAATACATCCAGCCGAACAAATCCAAGTCAAAGGTGCTAGACCCTTACACGGCTTACATGGGGAAACTATCTGATATAGTCAGCGACATGCAAAGTTTGAGAAGCATTTTTGGAAAGAATTCCCATTCGGAAGTCTTGCAAGAGGATGCCCGCCATATTACGTCAATCCCTGAAAAATGGGCAGACATGGTCATCACGTCGCCACCATATGCCAACAACTATGACTATGCCGATGCGATGAGGCTGGAGATGCTGTTCTGGAACGACATAAGTGGCTGGAAGGACTTGCAGGATAAGGTGAGCGTCAACCTTGTCCGTGCCTGTACGCAGCACGTTTCTACCTTGAAAAATACCGCTGGCGAATATCTTGCCTCACCATTGCTTACGCCGATTCGTGACGAAATCGAAGAGAAATACAGCCTGCTGAAAGAAGAACGTCATAGTCATGGAGGAAAGAAAAACTACCATGCGATGATTGCAGCCTATTTCTACGACATGGCACAAGTTTTCTATTCGTTAAGTCGCGTGACAGCCGATAATTGTCAGATGTGTTTTGTCATAGGCGACTCTGCGCCGTACGGAATATACATTCCGGTTGACGAATGGCTCGGCAAATTGGCGCAAGCAGCAGGTTTCAACGACTATACTTTTGAAAAATTGCGTGACCGCAATACAAAATGGAAAAATCGTAAACACCGCATCCCCTTGAAGGAGGGCAGACTCTGGATAAACAAATAATCAGATATGGCTAAATCACAATCACACACTCTCGGCGAGTTCATCGGCGCATTCTTTGAGGACTTGATGAAAAAGCCCATTCGCGAGTTTGCCGAAAAGAACAGCTTATTTTTTGATTCCATCGGACCACGTAAGGCAAGAAAAGGGAAGAAACTGACATGGACTGACGTTCATGGCAGCAAACATGATCTTGACTTTGTCATCGAAAAAGGAGGTACAGAAGAAACCATTGGAGAGCCAGTTGCTTTCATAGAATTAGCTTGGCGACGTTACACAAAGCATTCCAAGAATAAGGTACAGGAAATCTCAGGAGCCGTCAATCCGATATGCGAGAAATACGTATTGGTCAAACCTTTCAAGGGTGCCATTCTGAGTGGCCAATTCACAGAAAATTCTCTCAATCAGCTCAAGAGCGACAACTTTCATGTTCTCTACATTCCATTTGACAAACTTGTTCAGGCTTTTAAAGTTCACGGACTTGACGTATACTTCGACGAAGATTCCAAAGAGGCTGACGTCAAGAGGAAGTATGCTGCAATAGTAAAACGTTCCAGCAAACTGCTCTTAGAGAAGGTTCGCGAGGAAATCCTAAAGTCTTGCGAAACAGAAATCAGTCACTTCGTCTCAGAGCTTACTCTTTCTTACAATCGAAAAATAAAGGCAATATGCATCCTGCCCTTACACGGAACTCGTACAGAAGTAATCGATGTCGAGAAGGCCATTGATTTTATCAATGGCTATGATGGAATTCCTAAGGATAACCACCTTGAATATATTGAGGTGATTGTAACATATAACAATGGTACGTTGATACAGTGTCAGTTTAAGGAGAAAGATGAGGCAATAGAATTCTTGGAGAGAATAAAGTAGATTCTCGGGTTAACGATAGCAATGTCCGTAATTTTACCAACAGTTATGAAACGCATAATTCTTTTAACCCTGCTTGCCGCGGCACTGATGCCCCTGGCGGTGCTGCGCGCCCAGACGGCGACCATCGACAACGTGTGGATAGAGCACGGCGTCACGCTGAACGGTGAAAGGGGAATGAAAGTCCACACGGCATTCACCGTGTATGGAGCTCAGGGACGCACGATAGACCTGAGCATCAACCACTATTTCATCTACCAGTCCGACGGCGGGCCCGTCTTTGGCAATGCCGACGGCTTTACCGCACCCGGCCCCAACGGGAAGCCGCAGGCCGCGGCGTGGCACAGGATGGATTTCGTGTGCCACTGGGACGCCTCCTGCATAAAAGACAGCTGGAAATTCATCCCCTACAGAGTCATCGGCATCTCCTCCGGGGCGCACGACCTCGGCATCGTTACGTTCATACGCGACTGCGGGCGCGGGGCGTTCATACAGCAGGAGACCGTGAAGACGTACTTCTCCTTTAAAATCGGCGCGCCGCAGGAGCCGCAGCGCAGCCCCGACGTGAAGACGCCCCGCACGCTGCCTTGCCCGGGGTGCTCGGGCTTGCTGAAGTGCAACTATTGCGCCGGGCAGGGCTATGTGTGGACGGGAAGCTCGCGGTACCGCTGCGGCACATGCAACGGGACGGGAATATGCCAGGACTGCCACGGCACGGGCATCTGGAAGGTCGTTTACGACTAAGGGCTCCTTATGGATACTTCCCGCGCACGTGTGTATATATAATAATGTGTGGGAAGAAGATTGCGGGAAAACATGCCTGCGGCGATTAACTTTTTCCCGCACCGCCCGTCTAAGAAGTAGATGTAAATTAAAAATTGGAAATTAATAGAAGCATCAACCATTTAATCACCATCGTTTAACACTACAAACAATGAAAAAGAAAATCTCTACCCTTGTTTTCATGCTCATTGCTTTGGGCCTGACAACGACCAGCTTCGTCTCCTGCGACGAAGAAACCACGAAAGAGTTCCTCACCGACGTCTATCTGGCACAGGCCGACCACTACGTGGTGACGCACGCCAAGCGTGCGGAGGCCGACAGCTACGTGGCATGGGAAGACTTCTTTGAGCAGAAGGAGTTCGCCCTGGAGACGACGTTCAAGTTCATCACCTCCAACATGACCTGCGAGATGACGGGCTACTTCGCCCCTGGCAAAAAGACCTGCACCTTCTCCGGCAAAGGCGACTACGTCACCATCTATCTGGACGGCAAGGAGTACCTGCGCATGACGCTCCTGAAGACGGAATCCAAGACGCTGGAGGCAAAAATCCAGGACATGCAGACCAACTCGACCACCTGGGTAATGATGGATAGAATCATGAAGTAAAGGGATGCCCCTCAGAGCCCCCTCCCCCCTCCCCCCTCCGGGGGAGGAGTTCAGAGCGGCGAAAGAATCCTTTAAATGACAAATCCCCTGCGAGGAAGCAAAAACCTCGCAGGGGATTTCGTTTTTGAGCCGAGACCTCTTTAGCGGTATCTGTAAGCCTCCCCCGGAGGGGGGAGGCGGGAGGGGGCTTGGGGGAGGTGGGAGGGGGGCTTTTATTTTCCAATAATTCTTTGTACTTTCGCGCCCGAATCAAAAAAAGAACAGAAGGATGAGCGTAACAATCCTTGGCATAGAGTCCAGTTGCGACGACACGGGAGCCGCCGTCATCCGCGACGGCCAGCTGCTGTCCAACGTGACGGCATCGCAGAAGGTACACGAAGCCTACGGCGGCGTAGTGCCCGAGCTGGCGAGCCGCGCGCACCAGCAGAACATCGTCCCCGTCGTGAGCGAAGCCCTGCGTCAGGCAGGTGTCGGGAAGGACGAGCTCTCCGCCGTCTGCGTCACGCTGGGCCCCGGCCTGATGGGGTCGCTCCTCGTCGGCGTCAGCTTTGCGAAGGGTCTTGCCGCCAGCCTCGGCATCCCCCTCATCGAGGCCAACCACCTGCAAGGCCACGTCTTGGCGCATTTTATACAAACCCCGGAGGGGGCTCCCCCATACCCCTTCCTCTGCCTCCTCGTCTCCGGCGGCAACTCGCAGATAGTGCGCGTGAAGGCATACAACGACATGGAGATACTGGGGCAGACGATAGACGACGCCGCGGGCGAGGCCATGGACAAGTGCTCCAAGATGATGGGCTTCGGCTATCCCGGAGGCCCCGTCATAGACCGCCTGGCGCGACAGGGCAACCCCGATGCCTACCAGTTCGCGAAGCCCAACATCGCGGGCCTGGACTACAGCTTCTCCGGCCTGAAAACCTGCTTCCTCTACTTCCTGCGCGACAGGCTGAAGGAGGACGCCGACTTCATCGACCACCACAAGGAGGACCTCGCCGCCTCGCTGGAGAAGACCATCGTGGACATCCTGATGAAAAAGCTGAAGCTCGCCGTGAAGCAGACAGGCATCCGCGACGTGGCCCTGAGCGGCGGCGTAAGTGCCAACACGGCGCTGCGCGAAGCCTTCCTCCGACAGCAGCAGGCCGGAAACTGGCGCGTCTATATCCCCCCCTTCAGCTTCACGACCGACAACGCCGCCATGATTGCCGTCACCGGCTACTACAAGTACCTCGACAAGGACTTCTGTCCCCTGGACAAGCCCGCCTATTCCCGCGTGACGATATGAACAAGCTTAATCATTGACCATTGAGCATTGAGCATTGACCATCAATTTTTACTTTTTAATTTATACTTTTTAATTTATACATTTTTGATTTCCCCATGGAACTAGACCTGAAACTTGCCAGCAAAGAGATAAACCAACTCCTCTGGAACACGGAGAAAACCATCTCCACGGCCGAAAGCTGCACGGCCGGACGCATTGCCACCATCATCACCGCCGCCCCCGGCAGCAGCACCTACTACCGCGGCGGCCTCTGCTGCTACGCCGAGGACGTGAAGTCGGGCCTGCTCGGCGTCAGCGAGGAACTCATGGAGCGCGAGACACCCGTCTGCGAGGAAGTGGCGCGCCAGATGGTACTGGGTGCCAACAAACTCTTCAACACGGACTTCGCCATTGCCATCACCGGCTACGCAGGCCCCGGAGGCTCGCCGAACGGCAACGTCCTCGTGGGGACAATATGGATCGCCGTAGGGCAGGAGGGACACATCGTGACGCGGAAGCTTGAGGAAGACAACGGACGCGAGCAAAACCTCGCCTCCGCCACCTCCGTAGCCGTCCATATGCTCCTGGATTACCTCCGCGAAGCCTGTCCCAAGACGATAGAAGAAGAAAAATAGAGCAAAAAGTTTGTCCATAAGGTTTTTTTGCACTAATTTTGCACCTCGAATTGGGGACATACGTCCCGGCGGGCATTGAAAACGCCTCCCAAGCAAACTATAAAACGATAAGATAGCAATGTCGAAGATTTGTCAAATCACAGGTAAGACCGCGATGGTCGGAAACAACGTTTCTAAGTCGAAGCGTCGCACAAAGCGCACGTTCGACGTGAACTTGTTCTACAAAAAGTTCTACTACGTGGAGCAGGACTGCTGGATTAACCTCCGTGTAAGTGCAGCCGGACTCCGCCTCATTAACAAAGTCGGCCTTGACGCCGCGCTGAACAGCGCCGTGGAAAAGGGATACTGCGACTGGAAAGACATCAAAGTAATCGGATAATAAGACAACAGAGCGATGGCAAAGAAAGTAAAAGGTAATCGCGTGCAGGTCATCCTCGAATGCACCGAAATGAAGGAAAGCGGACTGCCCGGCACATCCCGCTACATTACGACCAAGAACCGTAAGAACACCACGGAGCGTTTGGAACTGAAAAAGTACAATCCCATCCTGCGCCGCATGACAGTACACAAGGAAATCAAATAATCTCACGAAACCATGGCAAAGAAAGCAGTCGCCACCCTTCAGGAGGGTAAAACGGACGGACGTTCCTATACGAAAGTCATCAAGATGGTCAAGAGCCCCAAGACCGGCGCTTACGTCTTTGACGAGCAGATGGTACGCAACGAGGACGTTCAGTCATTCTTCAAGAACTGATACTCCCGACGCACATAGAAACAAAAACTCCCGCATTGCCGCGGGAGTTTTTTGTTTAGGCGGAAGCATCGCCGCAAAAGGTGTCCTTACGCCTCCGGCTTGAGCATGTAGGCCACGAAGTCGGAGAACTTCTCCCAGAGGCTCTTCCCCTTGCTTGTCCCGCTCGGCTCCTCCTCAGGCTCCGTGGCCTCTTCACCAGCATCTTCTTCCTCTATGTCCTCCGGCTCCAGTTGGGGCACGGAATATGCGAGGTTCGGGAAGAAGCGCCGCACGCGGTCGTCAATGGGATCTTTTGCGCTCGTCGCTTCTGTGGCGTTGTTGTCGTAAAGGCCGAAACCTGCGGCCAGGATGGTGACGCGGATGTCGTCGCCAAGGCCTTCCTCGGTGTCAATGCCCGTCTTGACCCATGTGTTCGTGCCGAACTTTGCTGAGAAAGCGTCTATTTGTCGGAACTCCTTCATCTGCATGGGGCGCGCCCCTGACGGGTCGTAGGAAACGCGCATGAGCAGGTGTGTGGACTTGTAGATGTCGTTGTTGTTCAGCAGGGGAGAGGTGACGGCAGCCTTAATGGCGTTCTCCACGCGGTTCTCGCCGCAGCTCCTGCCCGTCGAGATAACGGCAACGCCGGAGTGCTCCAGGGCCGTCTGCACGTCGGAGAGGTCCATGTTGATGAGTCCAATCATGCCGATGATGCCCGCAATGCTCCGCACGGCGTCACAGAGCACGTTGTCGGCCGCCTTGAAGCCCACGTCAACGGACTCCTCGCCATATACTTCCTCCACGCGGTCGTTGCTGATAACCAGCAGGGCGTCCACCTCCTTCGCCAGGCGGTCCAGACCGTCCAGCGCCTGCAAGGCACGTGGCAGTTTCTCTCGCGACGGCGGCAGCGTGGCGATGGCCAGTGTCAGCAGTCCCAGCTTCTTCGCTTCGCGGGCAAAGATAGGAGACGCAGCCGTTCCGGTGCCCCCACCCATGGACGTGGCAATGATGATGATCTTCGCTCCGTCGTCCAGTGCCTTGGAAATCTCCTCGGCCTGCCCCTCTGCAATCTCGCGCCCGCGTTCCACCTTGCCGCCAAAGCCGCGGCCGTCGCCCAGCAGCAGGCGATGGGGTACGCGGTAGTGGCTACCCAGCGCACTCGCGTTGCTGTCGCATACGAGGCAGCTTACGTCCTCAATTCCCTCGGAGGAAAGATTGTCCACGGCGTTGCAGCCCCCGTTGCCCACGCCCACTACTTTTATCGTCTTGGGCTTCTGTTCGGGAGCCACGCCCATATCAATCAAATTGTCCAGAATGTCTGTATTATCTATCATCGTCAGTTGTTTTTAGTTGCTTACGGGCACAAATATACTCACAAAAAACCATTCAACAGCTACGCCCACGGACTTCTTTTTAATTTTTTTCTCAATTCCGCCTTGTGCTTATTGTTCCTTCCCTTCCCACTCAACCAGATTCCTCGGAAGCTTGATGCCTTTCGGCTCGCCGCGCTGGCCTGTGATGAAATAGTTCTCGGCCAGTTCGTCGTTGATACAAAGCAGGAAAGCTTCGCGGATGCGTGCACACTTCTCGTTGATAGAATTGTTCAGCGGATCGGTCAGTGCCTGTATGCTTGCGCTGTAGCGAAAGGTGCCGAAAGCACCTTTCGTCACGGAATTTGTGCCGCCGCCTTTTATACTGTCGTAAATCTCAGCCAGTTCGGCCTTGTAGTCAGGAAGACATTTGAAACGTATCCCCTCCGGATGGCGTAGGAAGAGGAAGAACACTGTCTTAACAAGTGGCTCCATACGTACTTCCTTGTTGTCGTAGTCAGCCAGGAAGATGCGATGGTCGGCGGTGACGACGAGGCGGCTTAGTTCCACTTTTGGCTTCACGAGCTGTTGGAGAATCATCTCGCTCACACCCCGCCGCCGCAGTTGGTCTATCTTGTATTCCACCTCCTGTAGCATCTTCTGCGTGTCACGCGAGAACGCATCGTCGGCATCTTCATATCGGGCTCTTCCCTTGCAGGCCACGCCATAGAAGTCCGTCATTTCCATGCCCACGCGTGCTGCCATATAGCTGAAGTAACGCTCGGGGTCTTTCTCTGCTGCCCTCACGTCCAGAAAGACCAGTTCAAAGAAGCTGCGGGTTGTCTTGAAATCGTCAAAGGGGTTGGGGCTTGAATAATTGAAGCGGGCAAATGATGGTGCCTCCAACCTCGGGCGGTTTTGCGGTCGCGCCATATAGTCCAGTAGAAAACTGCTCCCTTTCCCTTCGGGGAATTTCGCATCGTTCATCACGGCCTCGCGCACACGCTCCATGTCGGGCTGCTCCCCAGGGTTGTGGTAGTGCCAGGCGTCAGCGTCCGCAGCCACTTCCTCTTGCAGCAACGGAAGGTAAACGAAGCGCAAGTTGTGTTTTGCCATGCACTCGCGAATCAAGGGCAGGTGTTTCCTGACGCAGGCGTTTGCCCTGGCGTGGTAGAAGCCCTCCAAGAAGATGACTTCATTATCAGCACCTTCGAAGGGAATGTCCACCAATTCTACCGCGCAGCGCTGGAACCTGTAAGGGTAGGGCGTGAGGTCTACGCCCTCTTTCCGGGCAAATTCCCGTACGCTTTCTTTTTTTACTTTTCTGGCATCCTCGCCTTCTTTCCAGCGTATATGTTCCCACACGCTCCACTCCGTGCCGCGCACCGTATTAGGCAGAGCTTCATATCTCTTGCTTTTCTTGTACCCTTTTTCCTTATTCTCCTTACTGAATGGCCACCACATATTCTTTCTCGTTTTTTAATTCTCTGCATTTTGAGACGCGGCACTTTCCTTCGTCCCCTTTTCCTTGTCCGTTCTTCTGCTCCTTATGCAGTCGATGAGTTCGTAACGGTTCCGAATCATTTGTTCCATTTCTTTTGCAATGTATATTTCTGCGTGAGGAAGCGCGGGATGGAGCATCAAGAAGTCTTTTATAATAAAACCTATGCCCTGCTCTTCGCCATCGGAAGCGTTCATTTCTACCCAGTAGTAAGAATAGCTGTTATGCTTGTTAAAAAGATTCAGAATGTCTTGCAACTCCATGAATGTCACCACGTCTGATTTTCGGCAAACGGTGGTGGGCATTAAGGCGATGCGGGCGAAGAAGGAAGCGTCGAAGTCCATGACAAAATAGAATCCCTGAAAAGTGTATAATAAACTTCGTCCGTCTATTTCTTCCGGGGAACATCCGAGGCGTTTCAGCGCCGCAAGGGCGATGCTTCTCGTGTCAGGGGCCGTGTCGTCTCGTGCATCCGTCTTGCTGGGTACCGTAACAGCCTGTGCCGGCTCGTCTTCCGAAGCATCTTCCTCGTAGTCCCTTGTCTGCCATCCCTTAAAAGCCTTGTAGGCATAAAAACAAAAACCAAGAAAAGGAATCCACGATATGCTTCCAATCCATTTATAACCATAGCCGGCAAAAAATATGCACACAGCAAAAACTAAAGCACAAACCAGCGCGAGCAGTATGTCACTCTTTAATTCTTTCATTTCTTTTGGTATTTGTCTGTAAGGGGTGCGGCTTCGCATGACGTATGCCTATTCTGTCCCCGTGCGGACAAAGATATAAATGTCAGCCTGAAAACCGTAATGCTTTGGGCGGATTTTGTTGATAATTTAGACGAAACGTTGCCTTGTGCCGTGCGGACTATTCTTCCGGATAAGGATTCCAAGCCTTCACGATGTCTATATACCGCTGTACCGCCCGTCTGTAGTTTTTGGGGAAGAAGAAGTGCAGCGAAAGGCAGTATCTCCCGATGAAGAAAGACTTATCCAGGTCTACATATTCATCGCCCTCCTCCATCGGTTCTTCTATGATGTAGTAGTCAGGGCCTATTTCCTTGAAGAGCAGCGTTGCCTCCTGCGTAAACTCTTTGACGGCAGTCTCCGCGTCAAGCCCTTCCGCATCTGTCACGAAAGACGATACGAAAAAGCGCAAATCCGATGCCTCATCTTCATAGGAGTAGTGTAGCGTGTATAATTCGTCAGAGGGTTTCTGTTGGAAGAAGTCCGGCACTTTTATGGCATATCCAAGTTCGTCCTGCCCCACCGTCAGCATCTTGCAGCTTTCAAACTTTTCTTTCAGACGAGTGATGTCGTCCGTGGGTTTCTGCGCGCGACCAACTATCATGAAGCCCCCCGCCATTATTGCGAACATAGTCGCGATTATTTTAATGTTTAGGACCAACGTTTTCATTTCTTTCATAATTACTGAACGATTATAATTTTTACTTGTGGACGATTAAATGTCAGGATAACCGGCTTCCAATGTTTGTTCACGATAACTGCGCAAGGGATTCGTGCCGTATTCATTGATGCCTCTTGTACCTGGGACAAGTAAGAGAATAATAACATACAGCCAGAAAATAGCTATGCAACAGTCTGTAATCCATGAAGCTGCAACCTCATAGAATAACAACATAACAACTGCGGCAATAAGTGCAGGTATGCACCAGTAACCAGAAAGTCCGAAGTCGTGCAGGCGTTTTATGCTTTCAGCCAATAGGGCCAATCTCCAGATGATAATGAGAAAGGGAAGTATAAGCAGTACGCCAAATCCTATCAGTACGACAAGTAGAAACTCTAACTGCGAGATTCTTCCCATGAGGTTAAACACATTAGTGAACAAGCCCGTATTGTCAATAGGCCATTCGTAAGGCTCTTCCATAACTACGGTTTCTGGGATGTCTGTATGGGGAGTCTCCTCCATTCTTTCTGATTTTGGCACAAGGTTTGACATTTCAGATTGTGTCTCGAAACCGTTGCCGTCTTCAAACAAGAGTGCTATAAAATAAAAGGGGATTAATATATGCCAACCAGAAAGACCTATGTCGTGGCAACGCTTTGCCCCTTGTGCAAAGAAGTAAAGAGAAAGAATTATTATACATATGACTGGCAGAACGTAAGCAAGTGTATGTAATATAAGATTAAATACAATATCAAAGCTGTTCCATATTCTAATACTATGCAGGTGCGTCATCAGTAAATACATTAAGAAGGAACATACAATAAATGCTATTACAGCACAGGCGATGAGTTTTAACAGTGAGAGTGCATACTCCCGTTTGTTGATCCTTCCTTTATACGAAAAGGCCTTTTGAAGAATAGTAATCATGTTATTATCTTTCATGTTGGTTGTTTTTATTAGATTCTATACATATTAGTGCGATAAGTAACACCGCTACTGCAACATCTACGATGTTCCAGATGGTTCGTCCCAGCGCAATCTTCACGAATGGTTGAAATAGCAATGCCAGTGCTCCAAATACGACCGCCAATGTGTTCCGCTTCTCCTGCACATACTGATATGTCATTACTGCGAATATGACCATTGATGCAAAGCGCACCAATTCGTAATAACCGTATGGCATCGGTGCGAGGCAGAGCAGGAGCAGAGCGGCGAGAGTAAGGGAGATATGCCTCATTCTATCATGTCTGTCACAATCGCGCTCAGATTGACTGAACTGAAGTAATCTTCATGCAATTGAATGTAATCTGTTCTGATATCCTGAGCCAAATAGTTCTCGTCAATGCCTTCTATTCTCTCAATCAACATTTCATCAGAAACTTTGGCCAAATTAGCACGTATCACCTTGAAGAACTTAATCTCGCTATATTCAATATTATTGTCCGCACGGATAGTTTGGACTGCTACATTTGCTATTGCCAGTTCTTCTTCCTTAGACAGGTCTTGTCCCGCGAGAGTGGAAAGGTATTCTTTTAACAAGAGCTTACCTTTCAGTTTGAGTTCATGTGTTAGTCGATGAAGCTCATAATCAATGCTTATGTCTCCAAAAAGATTGTTTACATTTGACAATTGCTTAATCATCTCGACCTCCTCAGAAGCTATACTTCCATCGCAGGCCATACAGCAAAATGCCGTTCTCAATAATAATTCATTATGTTCCATAATTTATCCTTTTATATTGTTCTCCTTCATATACTTCTCAATAGCCTTAATAAAAATGCGACTATTACCGACATTTGAAAGTGGAATTCGTTCAACAGTTCCTTTTTCCTTCCTAAAAAGCTTCTTGGGGGTGTAATCAATCCCCTCGATGACAAGTTTTCCTTTCTTCTCATGAGTTTGATTACTTGAGCCTTTGTCTACATATATTCTGCTTATATTTTCTGGGGTAAACGTTCTGTCCCAGACAGTAAGCTCTTTGCCCTCTATTGTTACGAATGGTGCTGCATTGCAAACTTTCAGGCCATCATCCTTCTTGGCAGACTCAAACACCACGAAAACAAAAGTACCTATATATGCAAGTTTCTTTACGTAATAGTCGTACCAAGCATTTTCAAGTTTTATCCAATAGCGGTAATCAATCTTCTTGGATGGATGTTTCTTGTGCAGCCCTGTGAAAGAATAAAGGGCGTGAATATTTTTCCATTCTTCTTTACCATACACACTATGGAAACTGAAAGAATATAGCGAGTAGGAATACTTCCCTTTGCTGTCATAATGCTCAAAATCATAGTCTACTAAATCCGAAATATCTGCAAACTTCACGATATGCTTTTCAACGAAATTATTTCTTGAGTTCTTGAACTTCATAACGGCAAATCCATCGGTTCCGATAAAATAGTCTGTGCCAGAGAAATCGTCAGCCGTTGCTATTAAAAGGATACCCAGTAAGGCCGCTGCTATAGTTACGATAACATTCAATATTGTTGCATTAGGAAAGACGAGCCAGAAGAATATGATGATTCCTACAACAACTGCCAATGTCCAAACTCTAAACTTGTTTGCCTCAGCGGATGTTGGCGCTTTTTCATCCCATTCGGTGGAATCGCAAAACATTATCTCGCCAATTTCAGAAGGAACCAAACCGAATACGCTATTTCCGGTTTTTATTTTTTCAAATTGTTCTTTACGAATATTTTCGTGTCTCTCGTCTATATCCATATTCAAAATCCTATTTTGCGTCGTTCATTAATCTTTTTCTCTCCCATAAATCTATCACGAATATCTTCATGACGTTTGATTTGCTCCAATGTCAGACTCGGCTCGGTTTGGCTGATAGCCTCTTCAAGTAGAGCCATAGTTATCTTGCCGATCTTTCTTCTGAAAGCAAGACGGGCAGCAGTATCAATCACAAGGCTAATATCAGCAGAAACATAATTCTCAGTCCTCTCTGCTAACAAATCATAATCAATACCGAAGTCATAATTGCGCTTACCAATGCCTATCTGGAACATCTGCTTTCTCGTTTCCTTGTCAGGCTGAGGAATATAGTATTTCCGCTCCAATCTACCCGCGCGTAAAGCCGCTTCGTCAATGTCTGTAGGCTTGTTGGTAGCAGCAATCACAAGGACACCGTCCTTACCGCAATTGTTCAGCTGGGTCAGGAACTCATTCACGGCTCCTGCCGTAGTAGCATTATTATGGGCACTGCGGTCTCTCATTAAAGAATCAACCTCGTCTAAGAAAAGGATGGTCGGTGCATTTTGTCTTGCCTCATTAAATATATCAGCGATCTTACCCTTGCCTCCATCAATATAAGGCGAAGCCACATCTGAGCCTCTTACATACAGATAGTTGAAGCCTGTCTCTTCTGCAAACTTCTCCGCAAAGAAGGTCTTGCCACAGCCTGGAGGCCCATAGAACAACAACCCATTAGGGATGTGCAGATCCAAACCTTTCGCTTGATCATCAGGATCATGTAATAGGTCTATCACATCCGATTGCAGTTGCTCTTTAAGTTCAGTCATTCCCGCGACATCAGCGAAGCCATTGCCACGTTTGACTTTCTTCTGAGACTCTTTGGGGGATGTTGTGCTGCTCTTCCTATTGACGATCTCCACCTTAACTTTCCCATTGATGGAGTCTATCATTTCTTGTGCCGTCTGAAAACGGTCTTGAACAGCGTTCTGAGTAGCCTTACTGATAATGTTTAGCAATTGTTCGTCCAACTCAAACATGTCTATGTTAGGCATACGCAACGGTTGTTCTCTTTCAGCCTGCAATCTTTCAGCAATTTGTTGATTCGTCATTCCGGACGCATCAAAGAACCAAGGCAATTCTTCAAATATCAGTTGGTAGAGGATTATTCCAACAGAAAACAAATCCGACTGCACGCAACTCACACCGTTCAACCGCTCTGGAGCCATATAGAACGGATTGAGCTGTTTCAAGTTCGGTTTTGCGGGTTCTTGATTCAAGAAACGTGCGGAGCCAAAATCAATAAGCTTTAAATCTTCCAGACTACCAGAGAGGTCTAACATAAGGTTCTGAATCGTAACCTCGTTATGTATGATGGGGATTTCTTGTTCATGTATGTGTTGCAGCGCATGAAGTAGTGCTTTTGCGATGCACTTAATGTCATAGATACTAAGATGTCCTTCGCGGCTCAGCTTCTTATCCAAAGTTTCGCCACTAACAAACTCTGTTACAAGAAAGGCCATCTGCTGCCCATTAATCATTAACATGCCGCTATCCACATATTTGCAGATATTCTTGCAACCATTGACTTTTGTTTGTGTAGGGTGAGACTGACTTAGTTGCTTTACAATTTCAACCTCTGTAACACGGCCATGCTCGTCTAACTGGGAATACTGCAATTTTGAATAGTGAATCAGTTTGAGGAATCGCAGTTTCCCTTCTGTATCCCGTACTCGGTAGGTTTCCGCATAAGACCCTTCCTTATGCGGAAACACCACCGTGTAGCGATTGTCTATTGTTTGTCCTTTTTGAAATAGAAACATAACCATTAATCATTTTCTGGGATATATTCATAATTCCAGTCGCTATCTGGGTCAGATGGGCGGAGTAATAAGAAAAGAAGTATAGCCCATCCTATATATGGAATACATGACACCAAATACCACCACCTGGATTTGTTCGTGTCGTGAAGTCTTCTGACAGACAAAGGTATATCTGCGAATATAATGTAGAGGCCCAAAAGAAATAGGGGGACACCAAACCCTAATCCTAACCATTTAGGTATATTCTCATCACCAACATATCCTATAATTATTGCTAGCAAAAACATTATTACAGCACATATGATGCGGAATAATTGATAATATAAATACTCTGTTCTTGTAGAACAAGAGTCAAAATCAAATACACTCTTTAAAGTGTGAATGACACTGTCCTTAAATCCTATTTTGTTCATGTTATTTCTATTGTTTAGTGTAAGAATCCACCAGCATTCTCCGCCTCCTCTCTTGGCATCAGTTCAATTAATTGAGCTGCTATAGGCCGCAATTGCTCAACTGTTGGCTGATTTTCCATTGCTGCCACCCCCTGATTCACAAGTTGGCGCGCACGGTTGGCATCCTTCCAACGGAAACTGCCGAAGTTGTTGTTACATTCACGGATAAGCCCCATGCACTGATAAATCATGGTGAGCTGGAAGAATACTTGTTTTATCTGCTCCAGTACATCACGACCCATCAGCAAATTCTTTGAACGAATCACTTGGTCTGTCTGGTTCCGAAGTTGGCTGACAAGTTGATGACTCTTGTCATTACCAAGTTCTCTGTCAGCTCTCTCTAAACGCTCAAACTCCTCGCGGATTTCTTTTTCAAGACGTTCCCTTTCTGTTCTTGCATCTTCGTCCTCAATCTTACGGAGCACCTCTTTCATGTGTTGTAATACCGCTTTCTTCTCTTGGCTATTCTTGTCCTCCTCTATTACTGTATTCAACTCCGATTGTAGGGCATCCGTGTTGATGCCCGATTCTGCCAAACGGTTAATGTCACGCTGGGCATCACGAATCATCTGTGGTATTAGTTTTTCTGCCTCGCCAACACTTTGCTTCTTGCTGGTGTCAAGTGACTTCGACACTGTGAAGTCCACAGATGGGAAATAGATGTCCATTGTCATCTGCTCAGAGGAGTCAACCTTCAATGTAATGTCTACAGGACTATTCTCTGGTATCAACGATTCAACTTCTTCACCAGTAACCACCACGTCAGCCACATACTCATATAAGGTGGCTGTTCGACCAGCTTCAGGATCATCTTCACACTGATAGATGGGTACTGTCAGAACATCGTCAATCATTCCAGGACGCAACTGCTTTGAGGTAGAAAGTCCATTGACTACGCCGACAGCAGGCACAGGTTTATTCTTCTCCAGGCCTGTTGCAGCCTTAAATATTGCTTTACTCTTGTGGTCATCCCAAATGGCAATACCTATATTATAAGGTAAAGGTGCTGAACCTACTTTTGAACCTTGAATGATGGTAATCTCTGGTGGGAAACAGGGTAATTGGTCACCTTTCTCATTATAGGTAACAACGGTGAAAGCATTTGACTTTCCTTCCACAAGGTTTGCCTCAATCACATTGCCCATTTCGTCAATCTCAGTCTTACCGCTCGACCAAGCATTATCTCCACGTACAAATTCCACCAGCACTTTATTCGGGCAGGACGCTCCAGAACCAGCCTTGTCCAGTTTTACACTGACCCATTCCGTTTGTTCTACAGATGTTGCCTCATAGCCAAATTTCAATTTGATTGCACCTATTTCTATGTCGCAATCCTTTACTTCAGCATCTATTGTGGATGCATAGAGGGCTGCGCCCGTTGCAACGGCAGTCATAGGGTCAATACTCGTGTCCACATTGGGCGTTATCTGCTCACGAAGCATCTGACGAATCAGCGGAGAGTGCGTCGGACCACCAACAAGAATCAGTTTGTTCAGCTGAGACCCTTTCAGGTTGTTACGCTCCAGCAGCGCTTTACATACATCAACTGCCTTTTGGAAAACAGGACGCATGGCATCAAATACCTGCTGCTGGGTGACGGTAAGATCAAGTTCTATTTCTTCACCATCTTCATCTTCGCCCAAGTCGCCAAGGTTTGATAGGATGTCTTCACTGTCTTTAAACGACAATTGATTCTTCACATCTTCAGCGTATGTCTTCATTGCATCGCGAAGCACAGCATTCTTTTCTTTATCTGCCAAAATGCCTTCAATAGCATAGTTTTCTTTCAAGTAGGGGATGATGATATTCTCCACAATGGCCGCATCGAGGTCTTTTCCACCCAGATAGTTGTCGCCCGCCGTATCGAACACCTGCATAATGCCGTCTTCCACTTTCAGCAATGCAGCATCGAAAGTACCACCACCAAAGTCAAACACCATCCAAATACCATTCTTCTGTTCTGACGATAAACCGTAAGCGAATGAAGCGGCAATGGGTTCTTGTAATAATTCGCAGTGGTCGAACCCAGCCATCTTTGCGGCCTCAATGGTTGCAGTCTTCTGGCCGACAGTAAACTTAGCAGGGACGGTTATAACTACTGAACGGAATGTCTCGTCAGTTACGAATGACTTTAGTTTCTTCAATACCTCTGATGAGAGTTGTTCAGAAGAATAGTTGCAACCTTTATTTGTACTATGGTATTTAGTGTCAGTACCCATAGTTCGCTTAAACTCTATATAAGTGTTTGAGTCTTGTTTCTTCCAACTTTTAGTTGCCCTACGTTTATCCCCTTTCATTGTGTTATAAGCTGCATCTCCAACACTTATACTACCTTTCCTGTTAATTGATACACAAGAAGGCATAATAACCTTATCTTGTAGGTCTGTTCTAATAACTCTAGGTTCTCCCTTCTCCATTCGGCATATTGACGAGTTTGTTGTGCCCAAGTCAATGCCGTAGTCTATTTTTACTCGTGCCATATTAATGTTGTTTTAAAGGTTTTGACTTACTGTAATCTGTGCTGATTGAATCATCTTACCCTTGTAGTTGATTTGTGGCTTGATGATACCCGTTATCTTCTGTTCGCCCTCTGCTAATGTATCATCAGAAACAAAGTTTGCAACTACTTTCATTCCTTCATTATAAGGCTTACCAAGCATCTCTACGATTTCATAGCCATTAGCCAAGAAGTTTGTCCTAATACGCTCAACGGCTTTTGCTAATTGCTTGTAGCCCTTTACTGATGTATCCATGCGAGACAAATTGGTTTCTATACGGACAATCTCGTCTGCCACTTTCAGCGCCAGTGTGTGGTCTGCCTGCTCGTTAGTTGTAGGTGTTGGCACGGCTTCAATCTTTTTATCCAACAACTCCACTAACTTGCTATCCAGTTTTACCGATTCTTCTTGCATCGCCTTCTGTGCTGTTTCAAGCCCTTCCTGTGCTGAGCGAATCATGTCAATCGTAGTTGCTCCGTTGCTAATCTTCCTCCTTAATATATATAATATATAATAGGTGCAAGCCAGCAGTCCTAAGGCTATCAGAATTGCTGATGCCCCAAGCAAAGTGCGGCTGCTAATGCTCTCAGACAGCGAACTAACACTATTGTCGATCTTCTGGTTAGCCTCTGAAATGTCAACACCAGCTTTGGCGGCCTTTTCATCCAATACACTGACTTTCTCTGCTTGTTGCTGTTGTTGGGCATACAGACTGTCCAGTTCTTTTTTCTGCTGTTGGTACAAATCATTTAATCTCCTATCTTCCTGCTGAAGCTTGGAAACTGTTGATTTCAGGTTACTCACTTCTTGTTGAAGCCTAACGAGTTCTTTGGCATTATTAGGTGCTCCCCATGTCAGTGTTGTTGTGAACAACAAAAAAATAAAAAGAATCTTTTTCATATTTAAATGATTATTTAAACATTTCACTACTGGAGATTGGATATGTGTCCATATTACCGTTCTGCACTTTATAGAGTGTTATTTCAAACGAACCATATTGGCCGCTGCTTGGACGGGGGAAATCAAGTATGTCATTCGAACCCGATTCAGACATTGATAAATTTTTCATGAATCCGCCTGTAGGAGCATTTGGCCCGTTGTCTTTGTTGTCGTTCCAAGAATTACCTTGAATTATCTTTACAACATATGAACCGCCAGGAATGTTGTTCATCGTGTAATTCTGACCTGCGCAGATGTAGACATGTCGAACTTTTTTTCCAGAGGTCGTTTCAAGGAAAACCACGGCATCATTTCCATTCCCGTTTTTTATTGTAAGAGAATTATCTGTGTTAGAATCGTATGTGCCTTTCCCATAAAAAGATTGATAAGGCCGTGCGCCAGTTGTGTAATGTGCTTCCGTATATGTTTCTTCACTTTGGATATCAATTGTGTTGTCTGAATCGTAGTTGTAGGCATCTGTAACCTCTACATTAGGAGAATCTATCGCATAATCATCAATATCTGGATTGGAATAATAATAAGAAGGTCCGTCGTACTTATTATCATTTTCGCTTGATTTATTATACAAGACGGTCGCCAATACTGTTAAAAACAAAAGAATAAATAATAACACACCTAACGCTCTTTTGGCTTTCCTAAATATCCAGGATATTAGCTTATAGAAAAGCTCAAGTAGAATAAGAAGTAAGTAATTAACATAAATAATCCATCCAATAAGACCTACAAGCATGCCTATGAAAAAGGTATCGACATTATGATTTTCATCAAGCACAAAAAATATTGTTCCCCAAAGTATGTGTATTATGGCAAACGTTATAATCGGAGCTACTGAGGGAGAGTCCTTTTCATTATCTATTTTGTCCTGAGCTTGTTTCCCTCCGGTGGAATAGCGGCCAAAAGTGGAGACAATTTTATGATAGTCATCTTTTTTCTTTGCTAATTCAAATGCCTTCAAGGAGAACTTGTTTAACATCAGGGAGGCTTGCTCTTTTTTGTATAGTTCGATGACTTCATCTACAGACTGGCATGAAGACAGCGCGTTTTCCAGACGTTTAAGGTTGTTGATCGTTTCCTGTGCCTTTGGCACGAAAGAGCTATTGGGATATTGTGCTATGAAGGCTGTGAAATCCGAAATGTTCTTGCATTCTTTGAATGTGAGCTCTATGATTTTTTCTTTAGCTTGTGCAACGTAACGGCTTTGAGGGTATTTTCGTATAAACTCCTTTAGTTTAGATCACTAGTGTCTCTTAAAATTGTTTAAATTTAAAATTAAAGTTCTCATGCACAACGTTTTAGCCCTCCGATGCCCTGTCCGGGTTTTGAAATGCTTACCTTTGCATCCGATTCAAAATCGGAGCAGATATGCATATAGGGA
>JAFUXE010000032.1 GCA_017477205.1 Alloprevotella sp.
AAGGGGAAGGTTTTCTTCGCGATAAAGACGATACACCTCTTGGCGCAAATGAACACGATCCATACGGGTACGTAGATAATCTCTTTCTGTTTTCATCATTTTTTGTGATTTAGGTGTCAACCCTATTTACAAAAAGACAGGGGCCCGGCCGGGGCTCAGTCGTCGAGTTCCACGACGGTGATGCCCGAGCCTCCTGCCTGCACGTGCTCGTCGTGGTAGGTGCGCACGCCGCCCAGTGTCCGCAGGTAGTCGCGCGTCAGCTGCCGCAGGGCTCCCGTTCCCGTGCCGTGGAGTATGCGCACGGGGCTTTCGCCCAGCAGGATGGCGTCGTCCATGAAGCGTGCGACGGCCTGGAGGGCTTCGTCGGCGCGCATTCCGCGCAGGTCGATTTCGGGGCGGAAGTGTATTTTCTTCTCGCTGATGGCGTCGCGCGTTTGCCGGCTGACGAAGGTGGCGGCCTTGAAGGTCTTGTCCTCCTTCGGCTGTTCGGCTGCGCGGAGCCGCTCCAGGGGCACGGTCGTGTGTATCATGCCGAAGAGCACGCGCGCCTGCCCTGAGGCGTTGATGCTTTCTATGCGGCCGATGGTGTTCTGTCCGTGCAGGCGCACGTATGAGCCTTCGTGCAGGAGTGCATTGGTGGCTGCTGCGCTGTATGCCTCCCTGGCCGTCGCTGTCCGCGCGGCCGGCCTGCCGCTTGCGGGCCGGGGCGTGGCGTCGGCTGCGCCTGCGGCGGCTTCCTTGCGCTGCCTGCGGCGTTCCTGGCGCCGGCGTATCTGTTCCATCTTCCGCGTGATGCGGTCGTTTTCCTCCGGCGTCTGCTCGATGGCTTCGCGGTACTCGGTCAGCTCGCTGCGGATTTCGCGCGTGCGTTCCCTTTCGGCCTGTGCCTCCTTGATGGCGCGTATGGTGTTTTCGATGCGTGCGTTGGATTCGCGCAGTAGGTCCTGTGCCTCGCGCTTTGCCTCGTCCAGCACGGCGCGCCGCTGCCGGCTCACGTCCTCCAGCTCGCGCTCGTAGCTTGCCAGGGTCTCGGCGAGCTGTTTCTCCTGGGAATGCACGTGCTGGCGCTTGTGCTCCCAGTAGACCTTGTCGCGCGCGATGTCCTGGAGGTACTTGTCGCTCATGACGTAGTCCTTGCCCACGGTCTCCGCGGCCTTGGCGATGACGTCCTCGGGCAGGCCTATCTTCCGTGCTATCTCGATGGCGAAGCTGGAGCCGGGGTGGCCGATGCGTAGCATGAAGAGGGGCTGCATCTGCGCGCGGTCGTAGAGCATGGCTCCGTTGATGACGGTCTTCGTGTTCTCGGCGAAGCGCTTCAGGTTCTGGTAGTGCGTGGTGATGATGCCGTAGGTTCCGCTTCCCACGAATTTCTCCAGGATGGCCTCCGCCAGGGCGCCGCCTATCTGCGGCTCGGTGCCGCCTCCGAACTCGTCGATGAGCAGGAGCGAGGTCGCGCTGCTGCGCTTCATCATGGTCTTGAGCCCCAGGAGGTGCGAGGAGTAGGTGGAGAGCGAGTCCTCCAGGCTCTGCTCGTCGCCGATGGAGAGGAAGATGTCGCTGAAGAAGCCCATGCGGCTGTTTTCGTCCATGGGCACGGGCATGCCGCACTGCATCATGTACTGCAGGAGGCCCACGGTTTTAAGGCATACTGACTTTCCGCCTGCGTTGGGGCCTGAGATGACCAGGATGCGTGCGTCCCCGCGCAGGGCGATGTCTAGGGGCACCTGGTCTAGTCCCCGCCGGCGCAGTGCCTGGCGCAGGATGGGGTGCGTGGCCCCTGACCAGTCGATGCGTGGCGTGTCGGCCACGTCGGGGACGGTGCAGTCGAAGTTTTCCGAGAAGGATGCCAGGGCGCGCAGGAAGTCGATGTGTGCCAGGTAGCCCAGGGCGTGCAGCATCCCGGATGCGTGGGGGCGCACCTCGGCGGTGAGCTCCTGGAGGATGCGCATGACCTCGCGGCGTTCTGCGGCCTTGAGCTCGCGGATGCGGTTGTTGGCGTCCACGACGGCTGCGGGCTCGATGAACACGGTCTTTCCCGTTGCGCTCTCGTCGTGGATGATGCCGCGTATTTTCCGCTTCAGGGCGGGTGCCACGGGGATGACGAGCCGTCCGTCGCGGAACGTGGGCGCCACGTCGCGGTCTATGTAGCCTTCGTTCTGGGCCTCGCTGATGATTTGGCGCAGGGAGTGGGAGATGCTGCGCGAGGTGACTTCCATCTGGTGGCGTATCTGGAGCAGCTCGGCGGATGCCGTGTCGCGTACCTTGCCGTATTTGTTCAGGACGCTTTCGATGCGGCTCACGACGTCGGGGAACGTCTCCACGCCCTCGCTCAGGCGGCAGAGGGCGGGGTAGGCGGGTGCGTCGTCCCCGTCGTTTCTCCGGCGGAACGCGCCGACCAGGTCGCCCACGGTGCGCAGCGAGCGCTTCAGGTCGAAGAGCTCTATCTCCTCCATGTGCGTCCGCTCGGGGCGTATGCGGAGGAGTGCCTGGCGCACGTCGAAGAAGTTCTCCTCGTAGGCGTCGTCCTCCTCGGCGGTGAAGCGCTGGAACTCGGCGGCCCTGGCCATGGCCTCGCGCGCCTCCTCGGCGTGCTGCAGGGGGTGCAGGCTGTTGTCCACCCAGTCCGTGCCCAGCGTGGACATGCAGCGTCCGCGCAGCAGGGTCCTGATTTCGCTGAATCCTATCTTGTCTTCAAAGTTCTCTGGAAAGAACATGTCGTGTGTGTCTGTCTGTCGGTGGTTTAACGGTTGGCTTTTTTGCCTCTTTGTCGTTTTGCGGCGTTTCCGCAGCGGCGCGAAAGTACGAAAAATTTTCTGAAATCCCCCGCCCTGTTGCGCGCAAACTCGCTTTTCCCCGGGAAAAAGTTGCCGGGACGGTACATTCGCGGCTTTTGTGACCTGCGGTTTGCAGGATTTCCGCGCAGAAGCAAGCACCCCGTGTATGACCCAAAAACTTTATGCTGGAAAACGTTCCGGCCCGTATGATTCGCGGCCTTTGTCTGTCGTTTGCCTAATCGCTCACACACTGATTTGTCTGCATTCCCCTTGTTTGTTCCAATAATCCTTCATATCTTTGCCCTGCAAACCGCTAACAGGCGGGGTGCAACACAATATACATAAAGGCGTTTACTTGACGCTTTGTTCTTTGCATCTTGAAATCTCGCAAGTTCCAAGTTGTAGCAAAAGACAAGGCAACGGTAGATGACCCTGTGTGGTATGGTATAAGCTGGCCTCCTATGTATTATATATGGAGTAATATCATATCAGCGTGGGCTTCTGCGTTGCTCGTTCTTGCTACACGGGCAATGCGAGAGCCTCAAGATGTGGAACGGGTAACAACGGGTTCCACGCTTTTGGCTTATTGGTCATTTTGAGTGGTGAAATCTTTGGAAACGCCGATAAATACTTACCTTTGCTGCATTTATTATTAATATGATGCAAAAAATGCTTTTTCTGCGGGTCAAATTCCACGATAAAGTTTGGTAAGCGTGAT
>JAFUXE010000001.1 GCA_017477205.1 Alloprevotella sp.
ATGTCTTGCCGAAACAAAGGATTCATGTCTTGCGGGAACAAAGGATTCTACTCCCCTCTCCCCTCGGAGAGGGGCTGGGGGTGAGGCGTGGGATATAGAATTACGCATCTCCATTGAGAACGCCGGGGACAAGGACCTGACGGTGACGACGGACATCGTGGACGGGGACGGCCGCGTCGTGGCCTCCCGGCAAGATACACGGAAGGTGCAGCGCGACGGTAAGTTCGTCCAGCACATCCCCGTGCCCGCCCCGAGGCTGTGGTCCCCCGAGGAGCCCCGTCTGTACCATGCCCGGACGCGCATAGAGGCCGACGGCGCCCTTCAGGACGTCTATGCCACGCCCGTCGGCTTCCGCACCCTGGACTACGTGCCCGAGCGCGGCTTCCTGCTCAACGGACAGCCCCGCAAGTTCCAGGGCGTATGCCTCCACCACGACCTCGGCCCCCTCGGCGCCGCCGTCAACCGCTCCGCCCTCATCCACCAGCTCAAGATGCTCCGCGACATGGGCTGCGACGCCATACGCACCTCCCACAACATGCCCGCCCCGGAGCTCGTGGAGCTCTGCGACTCCCTGGGCTTCATGATGATGCTGGAGCCCTTCGACGAATGGGACATTGCAAAGTGCGACAACGGCTACCACCGCTACTTCCAGGAGTGGGCGGAGAAGGACATGGTCAACATGCTGCGCCACTACCGCAACAACCCCAGCGTCGTCATGTGGAGCATCGGCAACGAAGTCCCCACGCAGTGCTCGCCCGAGGGATACAAGGTCGCCAAGTTCCTCCAGGACATCTGCCACCGCGAGGACCCCACGCGCAAGGTCACCGGCGGCATGGACCAGGTGGATTGCGTCCTGGACAACGGCTTTGCCGCTATGATAGACATCCCCGGCTTCAACTACCGCGCCCACCGCTACCAGGAGGCCCACCGCCGCCTGCCGCAGGGCATCATCCTCGGCTCCGAGACGTGCAGCACCGTCAGCAGCCGCGGCGTATATAAGTTCCCCGTCGTCCGCGAGGACGGGAAGATGTACCCCGACAACCAGTGCTCCTCCTACGACACCGAGGCCTGCTGGTGGTCCAACACCCCCGAGGCCGACTTCGCCAACATGGACGACCAGCCCTGGACCATCGGGCAGTTCGTATGGACGGGCTTCGACTACCTCGGCGAGCCCACGCCCTACGACACCGACGCCTGGCCCTCCCACTCCAGCTACTTCGGCATCATAGACCTCGCCTCCCTGCCCAAGGACCGCTACTGGCTCTACCGCAGCCAGTGGAACCGCCGCGACCACACCCTCCACCTGCTGCCCCACTGGACGTGGCCCGGCCGCGAGGGAGAATGCACCCCCGTATATGTCTATACCGACCTCCCCGAGGCCGAGCTCTTCCTGAACGGCCGGAGCCTGGGCCGCCGCAGCAAGCGCCGGTGCGAGGGCGCCGTGCCCGAGCGCTACCGCCTCATCTGGGACAGCATCGCCTACCAGCCCGGCGAGCTCCGCGTCGTGGCCTACGACGCCCAGGGACGCCCCGCACGGGAGCAGACCGTGCGCACCGCCGGCAAGCCCCACCACCTGGAGCTCCTCCGCGCCGACGCCGAAACCCTCCGCGCGGGTGGCCGCGACCTGGCTTACTACACCGTGCGCCTCGTCGATAAGGACGGCAACCTCTGCCCGCACGACGGCCGCCTCGTCACCTTCACCGTCGAGGGCGCCGCCCGCTTCCGCGCCGCGGCCAACGGCGACGCCGCCTGCCTCGACGCCTTCCACCTCCCGCAGATGCACCTCTTCGGCGGCATGTGTACCCTCATCGTCGAGGCCGCAGAGCAGCCCGGCGACATCACGCTGACCGCCCGCGCCCGCGGCGTCAAGGCTGCCACCGTGCAGATGAGGAGCGAGTAGGAAGCCCCCCTCAGAGCCCCCTCCCACCTCCCCCCTCCGGGGGAGGAGTTCAAAGCAGCGAAGGAGCGTAATAAATATTTAAGTTCAAAGCGGCGAATGAGCGTAATAAATACTTAAGTTCAGAGCGGCGAAGGAGCGTAATAAATACTTAAAAAGACCAATCCCCGACCAACAAAAGAAGTTGGTCGGGGATTTTTCTGCTAATATATTTCATGGGAATCTGTAAGCCTCCCCCGGAGGGGGGAGGTGGGAGGGGGCTCTGACAGGACTTTTTCTCTTCCCTAACAGAACTTTTTCTCTACCTTGGTAGAGCTTTTTCTCTACCTTGGTAGAACTTTTTCTCTACCTTGGTAGAACTTTTGTCCAATCAAGGTAGGGAAAATGGACAAATTCGTCAAAAAAAAATAAAATCAGTGAGGAAAAGCTAACGGCTTAGCCGCAGGTCGAAGTCGAAAGCGGGCTCGCCGTATTCGTCGAAGCTGATTTCTTCCTCCACGCCTGCCGCCGCGAACGCTTCGCGCACGAGTTGCTGCATCTTATAGTTCAGCGGGATTTTGCCGTTCTTCCAGTTGTAGCACGTGCCTTTTCCCATATAGGAGAGAAGGTGGCTGCGCACTTGCCTTGTCTGCCGCCGCGTCAGGTCCTCCCACGCGCCCTGGAAGCCCAGGGCGGGCTGCTGCGCCTCGGCGGGCAGGAAGGCCGCGCACGCCCCGCCCGAGGCCGCCGCCTGCTGGTGGTAGGGGTTTGGTGTGTGTGCTGTTCCGGCTTATTCCAGTCCTTCTAATACTTTTTGGGCGTCCTCACTTCCGTATCCGCCCATCGAGGCTGCTTTCTGAAGACATTTCTTGCCTTTGGCCATGTCCATGGTCGTGCCATCTCCCAAACAGTATTTCAGGCCAATCTGATACAAAGACCAGCAATCGCCTAAGCGTGCGGCTTCATGCATGAACCTGAAAGCACGTGCGTCATCCTCGCCGTCGTAGATGTTGCTCTGCTGGTTTAAATCCATAATCTTCATATGAGTTGACTGGCTTGAATATCCTTCATCCAGAAGGGCTTTGTCACGTTCTGTAAGCAGGCTCTTTCCTAAAATTGCTGATAATGTTGTATCTCCCGTCGCGGGCGTATTCGGTTCCAGCTCTGGTTTGATGCCTGCCCATGGACTACTCGTGATAGGAAGCTTTATGCCAGTTTTTCTCCATATGCCGTACTCACTATTTTTATACTCAAAGCCATTTTCAACATCATATCGAACATTAAAGGTCACATCAGGAATATTGAGACGCGTTCCAAATACATCAAGAAAATGATAAATAGTACCTCGAGAATCATCTCCTAAACTTCCGAAAAAGTAATGTTTATCCTCGATAGATTCTTTTACACGAGAAAGGAATAAATAATTATAACGTGGTGCTATAAACTCATTGCCATAGATATCGCATGCTCCAACCTTTTCATCTCGCCTCACCTCAAAATAGAACGGATCTGTACTCGTGCCTTCGCCACGACGCAAGACAAAATCATACTGCGCCTCTAACTCCGCCTCAACAGGGTCGCTTTGTGCCGCCATCCCCAGCGGGAGCAGCATCAGCACGATAAATGCAAATAGTTTTGTTTTCATAATGCTTTGTTGTTTTATTGGTGAATAAATAAGTGGATTACATGCGCAAAGCGGCCTGCCTCGCCACCGCGGAAGGGTGGAGAAGCAGGCCGTAAGGGGTACGGGAAAGCATGCGCTAAAGCACCGTAGATACTTGCATTACAGGCGCATTTATAGGGGGGTAATTTTGACATTCCGCACGCAGAACCGCCGCGAGAGGGCTCCAGAAGGGCCTCTGCGCGCGCGTATATATTATATATGTGTGCTGCGTTCATGGCGGAAAGGGTTGCGGACGCTTGTCCTTATCGTCGGCAAAGATAGCAAAAGGGGCGGAGAGGAGAAAGAAACCGGCACGGTTTTTTCCCCCGCCGCCGTCGGTACGTCACAGCCCCAGCTTCGCGGAGAGCTCCAGCATGGCACGGATGGGCCGCTCGGCGCGGCGGCGAAGGTCCTCGGGGAGGGTCACTTCGGGCTGCCCGTCGCGGAGGCAGCGCAGGACTTTCTCCAGCGTGACGAGGCGCATGTAGTTGCACTCGTTGCAGCTGCAGCCCGGCGTCTCGCTCACCTCCGGGGGCACGGGGATGAAGGTCTTACCGGGGGCCTGACGCTGCATCTCGTGGAGGATGCCGCTCTCGGTGACGACGATGAACTCCTGCTCGGGGGAGGCGACGGCATACTTCAGGAGCTTCGCCGTGGAGCCCACGACGTCCGCAAGGCGCAGCACGGGAGCCTTGCACTCAGGGTGGGCAAGGACCTTGGCGCCCGGGTGCAGCGCTTTCTGCTCCAGTATCTTCGGCACGGAGAAGCGCTCGTGGACGTGGCACGCGCCGTCCCAGAGGAGCATCTCGCGGCCGGTGATGCTGTTGATGTAGCTGCCGAGGTTGCGGTCGGGGCCGAAGATGAGGGGCTGGTCCTTGGGGAAGCTCTCCACAATCTGGCGCGCGTTGCTGGACGTGACGACGATGTCCGTCACGGCCTTCGTGGCGGCGGAAGTGTTGACGTAGGAGATGACCTTGTGGCCGGGGTGCTGACGCACGAACTCGGCGAAGGCGTCGCCGGGGCAGCTCTCGGCCAGCGAGCAGGTGGCTGCGGCGTCGGGGATGAGCACCGTCTTCCCGGGGCAGAGAATCTTGCAGGTCTCGGCCATGAAGTGTACGCCGCACATGACGATGACGTCGGCCTCGGTCTTTGCGGCCTGCTGGGCGAGGGCGAGGCTGTCGCCCACGAAGTCCGCGACGTCCTGCACGGGGCCTTCCGTGTAGTAGTGGGCCAGGATGACGGCGTTCTTCTCCTCGGCCAGGCGGCGGATGTCGGAGGAAAGGGATTGGTTTTGCATGGTTGTTTTGTTTAGTATTGGAACGTGCTGCCGCCGAGGAACTCGCGCAGGAGGCTGGTGGGCGGGAGGGGTTCGATGTCGATGGGGCGGAGGTAGGAGAGGAACTTGCGCAGGCGGTAGGCCTCGGTGTATTCCGGGGAATGCTCCGGCACCTGCTCAAGGAGGCGCATCGCCTGTCGGCGCAGGGCGGGAAGCTCGAAGAGCAGGGCGGTGTTCACCATGACGTCAGCCTCCTCCTGGAAGGGGAATATCCACTTCTCCTCCCCGGCACGGACGCTGGGCCAGCGGCGTATCGTCTCCTCGGCGGAATAGCCGCGGTACTTGTGGTCGCGGACGATGCGGCGCAGCAGGCGGTTGTCCGTCGTGGGGATGTAGTTGTGGTGGTCCAGCATGATGGTGGTCAGCGCGGAGGCGTATATCTTGAACTTGTTCTCGTCCGGTACGTCCTTCGTCAGCAGGGGATTCAGGGCATGGATGCCCTCGAAGATGACGATGTTCTCCGGCGTCAGCTTCAGGCGGTTTCCGCTCTTCATGCTGCGTCCGCTGGGGAAGTCGAAGCGGGGCAGCTCCACTTCCTTGCCGTTCAGCAGGGCGTTCATCTGGCGCGAGAGCAACTGCATGTTGATGGCCTTGATGTGCTCGAAGTCGTAATTGCCCTCGGCGTCGCGCGGCGTCTTCTCGCGGTCCACGAAGTAGTTGTCCAGCTCCACGGACACGGGCTTCAGGCCGCAGGCGTAGAGCTGCACGGCGAGGCGCTTCGCGAACGTCGTCTTTCCGCTGGACGAGGGGCCGGCTATCAGGATGACGCGGCGCTGGGGCTCGGCGGCGATGCGGTCTGCCAGGGCGGAGATTTTCTTCTCCTGCAAGGCCTCGGACACGTTGATGAGGTCAACGGTATGCCCTTCGTCGCACACCTTGTTGAACTCGCCTACGGTGGAGACGCCCAGTATCTTCTGCCAGCGGTGCTGTTCCTCAAAGACGCTGAACATCTTGGGCTGGCTGCGCAGGGGCAGCAGCTGGCGGGGATTCTTCGGGTCGGGAAGGCGCAGGAGCAGGCCGTCCGCGAAGGGCTGTATCTCGAACAAGTGGATCTGTCCCGTACGGACAAGGAGGGAACCATAGAAGTAGTCCACCGTGTCGCCCAGCGTGTAATAGGTCGTATAAAGTTCCCCAAAGCCTTCCAGGAGGAGCGCCTTGTCCTCCAGCCCGTGTTCGCGGAACAGGCGGACGGCCTCCTCGGTATGCGTCGTGATGCGGTGGTAGGGGATGTTGTCGTCCACAATCTCCTTCATCTTCGCGCGCAGGGCGTCCACGACCTCTGCCGTCACGCCCTCTGGCAGTCCCCCGATGCGGCAGTAGTAGCCGTTTGCCACGGGCGTGTCTATCTGCAAGGAAGCCTGGGGGTAGAGTTCGCGCACGGCCTTGTAGAGGACGAAGAAGAGCGAGCGCGTATAGGTGCGCATGCCGGAGGAGGACGTGACGTCAAGGAACTCCACGTCCTTGTCGCCGAAAAGCGTGTAGTGCAGGCCTTCCACCTTGTTGTTCACCTTCGCGCTGGTGCAGCCGTAGGGCATGTTGAGCTCTATCATGTCGTAGAAGTCCTCCAGCGTGAAGCCTACGGGGACCTTGTGCGTCTTGCCTGTGTTCGCACACTTGATGTTTATCGTTTTGAGCATTTGTATTTATTGTTTTTTCTTTCTTCGCAAGAGGAAATCCACGGCTTCGCGGAATATCACGGAACCGCTCAGCCAAAGGATTGTGCAATATGTGGCGCCGACACCTATGACCTTGGCAACGAGCGAGAGCCAAGGGTTCCCGATACCTTGCAGGAGGTATGCGGCGAGAAGGCATAATGATGCGGCGAGAAGCATGTAGGGAACGATGTCGCGGAGCATGTCAAGAAGACGCAGGCCGATGGTGCGATGCACAAGGGCGTGCCACACGAACAGCCAGCCGATGTTCACGGCCACGAACACCCGCAACATCCACGTCATGCCCCAGGGTTTCATCCCGATGGCAGCAAGGAATACGCATACGACCAGCGCCACCGTGCACCACATGTAGGCATTGCTCTTGCCGCGTGCGATGAGCAGGTTGGAGAAGTTGCTCTGTATCGGCACAAAGGCGCCCCAGACGCACAGCATCTGCATGATGGCCGCGGCACCAATCCACTTTTCGCCTATCGTCACGAGGATGAACTCCCGGGAGATGAGGCTGAGGCCGAACATGGCGGGGAAGGCGAGCAGGGCCGTGAAGCGCAGGAGCTTGCGGAACACGGCAAGCTGGCGCATGGGGTCGTCGTCAACCTTCGAGAAGACGGGCTGCGCCACGCCCCACAGCATGTTCGTCAGCGTCACGTGCCCCATGTAGTTCCACTTGTTCGCCTGCGAGAAGTTCCCGACCTCCACTTTCGTATAGAAGCGTGCCAGGATAACCGTGAAAAGGTTCTGGTTGACAATGTTGCAAAGGTTTGTCAGGATGAGCTTGCTGCTGAATCCGAACATTTCCCTTACGGGACGGAACGTAAACCTGAGCGACGGGCGCCAGCCCGTAACCCAATAAGTCAGCAGCGTAATGGTGGAAACGTAAACTATTGTCTGCGTGGCCAGTCCCCAGTAGGCCTTTTTGCAAACGGCCATGAGGATGCCGACAATGCCGGACAGGAAAAGGGCAAAGAGAATAATGAGAGAGTTTTCTTTTACCTTTAAGTTTCTGAACAGATAAGCGCGGGGGGCGATGTTCAAACTCGTAATGACGAATCCCAGGAACAGATACCGCGCAAGCGGCGTCAGCTCAGGTTCGCCGAAAAAGCGGGCAATGAGCGGAGCGCAAAGGAAAAGAGTCGCATAGATTGAGACGCTGACAAGCAGGTTGAACCAGAAGACGCTGTTGTAGTCCTCATGCGTTACGTCCTTGCGGTTGTTAAGAGCCGAAATGAAGCCGCCCTCCTGCAATGCTCCTGCAACTGCGGAGAATATGGTAAGCATTCCGACGAGGCCATAGTCCTCGGGCAGCAGCTTCTGTGCAATGACGATGCCAAACACGAGGTTCAGTACCTGCTGCAAGCCGTTTGCTATGCCCCCCCAAAGGAGCCCTTTTGCCGTTTTTTCCTTTAGACTTTCCATGTTTTTTGCCCTCAAGAGCGCAGCAAAGGTATAATTATTTTTGCACATCCAATATAAAAGTTTTACTTTCGCCGTCAAATTTAAGCACATAAGCACAAAAGACATGAAACATATCGCCGTCATTCTGGCTGCCGGCAGCGGCAAACGCATGGGGGCAGAGACGCCCAAGCAGTTTCTCCCCCTTGCAGGGAAACCTATGTTGGCATATAGCATCGAGGCATTTCAGGAAAACCGTCACGTCGATGAAATCATCATCGTGGCGAATCAGGAGTTCATGGAAGAAACGCGACAGGTGGCAGAGCGCGCAGGGGCAGACAAGCTTCGTTCCGTCATACCCGGCGGGGCTGAGCGTTCGGACAGCACCCTTGCCGCCATCAACTATATCAATTCCTTCAGTTCCCCACAGCTGCTGCGCGAAACCGTGAACCTGCTTTTCCACGATGCCGCGCGTCCCCTTGTCACGGATGACATCATCTCACGCGTCTGCGAAGAGCTTGCGGAGAGCGAGGCCGTCAGCGTATGCCTGCCCACACCGGATACCATCGTCGAGGCCGAAGGCACACGCATGACAGGCACCCTGGAACGCAGCCGTCTGCGCCGCATGCAGACGCCGCAGGCTTTCAGGCTCCACGTCATAGCAGAGGCCTATCGGCGTGCCAAGGCAGACCCTGACTTCCACGCCACCGACGACTGCGGCGTAGTGCTGAAATATATGCCCGAAACGGCTATAAGCCTCGTCAACGGCGACGAGGCGAACCTGAAGCTGACAACACCTCAGGATATGCCCATGCTGGAAAAGATACTGAAGGAAAGAAAGCCCGGAGCTCCCGTGAACCCCGAAAGACCAGGCTTCGACTACCTCTCCGACTACCGCGCCCGCATGTTGCGCCCTTTGCAATTGAAGATGCTGGAAATGCTGAAGCTCGTGGGAGACATTCTCGACCGCAACGGCGTGCGCTGGTGGCTGCAAGGCGGCACGCTGCTCGGTGCCGTGCGACACGGAGGCTTTATCCCCTGGGACGACGATATGGACATCGACGTCCTGAAGGAAGACGTTCCGCGCATGGTGGAAGCATTGCGCCGCGAACTGCCGCCAGAATATGAACTGCCCGACCCGCCGCGCCGCACACCCATCTACAAAGTGCGCCTCTCCGACAGCTTCTTCGTGGAATATGCCGACGACTTCTCGCTGCCTTACAACAAGGGCATCTATATCGACATCTTCCCGCAGGGACCTGCCCCCACAGTCTCGCGCAAGTTCGCCCGCATCGTAGCGCGAGGCTATTGTAAGGCAAACAGCATTCTGGGTCGGCAGCACTACTACAGCCTGCGCGCCTTTGCCGAGTTCTTCTGGTTCGGAGCCCGCCGCGCCGTCTTCGGCACCCTGTGGAAGATGGCCTGCCTGCTCCGTCCCTACGACCGCTATCTGGCACAGGACATTCAGAACAACGGACTTGGCCTGCTGCACGAGCGCGACCGCATTTTCCCGCTTTCCACCGTCCGCTTCGAGGACACGGAGTTCCCCGCTCCCGCAGACCCCGACTTCTACCTCCGCGAGGACTTTGGCGACTACATGCAGCTACCGCCCGAAGACCAGCGTCACGGCCATGCTGTTTACTACAGCCTCTCGCTAAAGGCGTGATGTAATAAACCCTTGATTTATCAAGGAGCAGCTCTTGCTTCTGCGCACAGTTTGTTCTATCTTTGCCGCCGCAATGGAAACAGAAAAGGATATACTTGACCATATAAACAGCCCCGAGGATTTGCGAAAACTCCCCGTAGAGCAACTGCCCGAATTGTGTTGTCAGCTGCGTAAGCGCATCATCGTGGAGTGCGCCCACAACCCGGGACATCTGGCTTCCAGCCTTGGTGCCGTGGAACTCACGGTGGCCCTGCACTATGTCTTCGACACGCCGTATGACCGCATCGTTTGGGATGTGGGGCATCAGGCATACGGGCACAAGATACTCACTGGGCGCCGCGACCTTTTTCATACAAACCGCAAATTCAAGGGCCTGCGCCCTTTCCCCTCGCCGGAAGAAAGCGAATACGACACCTTCGCATGCGGTCATGCCAGCAACTCCATCTCCGCTGCCCTCGGCATGGCGACGGCGGCAGCAGCTGAAGCCTCGGAACGTCCGCGCAAGGTGGCATGCGTCATCGGTGACGGCGCGATGAGCGGCGGCCTCGCCTTTGAAGGCCTCAACAATGCCAGTGAGACGAAGGGCAACCTGCTCATCGTTCTCAACGACAACGACATGAGCATAGACCGCAGTGTGGGAGGCATGAAGCACTACCTGCTGCGCCTGCAGACCAGTGGAACATACAACCGCTGGCGCTTCAACGCTGCCAAGCAACTCTGGCGCTGGGGCGTGCTGAACGATGCCCGCCGCCGTGCTGTCATCCGCTTCAACAATTCCCTGAAATCCCTCATCACGCATCAGCAGAATGTCTTTGAAGGCATGGATATCCGCTACTTCGGCCCCACGGACGGACACGATGTCGTGACCCTCGTGGACACGTTGCGCCGCATTAAGGACATGCAGGGACCGAAGCTGCTCCATCTGCACACCATAAAAGGAAAAGGATTGGAGGCGGCAGAGAAATCCCCCACCATTTGGCACGCACCGGGCAAGTTCAATGCGGAAAGCGGCGAACGCCTTGAAGCAGGAAAGCAGGCGGAAACCCCCAGGTTTCAGGATGTCTTCGGCGAAACCTTGCTGGAACTGGCCAGGAAAAACCCGAAAATCGTCGGTGTCACACCCGCCATGCCCACGGGATGCTCTATGGACTTGATGATGGCAGCTCTTCCCGAGCGCACTTTCGACGTGGGTATCGCCGAGGGACATGCCGTCACGTTCTCGGCCGGTATGGCAAAGGATGGCTTGCAGCCCTTCTGCAACATTTATTCCGCCTTTGCCCAGCGCGCTTACGACAACATCATCCATGACGCTGCACTGCTGCGTCTTCCGATAGTACTATGCCTCGATCGCGCCGGACTTGTCGGCGAGGACGGTCCGACACACCACGGTGCCTTCGACCTTGCCGCCTTACGCTGCATACCGAACCTCACCATTGCCAGTCCCTATGACGAATGCGAACTGCGACGCCTGATGTACACGGCACAACTGCCGGGAAAAGGCACGTTCGTCATACGCTATCCACGTGGGCGCGGCAAGCTCGCTGAATGGCACTGCCCGTTGGAGAAGGTCTCCGTCGGGACAGGACGCAAGCTGAAGGACGGCACCGACGTGGCCGTCATCAGTCTTGGCCCCATCGGAACGGAAGTCGCGGAAGCTCTTGAGGGAACTCCCTTTGCCCATTACGACTTGCGCTTCTTGAAACCCCTTGACGCGACACTTCTCCGCGAGATTGCCGGGCGTTTCAAAAAGGTGCTGACGGTGGAGGACGGTTGTCGCATCGGCGGTATGGGCTCTGCCGTGACAGAATGGTTCATGGACAACGGATTCCGCCCCACGGTGCGCCGCCTTGGCCTCCCCGATGCTTTCGTAGAACATGGCAGCGTGCCGGAACTTCGCCACCTCATAGGCCTGGATGCCGAGAATATACGCCGCGAAGCAGAGCTTTTGTCTTCACAGGAAAGCGCATAGTGCTGCCCGAAAGACCAGGAAACAGAATAACAAGAAAACATCTTCAAAATGAAAATCATCATAGCCGGCGCAGGCGCCGTAGGTACCCACCTGGCAAAACTCTTTTCCCGTGAGCACCACGACATCACGCTCATTGACGAAGACCCGGGTCGCCTTGCACACCTCAGTTCCAACTATGACATGCTGACGTTGCAGATGTCACCTTCCAGCATTCGCAGCCTGCGAGAGGCTGAAGCTGGTCGTGCGGACATTTTCATTGCCGTTACACCGGACGAGGCGCGAAACATGATGATCTGTATGCTCGCCTCCAAGCTGGGAGCCAAGAAGACCGTTGCCCGCGTGAACAATGCTGAATATCTTGCCGAGAGCAACACGAAATACTTCCAGAGCCTTGGCATTGCCGCCATGATTTATCCTGAGGAACTTGCTGGCGAAGAAATCATGGCCAGCGTGCGGCGCAGCTGGGTGAGGCAGAGCGTAGCCGTACAAGGTGGCAAGCTGCTCCTTATCTGCGTGAAGGTTCGCAAGGGAGCCCCCATCCTCAACCGTCCTTTGCGCGAAGTCTCACTTCCCGACTCCCCCTTCCACGTAGTGGCCATCAAGCGTCGTGGTGAAACCCTCATCCCCCACGGCAATGACAGCATACGCCATCAGGATGCCGTCTATTTCATGACGAAGCCAGATTATCTTGACCAGATAAAGGCCATTGCCGGTAAGGAAGACTATCCCGATGTGGAGAATGTCGTTTTCCTCGGTGGTGGCAGCGTGACGGAACGCGCCCTCACGCGTCTGCCGGACTATATGCATGCCAAGGTGTTTGAAACCAGCGAACGCCGCATTGAGGAACTTGACGGCCTTGTGGACAACTCTCACGTCATGTATATCAACGGTGATGGCCGCGACGTTGACCTTCTCATTGAGGAGGGCATCAAGCAGTCGCAGGCCTTTGTCGCCTGCACGGCAAATTCTGAAATGAACATCCTCTCCTGCCTCGCTGCCAAGCGCGCCGGTGTGCGCAAGACGGTGGCGATGGTGGAAAACCTGGATTATATACAGATGGCTGAGAGTCTTGATATCGGCAGCATACTGAACAAGAAGACCATTGCCGCCGCCTACATTTATCAGATGATGCTCAAGGCCGATGTCACGACCGTGAAAAGCCTGCTCATTGCCAATGCCGACGTTGCAGAGTTCGTAGTTGCCGAGGGTGCTAAAGTGACGCGCCACCCTGTGAAAGACCTCGCCCTTCCTGCTTCCACCACGCTTGGCGGTATGGTGCGCGACGGCAAGGCACAGCTCATCAACGGTATGACACAGCTTCGTGCCGGTGACATTGTCGTTGCTTTTTGCGTGGAGAACTCCCTGAAGCGTCTTGAAAAATACTTCAAGTAGCGGCAGACGAGACGTACATGCTGGAGAAAATAAAACAGGTGCTCGGCCACAACCGGGTCGAACACCGTTTATAATAATATGTGTGCGCCTGATAGGACTCGAACCTACACGACCGAAATCACCAGATCCTAAGTCTGGCGCGTCTACCAATTTCGCCACAAGCGCGAGTGGAGAGATAAAACCCTCCGGTTTTGAAGAGTGAAATGGCTCTGAAAAGCCCTTTTTCGGCGGCAAAGGTATGGTTTTTTTGCCATACAGGGGACGCAAAACTCAACTTTTTTGTATTTTCGCCACGCAAAAAGCAGAAAAAGATTTGATGGAAGAAGAATTCACTGACGAAATATCGCAAACGCAGGACGCGCAGAAGGATTCTGCCGTGAAGCCGCAGCTGACGGGCATGTTCCAGAACTGGTTTCTCGACTATGCCAGCTACGTCATTCTGGAACGCGCTGTTCCCCATATGGGCGACGGTCTGAAACCCGTGCAGCGCCGCATTCTCCATGCGATGAACCGCCTGCATGACGGCCGCTACAACAAGGTGGCCAACATCGTGGGTCACACGATGCAGTTTCACCCGCATGGCGACGCCAGCATCGGCGACGCGCTGGTGCAGATGGGGCAGAAGGAACTCCTCATTGACACGCAGGGAAACTGGGGAAACATCCTGACGGGTGATGGCGCGGCTGCACCGCGATATATCGAGGCAAGGCTCTCCAAACTCGCCCTTGACATCCTGTTCAACCCGAAGACGACGGAATGGAAACTTTCCTACGACGGGCGCAACCGTGAGCCGGTGGCGTTGCCCGTGAAGTTCCCGTTGCTGCTGGCACAGGGCGCGGAGGGTATAGCTGTGGGTATGAGTGCAAAGATATTGCCCCATAACTTCGGCGAAATCTGTCAGGCCGCCATCAGCTACCTGCGTGGTGAGGACTTCCAGCTGTTCCCTGACTTCCTGACAGGCGGCAGCATTGACGTTGCAAATTACAGGGACGGTCAGCGCGGCGGCGTGGTGAAGGTGAGGGCGAAGATATCCAAGCTCGACCAGAAAACGCTTGTCATCACGGAGATTCCCTTCGGAAAAACCACAAGCGGCGTTATCGAAAGTATTCTCAAAGCCAACGAAAAGGGAAAGATAAAAATCCGCAAGGTGGACGATAATACGGCCGCCAACGTGGAGATACAGGTGCAGTTGCCGCCCGGCACATCGTCTGACAAAACCATCGACGCACTTTATGCCTTCACGGACTGCGAGGTAAGCATCTCACCGAACTGCGTCGTCATTCAGGACAAGAAGCCCGTGTTCATGTCCGTAAGTGATGTCCTGCGCGGCAGTGTTGACAATACGCGGGAGCTGCTGCGCCGTGAGCTGGAGATACGCCGCCACGAACTGATGGAGTCTCTCTTCTTCGCCTCTTTGGAGCGCATTTTTATTGAGGAGCGTATCTACAAGGACCGCCAGTATGAGCAGGCACGCGACATGGATGCCGTCGTGGCCCATGTAGCTTCGCGCCTGGAGCCCTTCGTAAAGGACTTCTACCGGGAAGTGACGCGCGACGACATCTTGCGTCTGAACGAAATCAAGATGGCGCGCATCCTGCGCTTCAACAAGGATAAGGCCGACGAGTTCATTGCCCGTACAAAAGCCGAGGTGGAGCGCATTGACGATGACCTCAAGCACATGACCGACGTCACCATACGCTGGTTCCAGCAAATCTATGACAAGTATGCTGCGCAGCATCCGCGACAGACGGAATTGCGCTCCTTCGACACCATCGTGGCCACGAAGGTTGTGGAGGCCAACCAGAAACTTTACATCAATCGTGCGGACGGCTTCATGGGGACAGGGTTGAAAAAGGACGAATTCGTGGACAACTGTTCGGACATCGACGATGTGATTATCTTCTATCGCGACGGCACCTACAAGGTGACGCGTGTTGCGGACAAGGTGTTCATTGGCGAGACGGAACGCTCGAAGGCCGAGAAGCGCAAGGCGGAAATCATCCATATCGCCATCTTCAAGAAGAACGACACGCGCACCATCTACAACGTCTGCTATCGTGACGGTCGCGCGGGAACGATGTTCATAAAGCGTTTCAACGTCACCAGTATCACGCACGACCGCGAATACGACCTCACGATGGGTACGCCCGGCAGTCGCGTGTTCTACTTCACGTCGAATCCGAACGGAGAGGCAGAGACCATCAAGGTGATGCTTAAACCCAACCCAAAGCTGAAGCGCACCTTCATTGATGCCGACTTCAGCCAGATACTCGTCAAAGGTCGCTCAAGCCGGGGCAACATCCTGACGAAGCTCGACGTACACCGCATCCTCCTGAAGGCACACGGCGGCAGCACACTGGGCGGGCGCAAGGTGTGGTTCGACCGCGACGTGGGACGTATCAACTTCGATGAGCATGGTGAATATCTCGGAGAGTTCCATTCCGAAGACAGCATCCTAGTCATCCTGCCCGACGGGGACTTTTACACCACAAACTTCGACCCCAACAACCACTACGAGACGAATATCCTGCGCATCGAAAAGTTTGATGAGCAGAAAGTCTGGACGCTGGCTCTCTTCGATGCGGCGCAGCAGGGCTACCTTTATATCAAGCGCTTCCGCATGGAGGTTGCCGCCGCCGGACGTCACCAGAATTTCATGAGCGAAGCTCCCGGCTCGCGCCTGCTCCTGCTGACCGATGCGCCCAATCCGCGCCTGATGGTGAACTTCAGCGGTCCTGACGCTTTTCGCGAGCCTCTGGAATTTGATGCGGAGGACTTCATCGCCGTTAAAGGTTTCAAGGCTAAGGGAAAGCGTGTCACGACCTGTCAGGTGGGGAATATAGGCATGGTGCCTCTCCCCGAGCCGGAGCCTTCTGCTGAAGAGCCGGAAACTGACGAGTCAGATTTGGAAGCCGGAACGCCGATGCCGGAGGATGTTCTCGCGGCGCAGGCAGAGGACAGCACGCCTCAGGGCAATGCGCCCTACGAGGACGAAGCCCCTATACAATTAGACCTTTTTGGAAATTAGACGTCACTTGTTAGAATAAAAAACTAAAATAATGAAACTCAACGGACGACGCGAAAGCAACAACGTAGAAGATCGCCGGGGAAAACGCAGTGTGGCAGCCGGCGCAGGCATTGGCGGCATCATCATCGCTGCCATCATGGCTTGGATTACCACAGGCGGCGACCTCAGCCAAGTGTTTAACGTGGTGGCCGAGCAGGCCTCACAGACGCAAACCACCGAACAAGCCGACTATCAGCCCACTCCTGAAGAGCAGAAGTTCGAAAAGTTCTCCCGCCAAATTCTGGCTGGAACGGAAGACGTATGGACGCAGCTCTTCCGCGAAAAAGGCTGGCAGTACGAAGCGCCTACGCTCGTATTCTTCACGGATGCCGTGCAGTCGGCCTGCGGAAACGCTACCTCGCAGGTTGGACCTTTCTACTGTTCCGGCGACCAGAAACTTTACATTGACCTCTCCTTCTTTGAACAGATGGATAAGCAGATGAAAGCCGGTGGTGACCTGGCACATGCCTACGTTATCGCTCATGAAGTGGGCCACCACATTGAGTATTCCACAGGCCTGCTCAACAAAGCCCACCAGCAGATGAGCCGCCTCTCGGAGAAGGAGGCAAACCAGATCAGCGTCCGCATAGAACTCCTCGCTGACTACTATGCCGGCGTCTGGGCACACCACGACCAGAAGAATTACGGTTCTATTGACAATCAGGACATCCTGGAGGCCATCAACTGCGCACAGAAGATAGGCGATGACTACCTGCAGAAGCAGGCACGCGGGTATGCCGTTCCCGAGTCCTTCAACCACGGTACGAGCGAACAGCGGGCACGCTGGTTCAAGAAGGGGCTTGAAAGTGGAAAGTTTGAGGAACAACCCACGTTCGGCGTTCCCTACGAACAGTTGTAGTCTGTAAACAAAAGCGAAGGACTCAAAACCTTCGAAGCTGACAGCGCGCGCACATGAAAGGTGTGCGCGTGTGTTTTTATATGCGTGAAGCTTGGCTTTTCCCGAATTATGCACTATTTTTGTCGCGCAGTATGACCCCCCATCGTATGACAAACGTATTCAAGGAACGCATTGACTTATTTTGGCAACGTCATTGTGTGGAGCAGAATTACGCTGCTTTCATCATCCCCACATCCGATCCCCACGGTAGTGAGTATCTTCCTGAATGCTGGAAGGTGCGCGAATGGATGACGGGCTTTACGGGCTCGGCAGGATTGCTCGTGCTGAGTTCGTGCGGCCATGCGCTGTGGACGGATTCCCGCTATTGGTTGCAAGCCGCCGAGCAGCTGGAAGGGACTGGTGTGGAACTGATGCGCGATGGCGCGGAAGGCGTTCCTTCACCCGAGGAATGGCTTCTTATGCGCCACGCTGAGGCTGGTACGACGACAGGCCTCTCGTTGGGATATGTGAGTCAGATGATGTCAGTCGCGCAAATGCACCAGTTTGATGCGTTGCAAAAGGCGGGCTGGAGCTTCAAGGCTGAAACAGACCCGTTTGATGAATTCTGGACATCGCGCCCGCAACGCCCCGCCGCACTCATCACGCGCCAGCCCACGGCTTTTACGGGCGAGGAGGCTGTGCAGAAAACAGAACGCATCTGGGCTGTATTGGAAAAGAATCCTGTCTCTATACAGCACTATCTTCTTTGCGACCTTTCCGAAATAGCGTGGACGCTCAATCTGCGCGGGGAGGACATCCCCTTTAATCCCGTGTTCTTATCCTACCTCCTGCTTCATGCCGACGGAAGTGCCACGCTCTTTGTAAACGAAGAGAAACTGACATCCGACGTCAGAACCTACCTTGAAGGTTTACATGTAGAGGTTCTTCCCTATGAGAGCGTGGAGGAAACGTTGAGGCATACGGAAGGCTCTGTGGGGGTGGGCGACGAATGTAATATGGGCGTATGGAAAGCCCTCTGTCTTCGCGGAAATGCGGAGCAGAACATCGTTGTTCCTTCGCCCGTTGCCATGATGCGCGCCGTGAAGAGTGACGCTGAACAGGAGGGCTTCCGCCGCGCAATGGAGCGAGACGGCGTTGCTATGGTGCGTCTGCTCTCAAAGATAGACTGTGCCCAAGCAGCCAAAGGAAACACGGAGATGGGTATTGCCCGGATTCTGGAACAGGCACGTGCAGAGCAGGAACATTTCTGTGGCCTGTCCTTTGAAACAATTTCCGCCTATGGCCCGCACGGAGCCATTGTCCACTATGAACCCACGCCGCAGACGGACGCTCGCCTTGAAGCCCGCAGCTTCCTGCTCTTGGATAGCGGCGCTCAGTATGAGGACGGCACGACGGACATCACGCGCACCATTCCGCTCGGTCCGCTGACGGACGAAGAGCGTACGGTATATACCCTTGTCTTGAAAGGGCACATTGAGTTGGCACGCTTGCGCTTCCCGGAAGGCACGCGCGGCCTGGAACTTGACCTCGCAGCACGGCGTGCCATGTGGGAACAGGGCTACGACTTTGGGCACGGTACGGGGCACGGCGTGGGAAGCCGGCTCTGCGTGCATGAAGGACCTCAGCAGATACGCAAAAACCCGCGCGCCTGCACGACGGACGTTCCCTTCCTTCCCGGCATGACCATTACGAACGAGCCCGGCATCTACGTCGAGGGTAAGTTCGGCGTACGCATAGAGAATGTGCTTCTCGTTGTACCCGATGGACAGACACCTTTCGGCCGTTTCTGCCGCTTCGAGACCCTGACGCTTTGCCCCATCGACTTGCGTCCCGTGCGCATGGAGCTGCTTTCTCCCGAGGACGTGAAATGGCTCAACGACTATCATGCCGAGGTGCGTCGTCGCCTTGCGCCCCTCCTTTCCGGCGACGAGCGCAAATGGCTCGAAGAACACACACAAAAGATTTAGCAATCCGATTACTCAGAGGTGACTCCGAATACTCAGATAATTCCGAATACTCAGATAACTCCGACAAACAACCATAAAAACTCAAAATAATATGAAAAAAACATTACTCCTTCTCGTCGTTATGCTCTGCGCAGCGTGGAGCGTGAACGCACAAGTATTCCGTAGCCCCAAGGCTGCTGCCAGTGCACAGCCCAAGGCAACCATCGCGCCCACTGCCGGCCAGGCTTGGTGGGGACCCGCCGTTGAGAGTGACGTTCCCATCGGCTACGGTACACGCACAGCCGAGACGATTTATCTGGCAGCCATGTTCAACTCTGCCAAATACGGTCTGGCAGACCTGACCGTCCGCGCCATCCGCGTGTACATCCCCAAGCTTGCCAGAACGGAAATCGGCGACAGCGTCGTCGTATGGCTTGGCACGTCTCGTCCCACGACGGCCGAAAAAGCCAACGTGGCATACAAGACCGTTGATGTTTCCGACCTTACCTTTGGTGCCTACAACGACATCTCGTTCGACGAGCCTTACACGATGACGTCGCGTAGCCTCTATGCCGGTTATACCTTCCGCATTGCTTCCGCATCATCGGAGGATGCACAGTATCCCATGCCGACGATTGACAATGTGAATGAAGAATGCGGATGGATAAAGACTTCTTCAACCATGACCACATGGACAAACTTCGCTACGAACTACGACCGCAACATCCCCGTCAGCCTTCTCTTCGAGGGTGAATTCCTTGACAACGGTGCGCAGGCTGTTTCTGCCGGCAGCGCAAAAATGCTCAAGGGTACCAGTGGCAAAATCGACTTCACGCTCCGCAATCTCTCGCCGAAGGGCATTTCCTCCTTTGCCTACACCGTGACCGATGCTAACGGCACACAGGAAGAGCGCACGGTTAACCTGGACCAGCCTTCCACGCGCATGGGAAACCTCACGACGCCCATTTCCCTGGATGCTGGAGCAGAGGCTCGCACGGACAATGCCGTTGTGGACGTTGTCAAGGTGAACGGCGTGGAAAATGTTGCTGACGAATCCGTACGCAAGGCTACCAGCAATCTCGTCATCTTCTCCCGCGCAGGTACGAAGCGCGTCGTTGAGGAAGAGTTCACGGGCACATGGTGCGGATGGTGTCCGCGTGGCATGGTCGGCATGGAACTGGCCGAAAAGGAATTTGGAGACAAGTTCATCGGTATCGCCGTTCACAAAGGCTCCTCTGTTGCAGATCCGATGGAAACCAGCGGCAACGGTTATACAACGGTTCTGAACACCTACATCAGTGGCTTCCCCTCCTGCCTGCTCGACCGCACCAGCGGCGCCATTGACCCCTACTACGGCACAGGCGAGCAGATATTCAGCCTTAAGGACGACTTCAACGCCCGTCTGTCCCTCAACGTGGAGGCTGACATCGAGCTGAATGCCGAGTGGACAACGGCAGACAAGAAAACCGTGAAGGCAGAAACGAACACCACCTTCTACCTGAACGCCGACAAGTCCAATTATGCCATTGGCTTTGTGATGGTGAGCGACAGCCTGAAAGGCACATCCTCACAGTGGGCACAGACGAACTACTTTGCTTCCTATGCCGCCAACTACGCCAATGAACCGAACCTCAAGCCGCTGACGCAGATGGGCTCCCGCATCGTGGGAATGGCTTACAACCATGTAGCCATCCTCGGCCGCGGTGTTGACAAAGGACTCACGAATAGTGTAAAGGCTCCTATCACCGACGGCGAAGCCCAGACATACTCCACAACGATGACTGTGCCCACCAGCACATCGCTCGTACAGAACAAGGACAACCTCCGTGTCATCGCCCTCCTCTTTGACACGACCACTGGCGACATCGTCAATGCAGCCGAGGCTCACATCGCACCGCCCACGGGCGTTAACGACGTTGTCGTGAAGGATGCGGACCGCGTCGTAGGCCGCTACAACCTCCAGGGCCAGCGTGTTGATGCAACGCAGCACGGCGTCGTCATCGTGAAGTATGCTGACGGCCATAGCGAAAAGGTTCTAAAATAAGGCGCAAAGGTTTTTCCATTATGAAAAGAATACTTTCTTTCCTCTGCACGGCCCTTGTGGCATGCAGCATGACGGCGGCCAGCATTTCCGCCGCAGACGGCCAGGTGTGGTGGGGAACCACCACGGGCTCCACGTCCACCATCAAGTTTGAAGGCATCGGCTCCGGCGTGACCGGAACCCACGACCTCGCCGTATTCTTTCCCGGTGACCACTTCTTCCTGGAAGGTAAGAAACTTTGTGCCGTCCGCCTCTATGTGCCCAACATCTCCGCCAGCGACTTGGACGACAACGTGAAGATTTGGGTGTCGAAGAAACTGCCTTCCAATGTCAGCAAGGCCGACATCGTCTGCATTGACACGCTCTATTCCAAGCTCAGCAAGGGACGCTTCAACGACATTGCCCTGCCCGAGGCCTATACCATCACGGAAGAAGGATATTATGTGGGTATGTCGATGAACATCACTGGGCTGACATCCTCAAATGCCAAGACGCCCTTTGCCTACATCAATCCTGTCAGCAACCCGAAATCCTTCACGCGTGTCAGCGGCACGATGCCCAACTGGACGGACCGCAGCGATGCCCTGACGTTCCCGATGATGTGCCTGCTGGAAGGAGAATTTCCCTCCTCCGCAGCTCGCGCCGTGTCGGTGGGCTCCTCGAAGACGGTCATCAACACGGAGAATCTCCGCACGACCTTCCGCGTGGAAAACAATTCCCCGAAGGGTATCACGAGCCTTAACTACACCGTGACGGACATCGACGGCAACGTCAGCGAGCCCCGCAGCGTGAAGTTCTCCACGGCTCTGCGCGTCATGGGACAGGGAATGTTGAACATCATCCTGCCCCCGAGTGCCCATGCCGGCACACACCACCCTCGCGTGACGATTACGCAGGTGAACAGTGGCGACAACTTCATCACCGGTGAGGACACTTATGCCGACGGCTTCCAGATTGTCCTTTCCGAGAACGCCACGAAGCGCGTTGTCGAGGAGGAATTCACGGGTACGTGGTGCGGATGGTGCCCGCGCGGCATGGTAGGTCTTGAAATGGCCGAGAAGCAGTTTGGAGAAAACTTCATCGGCATTGCTGTCCACAGCGGTGATATCATGGACGCCTCTTCTGCCAGCGGCTACAACGCGGTACTCAACTATGTGCCCGGCTTCCCCGCCTGCTTCCTTGACCGAAACTATGACTACAACTGCGACCCCTATACGGGTTCAAAGGGTACGGCTTTCGGCATCAAGAGCGACATCGATACGTTCCTGAAGAACATCACGGAGGCCGATATCTACGTACATCCCACCTGGACGGACGACACGAAGAAGAAGATTGAAATCTCCTCCTACGTTTACTTCAAGATGGACTCCCCCGAGCAGGCACCCTATGCCGTCGGCTATGTCCTCACGGCTGACAGCCTGCACGGAACGGGCGGCAACTGGAGCCAGAGCAACTACTATGCGGGTTCCTCCGGCGACGCCAACCTCTCGAAGTTTGCAAGTGGCACCAGCGTCATGACAGGCTTGTACTACAACCACGTGGCCATCGCCGGTGCCGGCGTGAACGGCGGTATAAAGAATTCCATCAGTCTTCCCATACAGGCCAACGCCATGCAGCGCCACACCTACACGATGACCATCCCCACGAGCAGCAGCCTTGTGCAGGACAAGAAGAACCTGCACGTTGTGGCTTTGCTTTTCGACACCAGTACGGGACAGATCCTCAATGCGCACAAGTCGGAAATCTTCGACATGGCCACAGGTATCGAGGCTTCCGAGGCCGACATCGCCTCCCAGCGCGAGGTGGGACGCTACAACCTTCAGGGGCAGCGCATCCTCACGCCCACGCCGGGTGTCAACATCGTGAAGTTCGCAGATGGACATTCTGAAAAGGTTCTTGTAAAATAAAGACGAGCTAAAAAGAGGAAAATGACTCGATTATGTTCCCTTTTAATGGTAGTATTCTGTGCGTTGGGACTTTCCGCCCAGCGCACAGAAGTTAATGCCGTCAGCGAAGGTGGCACATGGTGGAGCTACGCTGGCGACGCCCCGTTGCAGGTGTACAGGACGATGCCGCCAGAAACGTGCGACTTCGCCATACTCCTGCCCGCACAGAAGTACGGCCTTAGTGGCCACACGCTGCGAGGCATCCGCTTCTACGTCCCTGCATCTTCCGCAGTTAAGGACTTCTCCGTCTGGATCAGCACGTCCCTGCCCTCCACCGTCAGCAAGGCTTCCGTTGCCTATAAGGCGCTGGACGCCTCAACGCTTGTCCCCGGGGAGTTGAACGAGGTGCTCTTCGACGAGCCCTACACCCTCACGCGCAACGTATATCTTGGGTACTCCTTCACTGCCACTGACGCCAGCGTGCGCAATGTGGGCTGTGTAGCCCCCACCGGCATTACCGACGCCTGCTGGACACGCTTCAGCGTCTTCTCCGGCGGCTCCTGGGGTACCACCTTCGCACAGGAATTCTCCCTTGCCCTCTATGCCCTTTTTGGCGAGGAGTTTTCCGCTGGAGCAAAGGTGGAGAAGACGGGATATGTCACGACCCTTGCCGGTCAGCCGCACGCTGTGGACATGACGTTGCAAAACTGCTCCCCCGAGGGCATCCGCAGCATTGACTATGTTGTCACTGCTGAGGACGGCACCGCCTCCGCACCGCTCCACATGGACTTCTCCACTTACTCCACAGCCATGAGTTCCCGTGACGTCACGCTTCCCCTGCCCGCCACTTCCGAACTGGGCTTCCACAAGCCCACTGTTGCCATCACGCATGTCAACGGCAGCCAGAATGCTGTTCCTGCTGCCAGTGCCACGGGCACCGTGGACCAGCTCGTTGTCTCCCGCAGTGCCGAGGTGAAGCGCGTCGTTGAGGAGGAGTTTACGGGCCTTTGGTGCGGGTGGTGTCCGCAGGGCATGGTGGGCATGCAGCTTGCTGAGCAGCAGTTTGGCGACCGCTACATCGGCATCGCCGTCCATCAGAACGACGTCATGGCAGGCTCCTCCAGCGGCGGCTACAGCACCATCCTGAGCAAGGTGTCTGGTCTTCCCGCCTGTTACATCAACCGCAACGGCCTTAAGCCCGGTACCTACTACGGGCTTACGGAGAACACGCCCTTCGGCCTTGCCGACGTCATTCGTGACGAACTTGACCGCATAGCCGAGGCAGACATCAGCCTTCAAGCCGAGTGGACGGACGAGAAGAAGACAAAGGTACGTGCCACGTCTTCCACCCGTTTCTACTTTGACAACGCTGACGCTCCCTATGCCCTTGCCTACGTGCTGCTCTCTGACAGCTTGCGGAACAGTTCCTGGGTACAGACCAACTACTTCTCTGGCTACAACTACGTGCAGGACGACCCCAACCTCCGTCCTTATGTTGATGCCCCCGAAAAGCTCACCGGCCTCACCTTCAACCACGTTGCCATCGCCTCCTCTGGCGTAACGAACGGCATCACGGGCAGTGTTGCCGCGCCTCTTGTGGCCGACGAGGACCGTACGCATGAGGTCACGCTCAGCGTACCTGCGTCCAACACCCTCGTGCAGGACAAGCAGAACCTCCGCGTTGTTGCCCTGCTCATCAACCGCACGCGTGGCAACATTGTCAATGCCGCTGTCACCACCATTGCCGAGCCTACAGGCATCAGCGATGTGGACGTTTCACAGGCCGCTCGTCACTCGTCAACAATCTACGACCTCCAAGGCCGCCGCGTCCGCTCGGCTTTGCCGCTTGGCTCGTCCAAGAACGGTCAAATCCCCAAGGGTCTCTATATCGTTGGCGGCCGCAAAGTACTGCGATGAAGGACTTTTCACGCTTGTTCCTTATAAAGGCGATGTCATCACATCTCTTTATAAACAATGACGAGAAGAATCCGATAAAATAAGCAGAGAATACCATAATGAATCTAATCGGGGTGTGTCAAACTGGCACACCCCCTTTTGATTATAGAATCGTGAATCAACATGTTTGATTTAATTCTATTCAACTTTCGGGAGTTGGTTTGTGAAAGATTCCCCACAGGGGAAGCCGAATTCAGGCAGGGGCAACGCCCCTGTTACATGGTCAGCAAGAAAGGTATGCCGCAGGCATACTACATCAATTCCGACATGTTATATATTCCAAATGCAAATTCTGTCGTATCATTCGACCGTTTTTGCAGTGCAATGATGGCAGATATAAAGCAAACAATACAGACTTTCGTGGTCAACCTGGTTTGTGAATAACAAAAAACACCGTCAACTGAAAATATAAATAGGCAACGACAGCTGTCAACTGAAACTAAAATTAAGTATCAACCAAGGTCAACCTACATTACAAATAAGGCTGAAAGTAGGCAGCCAAAATCGTTAAACTACAGCTCATGTTTCGAGCCCCGTTTCCCGAACTATAGGTTCAAGTGGTCACGAACCCTATGTTCATCCCGCCATGAACCCTATGTTCATCGGCCCATGAACCCTATGTTCGTAAAACCACCCAGATGTGCAGGTATTATTCCAGTAAGCGTCCTATATCCCAAGTGAGGAATTCTTCTATAGGAATACCGCCAGAACCTACAACAAAAGATTGAACGGGCTTGAACTGCTTTTCAAACCGTTGTAGTCCCTTGTTGCTTGTTCGTCTGCCACTTTTGACCTCAATAGCAATGCAGCGTTTGTCGAATTCCATGACGAAATCTACCTCGTCATCTTTTTCGCGCCAAAAATAGAGTTTATAATCGTATTCGTCGGACTGGTTTAATAGATGTGCACCCACGCTACTCTCTGCCCATCGCCCCCAAAGATTAGGCGTGGTATATGCCTTTTCGAAAGTCATCCCACTTTGGGCTGAGAAAAGTGCTGTGTTGTAAACCATCAACTTTGGAACTGAGTTGTATTTGCGGGCATTGTCCGATGCATATTTGTGCAGTCCACAGAGTAGCCTCGACTCATTGAGAGTTGTCAGATAACCGGCAAGCGTCGTTACATTACCTGCATCTTTTCATGCGTGCCCTTGCCGTTGTCCACACCTCGCCAACCCACGACGTGTTTGTGTGGTCTATGTTGTCGGCACTAATAAACATATATGGGATGTCTGTTTCCTGAAGAACTTGCTTCACCATCGTGGACTTACCAACTTGTCGAGGGCCTGAGATGGTTTGAATTTTACTTCGCGGCTCAGAAATCCGCGATAAAAGTTCCTTGAACTGCGCTCTTTTAAACATAACTTGCTGAGTTTGCGCGGCAAAGGTATGACAAAATTCTCAATTCTCCAAGAGAAAATTCTCAATTCTGTTCGTCAAAATTCTCAATTCTCCTTGCCGAAATTCTCAAATTGGTTCCAACCTTTGGCGGATACCAATGATGCGGAAGGGGAAGAAGGATTCAGCCATAGGAGCTTCAACGGAAGAAATGGGTGAAGGCGCGGACACAGTAGGTGTGGTCAGCCGTACTGCCCGTTTCACGACAGCTGTGCATGGCGAGGATGGCATTTCCCATGTCCACGCCGCGAACGGGTAGGGAGGAGGCGAGGATGTTGCCCAGCGTGCTGCCGCCTGCCACGTCGCTGTGGTTGACGAAGCGCTGGCAGGGAACGTCGGCTTCGCGACATATCTCTGCGAAGATGGCTGCCGAGACGGCATCGCTGGCATATTTCTGTGCCGCGTTGAACTTGATGACGGGGCCGCCTCCGAGCACGGGATGGTTCGTGGGGTCGTATTTCTCGCTGTAGTTGGGATGCCATGCGTGGGCGTTGTCGGCAGAAATCATGAAGGCGCGTTCCACAGCCTGATGGAAAGCCTCTTCCGTGCCGCCCTGCCTGAGGGCGATGCGGCGCAGCATAGTGGCGAGGAAGGGACTGGCGGCACCTTGCTTCGTCTGCGACCCTGTCTCCTCATTGTCGAATATGGCGAGCACCTTCGTGGCATCGGCAGTGTCCGTCGCCGTCATGGCTTCCAGGCCGGCAAAGCACATGGAAAGGTCGTCCAGGCGACCGGAGGAGATGAACTCGTCGTGCATGCCGAAGGTGCAGGCGGGCGTGGCGTCGGCCAGGTAGAGGTCGAAGTCCAGAATTTGCTCCTGCGGGGTGGATAGTTCTTCGCACAGCAGTTTCATCAGCATCCCGCCGCGCTCCAGTTCGTCCGTGACGATGCCCAGCAGGGGGAGCATGTCCTTCTGGCGGCTGAGCTTCACGCCGTCGTTCACCTGGCGGTTGAAGTGGATGGCAAGGTTGCTGATTTGCAGGAGCGGACGGCACACGTGGAGCAGGCGCGTCTTGGGATGGAGGGCGTCCTTGCCTTTCACGATGACGCGTCCGGCAAGTGTCAGGGGACGGTCGAACCACGTGGACATGATGGGGCCGCCATAGACCTCAGTGTTCAGCTTCACGATGCCGCCCTCGCAGGTCATCTCCGCATTCGGCTTGATGCGGAACGTAGGCGAGTCGCAGTGGGCGCAAATCATGCGGAATCCTGCGTCGGCCAGCGGGAGGCGTCCCATGTGGAAGGCGTATATGGAAGAGTCGTTCTTCGTGACAAAGAACTTTGTGCCTGCCGTCATGTCGGGGAGGGGACAGGCTGCGTCAAGGCGCACGTAGCCTGCCTGCTCCAGGGCGGCAGCGATGTTGCGCACCGCGAGGAAGTTCACGGGCGATGCGTTGAGGAAATCAAGCAGTCGTTGGATCATGGTTTTAATAGTAGTGACGAGTGACAAGTGACGAGTGACGAGTGACAAGCTAATACTTGTGTTCATCCCCGCTGAGTTCTTCCTTCGTCAGCTTTTTCTTGTCAATGGCACGCCAGGCGAAGAAGATGTAGGCGAGGACGAAGGGGATGATGAGCGACACCCATGCCATCGTGCGGAGCGTGAATTCGCTGGAGGAACTGTTCTCCAGCGTGAGGGAACTCTGCAAGTCGGCCGTGGAGGGATAGTAAGCCGTGCCGTTCCACGCGGCAAGCAGGAGCAGAGCCACGACCGTGAGCACCGTACCGATGCCTGCCGGCCAGATGCCGCGTACGTAGGTCTTGTTCCAGACGGTGCGCCCAATACCGTAGAGCACCAGCACCACACCGACGAGGAATACCACGGCAACGTACCACATGTCCACGAGGTTGTGGAAGTATTTGTACGGCTCAAGGCTGACAAGGCCTGCGGCATCCACCGCGAAGCCATCCTTCGTCAGGACGTGCCCGAGGAAGGCCAGGAAGAAAAGCAGGAAAAGGCCTGCCGTCCCCACAAGGCGGACGCTGCTGCGCGTGCGGAGGTCTTCGTCCTCCACATTATTAATAATATAAAGCAAGCCCAGCGTGCGGGCGAGGAAGAACACCGCGAAGCCCATCACCCAGTTCCAGGGGTTTGCAAGCGCATCAAGGCCGTGCCAGGCATTCGCCCAGCGGCTGATGACGGGACCTGCTGCGTCCATGCCGCCTATGGCGCCCTTGGAAACGACGAAGGCCGCACCGGTATAGAAGGTGGCAACCGCTGCGCCAACGAGGAAGGGACCGAAGAAACCGTTTATGACGAGGAACCAGCGATACGTGTTCTTCCCGAAGACGTTGCCGGGCTTCGACTGGTACTCATACGCCACGGCCTGCAGCACGAAGGAGGCCAGGATGAGCATCCATACCCAGTAGGCACCACCGAAGCTCGTGCTGTAGAACAGGGGGAAGGAGGCAAAGAACGCGCCCCCGAAGGTGACGAGCGTGGTGAAGGTGTATTCCCACTTGCGGCCGGTGGAGTTGATGACGAGCTGGCGCTCCTCTTCGCTGCGTCCGAGCGAGAAAATGAGCGAGTTGGCGCCTTGGACAAACATCAGGAATACGAGCAGGCCTGCCAACAGGCATACAAGGAAGCACCAATAGTGCTGGAGGAAAGTGTACGTGAACATAGCGCTGTGCGTTTTTTTGTTTTGTTGGGGGCGAAGTTAAGCCAAAAAGTTGGGAAGGGGAAGTGTCACACCGAAAAATGTGACCTTTTTCCCTTCGGATGCTCCCGAAAAGCAGAATTGTCCCCGTCGTCGGAGGCGGTTAGGAAAGAAAATCATACTTTTGCCGTGTGAGCAGCAATCCGCCACGATGACCACCGTTCCGAAATATACACTCCACCAGCTTTTTTCGCAGCACCCCATGCTCCTTCTGTGCCTTGGGCTTGTGGCGGGTATCCTGTGTGCCTCGTTGCTGCCGGTGCAGTTTCCCATGGTGGGCAAGGCGGCCGTTGCGGGCTTTGCCGTCATCATGTGGGTGATGGCCGTCGTGGCGCACCGTTTCTGTCACAAGCGTGCAGGCGGCATCCTGTTCCCGGCCTTCCTGTTTGCGGCATGTGCCGGCATCGGTGGCGTTCGCTACCTTCTTTTTCCTCAGGAGAGTATCAACTGGCCGGAAACGCCCCAGAACGTGAAAGCCTGCGTGCAGACGCCGTCCCGAGAAACGGCGCGCACTTGGAGCATGGACGTCAGGTTGCACGGAGGCACATGGGAAGGAAGGAGACTGCGCGTGCGACTTGTGAAGCAGGACAGCGCGGCGGCTCCCTTGCCTGGCGACGTCCTTCTGCTGCACGGCACCATTTCCGCTCCCCGGAACAGCGGCCTGCCGGGAAGCCCTGACTATGCTGCCATGCTGCGGCGACAGGGCATCGGTGGAACCATGTTCTGCTATGCAGACCATTGGCAAAGGACGGGACGGCAGAACCTGACCCTTGAAGTGTGGGCGCGTCGTCTGCAAACGAAGCTGGCGGGCTTGTATCGCGACTATTTCGAAGGGCGCGACCTTGCCGTGCTTTCAGCACTCACCCTGGGCGACAAAACCCTGCTCAACGCGGACATTCGCGAGGTGTTCGCAGAAACCGGTACCTCCCACGTCCTTGCCCTTTCGGGCTTGCATCTGGGCATTCTGATCACGCTGTACAATCTCCTTTTCCTCAATTTCTTCCGTCGGTATCGCCGTGCCTCCGTCGTTTTTTCTGTCTTGGGTATCGTCCTGCTGTGGCTTTACGTCCTGCTTGCAGGGTTTCCGCTTTCCCTGTGCCGTGCTGGCGTGATGTACACGATTGCCCAGTGCTTTGTTGCCGCGCGGCGAAAAGGCTTTTCCCTGAACAACCTCGCTTCTTCCGCATGCATACTCCTGCTTTGCGACCCGTTGGCGCTGTTCGACATCGGCTTCCAGCTATCCTTCCTCTCCGTGGGTGGAATCGTGCTCTTCCTCCCGCTCTTTCCGCGCATACCCTTTTTCGGACGCGACCGCTGGAGAACGTGGGCGCACCGCCTCCTGTCGTCTGTCTATGGCATCTTCTCGGTGAGTGTGTGCGCAACGGTTGCCACCCTCCCGCTCGTGGCCTTCACCTTTCACCGCGTCCCCGTCTATGGGCTCCTTGCCAGTTTCGTCGCCATCCCTCTGGCCTATCCCGTGTTGTTCTTCTCGCTTGCCTTCCTGTTGCTGCCGTTTGCGCGGTCAGTGACTGCCGCCGTCTTGGCAGCGCTGCTGCACGGGATGTTTGGCGCGCTGGAATGGGTGTCGTCGCTGCCTGCCGCCAGCTTCACCTGGTACCCGACGGCCACGGGCGTTCTGCTGATGTATGCTGCGCTGCTGGCACTTTATTCCTTCCTGGCACGCCGCAGCGTCTGGAAACTTTCCGCCATCCTCCTCTTGGCCTGTGCAACGGTTGCGACGGAAGTAAGCCATCGCCGCACGCATCGCCTCCGTCCCCAGCTGGTCTTCTACCAGAACTTCTCCGCACCGGCCTTGCATTGCATAGAGAGTCCTGCGGAATCCTATCTGTGGAGTACGCAGCCCGGGCGGGCAGATTCAGCCTTGGCGTATGCAAAGCGCACTTTCTGGATGAAAGAGGACATCGAAGCCCCCGTACTCCTCAGCGTATCGGACACCACGATGAAAAACCTCGTCCTCACGTCCCACGTCCTGCAATTCCACCGCCGCCGCGTCGGCCTTCTGTATCGACGCGTCAAGGCGCGGACGCCCGAACCGCTCCACGTGGACTACCTGTTCCTTGTCCGGGGATGGAACCGCCCGCTTGAGGAGGCGCTGGAACTCTTCCGTCCTGACACGCTCGTTCTCGACGCCACGCTTTCGGACTTCTATCGGCATCGCTATCGCCAGGAGGCGAAGGATTATCGCATTCCGCTGCACGATTTGCAGCGCGACGGAGCACTTCTGGTGGATGTCCTGTCCCCCTGAAACCGCTCCTTTGCATGCGGACAACCAGAAAAAAATGCGTCGGCCTTTTGCCGTTCCACGCCTTTGCCGTATCTTCGCAGGCAAAATATATAAACACGTTATTCATGAGCGAACAACAAAAACGCATCAACCGCCTCGTGGAAATGCGCCAGCAGGCACGGCTGGGCGGAGGTGAGGTGGCCATAGAGAAACAGCATCAGAAGGGCAAGGCCACTGCCCGTGAACGCATTGCCCTGCTTCTGGACGAGGGCTCGTTCGAGGAAATGGACATGTTCAAACTGCATCGCTGCCACGACTTCGGCATGGAGAAGAAGCACTTCCTCGGTGACGGCGTTGTTGCCGGCAGCGGCACCGTGAACGGAAGGCTGGTCTATGTCTTTGCACAGGACTTCACCGTAAACGGCGGCTCGTTGTCGCTGACAATGGCAGAGAAAATCTGCAAGGTGATGGACCTGGCGATGAAGATGGGTGCTCCCTGCATCGGCCTGAACGACTCCGGTGGTGCCCGTATCCAGGAAGGCATCGGTGCACTGGCCGGCTTTGGCGAGATTTTCCAGCGCAACATCGAGGCCTCGGGTGTCATTCCGCAAATCTCCGGTATCTGCGGTCCCTGTGCCGGTGGTGCCGTCTATAGCCCGGCATTGACAGACTTCGTCGTGATGCTGGAAGGCGTCAGCTACATGTTCCTGACAGGCCCGAAAGTGGTGAAGACCGTGACGGGCGAGGACGTGACGCAGGAGGACCTTGGCGGAGCACGCGTACACAGCAGCATCAGCGGCGTGGCGCACTTCACGGCGAAGACCGAGGAGGAATTTGCAGGCCTCATCCGCAAGCTGCTCTCCTACATTCCGCAGAACAACATGGAGCATGCGCCCGCAGTGCCTTGCACGGACCCCATCGACCGCAAGGAGGACAGCCTGAACGCCATCATCCCGGACAATCCGAACCAGGCCTACGACATGTACGAGGTCATCGGTGCCGTGGTGGACAACGGTGAGTTCCTGGAAGTACACCGCGACTTTGCCCGCAACATCATCATCGGCTTTGCGCGCTTCAACGGTCAGAGCGTCGGCATCGTGGCCAACCAGCCCAGCGTCTATGCCGGTGTCCTGGATGCTGCCGCCAGCCGTAAGGCTGCGCGCTTCGTGCGATTCTGCGATTCTTTCAACATCCCCATCGTGAGCCTCGTGGACGTACCGGGCTTCCTGCCGGGTACGGGACAGGAGTACAACGCCGTCATCGACCACGGTGCAAAGCTCCTCTTTGCCTACGGTGAGGCCACGGTGCCCAAGGTGACCGTCACGCTGCGCAAGAGCTACGGCGGCAGCCACATCGTCATGGGCTGCAAGCAGCTGAAGGCTGACCTGAACTACGCATGGCCAAGTGCCGAGATTGCCGTCATGGGAGCCAGTGGTGCCGTTGCCATTCTCAGTGCAAAGGAAGCCAAGCTTCAGGAAGATCCCAAGGCTTTCCTTGCCGAGAAGGAGCGCGAGTACAACGAGCTTTTCACCAATCCCTACAAGGCTGCTGCCGAAGGCTATATCGACGATGTCATCGAGCCGCGTAACACGCGCTTCCGCATCTGCCGTGCCTTGGCACAGCTGCAGAACAAGAAGGAAACGCGTCCGGCCAAGAAGCACGGAAACATTCCTTTGTAAGGGAGTAAACAAGTAAACAAGTAAACGAGCCGCAGCTCGTCACTCGTTTACTTGTCAACCAACAAAGCCAAAAGCTAAAATGAAGACATATAAATATACGGTTGACGGCAAGGAACTGACCCTTCGCATCGACGAACGGGCAGGAAAGGTCAGCGAGGTGCTTGTGGACGGGAAGGCTCCCGCCATAGATGCCGAACAGATGCCCGTCTATGCTGCCGTCGTCAGCCTTGCGCTCCTGGAACACGACACGGCCGTGATGCACGACGACGAATCGGGCGTCATCACCGTGGGCAACCAAGCGTCCCGCTGGGCGAATCCCGCAGAATCCATGAACGAACGCGGCTCGCTGCTCAAGCCTTTGCTGGGGTGGTGAGTAATAAAAAAACAAAGACACAATCATGAAAACATATCGCTACAAAGTAAACGGCGCTGACTACGACGTAACCATTCAGAGCATCAGCGGCCAGAAAGCAAAAGTGGAAGTGAACGGCATCGCCTTCGACGTGGAGATGCAGGGCAGCCAGCTGACGGAGGCAAGCCTGCCCGACGCCCCCTCCGCGCTCCCCGCTGCCGCTGAGGCTCCCAAGGCCGCAGCACAGGAGCCTGCCCAGCCCGCAGAACCCGCTCCTGCGGCAGGCGGCGCAGGTGCAGGCACTCCCGTCAAGGCCCCGCTGCCCGGTGTTGTGACGAAGCTCAACGTGGCCGTGGGACAGGCCGTGAAGAAGGGTGAGGCCGTCCTTGTCCTTGAAGCCATGAAGATGGAAAACAACATCGCTGCCGAGCAGGACGGCACGGTTACGGGCATCTGCGTGAAGCCCGGCGACAGTGTCCTCGAAGGCACCGTGCTGCTGACCATAGGATAGTCACTCGTCACTTGTCACTCGTCACTTGTCACTTGTCACTTGTCACTATTTCTTTAATGAAAAAAACATCCCTGCTGACAGCCCTGCTCCTGCTGTCGCTCTCCGTATGTGCCGCGCCACCGAAGCGCGAGTTTCGCGGTGCCTGGATACAGATGATAAACGGACAGTTCCAGGGCATGAGCCGCGACCAGATGCAGCAGAACCTCACGCGCCAGCTGGACGAACTGCAGGCCTGCCACGTCAACACCGTCATCTTCCAGGTGCGCGGTGAGGCCGACGCCATGTATGACAGCCACTACGAGCCCTGGAGCCGCTTCCTCACGGGCCGGCAGGGCACGCCGCCTGACCCCTATTGGGACCCCCTGGCATGGATGGTGAAGGAATGCCATCGCCGCGGCATGGAGCTGCACGCGTGGATAAATCCCTACCGCGCAAAGACGAAGGGCACGACGGAACTGGCCGTAAACCACCCCTACGTACAGAATCCCGAACGCTTCTTCAGCTACGACGGCCTGCTCATCTTCGACCCCGGACTGCAGGAAAACCGCGACTACATCTGCATGATTGTGGGCGACATCGTGGCACGTTACAACGTGGACGGCATCCATATTGACGACTACTTCTACCCCTATCCCGTGGCGGGTGTTCCCATCCCCGACGATGCCACCTTCCAGCGTTCGGGCAACGGCTATACGAACCGCGACGACTGGCGGCGCTACAACGTGAACCTTCTCATTGAGGAACTCTACGAGACGATACACACCATCAAGCCCTGGGTGAAGTTCGGCGTATCGCCCTTCGGCATCTACCACAACCAGCGTCCGGGCGACAACATTCCCGGCTCTGCCACCAACGGCCTTCAGAACTACGACCAGCTCTATGCCGACGTCCTCTACTGGATAGACCGCGGATGGGTCGATTACACCGTGCCGCAGATTTACTGGGAGATAGGCCATAAGGCTGCCGACTACGACACGCTCATCCGCTGGTGGAACCAGTATGCCTCCAAGCGCCCCCTCGTCATAGGCCAGGACGTGGAGCGCACCGTGAAGGCCCCCGACCTGAAGAATCCGCGCATCAACCAGATGCCGGAGAAGTTCCGCCTTCAGCGCACGCTTTCGGGCATCGCTGGCAGCTGCCTGTGGTACAGTGCAGCCGTCGTGCGCAACGAGGGCAACTTTGCCACGGTACTCAAAAAGCACTATCACACGGCGCCCGCCCTCCAGCCCGCGATGCCCTTCATCACGCGCGAGACGCCCGGAAAGGTGAAGAAGCTGCGCGTGGAACAGCGTGCCGACGGACGCTACCTCGTTTGGGATGCACCCTCGTTCCGCGACTGGCGCACGCAGCCCACGCGCTACGTTGTCTATCGCTTCCCGAACGGCGTAAGAAGAAATACAGAGGACCCCACGTTCATCGTTGCCGTCACCCCCAAGCCGTTCTACCGCATCCCCGACGAACTGCGGGGACAGACGGCCAACTACGTAGTCACGGCCTTGAACCCCATACAAAACGAATCAAAGGCAAAGCGCAAGAAGGTGAAGTGAGGTCCACTGACGCCCCTGCACTTTGCAAGCACGAAAAGCTTTTTGGAACCACAGATTTCTGAAATCTGTGGTTCCAAAAGCAGTGTTTGTAGTGGTTCCAAAAATTCTGTGCAATCTGCGGTCCCCAAAAGCAGTGTCTGTAGTGGTTTCAAAACTCTGTGCAATCAGTGGTTCCAGAAGCAGTGTCTGTAGTGGTTTCAAACTCTGTGAAATCCGTGGTTCCAGAAGCAGTGTCTGTAGTGGTTCCAAAAAATCTGTGACATCCGTGGTCCCCAAGAACAGTGTCTGTAGTGGTTTCAAAATTCTGCAATCTGTGGTCCCCAAGAACAGTGTCTGTAGTGGTTCCAAAATCTGTGACATCCGTGGTCCCCAAGAACAGTGTCTGTAGTGGTTTCAAAATCTGTGACATCCGTGGTCCCAAAAAGCAGTGCCTGTAGTGGTTTCAAAATCTGTGACATCCGTGGTCCCCAAGAGCTGTGTCTGTAGTGGTTTCAAAATTCCGTGCAATCTGTGGTTCCAGAAGACAAGATGCCTTCAGGCAGGGATCAGCAAGCTATCAGAGGGCATTCAGCAAGCATTCTACCCCCTTAGTTCTTCGATAGTTCTCCAATAGTTGTCCGATAGTTGTTCGATTTTTATCGGAGAACTATCGAAGAAATATCGAAGAACTATCGGACAACTATCGAACAAATGAGATGCCTGTAGCCTGCCTGAGAGGAGGCTGATACGAGGCTAAGACGACACTAAAGCGACGCAGATACGGCATGACATAGCGCAACTTTCCTATGCCAAACCCGCGTCAAAGAGAATAGAATAAATCCGTCACGGCATCTTCCGGCCACCGTCACGGCATCTCCCGCGTTTTATAAGTCAGTCCATTTGCAACCCA
>JAFUXE010000002.1 GCA_017477205.1 Alloprevotella sp.
AAGGGGAAGGTTTTCTTCGCGATAAAGACGATACACCTCTTGGCGCAAATGAACACGATCCATACGGGTACGTAGATAATCTCTTTCTGTTTTCATCATTTTTTGTGATTTAGGTGTCAACCCTATTTACAAAAAGACAGGTCTTAAAAGTTTTTCGCGATTTTGTAGGAGCAAAAAAACATGTGCTCATCGGGGGGAGAGCCCGCCGGAACGAAAGAGCTCCCGCAGGGACGCGGGGAGACTTTGCGGGACAGGCCGCCCGTATCCCACAATCACAAAAGTCACAAATATACCCTCTACGGCAGGCCGGAAGGCGAAACCCTTTGTTGTGCGTTTTGCGCTACAAAACGGCGCAAGAGTGTTAAAGAGTGCTTAAAATTAAGAAAAAAAACCTGAAAGCGTGAACGTATTCTGAGGGGATTCGTATTTTTGCACCGTCATGAAGAAATCCACCATCTGGTTCATCACGATTGCCATGGGCGCCTCGTTCCTGACGCTGCTCTACCTGCAGGCCCGCTACCTGGGGGACGTGCTCACCACGCGCCAGGAGCAGCTCTCCGAGAACGTGGCGCGCGCCCTCTCGCAGACGGCGCACAGCCTGGAGCTGAACGAGACCCACCAGATGCTCCTCGAAATGGCAGGCACGACGCAGCAGGAGGCCGACACCGTGCAGCAGGCGGACTCCATCGCCCTCACCGTCAGCGCCTTCGAGCAGCGCATGGCGGAGATGCACGGCACGCGCGCGGCGAAGGCCTTCGTCAAGGGCTACGGAGAAGGCACGCGGGCAGGCTCGGAGCAGCTGCGCAGGCACCTCTACCGCAGCTATCGCCATCAGCAGGGCCTCCTGGAGGAGGAAGTGTTCTCCCTCCTCTACCAGCACAGCACGCGCCCCCTTGCCGAGCGCCTCGACGGCCTCGAGGGACTTCTCACGCAGGCGCTGCGCGAGAACGGCATCGACGACGAGACCCTGGCCTACCACTACTACGTGACGAACTCCGTCGGCGACACGGTCAGCGTATGCCCCGACTTCGCAGGGGGGCAGGGCGGCCGCACGTACCGCCAGGTGCTCTTCGCCAACGACGCCGCGCGGCAGCAGGGCATCCTCTACGTCGTGTTCCCCGACATGAAGCGCTACGTGTTCAGCAGTGCGCGCTTCGTGGTCCCCGCCATGCTCTTCACCCTGGTGCTGCTGTTCATGTTCGTGTTCACCATCTACTCCTTCTTCCGCCAGAAGAAGCTCGCGGAGATGAAGAACGACTTCATCAACAACATGACGCACGAGTTCAAGACCCCCATCTCCAGCATCAGCCTTGCCGCGCAGATGCTCGCCGACCCCGCCGTGGGTAAGAACGAGGCCAGCGTGCGCCGCATCACGGGCGTCATCACGGACGAGACAAAGCGCCTGCGGTTCCAGGTGGAGAAGGTGCTGCAGATGTCACTCTTCGACAAGAAGGGCGGCGCCTTCAACCCCCGCCAGACCCACCTGAACCGCATCCTCGCCGACGTGGCCAGCACGTTCCGCCTGAAGGTGGAAAGCTCCGGGGGCACCATAGAGACGTATTTCAACGCCGGCCACGACCTCGTGTTCGGCGACGAGATGCACCTGACGAACGTCATCTTCAACCTCCTGGACAACGCCGTCAAATACAAGCACCCCGACCGCCCGCTGCGCATCCACCTCAGCAGCCTCGACAAGGGCCACGGACGCATCGTCGTCACCGTGGAGGACAACGGCATCGGCGTCAAGCGCGACGACCTGAAGAAAATCTTCGACCAGTTCTATCGTGCGCACACGGGCAACCGCCACGACGTCAAGGGATTCGGCCTCGGCCTTGCCTACGTCAAGAAGGTCGTGGACTACCACCACGGCACCATCCACGCCGAAAGTGCAGGCGCCGAGGGCACGCGCTTCGTCGTCACGCTCCCGACGGTGAGTGATGAGTGACAAGCCGCTGTAAAACTTAAAAACCAATAAACTTAAAAACCAATAAACCAAAAAACCAATAAACCAAAAAACCAATAAACCAATAAACCAAAAAACCAATAAACCAATAAACCAATAAACCAAAAACCAAAACAATATAAATCATGGACGAAAACAAGAAAATCCTCCTTTGCGAGGACGACGAGAACCTCGGCATGCTGCTCCGCGAATACCTCCAGGCCAAGGGCTACGACACGCTTCTCTGCCCCGACGGCGAAGAAGGCTTCCGCGCATTCCTCACGGAAAAATTCGACCTCTGCGTGCTCGACGTCATGATGCCCCGGAAGGACGGCTTCACGCTCGCCCGCGACATACGCCAGCACAACGAGGAAATCCCCATCATCTTCCTCACTGCCAAGAACCTCAAGGAGGACATCCTGGAAGGATTCAAGCTCGGGGCCGACGACTACCTCACGAAGCCCTTCTCGATGGAGGAGCTCACGCTGCGCATCGAGGCCATCCTGCGACGCGTCACGAAGAAGAAAAACCACGACCGGACCCTCTACCACATCGGCTCCTACACCTTCGACACGCAGACGCAGATACTCGCACGCGCCGACGAGCAGGTGAAGCTCACCACGAAGGAGTGCGAGCTCCTCAGCCTGCTCTGCTCCCACGCCAACGACATCCTCCAGCGCGACTTCGCCCTCCGCACGATATGGATTGACGACAACTATTTCAACGCACGCTCGATGGACGTCTATATCACGAAGCTCAGGAAGCACCTCAAGGAGGACCCCGACGTACAGATCATCAACATCCACGGAAAGGGCTACAAGCTCATCATCCCGCAATCCGACGAAGCATGAGGCAGCCTTTCAGCAAAATCCTCCTCCTATGCCTCGCCCTGGGCGCCTGCCTGCAGAGCTGCGAGGAAGAGGACTCCTACGCCAAGTCCCGCGAGCGCGAGAAGAAGCAGATCATGAGCTTCCTGAAGACAGGCGTGCAGGAAAAGGACGCTGAGGGAGAGGAATATCTCCTCAACGTCCCCGGACCCTACAAGGTCATCTCCGAGAAGGAATTCTACGCGAACGACTCGACGACGGACGTCACGAAGAACGAGTTCGTCCTCTTCGCCGGAAGCGGCGTCTATATGCAGATCGTGGACAAGGGAACGGGCGAAAAGCTCCACAGCGGCGAGACGGCAAGCGTCATCTGCCGCTACACGTGCTTCAACATCGCCACGGACTCCATCGAGGTCACGAACGCAATACCGCTCTACGTGACGACCCCTGACGTCATGACCGTGACAAACTACCTGGGAACATTCAACGCCTCCTTCCTCAGCGGGACGATGATGGCCTGGGCAAGGAGTCAGTCCGTGCCGAACGCCTGGACGATGCCCCTCACCTTCATCAGGCTCGGGCGCTGGGACTCCCCCACGGAGGACATAGCAAAGGTGCGTCTCATCGTACCCAGTACGGAAGGACACACCTACGCCCTGAACGGGATATACCCCTGTTTCTACGAGATTACCTACCAGCGGGGAAGGTAGGCAGGAAGGTCACTCCTCGTCGGGGCTGCTGGCACTGACGATGTCCCTCAGCCCCTGCACGAACCGCTTCACACCACGCCCCACGGCCAAGGTCGCTGCACGCAAGGCACGACAGCAGGCCGCGAGGGCTTTTCTCGTCCCCCTCCACGTGGCCTTTGCAGCGACGCAGAGACCCCTCCACGCCCTGCGGGCTCCGCGCTTCATCGTATCGTAGCGCAGCAAGTGCCGATAGGACAGCGTGAAGCCGTAACGCCTCTCCAGCCATCGGTAGCCCTCCAGCCAGACAAGGGGCAGGGCGATGCCGCAAAGGGAGTAGGGGACGAAGCCCGAGCCGCCCTGCGGCAGCCCCGTCCTCGCAAGGAGGGCGAAGGTCAGCGGACTGAAGGCCAGCACGACGAAGGCACGGCGCAGCCAGAGGGACGCAGCGGCATCCTCCTGCGCCGTGAAAGCCGCGGCCCCGACTGGGAGGAAAACGGACGTCAGCGCGCCGCCGGCGATGAAGCAGGACATAGGAAGCCCCAGCCCCAGCCCGCGGAGCTCAAGGCCCGGAATCCACGTCAGCAGTGCGGCTGTAAACAGGACAACGGTCGTGGCAATGCGCACCCGCTGCACCCCGGCCGCAGGATGCGTGCCCTGAATGGCCTTCTCCGTGCAGACGCTGATGACGCTGCCGAACACGAGCGCACGCAGGAAGCCCATCGAACCCGTCAGCACGACGTCGTGGCCCGACATCATGAAGACGGCATCCCACAGGCTCTGCAGCGAATCCTTGAAGCTCCAGTGCTCAGGCGTAAGCCCCAGCCAGGCAAACACTTCGTGAAGCACCACGAAGAAAAAGCTCCAGCGCAGGGCAGGGAAATAAAGCTCGTGGAGCAGGCGGCGGGCCGTCTCCTTCAGGCCGCCGCGCCGCCAGGCGGTCAGCAGGAGGCCAAAGGAAACGCCCAGAAAGCAAAATGCGGCGCACAGAAGCAGCTCGAACGGCCCTTCGAATGCCCCCGCCATGGCCACGACCAGCAGGCAGATGCTGAAAAATGCGCCAATGCTGTAGTGTTTCATTCTATTCTCTTGTTCTTTTTGTGAGGTTTCAGTTCGTTCGCTAATTATTAATTCTCAATTCTTCATTCTTCGTTTTCATATCGCCTTCTTCATTTTTAATTTTTCACACAAAAGGCGTCAGGAACTGCCAGAACCATGCTCCGAAGCGTCGCCCAGGGGAGAGCTTCTGCTTCCACGTTTCAGGCGTCAGCTCCCAGCAGCGGTCCTGGCGGTCGGCCTCGAAGATTTCCTCCAGCTCCCGCGTTGCACACTCGTCCGCCACGAGGAGGTTGCATTCGTAGTCGAAGCTCAGGCTTCGGCTGTTCAGGTTGGCCGAGCCCACGAAGGCGTAGCGATGGTCCACCATCATGACCTTGCTGTGGTGGAAGCCGCCCTCAAAGACGAAAACCCGCGCCCCCGCCTTCATCAGGCGGTGGGCATTGTGCTCCACGATGCGCGGCGTGATGGGGATGTCGCTCTTCGAGGAAATCATCACGCGCACGTCCACGCCGCGCTTCGCGGCCCGCTTCAGGGCCTTGCGGATATGCGGGCACAGCGTCAGGTAGGGATTGATGATCTCGATGTCCTCCTCCGCGCTGTCAATGGCATGCACGAAAGTGTCGTGGATGATGCGTCGCGGCGACTCCGGCCCCCTGTCAACGACGCCGATGCGCTTCCTGCCCGCACTGCCGCAGGCATCCTGCCTCAGGCCCTTAAAGCTCTTCCTCGCATCGCGCCCGCCGGAATAGTACTCGGCACCGTGCAAGTCCTTGCGGGTCACGCGGTTCCAGAAGGCGATGAATATCCTCTGCAGCTCATCCACGGCGTCGCCTTCAACGCGCGCATGAATGTCGCGCCATTCCCCGAACTCCTCCTTGCCCTCGATGTAGTAGTCCGCCACGTTCATGCCGCCCGTGTAGGCCACGAGGCCGTCGATGACGACGATTTTGCGATGGTCCCGATGGAGGGCGTGGTTCAGGTAGGGGAAGCGCAGCGGGTCGAACTCCACAATATCTATCCCTCGTGCGCGCAGCGAGTCCAGGTGCTTCCTTTTCAGGGGGCGGTTGTTCGACGAGTTGCCGAATCCGTCAAAGACGGCACGCACCTCCACGCCCTCTGCGGCGCGTTCCTCCAGCAGGTTGAAGAGGAGGCGCGAGATGCTGTCGTTGCGGAAGTTGAAGTATTCCAGGTGGACGCTTTTCCTTGCCTGCCGGACGGCGGCAAAGAGGTCGTCGAACTTTTCCTGTCCGTTCTTGAAGAAGACGATGCGGTTGTTGTCTGAAAACCTCACGCCGTACGTATCCCGCAGATAGCCTGCGATGACGGAATCAGAGCGCACCTGTGCCCACGCCGCTCCGCTGAGGCAGACCAGCAGGAGGGCCAGCAGGCATTTTGAGAAGCAGGAAGACTTCATTTTCATCAAGGTTTTTTCCGTTTTCCTCGGACTGTTTCTTTTTTCTGTCAGGGGGGAGGCGCCTCCCTTCTCCTTTAGAGGTTCGTGCGGAAGGAGTCCACGATGCCCAGGAGGCGCCCATCGCCGTCCACCACGAGGACGCAGTGGATTTTGTTTTCGTTGAGGATGCTTTCGATTTTGGCGATTTTCGTTTCCGGCCGTACGCACTTGGGTTTCTTCGACATGATGTCGCGAACGGTTTTCTGGAAGAAGTTGTCCTGGGAAGTCTCTATGGCGCGCCGCACGTCGCCGTCAGTGACGATGCCCTCCACGCGCTCCCCGCTGTCAACGGCGACGCAAAGTCCCAGCCGGCCGCGGCTCATGTGGATGACGGCCTCTCCGAGCGGCATGTCAGGCGTGATGACGGGCAGCTCGTCGCGATGCATCACGTCCTGCGCCGTTGTGAGCAGCCGTTTGCCCAGCGAGCCGCCTGGATGGAAGTGGGCAAAGTCCGAGGCCTGGAAGCCGCGCGCCTCCATCAGGGCGCACGCCAGCGCGTCGCCAAGGGCCAGCGAGGCCGTCGTGGAGGACGTAGGGGCCAGCCCCAGGGGACATGCTTCACGTATGACGCCTGCGTCAAGGTGTGCTGCGGCGTTCCTCGCCAGTCGCGACTGCGGGTTTCCCGTCATGGCCACGACGGGAATCTCCTGCGAAAGCAGGTAGGGCAGAAAGCGCAGGAGCTCGTCCGTCTCGCCGCTGTTGGAAATGGCCAGCACGACGTCCTCCGTCGTGATGACGCCCAGGTCGCCGTGGAAAACGTCCAGGGGGTTCACGAAGAAGCTCGGCGTTCCCGTTGACGACATCGTGGCTGCAATCTTCGCCCCGATGTGTCCGCTTTTCCCCACTCCCGTGACGATGAGTTTTCCCTTGCATTGAAGGATGATTTCTACCGCCTTGTCGAAGTCTTCTCCCACGCGGGGAATGAGCGCCTCGATGGCGGCGGCTTCGTCTCGCAGGCATTGTATGCCCGTCTCTGTCCATTTACTCATGGGAAGGTATCTTGTCGTTGTTGTGTGTTTCGTTTGCGTATGGAAAATGGTTTTCTCCCTTGTCTTCGGCTTTTTTCAGAGCAGGCTTTTGATGACTCCCTCCAGCTCGTTGAGATAAAGCATGTTGGGGCCGTCGCTGAGGGCCTGTTCAGGGTCGGGGTGCGTTTCGAAGAAGAAGCCCGTAGCGCCGAAGGCTTTCGCGGCCTGCGCCATTGCGGGCACGAAGCGCCTGTCGCCCCCTGTCTTTCCGCCTGCGGCACCTGGCCGCTGCACGCTATGGGTGCAGTCCATCACGACGCGGTCCGCCAGCGGCAGCATGTCAGGGATGTTGCGGAAGTCCACCACGAGGTTGTTGTAGCCGAATACGTTGCCGCGCTCGCTGAGCCACACTTCCCTGGCTCCTGCCTCGCGGCATTTCTCTACAGGGTAGCGCATGTCCGCCCCCGACAGGAACTGCGCCTTCTTCACGTTGACCGTCTTTCCCGTGCGCGCAGCAGCCACGAGAAGGTCTGTCTGGCGACAGAGGAAGGCAGGAATCTGCAGGATGTCGGCCACCTCGGCCGCTGCCGTGGCCTGATGGCTCTCATGGATGTCCGTCGTGATGCGCAGGCCATGCTTTGCTTTCACGTCCGCCAGCATCTGCAGGCCTTTTTCAAGCCCCGGGCCGCGAAACGAGTGCAGCGAGGTGCGGTTTGCCTTGTCAAAGGAAGCCTTGAAGACGAGCTCTGCGCCCGTCTCGTGTCCGATGCGGACGAGTTCCGCCGCCACGATGTCCAGCAGCTCTGCGCTTTCGATGACGCAGGGGCCGGCAATGAAGATGGGTTTTGTCAGGGGTTGGTTCATATCTTCTCGTATTTTGCAAATTTCAGGAGCAATGTCTTTGTGCCCACGTTCTCAAATTCTATAACCGCCTTCGCGCTCGGCCCGTCGCCTTGCAGGCTCAGCACGCGCCCGCGCCCGAACCTTTCGTGCAGGATGAGGTTCCCCGTGTCCAGGTCATGCTGCCTGGCGACGGGCGCCGTGGCTGGGGGCACGTCCTCATGGTAGCGGCGGAATTTCCCTGCGGGGCGCTGCGAGGCGGATGCGGGGCGCTGCGAAGCCGCCGTCGTACGCTGGGCGGCAGTTGCCGACGGGGTGGGGAAGCTGCGGCGCACGGGCGTGGCAGCAGAGGCTCCCGCGATGCTGTCCCTTCGCTCCTGCGAGGAGAAGAAGGAGCGGCGAGGGCGCGTGAAGGCAGATTCCCCCTCGGCAGCCTCCCTTGTCGTCACGATGTATTGTGCGTCAATCTCGTCCACGAAGCGGCTCTTTTCGCCGTATTCCAGCGAGCCGAAGCGGTAGCGTGTCTTCGCGTACGTGAGGTAGCAGTACTCCTTGGCTCGCGTCACCGCCACGTAGAAGAGACGACGCTCCTCCTCCATTTCCTTTGGGAAAAAGCGTGCACTGGCATTTGGGAAGAGGTCGTTTTCAAGTCCCGTGACGAAGACGGCACGGTATTCGAGGCCTTTTGCTGCATGGATTGTCATCAGCGTAACCTTCGGCTCGCCGTCCTCGCGCTGGTCCTGATCCGTCAGCAGGGCCACCTGTGGAAGGTAGTCTGCCAGCAGGGGCTTCTCCTGTCCCTGCTGCTCCAGGCGGTCTTCTTCAAAGTCGCGGATGCTGTTGAGCAATTCCTCGACGTTTTCCTGGCGCGCCTTGTTCTCGGTAGAGTTGTCCTGGTTGATGTCCGCTGCGATGCCCGACTCCTTGATGATGGCTTCCACCATGTCGTAAACGGGCGTTTCGGCCTGCCTTTCGCGGAAGGACTGCACGAGGATCGCAAAGCCGTAGAGCTTTTCTGCCGTCCCGCGGTTCACGACGACGCCGTAGGCCTGCGGGTTGCAGAGGATGTTCCAGAGCGGCTGGACATGTTGCGCGGCTGCCATTTGCAGCTTCCCAACCGTTGTTTGCCCGATGCCTCGTGCCGGATAGTTTATGATGCGCAGGAGTGCTTCTTCGTCCAGCGGGTTCACCGTCAGGCGGAGATATGCGATGACATCCTTGATTTCCTTGCGCTGGTAGAAGGAGAGGTTCCCATAGACGCGATAGGGGATGCCGACCGTGCGGAAAGCGTCCTCGAAGGAGCGGCTCTGGGCATTCGTGCGGAAGAGGACGGCGATGTCGTCGTAGCCTATGCCCGCCTTTCGATGCAGGCGGTTCACCTCTCGCGCCACCTTTGCGCTTTCGTCGCGGTCGCTGGCGGTCTCCATCAGCTGCAAGCGCTCGCCCGTGGGCTCCTCGCTGTAAACGTTTTTCGGAATGCGTCCCTGGTTGTGTGCGATGATGGAGTTTGCTGCGTTCACGATGTTCTTCGTCGAACGGTAGTTGCGCTCCAGCTTGATCAGGCGCATGGTGGGGTACTGCTGCGAAAAGCTCAGGATGTTGCCGATGTCCGCTCCGCGAAAGGCGTAGATGCTCTGTGCATCGTCGCCGACTACGCAGAGGCGCGAGTCGGGTTGGGTAAGGAGGCTGATGATGCGGTATTGCGCATAGTTCGTGTCCTGGTACTCGTCCACGAGGATATAGGGGAAGCGGCGGCGGTACTTGTCGCGGACGTCCTCGTTGTGCTTCAGGAGCAGATACGTCTGCAGCAGGAGGTCGTCGAAGTCCAGCGCGTTGGCCTGATGGCAACGCTGGGCGTAGGTCTCGTATATCTTCCCGAGCAGGGGCACCTCGTCCTTCTCGTCGCGTTCGTGCATTTCGCGGCTTGCCAGGTAGTCGTCGGGGAGGATGAGGCGGTTCTTCGCGTCGCTGATGCGTCCGCAGAGCATCGGCGCCTTGTATTTTTTCTCGTCCAAGTGCATCTCCTTGACAATCGCCTTCACGAGCTGCCGCGAGTCCGCCGTGTCGTATATCGTGAAATTTGGTGTGAAGCCTATGCGTTCGGCTTCGCGGCGCAGCAGGCGTGCGAAGATGCTGTGGAACGTTCCTGCCCAGAGGTCGTGCGTGAGCTCTTCGCCCACGAGGCGCCCTATGCGGACGGTCATCTCGCGTGCCGCCTTGTTCGTGAATGTCAGTGCAAGGATGTTCCAGGGAGCCACTCCCTGCTCCAGGAGATAGGCTATCTTGTATGTCAGCACGCGCGTCTTGCCCGAGCCTGCGCCTGCGATGACGAGCGAGGGGCCGTCCTGATACATCACGGCCTCCAGCTGCGCCTCGTTGAGTTCCTTCGCGTAGTCTATTTTGTGGGAATATCCTTCCATTCCTGTGGTCTCAGAATTTTTTGTTGTCTTCCGACTAAGTTCGGCAAAGGTATCTTTTTTCCTCGGAACGGCAAATGCGCCGGCGCCAATTTCCCACAAAAAAGTCAGTTTGTCCCTTCAAAATCAACTTTTGTCTGCAAAAAGAATTATTTTTGCGCTGCAAAAAAAGACAATTCCGATGAAGACAATTACCGTTCTCGTACCCGCATACAACGAGGAACAGTCCGTTCCGCTCTTCTACGAGGAGCTTCGCCGCATCACGGACGGGCTGCCGCAATACCGCTGGGACGTGCTTTTCGTCGATGACGGCAGCACCGACGGCACGGCCGACGCCCTGCGCCGCCTGCGCGAGGCCGACAGCCGCGTGCGCTGGCTGCATCTTTCCCGCAACTTTGGTAAGGAAAGCGCCATGCTGGCAGGCTTCGACTATGCGGATGGCGACGCCACAATCATCATGGATTGCGACCTGCAGGACCCTGTGGACGTCATCCCCGAACTCCTCAGTGCCTACGAGGAGGGCTTTCAGGATGTCTATGCCCGTCGCCGCACGCGCGGTCGGGAGCCCCTGCTCAGGAAATGGCTCACGCGCCTCTATTATTCCCTCCTCCAGCGTTCTGCACGTTTCGACGTCCTGCCCAACGTCGGCGACTTCCGGCTTCTGGACAGGCGTTGCGTGCTGGCACTGCGCTCGCTGCGCGAGACCCAGCGCTATACGAAAGGGCTTTTCTGCTGGATAGGCTTCAGGAAGAAGGAGGTACTCTTCGACCGCGACGACCGTCGCATGGGACGCTCCAACTTCACGTACCGCAGCCTTGTGCGCCTGGCGCTGGACGGCCTGACCTCCTTCACCACTGCTCCGCTCCGCCTTTCCATGCTCTGCGGCGTGCTGGTGTCCCTCGCCGCTTTCGTCTATCTCGTCTATGTCGTAGCGAAGACGCTTCTCTTTGGCGAACCCGTGCAGGGCTATCCCACACTCGTGACGCTGATACTTTTCCTCGGCGGCATGCAGCTTCTCGCCTTGGGCATCATCGGCGAGTACGTCGCCCGCATCTACAACGAGGCCAAGCGCCGTCCCGTCTATCTTGTGGACGCCGTGAATGGGGAAACGACAAACAGCAACCGTTAAAGTCAAACCTGTATTATGCGCACCGTTTCCGCTCTGCCGTTCCTGCTTTTCTTCGGCCTGCTGACAGGCGTTTTTGCCGCCATCTCGCCCTGGGTGGGCGACGACATAGAGTATGCCTATGTCGCCTCCGCCTCATCGCCCAATATGACGGACGAGCCGATTCAGGACATCGGTGACGTGGTGCGTTCGCAAATCAACCACTATCAGGGCGTGAACGGCCGTACTGTGGCACATTTCTTCGTGCAGAGCTTCTGCGGCCTCTGGGGGCAGGCGGCATTCGCTGTTTGTGCGGGCCTGATGGCCGCCCTGCTACTTTTCCTGCTCATGAAGGTGGGACGCGTGAACCTTCGTGACCCGTCACAATGCTTTCTGACACTGCTTCTTGCGCTGTCTCCGTTCTATCTTTACTACACGCCATGCTGCCAGATAGGCTACGTGTGGACGGCCTGCCTCACGCTACTGGCTCACCACCTGATGGAGAGCCCTCCCGGGCAGCTTCGTTGGGGCTTCCTGCTGTTGCTCTTCGGCCTCGTGGCAGGATGGGGGCAGGAAGCGTTCAATTTTGGCCTTTGCGGTGCCTGGCTCCTGATGGCACTCACGGGCAGGGTTCGCCGGGTGAATGCCCTGCTTCTGCTGCTCGGCTTCACAGGCGGTTGCGTGCTCATCGGCCTTTCGCCCGGAGCCTGGCAGCGGGCATCGGAAGTCACGACGAGCCTCTCCGGAAGCCTGCAACTGCTGGCTGTACGCCTGCGCACGTTCTACGTGCTTGCGGCTTTCATGCTCTACCTCTGGGTACGCCGTCAGGCTTCCCCTTGGCAGATGCTGAGGTCTGAGCCCGTCCTTTTTACAGCCCTCCTGCTTTGTTTCGCCTTCAACCTTTTCATTGGCGTCATTGGTGCGCGGCAGCTCTTCGGCATAGAGCTTTTTAGCATGCTTCTTTTGCTGCGGCTCATGGCGCATTTCGAGGTTCCCGCAGCCCGCCTCTCTACCGTCATCGGCCTCCTGACCTTTGCCCTGACTTTCATGCTGCTGCGTCGCGGCGACTATCTCCTGCAGACGCGCCAAGCATACGACCGCACGATGGAGCTTGCCCTCTCAGCTCCCGACGGTGCCACCGTCCTCCATCGCTACTCTGGCGGCGATGCCCTTTGGCCTGGTCCCCAGTTTCTTGAGACGATGGAGAAAAAGGTCCGCACGCAGACGGGACGCAACGTCCACATCGTTCCCGCTTGCAGCCTGCCCGAGGGGAATTAAAACGGGTTCCCCTTCTTCGACAGGCAAGGCGCCCCAAGGAACCATGAACGTCCCTCCCCTCTGAAGAAGCAAGATGCATCGTGCGAGGAGGCTTTCAGATTCCCGCAGTTTCTGGGGAATAACGAAAAAAGAGCGGGGATGTGGCGGTATTCTGAATCGTTTTGCGTATTTTTGCCGCGCACCGGGCGCAGATATGCGGAAACTGCGACGGAGCCAATGCCATAGAACAGAAACAATATAAATATAAAAGGTATGAGACATTCCTACGCTCTCTTTATTTTCTCCGTCGGCATGACGATGCTGGCACTCACGGCTTCGGCGCAGTCGTACGTGGGATACACTGACGGCACGCGCGGTGCCGGATACAAATTCGGCTCGCAGAAGGAACAGGGCCTCGCCATGTATATCAGTGCAGAGAAGGCGCAAACCCTGAAGGGTTGCCGTGTGCTGGGCGTGCGCACCGTATTCCGCGCCTTGCAGAATCGCGGAGCTTCCATCTTCCTCACGGACAATCTGGAAGCTGCCCCCGCCTATTCTGCTCCGATAGAAAACGCCAGCAACGAATGGACGGACTATCTCTTTGAAGAGCCCTACGTCGTGGACGGCAGCGAGTTCTATGCAGGCTTCCTGTTCAATCTGGCCTCTACGCGTAGCACGCCGCTGGGCTTCGACGGTGCCACCGATTGCAACGACGGTACTTTCTGGGCCATTCAGGACGACGAGTGGCGCGACGCCAGCGGAATCGGCATCGGGGCTGCCAACATCCAGCTTGTCCTGGACCAGCGCCCGGCCACGACAGACCTCGTGAACAAGCGCCTTGAAGCCAACGGCGTCTATAAGGTAGGCAAGGCCTATACGTTCCGTGGGGACGTCTATAACATGGGCACGGACACGATTCGCGAACTGACCATCGTCACGCGTGTCGGCGAAGGCGAGGAAAGCAGCGTGACGCGTAAGAATCTGCAGATACTTCCCGGCCATTCCTACACTTACACCACGTCTTCCTACACGTTGGACACCGAGGGGCAGCAGGAGCTCTCCATCACGGTGCTGCCCGAGGGCAAGACGGATGCCGACCTTTCCGATAACACGAGCCGCTACACGCTTGGCGTACTCTCGGGGAGCGTGAAGCGGAAGATTCTCGTTGAGGGCTTCACGACGCAGGGCTGCGGAAACTGCCCGGCCGGCCATGAGACGCTTCACAGAGTGCTGGAGAAGAGTCCGGACGACTTTGTCATCGTCAACCACCACTCAGCCTTCGGCGTGGACCGCTTCACGACGATGGAGGACTACCAGTGGACTTGGTTCTTCGGCTCGAACGGAGGTACGTATGCTCCTGCCGTCATGTTCAATCGCACGCCCGTCAGCGGCAACGACGTGGCCGTGTTCCCCACGACCGACTACAACATGTGCCTTGCCGCCGCCAACCAGATGCTGGCCTCCGATGCTCCTCTGCAGATTGACATGACGAATGAGTTCGACGCAGAGTCGGGACGTGGCACGGTGACGATTACGATAGAAACCTTTGCCACGCCCTCCAAGGGTCAGCATGCCCTGAACGTATTCATCACGCAGGACAGCATTGAGGGCATACAGATAGACTATGACAATGGCAACCAGCGCAATTATGTTCACAACGACGTGTTCCGCCAGACGCTGACGAGCTATTATGGTGAGGAAATTAGCCTTGTGCCGGGCGAGAAGGTTACGAAGTCCTATCCCTATATCCTCGGGGAAACGACGCAGAGCACGTACGGAAACACGACTTACGGCGCAAACACAGTTCCCACGGACTTCAAGAACATGCATCTGGTGGCCTTTGTGGGTGACTACGACCAGAACGACCCCGCGAACTGCCCCGTCTTCAACGCGGCCTCCGTGCCCGTTCTCTACGACCCGACGGGCATCAACGGCGTGTCAACGGTCGGTGGCCAGTCGTCAGTAGCCTACGACCTGCAAGGACGCCGCATCACGAAAGCCGCCTCGACGCACGGCATCAGCATCGTGAACGGCAAGAAGGTACTGAGATAAAGGAAGAATATAGAAAAATCCCGCCGCGAAACATCACATTCGCGGCGGGATTTTTTTGCGTCCTTGGAGCGTCTCAGGCTTGCGCCTCCTCTTCGGCCTCCAGATGGGCTTCGACGATAAAGGCGAGGTCCTCGGCCGTGAGGTCGGAATAGCCCTCTTTCTGCACCGTGCCGAGAATGTCGGCGGCGATGGCGTCCACGTCAACGGTTACGAAGCCCTCGGCGTCGGGTTCTGCATCAAGGATGTCGCTGTCCGCATAGTATTCTACGAGGACATCGAGGAAGTAGTAGAGCGCGTCGTCGTCAAGACGGTCTTGCAATTCCTGCGGCAGGTGTGCGCGCATGGCCTTGACGGTGCGTGCGTCCTCGGCTGCGTCTTGGAGAAATTCGTCCATACGTTCAAGGTTTCTTCTGTTTGCCAGCGACCTGGGCATTTACTTCGTCAGCAGTGCTTCGCACTTCTCCACGAAGACGGACTTGGCGGCAGCGCCTACCACCTTATCGACGATTTCGCCGTTCTTCAGGAATACTACGTAGGGGATGTTGCGCACTCCGAAGCGTCCGGAAAGTTCCTCGGCCTCGTCAACGTCGCACTTGCAGACAGCAATGCGGCCGTCATACTCTGCGGCAAGTTCGCTGATGACGGGGGCAATCTTCTGGCAGGGACCGCACCACGTGGCGGAGAAGTCGATTACGCAAAGCGGATTCTGGGAGATAATCTCCTGGGCGTTGGTGTCGTTGATGATGTGTTCCATTGTTTTGTTGTTTTTAGTGGTTTGTTGTTGGATATTGGTTTCTTCTTGATTGGTTTCTTCTTGGTTCCGGTGTTTAGCAACATCCGTGCCACATGCTGCCGCGAGGCTTGCAAATGCAAGCAGCAGGGTGGGGCAGAGGCGTTTCCCGGTGTCTTTCAGGCTTGTTTTCTTCATGCGGATGTTTTGTGTGGGGTGAGAAAAATGGGGGGAGTTGTCTTAGTTGATATGGAAGTTGAAGGCTTCGTTGTTCTCGAGGAAGTCGTAGAGGCGCGAGGTCATCTGTATGCGCATCTTTCTGGCACGCAGGTTCACGTTCATGTTGTCCTCAAGGTCCTTCACGTGCAGGAGTACCTCCGTCTCGCCCTTCTGCTCCGTCAGGAGCGTGCAGAGTTCGCTGACGGCGCGCTCGTCCAGGAGGTCAAGGCGTGTGGAGATGGTGAGCTTGCGGACGTATGAGTCACAGATTTCCGGCAGGAACTCCACGTTGGTGATGTTGAAGTTCACCCTGTCAGGACTATACTCTCTGGCATCGACGCGCCCGTGGATATAAACGGCGTTCCCCATCATGAGGTGGCCGCGCCACTTTGCCCATGCCGTGCCGAAGAGCGCCAGTTCCCCGCTGCCGTTGTAGTCCTCAATGCGCACGATGCCGAATGGCGTGCCGTTCCTGGTCTGTCCTTCGCGTACGTTCGAGACGATGCCGCCGAGCGTCACCTCGTGGCGGATGAAGGGGGCGAGGTTGTCCAGGTCCGTGGCCTTCATGGAGCATCCGCGCTGGAGGATGACCTTGTAGCGGTCCAGGGGATGTCCGGAGATGTAGATGCCGATGACTTCGCGCTCGCGGTTGAGCGTTTCCATCTCGCTCCATTGAAGTACCTCCGTGGGGGCTGAGGGCTTGAATATCTCGATGGCGCCAAAGTCGCCGAAGAGGGAGTTCATGGCCATCTGCTTGTCCGTCTGGTATTGCACGCCGTAGCGCATCAGCTGGTCGAGGAAGCTGTCCGAGGAGCCCGGTGCGTAGGGCGAGAAGAAGGCCACGCGCTGCGGCAGGAGGCTGTCAAAGACACCCGCAAGAATCATGTTTTCAATCGTCTTGCGGTTGCAGAGGGAGAAGTTGATGCGTTCAAAGACGTCGTAGATGTCCTTGAAGGGGCCGTTGGCGGCGCGCTCGGCCAGAATATGTTCCACGGCAGCGGTGCCGACGCCCTTGATGCCGCCAAGTCCGAAGCGGATGTCGCCCTTCGAATTCACGGAGAACTTCAGCAGGCTCTCGTTGATGTCCGGTCCCAGCGTGCGTATGCCCATCTGGCGGCATTCGTCCATGCACTTCGTGATTTCCGTGATGTTTGCCAGGTTGCGGCTGAGTGTGCCGGCCATGAACTGTGCGGGATAGTTGGCCTTGAGGTACCCCGTCTGGTAGGCAATCCAGGCGTAGCAGGCGGCATGACTCTTGTTGAAGGCATAGGAGGCGAAGGCTTCCCAGTCCTTCCATATCTTCTCCAGCGTCTTCGGGTCGTGTCCGTTCTTCTTTCCGCCCTCGATGAACTTGGGGTACATGTGGTCCAGCTTGTCCTTCATCTTCTTACCCATCGCCTTTCGCAGCGTGTCACTTTCGCCGCGCGTGAAGTCGGCAATCTCTCGCGACAGCAGCATGACCTGCTCCTGATAGACGGTGATGCCGTAGGTGTCCTTCAGGTAGCGCTCCATGCAGGGCAGGTCGTAGGTGATGGGCTCTTCGCCCTTTTTACGCTTGATGAACTGCGGAATGTACTGCATAGGCCCCGGGCGGTAGAGCGCGTTCATGGCGATGAGGTCGCCGAGGCAGTTGGGCTGCAGGTCGCGCAGGTGTTTCTGCATGCCTGCGGATTCAAACTGGAAGGTGCCTATCGTGTTGCCGTCGGAGAAGAGGCGATAGGTGGCGTCGTCGTCCGTCGGGATGGCGTCGATGTCCAGCTCCACGCCCAGGCTGAGGCGTATGTTTTCAAGGGCTTCTTTGATGATGGAGAGGTTCTTGAGGCCGAGGAAGTCCATCTTGATGAGTCCCGTTTCCTCGATGACCTTGCCTTCGTACTGCGTGCAGTGCAGCTTGCCGCCCGTTTCCTTGTCGTCGGCGGTGCTGACGGGCACCCAGTCGCTGATTTTGTCCTTGCAAATGATGAAACCGCAGGCGTGTACCCCTGTGTTGCGTACGTTTCCCTCCAGCATTTTTGCGTAGCGGAACGTGTCGCGTACGACGGGGTCGGGCGATGCCTCTGCCATTTTCAGTTCCGGCACGGCGGCGATGGCGTTTGCCAGGTTCATCTTGGGCACCCTCCCGTCGGGGCCTTCCGGCAGGCGGTCGGGGATGAGCTTGCAGAGGCGGTTGCTCTCCTGTAGCGGCAGTTTCTGCACGCGTGCCACGTCCTTCAGGGCCATCTTCGTAGCCATCGTGCCGTAGGTGATGATATGGGCGCAGTTTTCCTCGCCGTATTTCTTCGTCACCCAGTCCAGCACGCGTCCGCGTCCGTCGTCGTCGAAGTCCACGTCGATATCGGGCAGGCTTATGCGGTCGGGATTGAGGAAGCGCTCAAACAGGAGGTCGTATTCGATGGGGTCTATCTGCGTGATGCCCAGGCAGTAGGCCACGCAGCTGCCCGCGGCACTGCCACGTCCGGGACCAACGCTCACGCCCAGCTTGTCGCGGGCCGTGTTGATGTAGTCCTGCACGATGAGGAAGTATCCCGGGAAACCCATCGTCTTCATGACGTGCAGCTCGAAGCGTATGCGGTCATCGACGTCCTTCGGCAGCGGCGTGCCGTAGCGGTGGGCGGCTCCCTCGTAGGCCAGCTTTGCCAGATAGTCGGCCTCGAACTTGATGCGATAGAGCTTGTCGTAGCCGCCGAGCTTCTCGATTTTCTTCTCTCCCTCCTCCTCGCTCATGATGACGTTGCCGTTCTCGTCCTGCGTGAACTCGTCGAAGAGTTCGCGGTGCGTGATGCGCTGGCGGTACTCCTCCTCGGTGCCGAAGTCGGCGGGGATGTCGAAGTTGGGCATGATGGGGGCGTGGTCGATGCTGTAAGTCTCTATTTTCGACAGCACGTCCATCGTTCCCGCAAGAGCTTCCGGCACGTCCGCAAAGAGGCGGTTCATCTCTGCCTGCGTCTTGAACCATTCCTGCTTCGTGTAGAGCATGCGGGTGGGGTCGTCCAGGTCCTTTCCCGTGGAGAGGCAGATGAGGCGGTCGTGGGCTTCCGCGTTTTCCTCGTCCACGAAGTGCACGTCGTTCGTGCAGACGAGCTTCACGCCATGCCTTGCCGCCAGTTCGCGGAGCACGGCGTTGGCTTTCTCCTGCAGGGGGAAGGTCTCGCGGTTGGCTCGCTGCCCGGGGTCTGTGACCTTGTGGCGTTGCAGTTCCAGGTAGTAGTCGTCGCCAAACACGCGCTTGAACCACTGCACGGCTTCCTCGGCACCTTCCAAGTCGCCCTTGAGGATTTTCGAGGGGATCTCGCCGGCGATGCAGGCCGAGCAGACGATGAGCCCTTCGTGGTATTTCTCCAGCTGCTCGTGGTCAGTGCGTGGACGCATGTAGAAGCCATCCACCCATGCGTTCGATACGAGCTTGATAAGGTTGTGGTACCCCTTCTCGTTCTTCGCCAGCACGATGAGGTGCCATCCGCTCTGGTCCTCACGCTCCTCCTTGCGCGCCATGCCGCGACGGGCGCAGTACATCTCGCATCCGAAGATGGGCTTGAAGTCCGCACGCAACTTTGCAGCGGCGAGTTTCTTCTCGCGTTCGGCGCGCCCGGCCTCCGTTTCTCCCTCCGGCACTTCGGAGAGCGCCTTCACCTCCTTGCGCGCGGCCCCGATGAGCTTGGCGGACTCGTTGAAAAACTCCTTGATGCCCATCATGTTGCCGTGGTCCGTGACGGCCATGCCGCGCATGCCGTCGTTCATGGCTTTGCGCAGCAGGTTGGGGATGGAAGCCTGTCCGTCAAGGATGGAGTATTGCGTGTGGACGTGGAGATGTATGAAGTCTTGCATGGTTGAGTTCCTCGTTTTGTGCCTGCAAATATATAATAATTGTGCAGAAATCCCGGTTTCCCGTCGTTCACATCGAGGGGCCGAGAAGAAATTGCAGCTCGTAGTCGCCGTAGGGCAGCATGTATTCCTGCCGTGGCCATGCGCCCCAGCTGTCCACGCAGCCCAGGCCCATCACGCGGCTGGCCACGCGCACCACGGTGAAGGGTCGCGGCTGGAGCTCGGCGCTGTGGTAGTGGTGGGCCTCCTTCACGGGCCCGCCGTCAAGGTCCTCGGGCAGCAGGTTCAGCGCCTGGCATTCCAGCGGCTGCGTGCCGACGAGCAGAAGGCTTCCCCCTCCCGGGGCGTAGATGCTGAAGATGCGCACGTCCGTCTTGTTGCCGCTTTCCTGCGGGCGAACCCAGTGGAAGTACTGGTCGGCGACGTCCTGCACGTATTCACCCAGGGGCTGCGAATCCTTTCGGTCGCAATAGCTCTCGCCCGGTCCGCGGCCGAGGTACCTGATGCTGTTGTATGCCTGGGGCATCACGAACTGCATGCCGAAGAGCGGCAGGTAGTCGGCGCCGTGCGGGGCCTGCGCGCCGGCCTTGAAGCGTTGCGTGATGAGCACTTCGCCTTCGGGCATGACTTCGTATTCCAGCCGCAGCGTGCCGCCGACGGAGGGCATGTCGTAGTCGGCCGTGACGAGGAGGGTGTGGTGGTCGGTCTCTTCATGGCGGAAGGACGTGAGCTTCATCTCGGGGTCTTTCCATGCCCTGAAGCGCCGCTGGAAGCCTGCTCCGTAGTCGTTGTCCGTCGGCGGACGCCAGAAGAGGGGCTTCAGGGCGAAGCCGTCTTGCAGGTATTCCTGTGCGCCGTAGTACTGCGGCGCGGACAGGGTTGCCCGGGGCGTGTCGATAAGCAGGGTGTCAGCTTCGTAGTCCTCGCAGCACTCGCACTCGTCGCCGTCGTCTTCCTTGTCTTCGTGCTCATACGCTTCGTCGTCCACGGCGCACGTGTCCTCGAACACCACTGGTTTGTCTTTCTTGTCGATGTGCTCCAGGAAGCCCGTCTGCCTGTTGAAGGTGTAGGTGACGCCGTCCTCGGTGTCCACGGTCAGACATGCGAGCTGCTGGCTCACCGTCGGCGTCTGGAAGCGGTCGCTTGCGTATTCTGCGCGGAACTCTTCCGCCTTGAAGAACTTGAATTCCTGGATGACGAGCTGCTGGCGGGCAACCTCCACGTCGTAGAGGTCGTAGCCGTTGGAGACCTTCTGCTTGTAAGAGAGTTCCAGCGTCACGTCGGAGTAATCGTCTGCACCTTTCAGGATTCGCGGCAGGTCGATGTCAAGGCGCATCCGCTTGCGTTCCTGCGGCTTCACATCGAGGCTCTCCACGCAGCCGCTGCCCTGTTCGCACTGGTTTGCCCAGACGGACCATTCCAGGGAAACGTCCGAGAGGTCGCGGAAGAAGTTCTCGTTGTAGATTTCAATCTCCGCGCCCAGCGTGTCCGTCAGCGTTGTCCAGATGTTCTGGTAGAAATACTTCACCTCGTAGGCCGAGGGATTCGGCACGCGGTCTGCCCGCACGAAGCCGTTGCAGTTGAAGTTGTGGTCGCTGGCGGGATAGCGGCCGAAGTCGCCGCCGTAGGCCAGGACGCTTTCTTCGTCGCATGATTCTACGCGCCCGGGAACCAGCCTGCCGTGTTCGTCGCGGTGGGCATAGATGGCCTGGTCCACGAAGTCCCAGATGTAGCCGCCCTGGTACTTCGGGTACTTGCGGACGAGCTCCCAGTACTCCTTGAAGCCGCCGAGGCTGTTGCCCATCGCGTGGGCATATTCACATTGTATGAGGGGCTTCGTGCGTGCGGGGTTCTCGCAGTAGTTCTTCACCCAGTTGTAGTCGGCATACATGGGGCAGGCGATGTCCGTCCGTCCGTCCAGCTCTGCGCGCTCGTACTGCACGGGGCGCGTCTGGTCGTAGGCCTTCACGTAGTCGTAGGCACGCTCGAAGTTCGGGCCGTAGCCGGCCTCGTTGCCCAGGCTCCAAACGATGATGCTGGGGTGGTTCTTGAGCACATATATATTATTGCGGTTGCGTTCGATGTGCGCCTGTTCCCAGAGGGGCACCTTCGCCAGCGTGTGCTCGCCGTAGCCCATGCCGTGGCTCTCAAGGTTGGCTTCGGCGGTGACGTAGAGGCCCAGTTCGTCGCAGAGGTCGTAGAAGCGCGGGTCGTTGGGGTAGTGGCTTGTGCGCACGGCGTTCAGGTTGAGGCTCTTCATCAGCAGCAGGTCCTCGCGCATGCGCTCCGGGGAGACCACGTAGCCGCCCTCGGGGTCGAGCTCGTGGCGGTCGGCACCCTTGATGAGGACGGGCTGTCCGTTGACGAGCAGCTGCCCGTCGCGGATTTCCACGTTGCGGAATCCCACGCGCTGCGTCGTGGCTTCGATGATGCCTCCCTTCTTGTCCAGCAGCTCCAGGCGCAGCGTGTAGAGGTTCGGCGTCTCTGCCGTCCATGCTTTTACCTGGGGCACGCTCATGCGGAGCTGCGTCTCGCCCTTTGCTGCCACGGGGACGTCCTGCGTGCCTGCCTTGGAATCCAGCAGGGCCAGCCGCAGGCGGCAGCCCTTGGCGGCCTCGGTGCTGACCTTCACGCTCAGGTCGCCCTGCGCAAGGTCGCTGCCCGTGAGCGAGGCCGTGATGCGCAGGTCGGCGATGTGCGCCTTGGGGCGGGCATAGAGGTACACCTCGCGGGCGATGCCCGTGAAGCGCCAGAAGTCCTGGTCCTCCAGATACGAGCCGTCGCACCAGCGCATCACCTGCATGGCGATGAGGGCTTTCTGTCCCGGGCGGACGTATCGGGTCAGGTCAAACTCGGCGGCCACCTTGCTGTCCTCGCTGTAGCCGACGAACTTGCCGTCCACCCATACGGCCAGGTTGCTCGTCGCGCTGCCCACGTGCAGGTAGATGTTCTCTCCCTTCCAGGCGGCGGGTATGTTTACGAGCTTGCGGTAGGAGCCCGTGTAGTTGTTCTTTTCCTCGACGTAGGGCGGGCGGCTTTCAAACTGCGTGGCCCAGGCATAGCCAATGTTCTTGTAGATGGGGTCGCCGTGGCCGTTCAGCTCGAAGAGGCCGGGCACGGGGAAGTATTCCCATGCGGAGTCGTCGAACTCCGGCTTCTCGAAGCCGACGGGGCGCTGGTCGTGGTCCTTCACGAAGCAGAACTTCCACAGGCCCCGCAGGTTCAGGAAGCGCCGGCTGGCCTCCTTGCGTCCCTGCCCGGCGAGCGCCGTGCTTTCATAGGCGAAGAAGTCGGAGCGCGGAGCCTCGACGTTCACGCGGTTCACCTGCGGGTTCAGCCACCAGGCCTCGCTGCCGCTGTCCTGAAAAGTCTGTGCCGATGCGCTGAGGCACAGTGCGCCCAGTGCCGGGAGCAATGATTTCCGTAACGTATGCATCTGTGTGAGTGTGTTTTTGTTGGTTGTTTGTTCCTTCTGCGGCGGCGAAGATAAGGATTTATTTCGTAACTTTGCCGCCTCGGAAGCGATATATCTATGGAAAAATTCGAAGTCAGCATTCTGGGATGCGGATGCGCCCTGCCCACGACGCACCACGTGCCCTCCTCGCAGGTTGTCAACGTGCGGGAAAAACTCTTCATGGTGGACTGCGGCGAGGGCACGCAGCTGCAGCTGCGCCGCATGCACATCAACTTCCAGAAACTCCAGGCCGTATTCATCTCCCACCTCCACGGCGACCACTGCTTCGGCCTCCTGGGCATGCTCTCCACCTTCGCCCTGCTTGACCGCACGGCGCCGCTCCACGTCTATGCCCATGCCGACCTTGAGCGCATCCTGCGGCCGCAGATGGAATACTACGGCCACGCCTTCACTTACGGCGTCCACTTCCACGCCATCGACCCCACGCAGGCCGCCGTCATCTACGACGACCGCAGCCTCCAGGTCAGCACGCTGCCCCTGAACCACCGCGTGCCCTGCTGCGGCTTCCTCTTCCGCGAGAAGCCCACGCTGCCGCACATCCGCCGCGACATGATCGACTTCTACCGCATCCCCCGCTTCGCCATAAACGCCATCAAGCAGGGCGCCGACTGGGAGACTCCCGGCGGCGAGCGGGTTCCCTGGCGCCGCCTGACGCGCCCCGCAGAGCCCCCGCGCAGCTACGCCTACTGTTCCGACACGGCTCCGATGCCGGGCCTTGCCGGGCGCCTCCGCGACGTCACGCTGCTCTACCACGAGGCCACCTACTGCGAGGACCGTGCGGACAAGGCCCGGCAGCACATGCACTCCACCGCCCGCCAGGCCGCCCTCGTGGCCCGCGAGGCCGGGGTGGGGCGCCTCCTCCTTGGCCACTTCTCCCGCCGCTACGATGACGACGGCGCCTTCCTCCGCGAAGCCCAGGCCGTATTCCCCGCCACGCTCCTCGCCGCCGAGGGGCAGACGATTTGCGTGTAGCGCACGCACCCCTTGAACTCCCCGTCTTATCTTGGAAGAGGGCTTGGAGGTTGCCTCCTGCAGCTATTGCGGAGGGTAAGGACAAAAAAAGCGGAAGCACTGCACCGCTGCAATGCTTCCGCCCGTGTTTCCGCGTCTCCTTATTCGTCGAAGCCGCCGTCGCCGGAACCGCTTCCGCCGGAGTTGCCTCCGCCGTTGTCACCTCCGCCCGGGGCGGCAGGCGCGGAGCCTCCGCCGTCCGGCGTGTCACCGCCTTCGTCGGCATCCTGCTGGCCCTCCGTGGTGGGAACCTCCACGAAGCGGAACTCCTTCTCGTCGTCCAGGCGGCTGGTCAGTTCGGCTGCGGGTTCGAAGACCACGCTGATTTTGGCGCCGGCGCTCGTCACCAGCTTCTTTTCCGTCTGGCTCTTGCCCTGCACACGCAACTTGAATGTTCCCAGGCCTGCAATCTTGACAGCGTTGCCGTCCAGCAGCTCGTCGATGATGGACTGCGGGAAGTCGTTAAACACACCGTTGATTTCGCCCACCGAGAAAGTGCTTCCGCGGGCCACGCGCTTGGCAAGCTGTGTCTCGTTGACGGTTGAAATACGCGTCCACTGTGGAAAATAGATTGCGGACTTGTCCTGAGGGTTTGTACCCTTCTTCTTGATTAATGTAATCATTTTTCGTAATGATTTTTTAAGTTAGGAATGAATGTTTATTATCTCGTCATCTGCATCCCTTTTTCAGGTGATGCGCATGATTTGATTCAATGATGCGCATGATTTGCTCCAATGATGCGCATGATTGGGTCAAATGATCTGCATGGCCCTTTTCGGCTCTTTGTATGCCAGACTCCTGCCATGCGCATCGCATTGTAAATATTTTCACTTCCTAATACCTTTATATAAAGCCCGAGCTCGTTCACGCACGATAAAGCATGAGCGAGCTCTGCTTTATTCTCACTTCACCACTACCTTCTTGCCGTTCACGATGAACAGGCCCTTCGTGGGCTGGGCCACGCGGCGACCGCTGAGGTCGTATGTGGGGGACGAAGCGGCAGGACCCTCAGATGAGATGTCCTGAATACCTGTCACCTCGTTGGCAAATTGCAGTTCGGTAATCCACAGCTTGGAGCCTGGTGCCGATGCGCCGTTGCCCTCAGTGCTGGAACTCATGCTGCTGGTGCTCGAGGTGATGTCGATATAGTAGGCTTGGATGCCCCATCCGAGATTGGAAAGGTCTTGGTCGTTTTCGGGTTCCGACAGGTCAACGTAGCCGAAGCTCCAGTCCGTTGCGGCCTCGGTAATCTGCTTGCGGAACTTCACGGTGCGGGTGACACCTGGCTTAATCACCAGGTCTTCGTTGAACTGGATGAACACCTGTGCCACGTCACCAGCCACGGGTTGGTATTTGTACCAGAAGGTGAGGTAGCGTGCCGGGATGCTTTTGCAGGGAACGCCCTGTTCATACTCCCCGCCGCTCATCTTCGACAGGTAGCGGTCGGTGACCAGTATCGATGTGGTGACCACCTCGCCCGGCATACCTGCCACAGACATGTCAACCGTCTTCGATTCAAGCAACGCCGCCGTGGAGCCTGCAGTTCGGCCCTCGGCCTGCGTCACGCAACCGGGGGCCAGGATGTTGAATGTGTCCCAATAGCCCGAGGGTGATGTGTAGCTTCCGCCGCCCAACGCTGAGGGCAGGGTGCGCGTTTCCCATTCGGCAAAGTTGCCGTTGGGCACCTGCGACTGTGGTTCGGGCGTCGATGTCACTGCGCTGTCATCCACGGAGAAGTTTGCCCCCGTGTTCTGCTTGTATTCGTTCCAGGCCTGAGCACTCTGCTGCGTATAGACTTTTACGGTAAAATCGGACGTTGTGTTGATGAACTCCTTACCCAACGTGAGCGTGCCTGCCACGTTACAATCAACCTCGTCCAGTTTCCGGCATCCGCTGAAGCAGGCATCAGGGA
>JAFUXE010000048.1 GCA_017477205.1 Alloprevotella sp.
AAATGAAACAAAGAATGGACGAAGACCCCGAACAGGTGATGGTGCTGGTAAATCATGCTCGTCCAGAGTTGAAAGCCAAGATGCTTGAAACGGGACTTTGTTATATAAGAATTGGCGATTCAAAAGGTTCTGTTTTGGTGACCTATGGCTTCGAACGAATGCAATATGTACTGCTCCATACAAATGGAGAGGATTGCCACTTATTCAGATTGAAATCGAAAGGGACTTTCAATATATGGTCAAAAGAGACTTTGGAAAGTTTTGGCTTTCACCCAGAGCATTCTCCATACTATGCCGTTTTCCATTTTAACAATACACGAGAAATCAGTTTCCCCAAGACACCAAATTTGAAAAGTAAAATCAATACTTATCGTGCGAGGATACGTCCATTAGAAGATTTCTATGATGAGTTCACTATACTATAATTGCAACTTTACCATAACTTGTACAAAGATATGACAGAACAAGAATTACAGCAATATCTCATCAAGCAATACCCGAAAGAGAAAGAGGGTTCTCCTTGCATGGAGCGACAAGGTCGAGTGGCGAGTGGAAGGAATTCTTTGCAAGCAAAGCGGCAAAGCCGAGCGCAAGAACCTGAAGAATGACTTCAGCGGCCAGGAGAATAATAGGAGAATTTTTACGTTCTAATAATAAGAATCGTACAAAATATGGACAAGAGAAATAACGATATGTCATTACCTCAGGAACTGCGCTCAGCGGTGACAGCAATAAAGCAGGCTATTTTGCAGAGCCAGTATCGGGCGGCGAAGAATGTAAACCGAGAACAGCTTTCGCTGTACTTCGGTATTGGCCGCTACATATCTGAGCATTCACGTGAAGGATATTGGGGAACTGGTGCTATTGAAAGAGTCAGTGAACAACTGCAACGAGAATTACCGGGGCTTAGAGGATTTTCTGGAGCAAATATGAGAAAGATGCGCATCTTCTATGAGCAATGGGCAAATCTTGTAAATTGTTCGCCGACGGCGAACAATTTGTTGCCGTATAGTAATTCGGCCGAATTAGAACGTATCGACTACAAAGAATTGGAGCTTATGGTTTGTTCGCCATTGGCGAACGACTTAAGCTATGATGAATTCCTTTCTGTCAGTTTCTCACATCACTATGAAATTATAGCTAAAACCAGAACAATAGCTGAAAGGATATTCTACATCCATCAAGCCTACATCAACCAATGGGACAAATACAAGTTGCGTGATATGCTGAAGGCTGACTTGTATCACCATCAGGGGCAGCTCCCCAACAATTTCGCAAAGACTATTCCTGCTGCGAGAAGTGCTATTAGAGCCATTGAGATGTTCAAGGACGAGTATTTGCTGGACTTCATCAATGTGGAGGAGATTGGCGCACGGGACGAGGCCGATATTGATGAGCGTGAGGTGGAACAGGCTATTATTCAGAATGTCAAGAATTTCATCATGACCTTTGGCAGGGACTTTACGTTTGTAGGCAATCAGTATCACCTGGAAAAATACGGGCATCATAGTTATCCTGACTTGTTGTTCTATAACCGTGAATTGGCTGCGTTGGTGGTCGTGGAACTAAAGCGTGGTGATTTCAAGCCTGCATATCTTGGACAGTTGAGTGCCTATCTTCGCATATTAGATGCTGAAATAAAGAAGCCGTTCGAGAACCCGAGTGTCGGCATTATACTTTGTAAACAAGCGGACAAGAGTTTTGTGGAATTTTTGATACAGGGATATGAGAATCCAATGGGCGTAGCTACTTATAAGACTGCCGAAGATGTCAGGAAGGTATTGCCTACGGAGGAGGAACTGCGTAAGGTGATGGATGAAAATAATGAATGATAGAACTTGAAAAAATAACGATAGATAAAGAGAATAACAACTCGTTTGCGCAGATTGCATCTTGTAGAAGGACGCTATTCAAAGTAGTTCCTGTCCGCATATACAGCAAAAACAGTCGATGACAAAGAACTGAAGATGGAGTACATTCGCAACAAGAGTTTCAATGATCTCCACTTCAAGGACATGATAGTTCTGTATCTGCGCTCGTTCGGTGGAGCTACAAGAGCAGAACTGAATACACTGCTGCAATCCAAGTTGTCTGATGTACTCACGTATGAGCAGAAGATTAGAAAGATAGGCAATATGCTGTCTGCATTGAAAAAGAATGGAATCATACAACTGAGTGAGAAAAAGAAAAGGGTTTTGGTCGAAGTTTAGTCGAAGTTTAGTCGAACTTTTAGTCGAAGCACAGACTCCATTGAAGCTGAATGTCGCTATTTAAGGGCTTTTGAGAGGTTGTTGCTCTTGTTGGGCTTAGTCGAATTCACACTGCAATTTAGTCGAAGTATTAGTCGAAAAAGAGAAAGGAGAATTAATAATGACGCCAAAGCACATAGAAATCTTTGGCAGCATGAAGAATCTTATGTACCTTAACAACCAATAAGAGCGTTCTTCGCAGAACGAAGCGACCAAGGTCGAGCACTTTGGGTTTGTGTAAAACGTGTAGGAATATGTAAGTCCTCTCGTTTCTCCGCACTTGAGTTTTAGCTTGTGCGCCAGATAATGCCATCGCGACTCCGACATTCAGGAACATGATGATTCGGGGTGCCTGCCTTTACGGGTTCCTGTGAACTTTCCCGGTTAGGAAAATATTTTTTCTAATTGGAAACCTGCAAAAACATTATCAGATTTATTTTTTTGCACAAAAAGTGGCGAGTTAATTTTCTTGTCTGTACTTTTGCACTCCCAAATTCGGGGCATAGGTCTGAAAACATGGCGTAAGCCCTGCGCCAACAAGCAGGAAAGAAAGACAACAAGATATGAGACAACTGAAAATCAACAAGAGTATCACGAACCGTCAGAGCGCGGCACTGGACAAGTACCTCGTGGAAATCGGACGTGAAGAACTCATCTCCACCGACGAAGAGGTGGAGCTTGCCCAGCGCATCCATCACGGCGACCGCGAGGCGCTGGAAAAGCTGACGCGCGCCAACCTGCGCTTCGTCGTCAGCGTGGCCAAGCAATACCAGAACCAGGGCCTTGCCCTGAACGACCTTATTGACGAGGGTAACCTCGGCCTCATCCGTGCGGCCCAGAAGTTCGACGAGACGCGTGGCTTCAAGTTTATCAGCTACGCCGTGTGGTGGATCCGCCAGAGCATCCTGCAAGCCATCTCGGAGCAGAGCCGCATCGTCCGCATGCCGCTGAACCAGGTGGGTTTCCAGAGCAAGCTGACGAAAGCCATCGTGAGCTTCGAGCAGAAGAACGAACGCCGTCCCAGCGTGCAGGAGCTTGCCGAGCTTCTCGACACGGACGTGCAGAAGGTGCAGGACGCCCTGGGCACGAACGGCAAGAAGGTGTCTGTGGATGCACCGTTCCAGGACGACGACTCCAACTCCCTGATTGACATCATGACGGACGAGAACGCACCCGGCACGGACAACCAGATGGAAAAGGAGTCGCTCAGCAGCGACCTTGACGCTGCCCTCCAGACGCTGTCCGAACGCGAGCGCCTCGTGCTGAAGATGCTCTTCGGCATCGGCCGCAACGAAATGACGGCAGAGGAAGTGGCAAACACGCTGAACCTTACGCGTGAGCGCGTCCGCCAGATCAAGGAACGCGCCCTGCGCCGTCTTCGCGAGTGCGATAACATCAAAATCCTAACCAAGTACCTCGGTTGAACCCTGCGTTCAAATACGGCATCGCTTGCCTCTCCTCTCGTCTGAGGGTGGCAAGCTTTTTTATTCTCCTCATGCTCCTTGGCGTGCAGGGGCTTTGGGCGCAGAGCCCTGCGCGCATGGATTGGGACACCTTTGCGCAGGAGTATTTCGGGCGCGAGGAGGACGATGCGGAGAACGATGCGCTCTACTGGCAGCTGGAGGAACTGGCCGAAAACCCCATGAACCTGAATACCGTCACGCGTGAAGACTTGCTGCGCCTGCCCTTCCTTCCCCCTGCGGCCGCAGATTCCATTCTCAGCCGCCGCGCGCATGCCGGTTCCTTCGGGTCAATCGGTGAACTGCTCTTCGTGAACGGCCTCGACTTCGAGCTGCGCCGCTATCTCGCCCTCTTCCTCTTTGCCGGCCCCGCACCGCATGAGAAGCCCCGCCTTCGCGACATGCTCCTTGGCGGACGCAGCGAAGTGGAAGGCCGCGCTGACGTGCCGCTTTACCGTCGTGCCGGTGACCGCGCCCTGCGTGCGGGGGAACAGATACAAGGGAACAACGCCGTATTCCTTGGACAGCCCGTTGGCGGCGTGGTGCGCTATCGCTACCGATGGCGGCAGAACGTGAAGTATGGCATCACGCTGCAACAGGATGCGGGCGAACCTTTTGCCGCGCGCGGCAACATACCCTTTGACCATACCTCTGCCTATGCGTGGCTCCGCACACCGGACGGAAAGGCCGACGTCCTCCTGGGGGACTACCGTGCGCAGTGGGGACAAGGCCTGACTCTGGGCCACAGCTTCATGACATCGACAAGCAGCCTGCTTGACGCGCCGCGCAGGACGGGGCAGGTGTTTGCGCCCCATACGTCAGCCGAGGAGAACAACTTCCTGCGCGGCGGTGCCTTGCGCTACCGCCTGGGAACGTGGCGCCTGACGGCCTTTGCCTCCCACCGTACGCTGGATGCGCGCTTGGACGGTGACACCGTGCGCTCGCTGCTCACCACGGGTCTCCACCGTACGGACGTGGAGCTCTCGAGGAAGGACGCCACGACGTTCACGCTTGGCGGCGCGCACGTGGAGACGGGCGGTGACGGATGGGACGTGGGTGCGGGAATGTTCTACGGAAGGTATGGGAACACGCTGTCACCGGAGCCTCGCGCGTACAATAAATACTATCTCCACGGACGCGACGTTGCCGCGCTCTCCCTGCACTGGAACCTTGCGCACTGGCGGCACTGGACATGGGCTGGGGAGGCGGCGGCAGACCGCATGTGCCACCTCGCCCTGACAGGCACCTTGCAGTTCCTGCCTACGGATGAGCTCGCCTTCACCTTGCAGCATCGCAACATCTCTCCCCGCTTTGTGGCTCCGCAGGGACGCGCCTTCCAGGTGGCTTCGCGCGTGGCCAACGAGCATGGGGTCATGATTGGTGCGCGCTACAGCGGCTGGCGGCGACTTGCCCTGCGCGGCTATGCCGACCTGTTTCTCTTCCCCGAGGCCACCTACTACGCGCGCCGTGCCTCACGTGGCATGGAGATGATGGGCGAAGCCGTTGCCAATGTTTCCGACGCATTCCGCCTGCTGCTGCGGTACAAGATGAAGACGCGGCAGCGGGACGTCAGCGGGACGGACATCATGGACTACGCGTACCGCCACCGCTTGCGCCTGCAAGCGGATTGGACATACGCCACGTGGGACCTTCATGCCACCTTGGACGCGACGCTTTCCGGCAGGCAGACGGCGGCAGACAGCTACGGCTGGCTTGCAGCCCTGCGCACCACGTGGCGCCCGAGGGCGGAATGGGAGCTGAAGGGCTTTGCCGCGCTTTTCTTTACGGACAACTACGAGGCTGCCGTCTATGCCTACGAGCCGCAGCTGCGCCATGCCTTCAGCACGTCCGCGTTCTACTATCACGGCTACCGCCTGTCGGCACTCGGCACGTGGCACGCCTCGCCTTCCCTGATGCTCTCGGCACGTTGCGGCCTGCGCCATTTCTTCAACTGCGACGCCACGGGCACAGGGGCGGACAAAATAGAGGGCAAGTCCCGTGCGGAACTCGCCCTGCAGGTCGTCTATGTCGGCCGTTTCTTCTAAAGGTATATTCTAAAAAACCACTAAAGCCGGAGGTCAAGCTCAAGGGCGAAGTGCAGCGGGTCGCCCCACTGCGCGTAGCGCCGTGACATGGAGAGGAACGAAAAGCTCTCGTAGCGATTTGCCGTCAGGTTGCGGCCCCAGAGCGTCAGCGTGGCTTTTCCTCCAAGCTCTGCTCCGAGGCGGGCGGAGAGGCGTGCAGCGAAGGGGCGCTTCATGGTGTTTGCCTCGTCCCAGTAGATGCAGCCTTCGCCCGTGAGGCTCAGGCCACCGAAGAACGCGCGCAGGAAACCCGTCTGCGACAGCTTGTGCCGCAAGTCTGCAGAGAGGGCCAGCGTATGGCGGGGAGCGAAGGGAACGTAGTTTCCCTTGTAGTCGTTTGCCACACCGCCCACGGTACCTGCGTCGTAGCGCGTAAAGGTGCTGTGTGCAAAGCCGTAGCAGAGCAGGAGGTCAAGTGTCGTGGCGGGTGTGCTGCCGCCCCAGGCCTGCTGATGGCGGAGGCTCAGCTCTGCACCGAAGGTGCGGCTTTCGCCTGCGTTCACCACCTCGCGGCCCATGCCGCTGGGTGAGAAACGCGACACCTGCAGGTCGTGCGTCCGTGTCATGAAGAGTGCGGCGTCGGCCAGGAGCTTGTGTGAGAGGAGGTTAAGGTGCGCTCCGATTTCGTGGCTCCAGGAGGTTTCCGGCTCGTAGGCGAGCTGCTCCACGTTCACGGGCTGCGGCATATTGGCGTGTATCATGGCCGACATGCCGCCCACGGCAGCCTGCTTCGACGTCTCGGAGATGGGGAGTCCCATGATGGTCTGTTCGCTGAAGTCGGCCACTTGTAACATGATGTTGCGGCGGAGCAGGTTCTGCGAGAGGTCGCTGTAGTTCTCCATGTTGTAGCCGCCTGCACGGTAGCCGCGGCTGACGCTGCCATAGACCATGCCGAGTTCGTCGGGAAGGTTGTAGCTTAGCGCCACTTTGGGCAGGAGCTTCCACGTATCCATGTGGCTGCGGCCGCTGAAGGCGGCATCGGCAGAGAAGGGGGCGTCGATGAGCAGGCCGTAGTCGGGCATGTCGAGGTGGAAGTTATAGTTGTAGTCTGTGGCTGGCGAGGCGAGACGCAGGCTGTGGCGGTCATAGTCCAGGCGGAGGCCTGCTGTCAGTGAGAGGCCGCTGGCGAAGAGGTCTTTCAGCGTTGACTGGTGGAAGAGTGCGGCGTTCGTGCTTGGAGAGGTGAGCCGCGCGAAGAAGGGGAGGCGTTCGTCCGTGAAGGTCAGTGCGATGAAGGGCGGCATGACGCGGCGGAACGTTTGGTTGAAAAAGTCCACGCCGTCCTCGTAGAAGTCCACGGGACAGGTGGTGCGCTTGCGGTCGGCCTGGAAGAAGGCGCCGAAAGTCCACTGCCAGCGTCCGTCCGTGTGGTTGCGGAGGGTGAGTTCCTCGCTGAGGCTGCCGTAGCGCTGTTTCTGCTCAAGGGAAAAGATGTCGGCAGCGATGTAGTCCTGGTCCATGAAGAGGCGGTCGCGAAAGAACTGCCCGGAGGTGATGGAGGTGAAGGAGAGGCTGCTGCCGCGCCATTCTGCGCTGAGGCCGGTGTTCAGGAGGCTGCGGCGGTATGAGGACTGCCGGTTTTGGGAGATTTTTCCCGTCAGGTCTTCGCGCGTCACGCCCGCACGTTCCGGGAAGTAGGCATCGTCCGTGGCCGAGAGGAGAACGTAGGGGTTGCTGTCCTCGTCGCTGTACTGGTAGGACGCCGTCAGGTCGAAGCGCCAGGCTTCATTCGGGCGGAAAACGGCGCGCATGCGGCCTCCGCCCAGTCGGCTCCCGTCAGCGCCGTGCCCGGAGGTGGCGTTGCGACGGAAACCTTTATCGCCGCGCAGGAAGCCGCCAACGCTGAGCGCGAGCGTTTGTGCGGGGTGGAGGTAGGTCTGGAACATGCCGCCCAGGCCGTTTTCGCGTGTGCTGGCCGCCAGGCGCAGGTGTGTTCCGGTGTGGTATGTCGGGTCGGCCGTGAAGATGCGGAGCAGTCCGCCCATGGAGCCGCGCCCGTAGAGCGTGCCGGCAGGACCGCGAAGCACGTCAATGCGCTCAATGTCGCCCAGCTCAAAGTCGTACATACTTTTGTCGGACAGGGGAATGTTGTCCACGTAGAGGCCTACGGCGGGAGAGCCGGAGCGCGAGCCCCCCCCCCGCACGTACACTGCGGACGTGAGGCGCGAGCCGTAGTCGGGCATATAGAGGTTCGGGGCGATGGCGGAGATGTCCTTCGGTGCGGCGATGCCTTTTCGCACGAGGTCATCACCGTCGAAGGACGAGGAGGACTGTGCCTGCTGCGAAAGGGCCACGTGGTCCTTTGGCGAGCCTGTGACAACGGCTTCGTCCAGCGTGTAGATGCGTGCGGTGTCGGTAGGAACGTCCTGTGCGGCGAGCATGAGCATGGGAACCCCGACGAGTATGAACAGCAAAAAGTTTTTCTTCACGGGTGCAAAAGTACGCAAAAGCGTGTGCACGGGCAATCCTTATTTTTAGGGAAAGTTGTCCCGCAGGGCACATTTTGCGGCCGTTTTTTCGGATTTTTGATTTGTAAGCATTACTTTTGCGGCCAGAAAGCGAACCGCTTCCGTACAGGAGAGATGGTAGAGTGGTCGATTACAACGGTCTTGAAAACCGTCGTACCGAGAGGTACCGGGGGTTCGAATCCCTCTCTCTCCGCTCGATTAAATTAAAAACCCGCTGAAAATCAGCGGGTTTCTTGTTTTTCTTCTTTAGAGGTTCCGTTTTAGGTTCCGTTTTGCTTTTATGTTTTTTTAACGGGCAATCTTAGT
>JAFUXE010000033.1 GCA_017477205.1 Alloprevotella sp.
AGACGCTGTAGTCATACAACAGGTGCTGTCCGTTGGCCATAGAGAGTTCCAACTTCCACGTCTTGCCCTCCTCCACGAAGGGGCGGTACTCCTGTGCCCATGCGCTTGTGCACACCGTGCATAGCGCGAGCAATGCTGTAATGAGAATCTGTTTCATGGCTCTATTTGTTTTTTTTGTGTGACAGTTTGCTATAAGTTTCCGGCTGCAAATATATGCATTATTCCCGGAAGGAAAACGGGGGGGGTAATTTTAACATTTCGCCCTGCGGTTTCCCACCGCCCGTTCTTTTGTCTGTTCCTTCTGCCTGCGCCACAAAGGTACGGAAAAGTTCCTGTCCTCCAAACCTGCGGACATATATTTGCATGCTTTGTATCCATTATATATTGTATTGTGCCTGTTATATATATTTATTGTTTCGTTTCACGCGGTGTTGTCCGGGTGGTTGGTTCGTTTTCCGGGGGCAAAAGTATGGGGTTGGAATGCACCTGCAAAACCAATGTGGTTTACAAACATTTACAAAAAGCTTACAAACATTTACAAACCCCGCCGGCTTAAGTTTTTTTAACAAAAACATATTGTCTGGAACAAGAATTACAATAGGATTGCCGTACTTTTGCTGTCATGAAAAAGAATGTATTTAGAACTTTATGTGCGTCTCCGGCTTGTATTCTGTTTCTGTCGTGCACCCTATGGGGCTGTCAGGAAGCGAAAAGGGAGAATCCTGCTCTCGAAAAGGTCGAATCGGAAATCACGCAGAATCCCATGCACGCTGTATCCATGCTGGACTCCCTGTCCGAGGAACTTGGGCCAGACACGGCGTCAGCTCCATTCGTGCTGCTGAGGACGAAGGCGCGCGACAAGGCCTACCTGCATCACACGTCGGACAGCGCCATGCGCATGGCGGTGGCATACTATGAAAAGGAAGGGAGCCCGGAAAAGAAGCTGGAGGCATTCTACTACATGGGGAGCGTGGCGCGTGACTTGCACAATTCCCCGGAGGCCGTACGCTGGTATCGTCGGGCGGCTGACTATGGAGAGGCACATCTGGCGGACGTGGATACGAACACTCTGGCCTGTGTGTATGCCCAGTTGGCGGACGTCTTCCAGCACCAGGGGAATTTTTCCGGCGTCTTGGAGTGTGCAAAGTGCAGCTACAGGATGGAACGCAGGAATGCAGACCACCATATTGCGACGCACGAACTGGCGAGCGCGTACAAGCGCCTTTACAACTACGACAGCCTCCAGACAGCCTATCGCGACAGTGCGTACCATCTGTTCACGGAAAACCTCCGCTTGTACCAGAACAGGAAAGCCGCCCCGGATTATGGAATGATAGGGGAGTCGCTCGGCTTCTACTCTGAGAATGGCTTTACGCTAGATGCCGCAGCCTCTCTGGCGCTGCTCCACGGAATTCCCGTCGACAGCCTTCCTCCGACGGCATTGGTGAATATGGGCTACTACTACCTGTCCCGGAGCATGACGGACAGTACGGAATACTACTGGCATATGGCTTATGAGAAGTCTCCGGACATTTCGTTTCGCAATGATGCCTGTCTGCACCTCTCCCGGCTTTTTCGTCAGAAGGGCGACCTTTCACGTGCCGCCGCCTTTGCGGAAGAATATATGGAGACCCGTGACACCATAGAAACGGCTCTCATGCGGGAACAGACAGCGAACTCAAACAACGAGTACATATATCAGAGGAATCACGACCGGGAGATTGCCGCAGAAAAGAAGCGCCTTATGACGGAACGTGCGCTGTATGCCCTCTTCTGCCTGTTTTTGCTCCTGCTCATAGTCATAGCAGTTGTGGTATACCTTGCAAGAGAGCGCATACGGCGTGGACATGTTGAGCTGGAGAAAGCCCGGAATGAGTTTGGTGTATACGTTGCGCAGCGGAAGTCCCTGGATGTGTCGGCATCCGACATCGTGGATATCTTCAGGAAATACGCCGCTCAGGATATCTCACCGAAGTCAGAAGAGGAATGGAAGGCACTCTATCGGATGGTTGATAGCAACTATCCTGATTTTTTCCAGCGCGTACTGACGCGGTTGCCGAATATAAAGGATAAAGACAAGAACCTGCTTTACATGCTTCGCGCCGGGTTGAGCAAATCCGAGATAGCGCGGCTTACGGAAGTGAAGCTACCTGCCGTCAGCAACCGGCTCTCACGTCTGGAGAAGCATATAGGGGTTTCATGGGGGGAGATTTAGGGCGCGGAACACCCGGGAAAAGGCGCGCGCTTGCCTTTGCCGGAGGTGCTTAAAGGAGGGAGGAAGCGCGGGTGTCCGGGGAAAACGTTTACACATTATTCTCTATTCTCTTTGACGCGGGTTTGGCATAGGAAAGTTGCGCTATGTCATGCCGTATCTGCGTCGCCTTAGTGTCGCCTCAGCCTCCTCTTAGCCTCCTCTCAGGCAGGCTTCAGGCAGCTCATTTGTTCGATAGTTGTCCGATAGTTGTTCGATAGTTCTTCGATAGTTCTCCGATAAAAATCGAACAACTATCGAACAACTATCGGAGAACTATCGAAGAACTAAGGGGGTAGAATGCTTGCTGAATGCTCTCTGATAGCTTGCTGATCCCTGCCAGAAGGCATCTTGTCTTCTGGAACCACAGATTGCACAGGATTTTGAAACCACTACACACACTGCTTGGGGAACCACAGATTGCACGGATTTTGAAACCACTACAGACACTGCTCTTGGGGACCGCAGATTGCACAGAGCTTGAAACCACTACAAACACTGCTTCTGGGACCACGGATTGCACGGAATTATTGCCGCTATGTATCCACGTTCGTGTAACTTCGTGCCATTCGTGGTATTAGGGTTTTCAACCACGAAGGGATAATGGACGAATAGATATGAGAAGGGGGATGCCCCGCTGGACATCCCCCTTCTCACCTGTTTTAACGTAGCAATGATTGAGACTTTAATGTTTTTCGCCGGCTGTCTCGCTCCGGACGTTTCCTTTTCCCCTAACGCTCCATCTTCAGCGTGTCGGCAGAGGCGGTATGCTGTGCGGGATCCACTATGCCGGGCTTCACGGGCTGCGAAACCTCGGTGCCTGCCAGCTGCTCGGGCGAAACGGCATCCTCCATGTCGTTGAAGGAGCGTCCGGCACCGATGCCGACGAGGGCGATGATGGCGACGGAGGCGGCGGCCTGCCAGAGGGGACGTATGCTGTGGGCGAACGTGCCCTTGCGTGCACGCACCGTGATGCGACCGGGTGCGGAGAGGCCGGCAGCTGCCATGACGCGGCGGTCGAACTCTTCGCCCAGCGCCACGTTCTTTTCCGTCCGCAGGCAGTCGAAGAGGGGGCGGTACTGCGCAATGTGCGCGGGAAGGTCCGGCATCGCCATGCCTGCCATCAGGAGGCATTCCTCCTCGGCAGTGGTTTCAGCGGCGAAGTATCGCTCCAGCAGTTGTTCGATGAATTTATAGTCCATAGTTGTATTCTTTTTCAAGTGCTCCACGGAGCGTCTGGCGTGCACGGTGCAGGGTGACGCGCAGTACGTCCTCGGTCATTCCCAGTGCCTGTGCCGCGTCGCGGTAGCTCATGCCTTCGATGTCACGGAGCTGTATGGCGGCACGCTGGCGTTCGGGCAGGCGCTGCAGCAGTTCGCGCACGTATTGCAGGCGTTCGTCCTGCTCAAGGCGCTCGTGCGGCGAGGCGTCGGTTGCGGGTGCGTCGATGTCGGCCTGGCTCAGGGACAGATTGCGGTTTTCCCGCTTCTCGCTGCGGTCGATGGAGAGGTTCCGGCACACCGTGAGCAGATATGCCTCCACGGAGTTCACTTTCTCCAGTTCCCCGCGCCTTTCCCAGGCGCGAACGAGCGTGTCCTGCACCACGTCCTCCGCTTCGGCATAGTCCTGCGTGATGCGCAGGGCGAGGCGGAAGAGTTTGTCCTTATAGGGCAGCAAATCGGCGCGGAAATCGATTTCTTTCATATATCGCTCTAATGGGATGACGGATGAAGGGGGAAAAAGTTAACGGCGGGGAGAAACTTTTTTATTTAGGTATGTTCGTTTTTCCTGCACGCAGGCCATAGCAGGTGACGACGCAGAAGCAGAGGAGGGGCAGGGCGAAGCTTACGTTTACGGCGGGGTGGCCGAGGATGGTCTGCATGTCGATGATGCTTCCCTGCAACGGCGGCATCAGGGCACCGCCAACAATAGCCATCACGAGGAAGGCGGCACCGAGGGAGGTGTCGCGGCTCTCGACGTTCTCAAGGGCGAGGCCGTAGATGGTGGGGAACATGAGGGACATGAAGAAGCTGATGCCGACGAGGCAGAACAGTCCGGCCTTGCCGACGATGAGGATGGTGCCGAGCGTGCAGAGGGCAGCGCCTACGCCAAACAGGGAGAGCAGCGTGCGGCCTTTGACATAGCGCATCAGGAAGGTGCAGACGAAGCGGCTGCAAAGGAACATGGCCATTGCCACGATGTTGTAGGTCTGTGCGGTGGCCTTGTTGATGCCGAGGTTGTCGGCATACTGGATGATGAAGGTCCACACCATGATTTGTGCTGCGACATAGAACACCTGTGCCACGACGCCCTCGCGATAGACGCGGTTGTGCCACAGGCGGCGCAGCGTGTCGCGGCTGTTGCCCTTCTCGCCGCTCACACCCATGACGGGCATCTTTGTCAGCGCGATGACTATGGCCACGACCAGGACGACGAGGCCCAGTGCCACGTAGGGGTCGCGGATGACGGCGAGGTCGTGGACGCGGATGTCGGCCTTCTCCGCCTCGCTCAGGGTGTCGAAGATGATTTTTCCCGCAGCATCGCGACGGTCGGACCAGAGTTGCGGCAGCACGACGAAGCTTGCCACCGCCATGCCGGAGAGCGAGCCCATCGGGTTGAAGGCCTGCGAGAGGTTGAGGCGCTGCGTGGAGGTCTGCTTGTCACCGAGCGAGAGGATGAAGGGGTTGGCCGTCGTCTCCAGGAAAGCCAGACCGAAGGTCAGGACGTAGAGGGAGACGCAGAAGAACCAGAAGTTCTGCCATTCCGCAGCCGGGATGAAGAGGAAGGCGCCCGTGGCGTAGAGCCCCAGCCCCAGGAGGATGCCCCGCTTGTAGCTGTAGCGGCGGATGAAGAGGGCTGCGGGAATGGCCATCGTGGCATAGCCGCCGTAGAAGGCAAACTGTATCATGCTGGCTTTGGCGGCCGAAATCTCCATCACGGTCTGGAAGGCGGCCACCATGGGATTCGTGATGTCGTTGGCAAAGCCCCAGAGGGCGAAGAGCAACGTAATCAGGACAAAGGGAACGAGGAACCTGCGTTCCACCAGTTTGGGTTTGTTTTCTTTCATGGTGAGATGTGCTTGCATGCGTGTATCTTTTCTTTTTACTTGCCGCGAAGATACATCTTTCATGCCCTACCACCAAGCCTCTGCTCCTAAAAAGCGTGCATTTTGTCCGTGCCGTGTGCCAAAATGTCCGTACCAAAGCCCGGAGCTGCCCGTACGACGGGGGGTGGCACGATGTTTGAATGAAAAATGGGAAAATTAAAAATGAGAAACTAAAAATTAGAATGATATGACACAGAACAACCAACCCCAACCGTTCAACCCGCAGGAGGAGCGTGCCCTGGAACGCTTCGCACGGAACCTCGTGGACGAGGCCCGCACGGGAAAGCTTGACCCCGTCATCGGACGGGACGACGAGATACGCCGCGTGCTGCAGATACTTTCGCGGCGCACGAAGAACAACCCCATCCTCATCGGTGAGCCGGGCACGGGAAAGACGGCCATCGTGGAAGGCCTTGCGCAGCGCATCGTGCGCGGCGACGTGCCGGAGAACCTGAAGGAGAAGAAACTCTACAGCCTGGACATGGGAGCCCTGATAGCGGGTGCCATGTACAAGGGCGAATTCGAGGAACGCCTGAAGAGCGTCGTGAAGGAAGTGACGGAGAGCCAGGGCGACATCATCCTGTTCATCGACGAAATCCACACCCTCGTGGGTGCGGGAAAGGGCGAGGGCGCCATGGACGCGGCCAACATCCTGAAGCCTGCCCTCTCGCGCGGCGAGATACGCACCATCGGCGCCACGACGCTGGAGGAATACCAGAAGTACTTCGAGAAGGACAAGGCCCTGGAACGCCGCTTCCAGACGGTGACCGTCGATGAGCCCAGCGTGGAGGACGCCATCAGCATCCTGCGCGGACTGAAGGAACGCTACGAGAACCACCACAAGGTGCGCATACAGGACGACGCCATCATCGCGGCCGCGCAGCTCTCGCACCGCTATATCACGGAACGCTTTCTGCCGGACAAGGCCATCGACCTCATGGACGAGGCGGCCGCGAAGCTCCGCATGGAGCGCGACTCGCAGCCGGAGGAACTGGACGAGATTTCCCGCCGCCTGAAGCAGCTCCAGATTGAGCGCGAAGCCATCAAGCGCGAGAACGACACGCAGAAGCTGCAACAGCTGAACGGGGAGATTGCGGAGCTTTCCGAAAAGGAACGTGCGCTACGCGCAAAGTGGGAAGGCGAACGCAGCATCCTGAACGAGATTCAGGACAAGCGCAAGGTGATGGAGGCCCTGAAGTTCGATGCCGAAAGGGCAGAGCGGCAGGGCGACTACGGCAAGGTGGCGGAGATACGCTACGGACGCTTGCAGGAACTCTCCCAAGCCATCGAAACGCTGGAAAAAAGCCTGAAGGAGCGACAGGGCAGCGAAGCGATGGTGAAGGAGGAGGTGACGGCGGACGACATTGCCGACGTCGTGAGCCGCTGGACGGGCATCCCCGTGAGCCGCATGATGCAGAGCGAGCGCGACAAGCTCATCCGCCTGGAGGACGAACTGCACCACCGCGTCATCGGGCAGGAAGAGGCCATCACGGCCGTCAGCGATGCCGTGCGCCGCAGCCGTGCCGGCCTGCAAGACCCGAAGCGTCCCATCGGATCGTTCATCTTCCTGGGCCCCACGGGCGTGGGAAAGACGGAACTTGCCAAAGCCCTGGCGGAATACCTCTTCAACGACGAGGCGATGATGACGCGTATCGACATGTCGGAGTATCAGGAGAAGTTCAGCGTGTCGCGCCTCGTGGGTGCGCCTCCGGGATACGTGGGCTACGAAGAGGGCGGACAGCTGACGGAGGCCGTGCGCCGCAAGCCCTACAGCGTGGTGCTGTTCGACGAAATAGAAAAGGCGCACCCGGACGTGTTCAACATCCTCCTGCAAGTGCTGGACGACGGACGCCTGACGGACAACAAGGGGCGCGTGGTGAACTTCAAGAACACCATCATCATCATGACCTCCAACCTCCTGCCGGACAAGACGACGGCCACGGGCGACGCCCGAGAAGCCAGCCTGCGTGCCGGACTCGTAAGGCTGGGACTGCGGCCGGAGTTCCTGAACCGCGTAGATGACATCATCGAGTTCCTGCCGCTGCGCGAGGAGGAGATTGGCCAAATCGTCCGCCTGCAACTCTCGGGCATCACGAAGCAACTGGCGGAGCAGGGCATCAACCTGCAAACGACGGACGAGGCCGTGAGCCTCATCGCCCACGAGGGCTACGACCCGGAGTTTGGCGCACGCCCCGTGAAGCGCGCCTTGCAGCGCATGCTCCTCAACGACCTCTCCACGGCCATCCTGAGCGGGAAGGTGGACCGCACGAAGCCCATCACCGTGGACGCAGAGGAGGGAAAACTCTCCTTCAGATAAAAAATGAAAGCCTCCCTTCTTCCAAGCAGTAAACAAGCTAACGAGTAAACGAGTAAACAAGTAGACAAGCTCTTTGCGGCGCAGCAAGCTCGTCTACTGGTTTACTTGTTTACTTGTCAACTGAAATGTCAACTTGTCAACTCGTCAACTAACAGCTGCAAAGAAGGGAGGCTTTTCGTAAACCGCTACGATTCGCGAGCCGCACCTATCGTGCCTGCATCAGGCGCAGCCACTTGCGGTAGCCCAGCAGGGCCATCACGGTGTAGAAGGTATAGAGCGCGCCGTGGAAAGGTACGCCCTCCTTCGAAATCCTTCCATGTGTTCATAAACACGCGCTTGTCGCTGTCCATGTTCAGCCAGTTGCCGAAACTGTCCTCGAGGTAGTAGGGATAGTTCTCGTAGCCCGCAAAAGCCCCATGTCAGCCCTGTTACGGCCTAAGTCGCTACGGCGGCGAGCACGGCAGATTACTTTTTGCTATATGGTGAAAATTCCGCTTTTCCCCGACTCCGCGCCCTGAAAAAGCTTGGAAACAGGGTGAAAATCCAATTTGACACGATTTGACAAACAAATGACAAGAGCGCTATGTTTGCCCGCTCGCAATATTTTTAGACCTTTGCGGCGACAAATCGTATTGAAGGCAAAGCTGGATGAAACGGAAGAATATACCACCAAGTAGGATAGGTCTGACAGCCCAACAGCCGGTTTACGATGCCATTGGCAAGCAAACTAAAAAATTATAAATATAATTCCATACCTATGAGGAACCAATGTCTTATGTGCATGGCAGGTGTATTCCTGTCTCTTTTGATGCTACCATCTGTGGCGGGCGCCCAGAAACTGGAAAGCGGCTCGGACTTCTACACGGGCTACCTGACGACGACGAACTTCGACAAGGCCAACACCATCAAGTCCATCGATGGGGTGCTGTACATGATTTACGAGGATGTCCCCATTGCCCTGGTGAGGTACCCCGCCATGAACACGCGCACGGAATATGAGAGTCCCTCCACCGTCCGGCGCATCTGCAACAACGCCTTTCAGGGTACGAAGTTCCTAAAGACGCTGAAGCTCCATAACCAGGTCACCGAAGGCAGCTACGTCAGTCTTGCCATCGGCGAGGGTGCCTTCAACGACAGCTCCATCGAGAACTTTGTCGTGGTGGAGAACGACCAGAGCAGCCTGAGTCAGGTGAAAGAGGAGAAGCCGACGGAGCGGAGAGCCGTGGCCCGATATGACCTTAGTGGCCGCCGGACAAGTGAAAACGCCGGTGGCGTGCAGATAGTCCGCTATAACGACCAGACATCAGAAAAGGTCGTAAAGAAGAAATAAGAAGCAAATCACTTTATTTTATTATAGTTACACACACATGAAACATTTCCTACACAAACTGTTCCTCGCCGTCCTGCTGGCGACGGGAAGCATCTGCGAGAGTGTCGCCATCACGGCCCCGTTTGAAGTCAACGGTATCTTCTATGAAATCCTCTCGGAAGCCGACATGACCGTACAGGTCTGTGTCCCCAACGCCAAGCCAAGCAACTGGTACACGTATTTCTCGGGGATGCTGAACATCCCGGCAACCATCGCCTACGAGGGAAAGACCTACACCGTGGAAGCCATCAAGCATGAGACGTTCCAAGGGCAAAGGGCTCTGACATCCGTGGTCATCCCCAAGACTGTGAAGACGATCGGCTATCGTGCCTTCAAGGGTGTTACAGGCCTGAAGAGCATCGTCTTTGCCAGCGACGGAGCGCTGACAACCATTGAGCGCGAAGCCTTTGAGTCGAGTTCCATCTCAAGCCTCGCTCTCCCCAGTTCGCTCACTTACATCGGTGAAGACGCTTTCAAGTACTGCGAGTCGCTGAAGAGCATCAGAGGCGGGGAATCCTTGGAGACGCTGGACAATAATGCCTTTCAGGGGTGCATCAGCCTCACGGAGTACACCTGCCCCCCAAAGCTCAAGACCATCGGCGACAATGCCTTCTGGAACTGCAAGTCGCTGCGGACGGTCACGATGAACGACGGCCTCGAGACAATCGGCAACGACGCCTTCCTGGAGTGCTCAGTGCTGGAGAACGTGAACATGGGCAACACCGTGAAGAAGATTGGGTGGGAAGCCTTCCGCTGGTGTCTGAACCTGAGACACATTGAGATTCCGAACTCCGTGGTGGACATGGATTATGGTACTTTTCGTTTCTGCACAGGCTTGGAGAGCATCAAACTGAGCAATTCCCTCACCAAGATTCCGGGCTGGTGTTTTGAGCAGACGGCCATCACGAGCATTGATATTCCCGACGGAGTTAATATCATTATGCCGTATGCCTTTCAGGACTGTGCCTCGCTGACGACCATACATTGGGGCAGGTCTTTAGAGACCATCGGCGACAATGCCTTCCTCGGTACTGCTATTAAGACGTTGGAACTGCCAGAGCCATTGAAGGAAATCGGCGGTGCGGCTTTCGCTAAATGCCAGAGTCTGACTAAGGTAACAATTCCTTTTACAGTCATTAAGATTACCGATGCTGCCTTCTCAGAATGTTCCCAACTTAAAGAAGTGAATTGTCTGGCCGTCACACCGCCTCAAATACCATACACTAATATCCCCTTCACGCTTTGCGACAACCCCGTCAACGTACATATCTATGAAGGACTGAAAGGCGACTACGAATCATCGATTGGATGGTCCGAGGCTATCCAGAAGAATGTTGTAATCCTCATTGACGACCTGCCAGCCCTGAAGGCCACGTCCATCACCATCGACCAGGCTGAGTACTATTGCGCGGTCGGCGCCAGCGGTCAGGCTACAGCTACCATACAGCCCACCAATGTCTATACGCATGAGCTGTCGTGGAGCAGCAGCGACGAAACCGTGCTCTATATCGACGAGTTCACAGGCATGTTCGTCGGACTGGGCGAAGGCACCGTCACCATCACGGCCACTGCTACAGACGGAAGTGGCGTCAGTGCCACAGCCACAGTGCATGTAGGCACCGGCGAGACCGCCGTGAGTCGCGTCGTCACCACCAGAATGCCATCTTCGATCTACAACCTTCAGGGTCAGCAGCTCCTGACGCCCCGGAAAGGCATCAACATCCTCAACGGTAAGAAAGTTGTTATAGCAAACTAAGCAATTGACATGAGTCCTCACACCTATCGCTATCCGCTTGGAAGCAACAAACATCGAGCAGATAATTACCAGTGAATGATGGAGATACTCATTCTCATAGGAATCATCATCGTGGCTGTTGCTGTTTTCGCTGGAGGCGGCGTCCTGGGCTGGATATTGAAAGGTCTCGGTTCTGTCTTTGACTTATTACTAGACGGCTGGAGCACACTTATGAAGGTTATCTTTTGGGGATTCATCATCATCATGTTCTTAATGGCTGTGCTTGCGGGATAGATAGAGAGAGGCTGGACTGTAAAGCTCGGCCTCTTTCATTAGCGGGTGCGCTTGCCTGTGTCTTGCAAAAAGAACGTGTCTTTTCATATCATTTCGCAGAAATATGCAGCCACGTGGGGCTCGTTTGAAAGAAAAACATTACTTTTACACCGCTCTTGACGAAACAACGATTCGCAAAAATGCAGATATGGAAAAAGGATACAGGCCGCTGCTTGATGCGGTAGAACAGGCCTTGGGACGGTCGCTGAGTAGTACTTCAGACTTTGAGTATCTGAGCTATCAGGTCTTTGAAAAGACGCGTGAGCGGCTGAGTACCTCCACGCTGATGCGCCTTTGGGGGCGACGCGCTTCTGTCAGTCCGCGCAAATCTACGCTGGACATCTTGGCACGCTTCCTTGGATACAAAGATTCCGCAGATTTCTTCTCTTCAGAAAAAGAAGATCAAACAGAGAAAGAAGAAAAAGAAGCTCAGTCCGAAAAAGATACGAGTGAAGAGGCAAAAGAGCCCGATGAAACCGCTACTTTTGAACAAAAGAAGCGCGCTGCTGGATGGTGGGTGGCAGGTGTTATTGCCGTGTTGTTGATGGCGGCAGGTGCCGTGTACCTTCTTCTAAATAAAGAACGCGAGCCGCACCGCATTCTGGCGGTCGATGAGATAACGAATACGAAGATGTATCGCATTTCTTCTCGCAAAGGCCTGCGTGGAGAGTTAGGCATTAATAATCATCGGCTTGCCACCACCTACGAGCTGGCGCACGATAAGCGTTGCTTAGAGCCGAGCGAGTTCGCGATCTTGCAGTATGAGGGCGATTATTACCTTTACAGCGTCAGTGACAAGCGGTTTATCAACTTTATCGGAGAATTCGTGGACGCGCCTGTTGCATCGAGCGGCACGCATCTCTTGCTGACGCCCCGCAACAGCTGTTTCGTGTTCTCTTTTGAATGGAGTGGCGTAACCACCACGCTGAACATGAACGAAGGCAACGGTACTGCCTGCACCGATTACGGCATTGCAACAGGCGACTTCGATGATGGTAACCTGCTTGAGCTTTACGAAGTGGGCGACTTCGACCCGACCGAGGCTTTAAAGACCATGAAGCAGATGAGAGCGGAATACGAAAAAGCCGCACAAACGCTTGTGGCGGAACAGACGTACTGCATCTATACGCTGCAAGACGCCCAGGGGCGTGATGGAAAGCGAAAGCATTATCTGGCAGCCAACGGGCGCCTCACGGACACGTTCTCCGACTCATGCCGCTTCGTGCTTCACGGCATCCAGGGCGACACGCTCTACGCCTCGCCCAGCTTCCGCGTCTGCTTCCACGCCGCAGGGCTTGGTATCCCACAGGGTTGCCTGCGCGCGTTCGGCACCATTCGCTATGGCAACGAGCACCGCGACAACTATCGTGGCTATTTGGAGTCCGCGAAATTCAGCAACAACAACTATGCCCACTGTCAGGCATTCTTCCTGGGTTCCAACGGCTGTTATGCCATCCGTTGCACCAATGCTCCTGTTTCTAATCAATTCGCCGGGGCTTTCTGGTGTGTCGTCGATGCCGACGGCGACGGCTCGCCGGATATTGACTATTCCGCTGAGCGGCAATACATCTGGCATGTGGAGCCGTCCGACAGAAATGTCGCCGAAGGAATGTGAAAACCGATACTCTCACTTCATATAATTCTCGTCATGCCATACCGTTCCGCAACGATTTTACGGGTCACCTGCATAACCCCAAAAATCGTGTTCCCACGATTTTTTAGAGAGGCTGGCAGAACTATATATACTAGAAGGTATAGAACTACAATAGGAAAGCTCCAAATCGCGAGGGCTTAAGGAATTAAGATAATAGGAGAAAGATCTGACGAAATCCGAGAAACTTTTGACGAGATGGGAGAAAATGAGACGTTAGCTAACGGTTATTGTTTATTGAATATGGCGTCTCTTCCTGCATCAGGCGGAGCCATTTACGATAGCCGAGGATGGCCATAGTGGTATAGAAGGCGTAAAGGCAGCCGTGGAAGGGGACACCCTTGTAGAAGCACAGGCCGCAGTAGAGGGCGTCGGCAACGAACCAGAGGAGCCATTGCTCGGCATACTTGCGCGAAAGCTGCCAAAGGGCTACAATGGAGATGGCGCCTGCCAGCGCGTCCCACGTGGGCACGCGGCTGTCGGTATAGTGGGAAAGCAGATAGAAGATGACGCCCCACAGCACCATCAAACCCAAAAGAGAAAGGAACAACACCCTACGCGGAACGTGGCGTATGGTGAGTTCCTTTTTTCGTTTCCCCCATGCCGTCCAACCGTAAACGACGAGGGAGAGGGAGAACAGCGCGATGCCGAACTTGGCATACAGCCCGCGGTCGAAGTAGAGCCACAGGTCGATGGCGTACATCGTGAGGCTCACCAGCCAGAGCCAGATGCTGGCTTTGTACTCCAGGTAGAGATACAGCAGGCCGAGGGCGGTGCCAAGGGCATCGAGAGAAAGTAAGAGGCTTCCAGATACCCATTGTATAAAATTAGTCATAAAAGAATCTGTCGTCGCAAACTTGCTTGCTTGGAGTAAAAGGAGGTAAAGGAGTTAAGGGAGTTAAGGACGAATGTCCTGCGCATGGAGATTATTCACCAGCAAAGGTATCGTCTTTAACTTCCTTAACTTCCAAATCATGCGAAACTTGATTAAAAGAATCTGTTATACACATAGCCTTTGCGCCGCATTAATCCCCTCCCCCGAAGGGGGGAGGAGGGAGGGGGCTTCCATTTAGAACGTTATTGAGCAGTGCACAAGGAAGTGGGCGGGAGCCTGCGCAGAGAATACGGCGTAGGAGTTCCAGTCATCGTCCTGATAGGCCATGACGCCGCCCTGTCCGTTGCTCTTGAGGCAGGCGTAGGCAGCACCGTTGGCATCGTACTTCTTGGCGAAGAGGTTGTAGATGGTGATGCCGAGGGAGAGGGAGCGCGCGAAGCGGATGTTGCGGAAGGCGTAGGAGAGGTCGAGGTTGGAGACGCAATAATCATCGAGCATGAGGCTTACGTCCTGGTCGTCCTGCCGGAAGGAGCGGAAACCCGTGTTCGTCATGTACTGGCGGCCGACGTACTGCGTATGGAGGGAGGCGGTGAAGCCCTTGTAGTCGAAGGCGAAGATGTTATTCGCGATGAGGCTGGGGCTATAGCTGATGGGCGTATCGCCAAGGTTATAGGCCTCGCCCGTATCGTCCAGCACGACGGTGTAGTCCTTGATGCGGTTGTGGCTCCACGTCATGTTGTAGTCCCAACGGAACCACTGCAAGGGCTTCCACGCGGCCGTCAGCTCCACGCCGCGACGATAGCTGTCGCCCACGTTGCGTGCCACGAACTCGCCGTTCTGGTCCTGCTCGCCCGTCAGCACAAACTGGTCCTTGTATTTCATGAGGTAGAAGTTCACGCCTGCGGAGAACTTCTCGGAACGGTACTTGTATCCCAGCTCCGTGTCGTCCAGCCTCTCGCTCCTGGGCTTCGAGGCACTCCAGACGGCATCCTCGTAGTCGTTGCGCGTGGGCTCCTTGTGGGCGATGGCGTGGGAGACATAGACGTTGTGGTGGGGCGTGATGTCGTAGTAGAAGCCCGCCTTCGGGTTGAAGAAGCTGAAGTTTTCGTGGTAGTTGAAGCGCACGGGCTGTCCGGGACCGTACCATTCGTCGCAGGGGCCGTACATGTCGAAATCGACGTAGCGATACTGCAAGTCGAGGTAGCCCGTCAGGCCTTTTACAATCTCCCAGTTCGCACGTCCGTAGATGTTCAGGTCCTGCTTGTGCGCCCAGTTGCGGTAGTAGGGCTGCTGCGGCAGGATGTCGCCTTGAAACTGGCGCACCCACATCACCTTTCCATAGTGGCGGCCGTCGTACTTGTTCCATCCTCCTCCGAAGATGACGTCAAGGCCGTCCTTCTTGTAGTTCAGGGAGAGGACAGTCCCGTAGAAGTCCGCACTGCTGTACTTGCGGCGCACGAGGTCGCTGCGACTTCCGAGCGTGCTTTCGAGCGCATATTCGTAGAGTTTACGGTCCGCCTTGTACGTTTCGTAGTATCCCAAACCGCGCGTATAGTGGAGGGCAGCGTTCAGCGTGAGGGCGGGCGAGAAGCGCTCCGTCCAGTGGAACTGGTAGTGCTGCTGGTGGTAGTCGTCAACCTGGTCCTTGTAGAAGCGCGTGTTGCCCTCCGCATCCTTATACTTACCGCTGGGGTTGTAGGTGCGGCCGTGCGCCTGCTGGTCCTCGCGCGTAGCGTAGTCCCAGGAGAGGTAGGAGCGCTCCGTACCGTTGAAGGTGAGGAACTTCACGAGGCGCCGCTCGCTGTAATATCCTGCTTGCAGGAAGTAGCTGTACAGGTTGGCAGAAGCGCGGTCGATATATCCGTCGGTACCGATGTTCGAAAGGCGCCCGTTGACGGCCCAGTGCTTGCCGAGCATACCCGTGGAGAACTGCGCGCTCTCCTTGTGCGTGCCGTAGCTTCCTGCGCTGCCGTCAAGGCGGAAGAAGGGCTTCGGTGTGGCGTTTTCCGTCTGCATGTTGACGCTGGCACCAAAGGCTCCGCTGCCGTTCGTGCTCGTTCCCACGCCGCGCTGCACCTGTATGCTGCCCAGCGAGGAGGCGAAGTCGCCCATGTTCACCCAGTAGAGGGCATTCGACTCCGCGTCGTTCAGGGGAATGCCGTTTGCCGTCACGTTGATACGCGTGGGGTCGGTGCCGCGAATGCGCAGGTACGTATAGCCGATGCCGGCACCTGCGTCGCTCGCCATCGTGACGCTCGGCGTCGTGGCAAGGAGATAGGGGATGTCCTGTCCGAAGTTGCGCTTGTCCAGCTCCTGACGGCTCAGGTTCGTGAAGGCCACGGGCGTGTGGCGGCTTGCACGTGTGGCCGTCACAGTGGCTTCCTCAAGAGATTGTTCGGAAATGGTGTCGCTTTCAAGCACGCGCTGTGCCGGAAGCATGGTGCATCCCAAGAGGAAGGCACCCAGAAAAAGAATTCTTTTCTGCATGATACTTTTCTAATTTTTCGCTACGCGGGAATTGTCCCGTTCAGTTTTTGAGGGTATAATCTCAGCCACCGCAAATGCGGCCGGGCACCCCTAAAATTATCTATGTCGCGGGCAAAGATAGGAATTAATAGTTGAAAGTTTAGAGTTTATAGTTGAAAGTTTAGAGTTTATAGTTGAAAGTTTAGAGTTTATAGTTGAAAGTTTAGAATTAGAGGCGCAAAGACAAAAAAAGGCCGGGGAAACGAACCCCGGCCTTTCTTGTCTCTCAGTCCCTGCTTTGCAGGAACAGCGAAGATTAATAGTCCATTTCCACAACGTCCTGGGGCTTTGCGGGCTTGTAGTTTTTGATACGGGTGAAGGTGAGGGTATGGGTCAGGTCTTCTTCCTCCGCGTCGTAGACGGTAAGTTTAACCTTGTCCTTGGAGAGGAACTTGTACTCCATCAGGCTTACGTAGGTCTTAGGTTCCTCAGAATCGGGAGTCCAGTCCTCGTTTTCTTCCGTAATCTCAAGGATGCCCTCTCTGGGGTCGCCGTCTGTGGTGACACTCCACGTGCCGGCATCCAGGGCCACCAACGTCTTTTTGACATAGGTTTCCAGCTGTGCCGTCTTGTCGGCATTCAACGCCATGACCACACGGGTTACAATCCCAGCGTCCTTTGGCGTCCCTTGCCATGCGCCTTGGAACAGTTCCGTGATTTCTGTGTAGGTGATTTCCTCGTCCAGTGCGTCGTCGTTGTCGCCGCACGATGTCAGCAGGCTACTGCTGCCCAGCACCAGCACCAAGCTGGCTGCCCAAAATAGAATCTTTTTCATGCTTGTTGAAATAATTTAGTTAATAGTAAACGTTTTTGCAAAGCCTATGTTATTGGCTGCGCGCGTGAGCTTTCTCGGTTATGGCTGGTTAAATCATTCTTTTTTGGCTTAATGACGGCGCGAAGGTACTACTTTATTTCACCCTTGCCAAAACCTTACCCCAAAAAGTAAGGAGAAAACGCAGAATTGGCTTGGCACTTCGCGCAGCAAGTACTACTTTTGCCTCTTGAAATGCAAGATTACATCTCCATAATGCCCGCAGACATACGCAGGCCCATAGAGGAAGAACTGGAACGCTACAGCCGCATGTTCCAAGAAACGCTGACCCACGAGGACGACCTCCTGGGACAGGCCTTGGAGCACATACGGGGGCGAAAGGGCAAGATGATGCGCCCGATGCTCGTGCTGCTCGTCTCGAAAGCCTGCGGCGGAGTCACGGAAACAAGCCTGCGCGCTGCCGTAGCGCTGGAAATCCTCCACACGGCCAGCCTTGTCCACGATGACGTTGTGGACAACAGTGCACAGCGGCGAGGCGCTCCTGCGGAACACACGCTCTTCGGCAATAAAGTGGCCATCCTCGTGGGCGACTATCTCCTTTCGCAATGCCTCCACCAGGCTGCACTGACCGGTGACCTGCGTATCGTGGACATCATCGCGCGCCTTGGCGGCACACTTTCTGAGGGAGAGATACGCCAGCTCGCCAATATCCGCGCCCGTGAAGTGGACGAGAACACCTATTTCCACATCATCCACCACAAGACAGCTGCACTCTTCGAAGCCTGTGCGCGACTGGGCGCACTGGCCGCCACTGCTACGCAGCAGCAAATTGCCGACGCGGCGCGTCTGGGGGAAATCATCGGCATCTGCTTCCAGATTCGCGACGACATCTTCGACTACTATCCCGATGCCACCATCGGAAAGCCCACAGCTGGCGACATGGCGGAAGGAAAACTCACGCTTCCCGCCATTCATGCCCTCTCCCAGGTGCCGCCCGCACATCCTGCCCACACATGGGCCGAACGCGTGAAGGCGCTTGAGGCCACTTCCGAGGATATTCGCCAGCTCACGGAATTCACAAAGCAAAACGGCGGCATAGACTATGCCCACAATGCAATGGAAAGCCTGCGCAGCGAAGCCCTTCCCCTCATCACCAACATGACAAGCGACGAGGACGTGCGCAATGCCCTCACGCTCTACCTCGACTACACAATCCGTCGCACGTCCTGAAACAGGCTTTTCCCGACGTAGCGCACCAAGCAAAACAGAAAGAACCGGAGAGACATGTGCCTCTCCGGTTCTTCTGTCTATGCCTGCTATTTACAAAAAAAATGGGATGCCACTGCATCCCGACCTTGTTAACCTTAAATCTAATACTATGAAAAACACGATGCAAATATAAGGGCTTTCCAAACACCGTGCAAGTATTTTGCTTAAAAAAATGTCTTTTTGTCGAAAAATCTTTCAAAAACCTTCTTTTTGTTACATACGCTTCGCATTTTTCGCCTTTTTGGTCATTTCTTCTCTGTTTTTCCGTACTATCCCCAGCCTCCTTTCCCTACCCTCCCTACTTCCCCCTTCCTTCCCTCCTTCCTCCCCTACTCCCTCTACTTTCCCTTAAACCTCCCTCCTACGCGTATGCGTGCGCGAATCCTTTTATTATATATTTGCTAAATATGTTGCCGTAGGCATCTGACAACGGTAGCCAGCCGTTGAGCGGCTGGTATTATAAAGTTTCGGCCCCTCTTCACAGAGGAGCCGAAACACATTCATTATCAACTTAAACTATTTAGTACCGTTCAAAGACGGCCATAATAGCCAAAAGCGGTTATTTATTCTTCTCCGACAACGCGCTTCTTACCAAGTGTGCGGTAGGCGATGGGCGCAGCGAGGAAGATGGAGCTCAGCGTGCCGAAGACAACACCGAGAATCATGGCGAATGCGAACGAGCGGATGCTGTCACCACCAAGGATGAAGATGCAGAGCAGCACGAGCAGCGTCGTCAGTGATGTCACGATGGTACGCACGAGCGTCTGGTTGATACTCTCGTTGAAGAGGCGCTTCGTGTTGCGCTTCGGCCAGAGACCGAGGTTCTCACGGATACGGTCGAACACAACCACCTTATCGTTGATGGAGTAACCGATAGCCGTCAGGATGGCACCTACGAAGGTCTGGTCCACTTCCAGGGAGAAGGGCACCCAGCCCCAGCAGAGGGAGTACATGCCGATGATGAGGAAGGTATCTACCGTCAGGGCGCAGATGGAACCTACGGAGAAGGCCACGTTGCGGAAGCGGATGAGGATATAGACGAAGATGAATGCCAGAGAGAGGATGGTGGCCCAGATGGCATCCTTCGTCATTTCGCTGGCCACGCTGGCGCCTACCTTCTGTGCGCTCACGATGGAGCCGCCTTCGTGTACGTCGCGGTTCTTAAATGTGTCGTAGTCGGCCGTGATGAGGTTTGCGTCGTGCAAGCCCTGCCAGATGGCCTTCTCAACCTGCATGTCGGCATCGTCGGCATCGCTGTCGATGAGGTAGTTGGTGGAGAGGCGCACAGCCTTACCCTGCGTCGTGCTCACCTCGATGCCGTTGACGGATGCGTTCGGGTCTGCGGCGTTGATGACCTTGGCCACAGCGTTGCCCACCTGCTCAGGCGTCGTATTCTTGTCCGTGAACTCGATGACGAAGTTGCGACCACCCGTGAAGTCAATACCCTTGGAGAGGCCGCGCACGCCAAGGCTCACGAGACCTGCAACGACGAGGATGCCAAAGACAACCATAGCCTTCTTTGCACCACCGAGGATGTCGAACTTCGCGTTCTGCATGATGCCACGGGAAAGCTTCGTTTCGAAGGTGAGGCCGAGCCACTTGTCCTTGTTGAGGAAGTGTTCGTAGATGATGCGGCTGATCCAAACGGCCGTGAAGAAGCTGGCAACGATACCGATGCCGAGCGTCAGGGCGAAGCCTCGGATGGGACCCGTACCTACGTTGTAGAGGATGAGGGCCGTGATGAGGGACGTTACGTTGGAGTCGAAGATGGCGGAGAAGGCATTACCGTAACCAGCGGCCACAGCCTGCTTGATGCCCTTACCGGCACGAAGTTCTTCCTTCGTACGTTCGTAGATAAGCACGTTGGCATCGACCGCCATACCGAGCGTCAGCACCATACCGGCAATACCGCTCATCGTGAGGGCTGCCTGGAAGGAGGTGAGCACACCCAGCGTGAAGAAGAAGTTCAGGATCAGGGCGAGGTTGGCCACCATACCGGGGATGATGCCGTAGTAGCAGCACATGAAGACCATCAGGAGGATGAAGGCGATGATGGCGCTCTCGATACCTGCCTGGATGGAAGCGGCACCGAGGCTCGGACCTACCGTTTCCTCAGAGATGATGTTCGTGGGAGCCGGCATCTTACCGCTCTTCAGCACGTTTGCCAAGTCGCGCGTATCGTCAATCGTGAAGTGGCCGCTGATTTCGGAGTGACCACCGTTGATTTCCGTGTTCACGCGCGGTGCGCTATATACTGCGTCGTCAAGGACGATGGCAACGCCGCGGCCGATGTTCTTCTTCGTCAGGTTTGCCCAGTCACGGCTGCCGTCGTTGGTCATCGCCATCGTGACGATGGGCTGGTGCATCTGGTTGAAGTCGTCCTTGGCATCGTCAATGACGGCACCCTGCATGGAGGGCTGTCCGTTCATGGCCTTCAGGCAGTAGAGGGCGAAAGCGTGACCGTTCTCAGCCTTCACGCCCCACTTCAGGCGGAGGTCCTTCGGGAGCTTCGACTTGCCGGCCTCGCTATTGACAATGGCGTTGATGGCTGCCGTGTCCTTGGGAAGGGCGTAGCCTACCACCCAGCCTTGGGGGTCGGCCATGGCGATGAGCTGGCTGAAGGTCTTCCCGGCAGGAGCCTTCGCTGCGGCCTGCGTGCTGTCGGCAGTGGTGCTGTCGTTCTGAGCAACGGCCTTGCCGTCGGCAAGCTGCACCTGGTTCAGGGCTGCGATGGCACCCTGGATTTCGCCCAGGTTGTACGTCTCCCAGAACTCAAGGTTTGCACTTCCCTGGAGCAGTTTGCGGATACGTTCAGGCTCCTTGATACCCGGCATTTCCACCATGATCTGGCCAATCTGGCCGCGGCCACGGAGAATCTGGATGTTGGGCTGTGCCACACCGAACTGGTCCACACGGTTGCGGACCACCTGGTAAGCGTTGCTCACGGCAGCGTCAACCTCGCGGTCGAGGGCTGTCTTCACGTCCGCATCGGAGGAGTTGAATGTGATGTTGGAATTTTTCAGACCTGTGGCGAAGATGGCGCCCAGTTTGTTCTGTCCGTTTGCCTCAGCGTAGCGGGCTACAAAGCGCTCAACGAAGTCGCCCTCGCCCTTCTTGTAGTCCTGACGGGCTGCGGTGACGGCTTTCTGGAAGGCTTCGCTCTTGGCGTTGTCGCCTGCAAGGTTCTTGACCACTTCGGGCACGGACACTTCGAGAATTACGTCCATACCGCCCTTCAGGTCGAGGCCCAGGCCAATCTGCAGTGCCTGGCACTCCTTCAAGGTCTTTCCCATATAGACGCGCTCGTTGGCCATGGAGTCGAGGTAGGCCTTGCCGGCCTCGTCGCCCATAGCGGCGGCCTTCTTCTCGTAGTGGCTCGTTACGAACGAGAACGAGAAGTAGAAAAGACAGATCAAAGTGAGCAGAACTGCGATTACCTTAATGAATCCTTTGTTTTGCATTTGATGTTGTTTTTATTGTTGTTTGTGTTTTGAATGCTAAAGTGTGCGTAAAAGCGCGCAAATATAGTGCAAGGCGAGAGAAGTACCAAATTTATTTGGAACTTCCGCCTTTTTCGGACCCTACTTTACCTCGCTGCCGGGCTTCACGGAGCGCAAAGTCGTCACTACGGAGAGGCTTCCGTCGGCATCCTCGGCAGAGAGTATCATGCCCTGGCTCTCTATGCCGCGCAGCTTGCGGGCGGGGAGGTTGGCAAGGAAGCACACCTGCTTGCCGACGAGCTCTTCGGGCTTGTAGAACTTCGCGATACCGCTGACGATGGTGCGCTTTTCCAGGCCGTCGTCGATGAGGAAGCGCAGCAACTTGTCGGCCTTGGGCACCTTCTCGCATTCCAGCACGGTGCCGACGCGGATGTCCAGCTTCTCCCATTCCTCGAACGCGATGTCTGCTTTCACGGGATTTGCCTTGTGGGCGGCAAGTTCGTTCTCCTTCTTTATGCGCTCCAGGCGGTCGAGCTGTGCCTGGATGGCTTCGTCCTCTATCTTCTCGAAGAGCAGGTCGGGTTCCTGCAAGGCATGACCTGCAGGCAGGATGTCCGTCTTGCCCAGCTGTTCCCAGCGGAAGTCCGAAAGGTCGAGCATCTTGCGCAGCTTGTTGGAGCTGAAAGGCATGAAGGGGTCGAAGGCGATGGAGAGGTTGCCGACGAGCTGCAGGGATACGTACAGCACGGTGGCGATGCGGGCAGCGGCTTCCGAGCCTTCCACGAGGCGGGTGTTGTTCTCCACCTGTTTCTTCAGGGTTGCCGCGGTGAACGTTCCGTCCCCGCGACGCTCCACGGCAGGGCTTACGAGCGAGGCGTCCACCTGCTTCCAGAGTTTCCAGGGTTCGCACTCCGTGATGTATTTGTTGCCGATGCGTGCCAGGTTCATGGCTTCCTTCAGCGCCTCGCGGAACTTGTACTGGTCGAGCAGTTGCTCCACGCGTGCCTTCACGTCCTTGAACTCTGCGATGGCGGCACGGTCCGTCTCCGTCAGTTCTCCGCACGCAGGCACCACGCCACCGAAGTATTTCTTCGTCAGCTGCAAGGCACGGTTCACGAAGTTGCCGTAGATGGCGACGAGCTCCGAGTTGTTGCGCTCCTGGAAGTCGCTCCACGTGAAGTTGTTGTCCTTCGTCTCGGGCGCGTTGGCTGTCAGCACGTAGCGCATCACGTCCTGCTTGCCGGGGAAGTCCAGGAGGTATTCGTGGAGCCATACCGCCCAGTTGCGGCTGGTGCTTATCTTGTCGTTCTCGAGGTTCAGGAATTCGTTGGAGGGCACGTTGTCGGGCAGGATGTAGCCGCCGTGCGCCTTCATCATCGTGGGGAAGATGATGCAGTGGAACACGATGTTGTCCTTGCCGATGAAGTGGACAAGCTTCGTGTCCTCCTGCTGCCACCACTGCTGCCATGTGCCCCAGCGTTCGGGGTCCTGTTCGCAGAGTTCCTTCGTATTGCTGACGTAGCCGATGGGCGCGTCGAACCATACGTAGAGCACCTTGCCCTCGGCACCCTCCACGGGTACGGGAATGCCCCAGTCCAGGTCGCGCGTCATGGCGCGGGGCTGCAGGTCCATCTCCAGCCAAGACTTACACTGTCCGTAAACGTTCGGGCGCCATTCCTTGTGGCCTTCCAGTATCCACTCACGGAGCCATTCCTGATATTCGTTCAGCGGCAGGTACCAGTTTTTGGTCTCCTTGAGTACAGGAGTTGAGCCGCTGATGGTGCTCTTCGGGCTGATGAGCTCCGTGGGCGAAAGGTCGCGGCCGCACTTTTCGCACTGGTCGCCGTAGGCTCCCTGGTTGTGGCAGTGCGGACATTCACCCGTCACGTAGCGGTCCGCCAGGAACTGGTGCGCCTCTTCGTCGTAAAGCTGGGTGCTTGTCTGCTCCGTCAGCTTCCCTTCGTCGTAGAGCTTGCGGAAGAAGTCCGCAGCAAACTGATGGTGCGTCTTGCTCGTCGTGCGGCTGTAGATGTCGAACGAGATGCCGAAGTCTTCGAAGGAGTTTTTTATCATTTCGTGGTAGCGGTCCACCACGTCCTGCGGCGTGATGCCTTCCTTGCGGGCACGGATGGTGATGGGCACACCGTGCTCGTCAGAGCCGCACACGAACATGACCCGTTCTCCCTTCAGGCGAAGATAGCGGGCGTAGATGTCGGCCGGCACATAGACACCGGCAAGGTGGCCGATGTGTACGCCACCGTTAGCGTAGGGCAGCGCAGCTGTTATGAGCGTGCGCTTGTATTCTTTTGCGTTCATGGTTTTTTAGTGACAAGTGACGAGTGATGAGTGATGAGCCTTTTGTCGCTCACAAGCTTTTCCTCACCGTTATGTTTTCCGGTTTCCATTTGTCCTTTGGTGCCGGGGCCTCGTCGGGATAGCCGATGGCGATGACGTTCAGGGGGACGAGCGTCTCGGGAAGCTTGAGCAGCTGGCTCACCTTCTCCACACGCTTCTGGATGGGATATACGCCCTGCCATACGGCACCGAGGCCGAGGGCATGCGCCGCCAGCAGGATGTTCTCCGTGGCCGCTGAGCAGTCCTCTACCCAGTATTCGCGTGCTTCGCCTTCGAGGGCCTTCGTCATGTCGCCGCATACGGCAATGGCCAGCGGCGCATCCTTCGACCTGCCGCCAAGGGCTTCCAGCACGTCCCTGCCGGTGATCACCACGAAGTGCCAGGGCTGGCGGTTCACGGCCGTAGGCGCCGCCATGCCCGCACGGAGTAATGTCTCAATGGTGTCGGCACCCACCGCGCAATCCTTGAACTGGCGGATGCTGGTACGGGTCATGATGCTTTCAATGACGGGGTTTTTCTGGCAGCACCCCTGTGCCTTGCCTTGGCAGCAATCCGCCTCCTGAGCCTCGGCAGCCATCGTGCCGCAGAGCAGCGTAAACAGAATTAAAACTTTCTTCATATTGTCAACGTGTTTCGTGATTGTGACGCGTAATAGAGCTTGCAAAAGTACACTTTTCAGGAATAAAAAGCACCCGTAATCCCAAATAAATCGTACCTTCGCGGCAAATTATGCCTCTTTCCTATGCAAAAACTCTATCTTCTTGACGCCTACGCGCTCATATACCGTGCATACTACGCGCTCATCCGCTCACCCCGCATCAACTCAAAGGGGATGAACACCTCCGCCATCTTTGGCTTCGTGAACACCCTGGAGGAAATACTTCGCAAGGAGCAGCCGGACGCCATCGCCGTTGCCTTCGACCCTGCCGGGCCTACGTTCCGCCACGAAGCATACCCCGAATACAAGGCGCAGCGCGAGGCCACGCCCGAGGACATCCGTCGCAGCGTCCCCGTCATCAAGGACATCATCCGTGCCTATCGCATCCCCCTGCTGGAAGTGCCGGGCTACGAGGCCGACGACGTGATCGGCACCGTGGCGAAGCTGGCAGCGGCAGAGGGCTTCGAGGTTCGCATGGTGACCCCGGACAAGGACTACGCACAGCTCGTCGAGGAAAACATCCTCATGCAGCGTCCCGGGAAGGGCAGCACGCCGTGGGAAGTCCTCGGCCCGCGCGAGGTTTGCGGGAAATACGGCTTCCAGGAGCCCGTGCAGATGATAGACTACCTCGCCCTGATGGGTGACACAGCCGACAACATTCCCGGCTGCCCCGGTGTGGGACCCAAGACGGCAGGCATCCTTGTCGGGAAGTTCGGCACCATAGAGAACCTCCTCCAGCATACCGACCAGCTGAAAGGGGCGCAGCGCCAGAAGGTAGAGGAGAATGCGGAGCAGATAAAGTTCTCCAAATTCTTGACACGCATCAAGACGGACGTCCCCCTTCCTGCCGACTTCTCCGTGGAAGGCCTGCGCTGTGCGGAGGCCGACCGGGAAGCCCTTCGCCAGCTCTTCACGCAGCTGGAGTTCCGCACCTTCCTGGCCAGGCTCTCTGGCGAAGAGCCTGCCGCCAAGGCCGCCAACGCCTCAGAGGCCGCCCCCCGTCAGCTCTCGCTCTTCGACTTTGCGGAACCCGAGCCTGAAGCACTCGTCACTCCTCACTCGTCACTCCTCTCCTACGATGCCGCGAAGGTGAACTACCACCTCGTCGGCAGCCTTGATGAAGCCCGTGCGCTCTGCCGCCAGCTCCTCCCCAGTTCCACGCTCTGCTTCGACACCGAGACCACGTCTGCCGATGCCGTCTCCGCACGCCTCGTCGGCATGAGCTTCGCCGTACGCGAGGGAGAGGCCTGGTACGTCCCCGTGCCCCACGACGACGCTGCCCGCGCGCAGGAGATAGTTGACATTTTCCTCCCCCTTTTCCAGAACGAAAGCTCCCTGAAGGTGGGGCAGAACATGAAGTACGACATCACCGTCCTTGCCCGCTACGGCGTGGAAGTGCGCGGCGAGCTGTTCGACACCATGCTGGCCCACTACGTTCTCCAGCCCGAGCTGCGCCACGGCATGGACTATCTGGCGGAGATATACCTGCACTACCGCACCATCCACTTCGACGACCTCTTTGCCGGAAAGGAAGGCCTGCGGAAGGCCGAGCGCTGCATGGCCGACCTCACGCCCGAGGAGGTATATGTCTATGCCTGCGAGGATGCCGACGTCACGCTGCGCCTCATGCACCCGCTGCGCGAAGAGCTCACCGCCGCCCCCGGCCTGCTGCGCGTATTCCGCGACATCGAAATGCCCCTCGTGCCCGTACTCTCGCAGATGGAGCAGGACGGCGTCCTCCTTGACACCGCCGCCCTGCGTGAGGCAGAGGAGGACTTCATCCGGCGCCTGCAGGATATAGAGGACGACGTCTTCCGCCTTGCCGGACACCCCTTCCTCATCAACTCCCCCAAGCAGGTGGGCGAGGTGCTCTTTGGGGAGCTACGCATCTCGGACAAGGTGAAGCGCACCAAGAGCGGACAGTTCAGCACCTCCGAGGAAGTGCTGCAAAACTATCGCAACCGGCACCCCATCGTGCAGAAAATCCTTGACTACCGGGGACTCAAGAAACTCCTCAGCACCTACGTTGAAGCCCTTCCCAAGCTCATCAATCCCGAGACCGGGCACATCCACACCAGCTTCAACCAGGCCGTCACCGCCACCGGCCGCCTCTCCTCCTCCAACCCCAACCTGCAGAACATCCCCGTGCGCGGCGAGGACGGAAAGGAAATCCGCAAGGCCTTCATCCCCGAGCCCGGCAGCGTATTCTTCAGTGCCGACTACAGCCAGATAGAGCTCCGCATCATGGCCCACCTCAGCGGCGACCCCGCCATGACGGAAGCCTTTCGCGAGGGCCATGACATCCATGCCGCCACCGCCGCACGCATCTTCCATAAGCCCATCGACGACGTCAGCCGCGACGAGCGCCGCATAGCGAAGACCGCGAACTTCGGCATCCTATACGGCATCTCCGCCTTCGGCCTTGCCACCCGCATGGACGTCAGCCGCACCGAGGCCCGCCAGCTCATCGACGACTACTTCGCCACCTATCCCCACATCCGCGAGTTCATCACCGCCTCCGTTGATGCCGCACGACGGCAGGGGTACATAGAAACCGCCTTCGGACGCCGCCGCTACCTCCCCGACATCAATTCCCACAACGCCACCGTGCGCGGATATGCCGAGCGCAACGCCGTCAACGCCCCCATCCAGGGCACCGCTGCCGACATCATCAAAATCGCCATGGTGCGCATCCACCGCCGCATGAAGCAAGCCGGACTTCAGGCCAAGATGATACTCCAGGTTCACGACGAACTCAACTTCAGCGTACCGCCGCAGGAACTCCCCGTCCTCCGCAGCCTCGTCATTGAGGAGATGCAGGGCGCCTACGCCATGTCCGTACCCCTCCTCGCTGACTGCGGCGAAGGCACCAACTGGCTTGAGGCCCACTAACGCCCCTGCACCTTGCAACCACAAAAAGCTTTTGGAACCACTGATTGCGGATGCCTGTTTGTTGAACCACGAATGGCACGAAGTTGCACGAACGTGGATACATAGCGGCAATAATTCTGCAATCTGTGGTCCCCCAAGAGCAGTGTCTGTGGTGGTTTCAAGCTCTGTGAAATCCGTGGTCCCCAAGAGCCGTGTCTGTAGTGGTTTCAAGCTCTGTGAAATCCGTGGTCCCCAAGAGCCGTGTCTGTAGTGGTTTCAAAATCAGTGCAATCTGTGGCTCCCAAGAACAGTGTCTGTAGTGGTTTCAAAATTCTGTGCAATCTGCGGTCCCCAAGAGACAAGATGCCTTCAGGCAGGGATCAGCAAGCTATCAGAGAGCATTCAGCAAGCATTCTACCCCCTTAGTTCTTCGATAGTTGTCCGATAGTTGTTCGATAGTTCTTCGATAAAAATCGAACAACTATCGAACAAATGAGCTGCCTGAAGCCTGCCTGAGAGGAGGCTAAGAGGAGGCTGAGGCGACACTAAGGCGACACTAAGGCGACGCAGATACGGCATGACATAGCGCAACTTTCCTATGCCAAACCCGCGTCAAAGAGAATAGAATAAATCCGTCACGGCATCTTCCGGCCACCGTCACGGCATCTCCCGCGTTTTATAAGTCAGTCCATTTGCAACCCA
>JAFUXE010000014.1 GCA_017477205.1 Alloprevotella sp.
GCCATCACGCTTACCAAACTTTATCGTGGAATTTGACCCGCAGAAAAAGCATTTTTTGCATCATATTAATAATAAATGCAGCAAAGGTAAGTATTTATCGGCGTTTCCAAAGATTTCACCACTCAAAATGACCAATAAGCCCTTCTTTTTCATTGTCGTTTGAATTATTTAAATTGTGTTGAATACTGTACACTACCATAGGTGAGAGTTCCCAACAATTCTGTCATGAGGATGTCGGGTATTTGATCTTTTAATCTGTTGTCATTTGCTCATTGTGAGATATATGCACAAAGAAAGCGTGTAACTGTCTGCCTTCTACATCTCAAGTTCGAGGTTCTGGTAAAACCCTGCAATAAAGATATAGATACAATCAGCCCACGCTATACACGCGAACCGTTGTTATCCTCGTCTTGTATTGCATTGAAATTTACCAGATTTCGAACTACAAGAACGAAGCACAACGCTTCTTTGTCAATATGTCTGGACATACCCATGTATGGGCATCCGCAGGCAAAAGTACAATATTATAATAATACGCGCAAACGTTGCCGCAGATTTTCTCACCTCGTTTGCAACGGTCAAAACATCATGACGTGGGTCGCCACATGTATGCATATGTGGTTGGTAAAGCTTTTTCAGGTTTCCAACTAGAAAAAAATTTTTTCCTAACTAAGAACTTCTAACCACGAAATTCAGGGATTTTGGAACCACTACAGACACTGCTCTTGGGAACCACCGATTTCAGGGATTTTGGAACCACTACATACACTGCTCTTGGGAACCATAGATTTCACTGATATTGGAACCACTACATACACTGCTCTTGGGAACCATAGATTTCAGGGATATTGGAACCACTACAGACACTGCTCTTGGAACCACCGATTTCACGAATCCCTATTTGTTGAACCACGAACGGCACGAATTTCACGAATTTCACGAAGCTTTGCGGGTATGTAATCTTTCGTGTTTCTTCGTGCAGTTCGTGGTGAAAAGATAGATGGATACCGTCGCGCTTTTCTTTACGATGGCGACAGCGGCCTGACAGCTCTTTCCGAGGTGTGCGCACACCTCACCTTGAGCTTTGCGCTTACCTTGCGTTGAGATGTGCGCTTACCTTGACTTGAGCTTTGCGCTTACCTCAGATAGAGGTGTGCGCACACCTTTTGGAACCACTACAGACACTGCTCTTGGGAACCACTACAGACACACCTTTTGGAACCACGAAATCCAAGAAATCCACGAAGTTGCACGAAGGGAACGAGATGCCTTGACGATTTGACGAAATGCCTTTATCTTCCGACAAGATGCTTTCTTGATTCGTCGCCCTGCGCAAACCGGTACGCTGTGCCGGCCTATGTTCTGAAAGCCCACGGGGCTTTGTGCTCCAGACATTCTGGATGCATGGAATGAAAATCTTTCCGCCACACGGAACTGTCCTTTCCATGCTTCGCCGAATGGGACTGCCACAAATCACCGAACAAAATCGCCACAAATCACCGAATTTTCATAAAATCCTTTAGCGGTTTGGGATAAACGGTCTGTTCTTTGAGGACTTGGCGGTACGGGACTTGCGTGTTTATGCCGAGGCTTTGTGACAAGATGCCGGCACCATCATTCATGGCAGTTATCGGCGGAGGGGACTAAAAGAGGTGGTTGTAAACGCCGAGGGCGATGAGGAGCAGGAGGTTCAGCAGGAACCAGGCCGTCATCCAGGCTCCGCCGCGCGCCAGGGTGTAGTAGTGACCCACGAGGGGGGAGCCGCATAGGATGAGCAGCAGGTAGAGGGTCGGGAAATGGTCGGGAAAGAGGAACAGGCCCGCGACGAACGCCGCCTCCAGGAGCATGATGACGTAGTAGCACATGCGCACGCGGATTTTGTCGTTGAAGTTCGTGCGGTAGTAGTGGGTGAGTCCCAGCAGGAGCTGCCAGAGGAGGAAGGCGGCGTTCACCCAGAAGCGTGCGGGCAGGCTACCGTAGTCCGGGAGCCGGTAGGAGAGCCAGGGGGCGAAGTGGGCGGCGACGTGCTCCGCCTGGCCGCTCAGCAGCATCCATGCCAGGCCGAACCATAGGGGCGTGAGCACGCCCAGCAGGCTTGCGCCGAGGGCGCGCCACGACATGGAGCGCAGCTGCACGCTCATGGCGGCGTAGTAGAGCGGGACGAGGCATATCAGTGGGGGGAAGAAGGCGCTGCCCAGGGAGAGGAGGAGGAAGGCGTGGTACACGCTGTGTACGGCGCGCTCCTCCTGATAGGAGGAAAGGAGGAGGAAGAGGCTTCCGGCGACGGCCAGCGCGGGGACGAAGTGCCACCCCAGTGGATGGAGGAAGGGGCAGGCGGCCAGCCAGCAGACGAAGGTGGCGCTGACCATGCGGGAGCGGATACGCAGCAGCTGGTTGCGGTTCACCATTTCCAGGAGGAGGTAGGTGGTGAGGGTGGCCACGGCCAGACCGCCCCAGAGGCTTGCGCTCCTCACGTCGGGGAGCATCCACACGACGGCACACGCCACGCTGCACAGGGGGAGCGTCAGCGTGCTGGAAACAATGTTTTGCCGGAGTGTGGGACGCATGGCGTGTTACAATAACCGTTAACCAATAAACCTAAACCCCAATAACCTAAAAACCTAAAACCCTAAAAACCCAAAGCCCCGCTCTGCAGAGCGGGCTATCACTTTTCAACCACATCATCCCCGATGTCGCGGCGATAGTACTTCTTCTCGAACTGCACGCGCTCGGCGTCGCGCTTGGCGGCTTGCAAAGCCTCGGGGAGCGTGGTGCCGTAGTGGCACACGGCCAGCACGCGGCCGCCCGCCGTGAGAAGTTTGCCGTTCTTCAGGGTAGTACCGGCATGGAAGAAGATGGAGTCCGTCCCAGCGGGAAGCTGCATCTCAAAGCCCTTTTCGTAGGCATCCGGATAACCTCCCGAGACGAGCATCACGCAGGCTGCCGCGCGCTCGTCCGTCAGCATCTCGCGGCGGTCGAGGTCGCCCTGCGCCACGCCTTCCAGCAGGTCCACGAGGTCGCTCTTCAGGCGCAGCATGACGGTCTCCGTCTCGGGGTCGCCCATGCGGCAGTTGTATTCTATCACCTTGGGCTCGCCCTGACAGTCCATGAGGCCGAAGAAGATGAAGCCTTTATAGGGAATGCCTTCTTTGCGCAGACCCTCGACGGTGGGGCGCACGATGCGTTCCTCCACCTTCCGCATCCACGCTTCCGTGGCAAAGGGTACGGGGGACACGCTGCCCATGCCACCCGTGTTGGGACCCGTGTCGCCCTCGCCGATGCGCTTGTAGTCCTTCGCCTCGGGGAGGATTTTGTAGTGCTCGCCGTCCGTCAGGGCAAACACAGAGCACTCCGTGCCGTGCAGGTATTCCTCGATGACAACACAGTGGCTTGCCTCGCCAAACTTTCCGCCCAGCAGTTCGCGCAGGTTCTCCTTCGCCTCGGAAAGCGATTCGCTGATGAGTACGCCCTTTCCTGCGGCCAGTCCGTCGGCCTTCAGCACGTAGGGGGGCGTGAGGGTTTCAAGGAAACGAAGGCCCTCCTCCAGGTGCGCAGCGTCGAAGCTTTGGTAGCGCGCCGTGGGGATGCCGTGGCGCAGCATGAAGCGCTTGGCGAAGTCCTTCGAGCCTTCCAGCTGCGCCCCCGCAGCCGTGGGACCGATGAACGCCACGTCCTTCAGCAGGGAATGATGGGCGAAGTAGTCCGCGATGCCCTCCACGAGGGGCACTTCGGGGCCTACGACGACCATGTCCACTTCGTAGTTGATGACGAAGGCGGCAATGCCCTCGAAGTCCGTTACGCTGAGGTCCACGTTTTCCCCGGCATCTTCCGTACCGCCGTTGCCCGGTGCCACGTACAGTTTCTCCGTCTTCGGGCTTTGCGCCAGTTTCCATGCCAGGGCGTGTTCGCGCCCTCCGCTTCCGAGAAGTAGGATTTTCATGTCTATTTTTTTTAGTTGACAAGTGACAAGTGACGAGCTTGCTGCGCCGCAAAGGCTTGTTTACTCGTTTTGTTTTTTAGTTGCTACCTATAAACCTATAAACCTATGAACCTATAAACCTATAAACCTTCACCCCATCACCTTTATCAGGAAATAGTTTTTCTTGCCCTTCTGCGGCAGGAGGTACTTGCCGTCGATGAGGTCTTCCGCCGTAACGGGACGGTCGAAGGCCGTCAGCTTCTCCTTGTTCAGGCTGACGCCGCCGCCCTGCACGAGCTTGCGCATCTCGCCCTTCGAGGGGAACACGGGTGCAGCCTGCGTGAAGAGCTCCACGGCGGGCTGGCCCAGCTGGTCGCGACTGATTTCAAACTGCGGCACACCGCTGAACACGTCAAGGAACGTCTCCTCGTCCAGGCGCTCAAGCGCCTCCTTCGTAGCCTTGCCGAAGAGGATGTTCGAGGCCTCAATGGCCATGTCCAGGGCTTCGCGGCCGTGCACCATCACCGTCACCTCCTCGCCCAGGCGGCGCTGCAAGGTGCGGCGACCCGGGTCCGCGCGATGCTCGGCGATGAGGGCATCAATCGTTTCCTTATCTAAGGACGTGAATATCTTGATGTACTTCTCCGCCTCCTCGTCGCTGACGTTGAGCCAGAACTGGTAGAAGCGGTAGGGCGTCGTGCGCTTGGGGTCGAGCCATACGTTTCCGCTCTCCGTCTTCCCGAACTTCTTGCCGTCGGCCTTCGTGATGAGGGGACAGGTGAGGGCGAAGGTCTCCACCTCGCTGCCCAGCGTGCGGCGGATGAGCTCCGTGCCCGTCGTCATGTTGCCCCACTGGTCGTTGCCACCCAGCTGCAGCTTCACGCCCTTGTGCTGGTAGAGATACAGGAAGTCGTAGCCCTGCAGGAGCTGGTACGTGAACTCCGTGAAGCTGAGGCCGTCGCGCGCCGTGCCGTTGAGGCGCTGCTGCACGCTCTCCTTCGCCATCATGTAGTTCACCGTGATGTGCTTGCCCACCTCGCGGGCGAAGTCCAGGAAGGTAAAGTCCTTCATCCAGTCGTAGTTGTTCACCATCTCGGCACGCGTCTCGCCCTCGGCGTCGAAGTCCAGGAACTTCGCCACCTGGCGCTTGATGCACTCCTGGTTGTGGCGCAGCGTCTCGTCATTCAGGAGGTTGCGCTCCTGGCTCTTTCCGCTCGGGTCGCCAATCATGCCCGTGGCACCGCCCACGAGGATGATGGGCTTGTGGCCGCATCGCTGCAGGTGGCGCAGCATCATGATGCCGCAGAGGTGGCCTATGTGCAGGGAGTCTGCCGTGGGGTCGGTTCCGAGGTATGCCGTCACGGTTTCGCGCTGCAGCAGCTCCTCCGTGCCGGGCATCATCTGCGCCAGCATGCCGCGCCAGCGCAGTTCTTCTACAAAGTTTTTCTTCATATCTGATATGATTGTTTATTCATTCGGGATGCAAAAGTAAGTGATTTTTAGCAAACAGCCTACATTCTGCCGTATCAAACAACCGCGTAGGCCGATATCAGGAGCGCATAGCGTGCGAATTTGCCTACGGCGATGTTGAATGCAGAGTACAGCAGGCGGCACCGCAGGTAGCCCAGACTCACCGTGACGACGCTGCCCAGGAAAGGCACCCACGCCAGCAGTCCTGCCCACGAACCGTACTTGCGCACCTTCCGCAGTCCCCGTTCAAGCTTCTCCGGCGACACGTGCGCGTAGCGGCTTATCCACTCCTCCTTTCCCAGCGAACCGATACCGTAGTTCACCAGGCCGCCCAGCGTGTTTCCCGCCGTGGCGCAGAGGAGCAGTTCCGTGGCGTCGGCGCCCGCCGCCAACAGCCCCAGCAGCACCACCTCCGAGGCAAAGGGAATGACGCTCCCGCCCAGCAGTGCTGCCGCGAACATGCCCCAGTTGCCATAGGAAATGAGGGCCTCCGTCAACGATTCCGTCATAGTGGGTGCAAAAGTAGGGAAAAGTCTGCGGAACGCCGCGCCCGCGCCCCGTTTTTGTATGGGAGGGAATCGGACGACTATCCGCGGGCGGCGGACAGCTGGCGGCGGACGATGCGGGCAAGCACCTTGGGGTGCCGCATGCGACGCATGGTGCTTCGCACGGGCTGCACGTCATAGAGGAGCATGAGCAGGAGCACGAGGGTTGCCGCGAGGCATATCCAGCCATACATCTGCTTGACGCTGACGAGGAGGATGTTCTGTATGTCCAGGGGGTCAACGCGGGAGAGGTTGTCAGCGATGTGACGGCGAAGCTGATAGGCGTATGCGCCGCCGCTGATGCTTTCGACAACACCATTGCGCACGAAGCCGCTGACGGTGAGTGCCATGAGGAACGTGGGGAACCCAATAAGGTCCTTGAGGTAAAGGGTCATGGTGGAGAAGAAGATGGCATAGCCGAAGGTGCGCAGGAAAGTGGGCAGATAGAGGCGTGGGAGGTCGAGTTCCGGAGACACGTAGAAGTACAGCAATACCTGATGGAGGAGCAGGGCGGCGAAGCCGAGGGTGAGCAGGCGGGTGTACTTCTGGTGCAGGGGGCGGTGCCAGAAAATGGTGAAGGCACAGCCGCCGACGTAGCCGAGCAATTCCGGAAGGTAGAGGCTTTGCGTGGCGGTCCATCCCCAGTGGAGCACACCGCCAGTGAGGGTGTTCTGGAGCACGTGGGGTGTGGCGTTCATGACCTCGGCAACGAGGAACATGCCCATGATGGGCAGCAGACGCCAGTGGCGGAAGACGTCGGGGGAGAGATAGGGGTGGCGGATGTGGCACATGCGGCCGATGCTGGCGGCGAGCGTCAGGGGAAGGGCGAGGAGTACGGCACGCCACGTGGGGCTATCCTGCCAATTGTAGTATTCGCCGTAGGTGAAAAGCCAGATGACCTCCAGCATGACCAGCGACCAGAGCAGGCAGCCCAGCCAGTCGAGGGAGACGAGCGGCAGCTTGTGGGGCATCATGCGCCAGGGATGTATGCAGAGACGCACGAAAAGAACGAGGGCAAGCATGAGGAGGCTGATAGCGGCGTGCATCGCCTGCCACGAGCCGAAAAACTCCGTCAGCTGTGAGGCCATCCAGTTGCTCAGGGGCATGGCGCCGAGAATGACGATGTAGATGGTAGGGAGGAACACGCCAAAGTCCTGGCGGGGCGATATCCAGAGCCGCAGGTTGGAGAAGCACTCAAAAGTGGCAACAAGCTTGAAGAAACCTGCAACGTAGGACAATGCGCAGAGCAAGGGCACATTTGTCGTGACGAGCGTAAGCAGTCCCGAGACCGTGACGACAAGAGCGGCTGTTGTGAGAATCTGGCCGTTGGTGAAGCGCAGTTTGAAGCGGAAAATGAAGGGAAAGGGCATATTGACTCCCACAACGCCGCACATGGCGATGAACTGCCAGTCCTCGCGCAACAGGCCGGAGGTACCGGTCATGTGGGCAACGTTGGAGAAGTAAACACCGCCGCTGAGCTGGAACAGCAGCGCGAAGGAGAGGAATATCCATGGCCGCACGTCTTTCGGGAACCACGGGCGGAACATGGGGAAGAAGGGGCTTGTCGTCATTCTTCGATGATTGAGGGAATCAGTGTGCGGGAGAGACCTCCACCTCCACGTTCAGGCCGGCGAGGAGGCGTCGCACGTCGTCGGCATTGTTGTCCGCTGCAAGGGTGATGCGCACGGGGATGCGCTGTTCCACCTTGACGAAGTTACCTGTGGCGTTGTCCGTGCGCAGTCCGCTCATGGCCGTACCTGTGGCTGCCGATATGGATTCCACCGTTCCGCGGAACCTGAGGCCGGGCAGGGCGTCGGCCGTGAACGTGACGGGGGCTCCGAGGGAGATGCCCTTCATCTGCGACTCGCGGTAGTAGGCCATCACCCACACCTGTGCGTCATCTACAACCTCCACGACGAGCTGCCCGGGCTGCAGGAGCTGACCCTCGTGGATGTCCTTGCGGCCTACGTAGCCGTCGCAGGGGGCGAGAATGACCGTGTAGCCCAGATTCAGGCGCGCGAGGTTCAGCTGTGCCTCGGCAACGCTGACGCCCGCCTGGCTCTGGCTGACGCGTTGCGTCTGCTCCCCCAGCACCACGGCTGTGGCCTGACGGTTTGCGGAGGCCTGCGTCTGTCCCGCACGGGCGGCGTCTGCGGCAGCCCGTGCACGGTTGTAGCGTGCCGTAGCCTCATCGTAGCGCGTCTTCATCTGGTCGTACTGTTGCTGCGTCACGGCACCCTTTTGCAGTAAGGCGGCATAGCGCTCGAAGTCCTTGCGGGCATTCTCCATGCCTACGCGCACCTCCTCGGCTGCAGCCTCGGTTTCGGCTACGCTGGCGGAAGCCACGCTGATGCCTGCCTGTGCCACTTGGACGTGCCGTTCCGTTGTGCCGATGCCTGCCGCCGTAGCCGCAGAGCCCGACCGCGAACCGCGCAGGGCGGCTTCGGCCTGAGCCAGCTGGAGGCGATATTCGGCATCATCGATGATGAGGAGTGTGTCACCCTTGCGGACGTGCTGGAACTCCTCGAAGCGTACTTCGCGGACAAAGCCCTGTACACGGGTGTGGACGGGCGTGATGTGGCGGCACACCTGTGCGTCGTCCGTCCACTCCACGCCGGGATGCCAGAAGCGGGATGCTATCCATACCATCGCGCCGACGAGCAGGGCGATGATGAGCGCGTTCCATGCGCGCTTGACTGTTTTTTTCTTCATATCTTTCCGGTTATGTATTCCAGTTTGTAGTAGGCAAAGGCAATTCCCACGCGAGCTTCCACCTCGTGGAGTTCTGCCTGAAGTTTCGTGTTCTGTGCGTCCACCATGTCGGTGACGAGTGCCAGCTGGTTCTCGTAGCGGTCGCTGACTACGCTGTAGTTCTGCGCTGCCAGTTCCACGCCCTTCCGGCGCGTTTCAAGTTCCACAAAGCTTTGCAGATAGTCCGTGTAGGCAGCCTGTACGGCATTGTCCACCTGCTCTTCGACTACGGATTGGCGCACGCCTGCCTGTTGCAACTGCGTGCGTGCCTGCCGCAGGCGCTTGTTCTGTTTGAAGAGCGAGCTGATGTTGTATTGCAAGCCCACACCTACGTACCAGACGTTCAGGTTCTTGTCAATGGGCGGAATCTCGAACGTGACAGGGCCGCTGAACGTGTTGGCGGCAAAGAGCGACACCTTCGGCCGCAGTTCGCTGCGTGCCATGCGCTCCTGCTGTCCCGCTATTTGTGTCGCCAAGTCAGCCGTCTCCAGCTGCGGCGACGATAGACGGGCCTGGTGTTGCCAGACGGTCTCTCCTTCGCGCGCGTACATTTTATATATAATGGTGCTGTCGGGTCGGATGTCCGTACCCGTAGGTAGTCCCAGCGTGTGGCATAGCTGGTGGCAGACGATGGAGCGCTGTCCTTCGAGGCGTTTTACTTCCAGCTCCAGGCTCTGAAGCTGGAGCTCGTAGCGTGTCAGGTCGTTCTTCAAGGCCATTCCCTGCGCATGGCGCTCGGCCGTGTGGCCGATGAGCTGGCGTGTCAGGGCGATATTGCTGCGATACACCTGCAAGCCGTTGTCGATGCGGAACAGGTCAAGGTACTGCCCCAGTGCCATGAAGCGTTGCTCGCCCTGTGCCTGCCGCAGTTCCGCTGCCGCCATGTCGCGACCAAGTTCCGCCAGGCGGATGCCCGCAGTATGCGCCCCACCCGTATAGACCGCCTGTGCGGCTTCCACGGCCAGGGAATTTCCGAAGTGCGGCGAATGGTAGCCATGCCAAGAGGAGAAGTCGCGGTCGGCCATGAGGATGTTTCCGTTGTAGGCCACCGATGCAGCCGCCTTTACGTCCGGGAGCCTCAGGCTCTTGGCCGCAGCCACACCCTGCTCCGCCACTTCGACGTTGGCCTTGCGCTCGGCAAGTGTGCGGCTTTCCGCATCTACGAGGGCGAAAAGTTCCTCCACTGTCAGCCGCCTCACCTCCTGTCCCGAGGCTCCAAGCCCCAGAAGGGTTGCCGCCAGAAAAAGTCTTATTCTCATACCGTTTTATATATCTGCTTGTTTTGCGGCCGCAAAAGTACAGCTTCCACGCCGCCCTCATGCGGCATAAAACACGCGCAGAATGG
>JAFUXE010000015.1 GCA_017477205.1 Alloprevotella sp.
ACGACGACGCAGCGCATAGTCAACAATCGCAATGGAACGGTCAGCCGTATTCATGCAGCCAATGATGTACACATTCTCTGGAACATAAAACTTGGAGCTGTCTGCTTCGCTATATGTCAATTTCAAGGCGTATCGTGGCGAACGCTTGTCTGATTCTATCAGCATCATCAGTTCTCCAAAAATCTTGCTCAGGTTGCCCCGATTTATCTCGTCAATGATAAAAACAAAAGTTTCTTCTGATTTCTCCTTTGCCCGTTCACAGAAATCGTAGAAGATGCCGTTGCGAACTTTGAATTCGCCCGAAGTCATTGGACGAATACCCTGCATGAAGTCCTCATAGCTGTACGACTGGTGGAATTGCACCGTCTCGATATTCTCATCCTTCATCTGCCCAATCAACTGATAGGCAATCTTACGCGCGAGGAATGTCTTGCCAACGCCAGGTGCGCCTTGCAGGATGATGTTCTTCTTGCGGAAAAGCAACTCCACAATCTCGTCAAACTTCTCCTCAGAAATAAATGGTTTGTCTGGGTCGTCGGCAAAGGTGTACTCAGCCGAAGCATCCGACACTTTCTCTTTCTGGTCGGCACAATATTTAAGGAAGTCCCTATATTTGTTGACGTAACTTCTTCGGTTCTTAAGTTCCTTCACATTCCCATCACCCTTATTAATGATGACAGTAAGCGCATCGCTAACTTTTACTATCTGCCCAACTTCTGTCAGTTGAAAAACGTTGTCAACATCGTAAAGAGTTTTCACAAGTGAGCAGATTGTGTCTATCGTGTCAATTTTGGCATATCTACTGTTAGCCGCATTATTTATCCTTTTAGATGTGGCATTCCTATCACCCATGTAATAGATGAACGAAGCCTTCACCTCATCTGGCTTTTTGCCTTCAAGTTGATATACTTTTTGCTTTGCCATATTGCTTTTGATCTAAAGTTTATTAAGAACCTGTTGTCTTGATCTAACGTGATCTAAATAATTTGTCTGTTCCAGAAAGATCTCCGTCCTTTGTCGAAAAAAGTTATGGAAGAAAAGATATGGATTACGACGGAGCAGATGCTTGAAGCATTGAAGAACGACCCTGATAACGAACAGGAGTATACTCACTATCTTGGAGGCATCCTCCGTTCCACTCATTGGCTTGTGTATGTCTCAAAGAAGGACCAAATTGGGGACTCAACCGATTGGAGGGAATACGATTATTATACAGAGGTGGAATTCCTGCAAGATTATGCAGGGCATTGGTGGCATAGGGATGCTTAACTTTGCAATAGTTTATCATATTACATACGAGGCGCTCTTTTATGAGATATTCGTCCTGTTTGCTTTTTTTCCAAGGAGTGCATTTCAGTTCTAATCCTGCTTCAGAAAAATCAGAGGCAGGGTTACTATTTGTCTCTAAAAAGAAATATATGTTCTCAACCATTTGGCCAAGACCACCTTTACCCTTTTTAGGTTGATAGCCTTCCCAAACAAATTCACGGAGCGTTTTTTCAAGTATACCTTTGCTATATTCAAAGATACTTGATGCACTTGTTTTGTCGTATGGAAGTATTTCAGGGATTTTCATATGCATCATCTGTTATTTTGTTGGTGTTATGAGGTTTCTTATATCCACATCCAAGACTTGAGCAATCTCGTTTAACTGCGCAACGGATGGTTGCGACTTGTTATGACACCATCGCGAAATGGTGTGCTCTGTTTTTCCTAATTGCTCTGCCAACCAACGGTTCGTCTTTTCCTGCTCTGCAAGGACTACACGTAAACGGTTCAATGCCTCATTCTTTCCAATATTTGCCATAAAATGTTCAGTATTTGAGTGCAAATATATACAAAACAACTGATGCCACCTAACATGATGAAGAAAAACTACAGCTTTTCCCTTTATCAGCTGGACATGGACCGGATTAGGAGCATTGCCTTGGTATTTGGATAGTTCAGAGGCTCAACGTGCTTTCATACCGGCAATAGAAACGGGCAAGTGCCTTCTCTGATGCCACAGGAGAGTGTAGCCTAATTGAAGTGAACCCCGTCCTTCTTTTTGTGTGCGTTCTCTTAAAGAAAGGAATATCAATAACATACAGTTGATGCGCAATGAACGAAAAAAGGTGTGCGCACACCTCGATTTGAGGTAAGCGCAAAGCTCACTTCAAGGTAAGCGCACACCTCGCTTCAAGGTAAGCGCAAAGCTCGAGTCGAGGTAAGCGCACACCTCAGAAAGAGATGTCCGCACAGCTCAGAACCGCGTGGCGCAGTGCTTCCAAAATCACATTGTGTTTGCTGAATATGTGGAATTTGTGGGCCGCGAGGACAAAAGATATGCCGTTTCCCCAACTTTTTGTATCTTTGCCCGCGCTATGACACTATTCCTGACTGGTAGTCCCACGCGCTACGGAGAGCCTGCCTTCACGGAGGACAACGGTTTTCTGGCTCGCGTGAAGGCTGAACTCGCCGCCGCAACGGGCGGCCGGCATCTGCCCCGCGTCCTGCTGGTGAGTGCCGCGCCCGATGACGTGGCCTACTGCACCGACGTGACGCGCGGCATGTCCGCCTGCATACACGCCTCGGGCATCCGCACCTCCCGCATTGTCATGCTGCGGCGCCGCAATGCCGACCGGGCAGCCGAACTGGTTCGATGGGCCGACTGGGTGGTGCTCTGCGGCGGCCATGTCCCCACGCAGAACCGTTTCCTCCATGAAGTCGGCATGCGGGAACTGCTGCGCCAGTTTCGCGGAGTCGTCATGGGATGCAGTGCCGGTAGCATGAACTGCGCCGACCGCGTTTATTCCCACCCCGAGCTCCCCGGCGAAGCCGCCGACCCGGTATATTGCCGCTGGCTCCGCGGCCTCGGCCTCACCGGCGTGCAGCTCGTCCCCCACATGCACCAGGTGCGCCACGCCATTGTTGACGGCCTGCGCCTCTTCGAGGACATCGCCTTCCCCGACAGCTGGGGGCACCGCTTCTACACCTTCCCCGACGGCGGCTATGTTCTCCAGAAGGACGGACGCGCCACCCTCTACGGCGAAGCCTACGAAATCTCGCGCGGACAGATGCGCAAAGTATCCGAAGAAAACAAATCCTATAGCTTTATGAACCTCGTCTTCATCTCCCCCCACTTCCCCCAGACCTACTGGCACTTCTGCGATGCCGCACGCCGCAACGGCATGAACGTCCTCGGCATTGCCGACACTCCCTATGAGAACCTGGCCCCCGAACTCCGCCAGAGCCTCACGGACTACTACCGCGTCCGCAGCCTTGAGGACTACGACGAAGTCTATCGTGCCGTGGCATGGTTTGCGCATAAGTACGGCCCCATCGACTGGATAGAGTCCAACAACGAATACTGGCTCGAGCAGGACGCGCGCCTGCGCACCGCCTTCCACGTGACCAGCGGCATTCAGGCCGACCGCGTCGCCGCCATCCGCAACAAGAGCGAGATGAAGAAGTACTACGCCCTCGGCGGCATACCCACCGCACGGCAGATACGCGCCGCCGAAGGCCACGAGCGCGTGCGCGACTTCGCCCGCCTCACCGGCTATCCCGTCATCGCCAAGCCCGACAGCGGCATGGGTGCCTCCGGCACCTTCAAGCTCCACAGTGAGGAAGAGCTTGACGCTTGGTTCGCGAACCATGCCGCCGACTACCCCTACTTCGTCGTCGAGGAGTTCATCACGGGCCTGCTCGTCAGCTACGACGCCATTGTGGACTCCCACGGCGACCCTGTCTTTGAGAACAACTCCGTCTTTCCCACGCCCGTTATGGACATCGTGCACGACAACCTTGAAACTTGCTACTGGACAAACCGTGACGTGCCCGCCGCCCTCGCCGAGATAGGGCGCCGCACCGTCAAGGCCTTCGACGTCCGCAGCCGCTATGTGCACCTTGAGTTCTTCCAGCTTGACCGCGACCGCGAAGGCCTCGGCCGGAAGGGCGACTACGTGGGCCTCGAAGTCAACATGCGGCCGCCCGGAGGCTATACGCCGGACATGATGAACTTCGGCCACAGCACCGACGTCTATCAGATATGGGGCGACGTAGTGGCCTTCGATGAACGCCGCAAGCCGCAGGACGAGCAGTACTTCTGTGCCTACGCCGGACGCCGCGACGGCCGCGCCTATCGCTACAGCCACGACGACATCCTCCAGCGTTACGGCGATGCCCTCTGCATGGCGGAGCGTGTCCCTGCCGCCCTTGCCGACGACCTTTGCGACATGGCCTACATCGTCCGCCTTCGCACGGAGGAGGAAATCCAGCCCTTCTTCGACTTCGTCACCCAGCATGGGTAACCCCCAGTCTAATGACCGTTTCCGGGTAAAAGGACACGGAGAAACACGTACAACAACCCCCAAGAGCTGTCGAAGCCCTTGGGGGTTGCGTTTTGATGTATGTGCGCTCGTCTTACTTCTTGAGGAGGTGGAGGTGGAAGGTAAGCCAACCGAGGCCACCGATGCCGCCAAGAGCTACTATGCCGCCGAGTGCAAGGAGGGTAGGGTTGTTGGGGGCGGCGTTTTATTTACTCCAGATAGGTCGATCCGTAGAGGCCGGCACGGTAGTTGGAAAGGAACTCGCGGCCTTCCTCCGTGGTGATTTTGCCTTCCTCCACGGCGCAGTCTACCCATGCTTCGAGGCGGCGCAGCAGGCGCTTGGGGTCGTACTGGACGTATTCCAGCACGTCTGCCACGGTTTCGCCCTCAATGGTGCGGTCTATGGTGTATCCATCCTCATCGACGGAGATGTGGACGGCGTTGGTGTCACCAAAGAGATTGTGCATGTTGCCCAGTATCTCCTGGTAGGCACCGACGAGGAATACGCCGATGTAGTAGTGGTCGCCGTCGTTGACGGGGTGGAGGGGGAGGTAACCTGTCTGGAAGCCGCCATTGACGTAAGTGGTGATTTTCCCGTCGCTGTCGCAGGTGATGTCCTGAAGGGTGGCGGATACGGACGGGCGCTCGTCAAGGCGATGGATGGGCATGATGGGGAATATCTGGTCGAGCCCCCACGTGTCCGGCAGGGATTGGAAGAGGGAGAAGTTGCAGTAGTACTTGTCCGCCATGCGCTTGTCAATATCGCGGAGCTCGTCGGGGACGTGCTTCATGTGGTGGGCGAGGGAGGACACTTCGTGCGTAATGCTCCAGTAGAGGCGCTCCACTTGTGCGCGGGTGCGCAGGTCGATGAGGCCCATGCGGAAGAGGTCGAGGGCTTCCTCGCGAATGTCCTCGGCATCGTGCCAGTCCTCAAGGACTGAGCGCTGGTTGATCTTGTCCCATATCTCGCTGAGGTCGCGGACAAGCTGATGGTCGTCCGGCGAGGCCTCGAAGTCCTCAGACATCATGGCGGGCCGGACGCTTTCCAGAACGTCGAGGATGAGGACAGAGTGGTGGGCCGTCAGGGAACGCCCACCCTCCGTGATGAGGTTGGGGTGGGGGATGCCGTTCTTGTCGGAAGCATCTACGAAGGTATAGACGCAGTCGTTGACATACTCCTGGATGCTGTAGTTGACGGAGCTCTCAGAGTTAGAAGAGCGTGTGCCGTCATAGTCCACGCCAAGGCCGCCGCCGCAGTCCACGAACTGTATGTCGAAGCCAAGGGCGCGGAGCTGCACGTAGAATTGTGCGGCTTCCTTCAGGGCGGTGCTGATGCGGCGTATCTTCGTAATCTGTCTGCCGATGTGGAAGTGGATGAGGTGGAGGCAGTCGCGCATCCCCATTTTGTCCAGCTGCTCCAGGGCTTCGAGGAGTTCTGCGCTGCTGAGTCCAAACTTGGAGGCGTCGCCGCCGCTCTCCTCCCATTTGCCGGCTCCGCTGGCAGCGAGCTTGATGCGTATGCCTAGGTTAGGGCGCACGCCAAGCTTCTCGGCCGTGCGGGCGATGACGGCAAGCTCGGGGAGCTTTTCGACGACAAGGAACACGCGCTTCCCCATCTTCTGGGCCAGCAGGGCGAGCTCGATGTAGCTCTGATCCTTGTGACCGTTGCAGATGATGAGGCTGTCGCTGTCCATGTTGGTGGCGATGACGGCGTGGAGCTCGGGCTTGGAACCGGCCTCGAGGCCAAGGTTGTACTTCTTTCCGTGGCTGATGATTTCCTCCACGACGGGGCGCATCTGGTTGACCTTGATGGGATAGATGATGAAGTGCTCGGCTTGGTAGTTGTAGGCTTTTGCCGCCTGGTCGAAGCAGGAGGAGGTCTTCTCGATGCGGTTGTCAAGGATGTCGGGGAAGCGCAGCAGGACTGGGGCGGCAATCTCGCGCTCGGCGAGTTCATCTACCACCTCCTTCAGGTCTATCTGCACGCCGTTCTTGCAGGGTGTCACGTAGGCGTGTCCGCTTTCGTTGATGCCGAAATAGTTGACTCCCCAGCCCTTGATGCCGTAGAGTTCCTCAGAGTCGTCGATGCGCCATTTCTTCATAGCAATTTCCGTATTTTGTCTGCAATGGTTTGTATGCGGTCGAAACTGTCGAGCAGGTTGATGTCAATGATGTGGTGGGCACGCCCATAGAAAGCCTCGCGCTCCTGAAGCTGCTGGCGGACGAAGAGGTCAAGTTCCTCCGGCGTCTTGCCCTCCAGCAGGGGACGGCGGCCGCGGCTCATGGCGATGTGCCTGACAAGGACTTCGGGCGACGCCTTGAGATAAAAGGTATGGGCTACCTGGTTGAGGTAGTCCATGTTGTCAAAGAAGCAGGGTGTACCGCCGCCAAGACTGAGGACAACGTCATTGAACTCGGCTGCCTCGTGGAGCATGCGTCGCTCAAGGTCGCGAAACTTCTCCTCGCCCTGTTCGGCGAAGATCTGAGGCACGCGCATGTGGAAACGCTCCTCAATGTACCAGTCGAGGTCGTAGAACATGAAGCCGAGGTCCTTTGCCAGGACACGGCCGACCGTGGTCTTTCCGGCACACATGTAACCGAGCAGTACGATGCACTTCATGAGCCTTTTACGTTGTGCGTCGGCGTTGGCGGGAGGGTCTTTCCTCCTCCTTCTTCACGTAGTCGAGGCATTCCTGCAAGGTCAGCTCGGCAGCGCGGGAGGCGATGTCCTTCGTGAGCTTGTAGTTCTTGCCCTTATAGCTGAGATAGGGACCGAAGCGACCACTGCGGATTTCCATGTCGGGGTCTTCCTCGAAGGCTTTGATATGCTTCTGGGCTTCCTCCCTGCGCTTTGCCACGATGAGCTTCACGCCTTCCTCGAAGGTGATTGTCATGGGGTCCATGCCCTTGGGGAGGGAGGCGAACATCTTCTTGTGGACGACGTAGGGGCCGAAGCGACCGGCGTTGACGGAGATGTTGAGACCCTCGAAGCGTCCCAGCACACGCGGGAGCTTGAAAAGTTCGAGGGCTTCTTCGAGGGTAATGGTCTCAATGCTTTGCCCGGGCTTCAGGGGTGCGAAGCGGGGACGTATGCGCTCGCCGGGTGCGCCGAGCTGTGCCATGGGGCCGAAGCGGCCTATCTTCACGAATACTTCCTTGCCCGTTGCGGGGTCGGTGCCGAGGCTGCGTTCGCCCACCTTGTGCTCGGTCTTCTCGTTGATGGAGCGCTCCACCTCGGGCTCAAAGTGGCCGTAGAAGGAGCGGATGAGCTCCGTCCAGTTACGCTTGCCCTCGGCCACGTCGTCAAAGTCGCGCTCCACGTTGGCCGTGAAGTTGTAGTCCATGATGTAGGCGAAGTGGTCAAGCAGGAAATCGTTGACAACGGTTCCGATGTCCGTGGGCAGGAGCTTGTTCTTCTCCGCACCGAAGTTCTCGACGTGGGTCTCCTCGGATATCTGACCGTTAGCAAGGGTGATTTCCTCAACGTTGCGCTGCTCGGCAGGGCGCTCCCCTTTGACGACATATTCGCGCTGCTGTATTGTGGAAATGGTGGGGGCATATGTGGAGGGTCGGCCAATGCCGAGCTCTTCCAGTTTGTGTACCAGCGAGGCTTCCGTGTAGCGCAGGGGACGTTGCGTGAAGCGCTGGGATGCCGTTACGGCTGTGGCATCCAGTGTCTGGCCTTCCGTCATGGGCGGCAGCAGTGTGCTTTCCTCCTCGCTGTCAATCTCAACCTCGTGACTCTCGCGGTAGAGGCGGAGGAAACCGTCAAACTTGACAACCTCGCCAGTGGCCACGAAGGGGTCTTCAAAGCCCTCAACGGAAATCTCTGCCGTGGTGCGCTCCAGCTCGGCGTCTGCCATCTGGCAGGCGACGGTGCGCTTCCAGATAAGGTTGTAGAGGCGGCGTTCCTGTTGCGTGCCGGTGATGGTGTTTCGGGAAATGTCTGTCGGTCGGATGGCCTCATGAGCCTCTTGGGCTCCTTTGGAACTGGTGTGGTATTGACGGCGCTTGTAGTATTCCTTGCCGGCGATGTCCTCGATGACGGGGCTGCAGGTGTTGAGGAATACACTGGAGAGGTTCATGGAGTCCGTACGCATATAGGTGATGAGTCCGGCTTCGTAGAGGGACTGCGCCACACGCATGGTCTGTGCGACGGGGAACCCCAGCTTACGTGCAGCCTCCTGCTGGAGAGTGGAAGTCGTGAAAGGCGGTGCGGGCGTGCGACGTGCGGGCTTCGTGGAAACACAGCTGATGAAGAACTTCGCACCGTTGCAGCTTTCAAGGAATGCACGTGCCTCCTCACGGGTGCGGAACGTGCGGCGCAGCTCGGCTTTCAGCATGGCCGTGCCTTCGGGAACGGGGACGGCAAACTGCCCCACGACGTGATAGGACATCTCGCTGCGGAAGTTGGCAATCTCGCGCTCGCGCTCCACGATGAGGCGTACGGCAACACTCTGGACACGACCTGCGGAAAGGGACGGACGCACTTTGCGCCAGAGGATGGGTGAGAGCTTGAAGCCCACGAGCCGGTCGAGGACGCGGCGTGCCTGCTGCGCGTCAACGAGGTTCAGGTCAATGGTTCGCGGATTATCTATCGCGGAGAGTATGGCAGGCTTTGTGATTTCATGGAACACGATGCGGTTCGTGCCCGTCTCGTCCAGTCCCAATACCTCCGCGAGGTGCCAGCTGATGGCTTCTCCCTCGCGGTCTTCATCGGATGCCAACCAAACCTTCTCGGCTTTGTCTGCGGCGGCCTTGAGCTCGCTGACAACGTGTCGCTTGTCCTCAGGAATCTCATACTCGGGCTGGAATGTGTCCAGGTCCACGCCGAAGTTCTTCTTCTTCAGGTCGCGGATGTGGCCGAAGCTGGAGACCACCTTATAGTCTTTACCCAGGAATTTTTCAATCGTCTTCGCCTTTGCGGGCGACTCCACAATGACCAGATTCTTCTGCATAGTTTCTTCTTGTTTTCGTTTTGCGGCTGCAAAAATATGAAAAAACGCTTATTCAAGCCCCTTTTGCCCTGCAAAAAGTCCGCCGTATGCGCCGAGCAGGTTGAAGGTACGGCGGTGATGGGGGGTGATGCCGTGCTCCATGATGGCGCGGCGGTGCTCCAGGGTAGGGTAGCCGGCGTTGTGATCCCATCCGTACTGCGGGAACTCCTCATGGAGACGCAGCATGTATTCGTCGCGGTGTGTCTTGGCGAGGATGCTCGCCGCCGCTATCGACAGATATTTTCCGTCTCCCTTCACGACCGTTTCGTAAGGCACTTTGCCGTAGGGACGGAAGCGGTTGCCGTCCACGATGATGTGCTCGGGTCGCATCTTCAGACCGTCCAGGGCGCGATGCATGGCAAGGATGGAGCAGCGCAGAATGTTCATGCGGTCAATTTCCTCCGCCGTACATATCCCCACCGCCCATGCGAGGGCATCGCGCTCAATCTCCGTGCGCAAGGCATCGCGCTGCGCCTTGCTGAGTTGTTTGGAGTCGTTTAGCTGGTCATTCCTGTAGTCTGGAGGCAGTATCACCGCCGCAGCATACACGCTGCCGGCCAGACATCCGCGCCCGGCTTCGTCGCATCCGGCTTCGATGCAACCCGCTTTCAGGAAGGGTAACAGCGGCTTCATCGGGTCAGATGCACACTGCCGTGCCACTGGCCATCACCATCAGCATCGAACCGCTGGCGCCGACCGTTTCATAGTCGAGGTCAATGCCTATAACAGCGTTAGCTCCCAGTTCCCCGGCACGCTCTTCCAGTTCGGCGAGGGCCGACGTCTTGGCTTTCTTTAATACGCTCTCGTAGGAACCCGAGCGCCCGCCGAAGATGTCGCGAATATGGGCGGCGAAGTCACGGAAAGCGTTGGCGCCAATAATGATTTCAGAGGTAACGACTCCCAGATACTGCTTCACGGGGTGTCCTTCAATGGTAGGAGTGGTAGATAAAAGCATGGTTTTGAGATATTATTTGTTACAGGAAGCGTTTTGTTTTGTCAGAACATTTTCCTGACGCGCTCTATTCCGGCAACGAGGGTGTCTATTTCCTCCGTCGTGTTGTAGAGAGCAAAGCTTGCTCGGCACATGCCCTCCACGCCGTAGCGCGCCATCAGCGGCTGCGCGCAGTGGTGGCCGGTTCGGATGGCGATGCCGAGGCGGTCAAGTAGAGTGCCGAGGTCAAGATGGTGGATGCCCTCTATGTTGAAGGAGCACACGGCATCCTTCGTCGGCGTTGTGCCGTAGAGCGTGAGGCCGGGAATCTCCGCAAGCCTTCGCATGGCGTATGCTGTGAGTGCCTGCTCGTGTTCATGTATGCGCTTCATGCCGATGCCCGTCAGGTAGTCGAGGGCTACGGCGAGGGCATGCGTACCCACATAGTCGGGCGTACCGGCCTCGAACTTGAAGGGCAGGCGCTCGTACGTCGTCTTTTCGAAGGTCACGCGCGCTATCATCTCGCCTCCACCCTGATAGGGCGGCATTTTGTCCAGTAGTGTCTCGCGGCCGTAGAGCACGCCGATGCCCGTGGGACCATAGACCTTATGTCCGCTAAAAGCCAGGAAGTCGCAGTTCAAGGCCTGCACATCTACCGGGAAGTGCGGCACGCTCTGCGCCGCATCCACAAGAATGTGCGCGCCGTGGGCGTGGGCTATGTCGGCAAGCTGGCGTATGGGATTCACGGTGCCCAGCACGTTGCTCACGTGGCATACGCTCAGCAGCCGGGTGCGGGGTGTAAAGAGGGCTTCGAGCCTTTCAAGGTCAAGGCTGCCGTCGTCATGAATGGGGGCAGCCTTTAGCACGATTCCCCGCCGCTCGCGCAGCAGTTGCCAAGGCACGATATTGGAGTGGTGCTCCATCTCCGTGACGATGACCTCGTCACCCTCGTGCAGGAATGCCTCGCCGTAGCTGCTGGCCATGAGATTCAGGCTTTCCGTGGTGCCGCGCGTGAAGATGATTTCTGCCGACGAGGCCGCATTGATAAATGTACGCACGCGCTCGCGAGCACCTTCGTGCAGTTCCGTGGCCTTGCTGGACAGGAAGTGTACGCCGCGATGGACGTTTGCATTTACCGAGCAGTATTCTTCCGAGATGGCATCAATCACGCACCTCGGCTTTTGCGTCGTGGCCGCATTGTCCAGATATACAAGCGGCTTGTCGTATATCGTGCGGCTCAGTATGGGGAAGTCGTTACGGTTCATTATTCAGTTGACGAGTAAACAAGTATCAAGTGACAAGTGACGAACTTGCTGTTTGTTTACTTGCATAATTCCTTTATCAGGCAGTCGTGGCAATGTTCGCTACCTGCACGCAGGCGTTTTTCCACGAGGCTGGAGAGTCGTTCTCGAAGGTTTTGTAGTGGGATGCGCTGGAGTACGTCGTTCACAAAGGCGTGCTGCAACAGTCCGCGTGCCTCTGCTTCGGGTATTCCGCGCTGCCGCATGTAGAACAGGGCGGCTTCGTCCAGCTTGCCCACTGTGGAGCCGTGGCCGCATTTCACGTCGTCGGCATATATCTCCAGCACGGGCTGGGAGTGGACACGTGCGTCGGCAGAGAGCACGATGCTCTGGTGTTGCTGCTGGGATTCTATCTTCGCACTGCCACGTTCTACGTAGGAGATGCCCGTGAAGATACCTTTTGAGCGGCCGCCCACGACATACTTGAAGAGCATGTCGCTGGTGCATTCCTTTCTGCCGTGCTCAATGCGCACATAGTTGTCGGCATGTTCCTCGGCATCGGCGATGAAGGTGCCGGAAATGTTTGTCTCCACGTGGTCGCCCTGCTGGCGCACGCACATCGTATTGCGGCTCAGCCCGCAGCGCAGCGTGATGAGGCTACTTTGCAGCCGGGAGTCCTCCTCCTGATGGACGGTGAAGTTACTGAAGCGCGTTGTCTGAGGCGTGGTGTTCTCTATGCTGTAGAGGCCGAGGCGGCTACCGTAGCATTGGAATACGTTCACTTGTTGCGTTGTCAGATACTTTGTGTCACCCATGCTGTGGTCGAGGATGACGATGTCGGCTTCGGCATGGTGTCCCAAGAGCACGATGATGCGACGATTGGACATCATGGGTGTCTGCGAGTCGCTGACGTTGATGATTTGTATGGGAAGGGGAAACTTTCCGTTGTCGGGGATGTAGATGAAGATGCCGTCCTGCCCCAGCATAGAGTTCAGCCATGAGATAGGGTCGTTGTTGCTAAAGGCACCGCTGCGGAACAGGTACTTCTCCATTGTCAGCTGGAGGTAGGAATCGCCCTTGCGGAGGCTTTCGCACATGTCGGCGATAGTTCCGACATAAAACTGACTTTTGTCGCCGGGCTTGCTGGGTGTCATCATGGGTACTATGACGTCGTTCACGACGTACAGCGTGTGTGCATTGAGCCCCGATATGCCCAGGCGATAGTTGTCGCTGGGATCCTCGACGAGCAGCCTTCTGCGCATGTTTATTCCGTACTCGGGAACCAGCGCCTGGCGTATGTCGGTGTATTTGTACAGTTCCCCGGGATTTGTCCGGTACCGCCAGATGCTGTTCGTGAAGCCCTGTCTTCCGTGCACGAATGTCTCTGCGCTGTTGGCATCAAACTCCGCTCCGTGTTCCTCCAGGAAGTCGGCAAACTGCTTCACGCCGACCGCTTCGGCATCGTCCGTGTCGAGATTATGCACGAATGGGGGATATGTATATTCTGCCATGACTGCCGCCTATAGTTCGTCCTTAATCCAGTCGAAGCCGCGCTCCTCGATGGCGTAGCCCAGGCGGGCATCACCGTCCCTGACGATGCGTCCGTCCATGAGGACATGCACGAAGTTGGGCTTCAGGTAGTCGAGCATGCGCTGGTAGTGGGTGATGACGAGGGCGGAGGTGTGTTCCGTACGCAGCATGTTGAAACCCTCCGCCACCGTACGCAGGGCATCCACGTCAAGACCTGAGTCCGTCTCGTCGAGTATGGTGAAGGTCGGCTCAAGCACGGCCATCTGGAATATCTCCCCTTTCTTGCGCTCGCCCCCGCTGAAGCCTTCGTTCACGCCGCGGCTCATGAAGTGGGCATCCAGTCCCACGAGTTTGCGCTTCTCGCGCAGCAGGGCGAGGAACTCCGAGCCTTTCATCGGCTCCAGTCCCTGATACTTGCGCTTCGCATTCAGGGCTGCGCGCAGGAAGTTTGTCATTGAAACGCCGGGAATCTCAATGGGAGCTTGGAAGGACATGAAGACGCCCTCGCAGGCGCGTACCTCCGGCGACATTGCCAGCAAGTCCTTTCCGTCCATCATCGCCGTGCCTTGCGTCACCCTGTATTTCGGGTTTCCCACGAGCACGTTGCTAAGTGTGCTTTTTCCCGAGCCGTTGGGTCCCATCAGGACGTGCACTTCGCCGTCGCCGATGCTCAGATTTACGCCTCGGAGGATTTCCTTCCCCTCCACTTCTGCATGGAGGTCTCTAATTTCAAGCATCTTCTTCTCGTTTTTTTCTGTTTTAGGTGCAAATGTACGCATTCTTTGCCGATACGCGCAAGCTTTGCGCACAAAAAAGCTCCCCTCCACCTCAGAGCAGAGGGGGGAGGGGAGCCGTAGGGAAGAAGGTGTTTTAACGAACAACCTTTTTGCCGCTGATGATGTAGATGCCCTTCTGGGCGTTCTGTACGCGACGGCCTTGCAGGTCGAAGATGCGGAGTGCCTGCGTCTCACCATCTACGGATGTGATGCCGGAGGCGTCACCAATGTAGTAGTGGAGCACAATCTCGGGCGTCGGGCCTGTAGGCAGCGTGAAGGTGCCTGCGGGGAAGGTGATGCTGTACGCACCGTCGGCCGTGATGGTCTGTGCGAGGCGCACCATAACCTGGTTGCTTTCCGTGTTGACGAGGTATTCGCCGGGACAGGTGGTGACAACTGTGCCTTCGCCGTTCTTCACCTCAAGGTCGGCCTTGGAGGCGATGGTCACAAAGGTGGCTTCGGGGAAGGTGAGTGTCAGCGTGCGCAGACGATCTACGACACTTCCGTCGGCGGGATCGGCTACATAGACGACGGGAGCTGCGGCGTCAGTCTCCAGCGTACCTACGATGGTCATGCTGTAGTCACCGGCTTCTGTGACGCTCTTGATGGTGTTGTCAAGGTAGAAGGTGTTGCTGCCGCTGAAGTCTTCATCGGTAGCGATTTCAAACTTGCCAGCATCGTAGATACCCTGGCCAGCCTTCAGGTGGACGGGTGAGTACGTACCCACCACGCCAAGATGCTTGGCCGGCGTATTGGCATAAGGCAGGGCGGCGAGGTCGTTGAACATAGGCATGAAGTTCACGCTTGTGAAGCCTTCGTCGAGAACGAGCACGAAGGGCGCGCCTGCGTCAATCGTCTCCGTGGTGCCGTAGGCCTTCAGCTCGAGTGTCTGGCCGGCATCGGAGGTACGTACGCCCTGTACGCTGTAAACACGGCCTTCATAGATGTTGGCTGAAATGTCTATGGGCAGGCAAAGTGCATAGGGAACACCTGCCTTGAAGGCTTCGCCGCTGGCGGGATAGATGTCAAGGTAGTAGCCTTCAGTCCAGTTGTCCACCTCCGTAAGCTGGAAGCGGGCGTTGGCAGCGTGGGCATTCTGGCTTGTCAGCACAGGATTTGAGGTGTAAACGTTCACGTAATACCCATTTACGGTGCCAATGTTGAACGCTCCGGCCACGTCTGCGGATGTCAGCGTGAAGCTGATGCTGTCGGTAGCCTGCATGCCTGCCTGACGGAGGTAAACGCCTGCTGCTTCGCTGGGGTTCTTCAGGTACGTGCCGAAGGCCACGTTACGGAAGCTGAAGGTACCATCGGCATTCTTTGTCACGCGCCACATGAAGTCAAGGCGGTCGTTGAGGTTGGCATCGTCGCCTTCTGTCTCGTCATAGCCGCCGAGATATACGTAGGATTGCGTGTTGCTGTTCATGGCGCGTACGAACTGGTTGGCATAAGTGTCTTCGCTGCGGCTGCGGATGAAGTAAACCTTTCCGTCCTCCGGCGTGTTCAGTGCGGCACAGAAGGTTTTGTATGCCTTCTCCACGCGTTCGCGTGCGGCATCGATGTCTTCCTTTGCGTGGAGTGTTTCCAGCGTAGCTTCCACGGCGGTCAGCTCGCTCTGGAAAGCTTCCTTGGAACCGTTGGCATAGTAGCCCAGTTCCTCGCCTTCAACAGCGGCATTGAGGATGGCCTGATAGTTGGCAATGAGCTCAGCCACGACGTTCGGGTCGGGATAGGCGGCCTTGTATTCGTCGTAGGCCTTCTGGAGGGCTGCAATCTGCTCTTCCGTCACCGTGCCGGCAGCCAGGGCATCCTCGGCCTCGGCCAGCTGGTTGACGAGGGCTTGGCGCAGCGTGGCATCCGTCTGCTCCACGAGGGAGTTGGCGGCGTTGTAGGTTGCCTTATAGGCACGGAACTCACCGAGGAAGAAGTAGAGGTTGCCAGTGCTGGAGTCGCGTGCACTGCCATAGTTGTCCTCCATGTCAAGGCGCAGGTAGCGGTAGGCCACGTTGTCCTTGAAACCACACGTTGTGACGCCGACGAAGTTATCTACGTCGTTGCCGTTGATATTTGCAGTGTAGGGATAGGTAAAGGTGACGTAGCCCTGGTCCACCCAGGTGTCGCCGTCGTTGGAGGCATAGACGTGCATCGTCTTGGGGCGTCCGTTGGAGGTCACGTTGTAGCGGCCTGCATATTTCAGGGTCACGGCATTTACGGCTTCGCCGAGGTCGGCTACGAGGTTGTGATAGACAACGCCTTCAGGAGTTGCAACGCTCCAAGCGGAGTGGAAGAAAGTCGTCAGGTCGCCGTCCACGAGGAACTCAATAGGCCCTTCGCTGGGCTCCTGGGCGTTCGTGGAGAGCTGGGAAACGTCCGTCACGAGACCGTCAATGGGCGTGGGGAAATCTCCGTCAGCCGTGGCGTCGCTGTCGTAGCTGAAACCGCTCTTGTAGAACTGGTCGGCCTCGTTGTAGAGTGCCTGCATGGCTTCGTTACGGCGCATCTGGTCGAGGCCGCCGCTGAGCGCGTCAATCTGCTCCTGCGGAATGCGGTAGAGCTTCCAGGCGGAGTTGGCATGGCTCGTGTCCCAGTATTGTACGTTGTCAGAGCCGTTCGTCGTGGCGTGGAGCACGTAGGTCCCGCCGTTCAGGGCTACCCATCCCTTGAGGTTCGGGAAGGGCTGTACGGTGTAGGAATACTGCTTGGCGGATGTCATGGGGATGACGGAGGAGGTGGAGGCCACGAAACCTACATAGTTGCCGCTCACGTAGTTGCGGAGGTAGAATTCGTTCTTGTGCTCCTCGCCCTCTCCGGCACTTTCAAAGAACCACACATAGCCGAGGTCGTCTTCCGTCAGCTCTTCGGGTACTTCCCAGTCGCCTTTGTAGAAGTGGGCACCGTCGTTCTTCTCGAACATAGCGGCATTGGTGCCAACGTGGTTCACTACGAAGTAGTAGCCTTCTGTCCAGGGAAGGATTCCGGCTTTTGCGGCATTGTATGCCTCTTGGATTGCGGCAGCGGCTGCTTCGCAAGCATCCGCGTCTGTGCTGGACTCGTTGATGAGCTGCTGGGCGTCTTCGAAAGCTTTCTGGAGATTGTCGAAGAGAGCCTGCGGCAGTTGGCCGGGTTCGTCACCGACCTCAAACTCGTCGTTGTTGCCGCTGGGGAAGATACTGTTGAACAGGGATGTGAGCTTGTCCAAGCCACCGGCTTCCTGTACGGAGTAAAGATACCAGCCGTTATAGTCTGTGCTGGTGTAGAAGAAGGCTGTGTCGCCCACGTCGCCGCTGAGATAGACCGTCTGGTTTGTCCAAGCCGAGCTTGTGATTACCCAGCAGCCGGGATAGTTGCCGCTGGAGCGTTCGCGTGCGTCGCTGCTGTTGGGGTCTCCGCCAGCCCGCACGTACCATGTGGTGGCATTTCGGCTGGAAGCCGTCAGGGCCAGTATGGCGTAGCCCTGGGCGTTTCCGGTTACGTAGAGATACCTGCCTGTGGAGGACTGCTTGATGTAGTACTCTCCTTCGTCTTCGTTGGCCACTTCAAATTCGAAGATGCAGCCTTCCGTTACGACGGAGGACAACAGGCCTTCAGGGTCGTCACCATTGATGACGGCTGGCGTGCTGGCGGCTGCCAGCTGGATGGCGAACTGCTGCCCCGGCTCGAAGTCCGTGAGATAGCCATCTTCACCGAAGCCGACCATCTCATAAACTTTCTGCGCATCGGCAGACCATGTCCCGACAAGCGTCAGCATTGCCAGAACAAGCATTTTGTAGAGTCGTTTCATAAGCTTTTGTTTATTAACGAAATGATTTGGTTTTGATTTTCCGCCGCAAATATACAAAAAACAGAAATATAAGTTGAGATTTGGGAATCAGAATTATGCGAATTGTTACAAATTACACGTTTTCCGGGTCCTTGCGATGGCTTCGCTTAAGCGTGATTGCCCTTCAGGGCGGCACGTCACAAAAGCTTGTTCAAAAAACCGAACGGCCCCCTTCTCGCTCGAAGCAGGACCGTTCGCATGAACATAACAATTTAAACTCTCTTCGCCCGTCGGCGTATTGTAGTTTTGCGGGTGCAAAGGTACGATGTTTCAGCCGTTTGTGCCAATACCCTGCACGCGGTATTTCGGGGCGGAAGGAGGTTATGGTGCCTGTTGTCGCTTGCTCATTCACACGTATTCCGCCCCCAGTTTCACCTGCGCCTCGTTGAACAGCATCTTCACCAGTGCCGGGTCGTCGTTCGGACATACCACCAGCACGTTGTCGTTTGCTGCCACGAGATAACCGTCCAGCCCACGCACGACGGCTGCCATCCTGTCCGGCAGGCACACCAGCGTGTTGCGGCAACCCTGAATCATCGTCTTGTTCTTTCCCACCACGGCGTTGCCGTCGCCGTCCTTTCGCTTTGCTGCGTGCAGCTCGGGCCAGCAGCCGATGTCCGCCCAGCCGAAGCTGCAATGCTTCACGAAGACATTCTCGCATTTGTCCAGGATGAGCAGGTCTATGCTGCGACGCGCACTGACGGGGTAGAAGCGGCGTACCGTTTCGATTTCCTTCTCCAGTGTCGCTGACGTGCCGTCCGGCAGCGGCATCATCTCGTCGATGAGCGGCATCATGCGGCGCAGCATCTCCCGTATCGTTCGGGAGTTCCAGAGGAAGATGCCCGTGTTCCACAGGAACTCTCCGCTGTCCACAAACTTTTGTGCATACTCCTCGTTCGGCTTCTCCGTGAACGAGCGCACTGTGAACAGTCCCTGCTGCACCTCGTCGCCCATCTGCACGTATCCGTAGGCGCTGTTGGGGCGTGTCGCCGTGATGCCCATGGCGAGAAAGACGTCGTGCTCGCGCACGAAGGCCAATGCCTCCCGCAGTTCGCGGGCGAAGGCCTCCTCGTTAAGTATCAGTTGGTCACAGGGTGAGATGAAGATGCTGGCCTCCGGGTCGTGCAGGGCAATGTGGTAGGACGCCCACGCCGTGGCCGGTGCCGTGGAAAGCTGTACCGGCTCTGCCAGGATGTTCTTGCGCGGAACTTCCGGCAGCTGTTCCGTCACCATCGGCAGGTAGTCTGCATAGGTAGATATATAAATGTTCGCGCAGGGGAGTATGCGCGCTATGCGCGCGTAGGTCTGCTGCAAAAGCGTCTGTCCTGTTCCGAAGAAGTCGATAAACTGCTTCGGGCGGCTACGGCGGCTGCAAGGCCACAGCCTCTTTCCTATGCCTCCCGCAAGGATTACGCAGTAGTCGTGCTTGTTTTTTGTGCTCATAGTGATTTGTCTTTCATGTACTTACTTTTTATGACTGCGAAAAGGCACCCCTTTTCGCGCTCCGAATATACGGCCATCCTTCCATAAAAGCAAATTTCCCGCCAAAACTTTTGATGCCATAAAAAGCGCGGGAGGCAGACAGGGCTGCTTCCCGCGCGTGTGCGTAATAAATAGAATAATGTGTGGCTGTGGGCTGAGGCTTATACGAGGCCTTTGCCGTGGCAGTTCTTGAACTTCTTGCCGCTGCCGCAGGGGCAGGGATCATTGCGGCCGGGAAGCTTTTCCTTCACGATGGGCGTCCGGGCCTGCTGCTGGCGCGTGTCCTGTCCGGCAGCTGCCTGCTGCTCCGGGTCGGCAAGGGGGTCGGAGCTGCCGCGGTTGGTCTGGTAGCTCTGACGCTGGCGCTGTTCGGGTGCGGCCTCCTGCACCTCCTGGGGGTCTTGCATGGGAATCTGGCAGCGCATGAGCGTGGCGGAGGTGGAGTTGTTGATTTTGTCCACCATGTCGTCGAAGAGCTTCACGGACTCCAGCTTGAAGATGAGGAGCGGGTCCTTCTGTTCGTAGCTGGCATTCTGCACGGATTTCTTCAGTTCGTCCAGGCCGCGGAGGTTTTCCTTCCATGCGTCGTCGATATTGTGGAGGAGGATGGCCTTCTCAAAGTCGCGGACGACGGCCTGGCTCTGCGTCTCGTAGGCTTCGCGCAGGTTGGTGCGGATGTTGTAGAAGAGGCGACCGTCCGTGACGGGCACGAGGATGTTCTCGTATTGCTGCCCCTGGTTTTCATAGACGTTGTTGATGACGGGCGTGGCGACTTCGGCCATGCGGTCGGTGCGGCGGCGGAAGCCTTCGATGACGGCCTGGAAGGACTTCTCGAAGAGGTCTTCGCGGCGGTTCTGGTCGAACTCTGCCTCCGTGAAGGGTACCTCCATGGCGAATACTTCCAGAAAGCGTTCCTTGCAGCCTGCATAGTCCTCCTTGGAGATGATGCTGACGACGCGGTCCCAGAGCATGTTGGAGATGTCCATGCCGATGCGCTCACCGAGGAGGGCGTGGCGGCGCTTCTCGTAGATGACGGTGCGCTGCTTGTTCATGACGTCGTCGTATTCCAGCAGGCGCTTGCGGATGCCGAAGTTGTTTTCCTCGACCTTCTTCTGTGCGCGCTCGATGGAATTGTTAATCATCTTGTGCTCAATCATTTCTCCGTTCTTGAAGCCGAGGCGGTCCATCACCTTGGCAAGGCGTTCGGGCGCGAAGAGTCGCATGAGCTTGTCCTCAAGGCTGACGAAGAATACGCTGCTGCCCGGGTCGCCTTGACGTCCTGCACGGCCTCGGAGCTGGCGGTCCACGCGGCGGCTCTCATGGCGCTCGGTGCCGATGATGGCGAGACCTCCGGCATCCTTCACCTCGTCCGTGAGCTTGATGTCGGTACCACGGCCTGCCATGTTGGTGGCGATGGTGACGGCACCGAGAAGGCGTTCTTCCTCGCGAATCTCTCCCGGCTCTATCTGGTGCCCTTTTTTCTCTGCCAGTTCTGCTATGCGGTCCCAATGGTGCTGCGCAGCCTGCTTGTCGGTAAATGCTTCTCCGTCGGGACAGACGTAAGCCTTGCCCAGGGTGCTCTTGCCGGCTTCGGCCACGACGAGGGCTTCCTGCTGGTGGAGTTTGGCATTGAGGACGTTGTGGGGGATGCGGCGCATGGAAAGCATGCGGCTGAGGAGTTCGGAAATCTCTACACTCGTGGTACCGACGAGCGTGGGACGTCCGGAGACGCGCATGCGTTCTATCTCCTCAATGACGGCGGCATACTTCTCGCGCTGCGTGCGATAGACGCGGTCGTTCATGTCGTCGCGCTGCACGGGGCGGTTCGTCGGGATCTCCACGACGTCGAGCTTGTAGATGTTCCAGAATTCTCCGGCCTCCGTCACGGCGGTACCCGTCATGCCGGCCAGCTTGTGGTACATGCGGAAGTAGTTCTGCAGCGTGATGGTAGCGAAGGTCTGCGTGGCGGCTTCCACCTTGACGTGTTCCTTGGCCTCCACGGCCTGGTGCAGTCCGTCGCTCCAGCGGCGGCCTTCCATGATGCGGCCCGTCTGCTCATCGACGATTTTCACCTGTCCGTCAATGACCACGTACTCCTCGTTGATGTTGAACATGGAGTAGGCCTTCAGCAGCTGCAGCAGCGTGTGTACGCGGTCGCTCTGGACGGCGTAGTTGGCCAGCATCTCGTCCTTCTTCGCCAGGCGCTCCTCGTCGCTGAGCGTCGTGTCAGCCTCAAGTACGGACATTTCGGCCGTGATGTCGGGCAGCACGAAGAGCGTGTCGTTCTTCACCTCGTTGGCAAGCCATGCCGTACCCTTGTCGGTGAGGTCCACGGAGTTCTGCTTCTCATCCACGACGAAGTAGAGCGGGTCGGTGGCCTCGGGCATGCGCTTGTTGTTGTTCTCCATGTATATCTCCTCGGTCTTCAGCATGCCTGCCTTGATGCCGGGTTCGGAGAGGAACTTGATGAGCGGCTTGTTCTTGGGCAGTGCCTTGTGGCTGCGGAAGAGGGAGAGGAAGCCTTCCTCGGTCTTTCCCTCGGCAATGAGCGTCTTGGCCTCGGAGAGGTATTTCGTGGCAAGCTGCTTCTGCACACCGACGAGGCGTTCCACGAGGGGCTGGTACTCTTCGTACATCTGGTCCTCGCCCTTCGGCACGGGACCGCTGATGATGAGCGGCGTGCGGGCATCGTCAATGAGCACGGAGTCCACCTCATCCACGATGGCGTAGTTGTGGCCGCGCTGCACGAGGTCGCTGGGACTCATGGCCATGTTGTCACGCAGGTAGTCGAAGCCGAACTCGTTGTTTGTGCCGAACGTGATGTCCGCCAGATAGGCACGGCGGCGCGCGTCGCTGTTGGGCTCGTGCTTGTCGATGCAATCGACGCTGAAGCCGTGGAACATGTAGAGCGGCCCGTTCCATTCGGAGTCACGCTTGGCCAGGTAGTCGTTTACCGTCACGACGTGGACGCCGTTGCCCGTCAGGGCGTTCAGGAACACGGGGAGCGTGGCCACCAGGGTCTTACCCTCACCCGTCGCCATCTCGGCAATCTTTCCCTGATGCAGCACGACGCCGCCAAAGAGCTGCACGTCGTAGTGGATCATGTTCCACGTCACCTCGTTGCCGCCTGCCATCCAGTGGTTCTGGTATATGGCCTTGTCGCCTTCGATGGTCACGAAGTCCTTTGTGGCGGCCAGCTCGCGGTCGAAGTCGTTGGCCGTGACGCTGAGCGTCTCGTTTTCCGTGAAGCGGCGTGCCGTCTCCTTCACGATGCTGAAGGCCACGGGCATCACCTCGTCCAGGGCGCTTTCGTAGCGGTCGAGGACTTCCTTCTCCAGCTTGTCGATGTGCGTGAAGATGGGTTCGCGATCCTCAATGGGCGTTTCCTGGATTTTCTCCTTCAGCTCAGCGATTTTCTTCTTCAGGTCGTCGGCAGAGGACTGCACTTTCTCGCGCAGTTCCTGCGTCTTGGCGCGGAGCTGGTCGTTGTCGAGGTGCTCCACTTCGCTGGCGGCAGCCTTGATCTTCTCCACGAAGGGCTGGATGAGCTTCATGTCGCGGGTGGACTTGTCGCCAAAGAGTTTCTGTAAGAATTTGATTACTTCCATGCGTATGTTATCTTGTTTTTGTTTGTTTCGTCGTGAATCCGTTTCGTCGGCAATGCAACTCAGTGAGGCTTCGTATAAGCAAAGAGAGTGCCAAGACCGCGATGGCGGGCGGAACGCCCTGTCCCGTGATGCCCCAGGCGAGGGTGAAGGCGAGCGTCATCACCAGCTGCACGCAGGCCATGTAGAAGGAGCGTCCGCCCCACTTCCGCTTCAGCCACCCGGCACCCCACGCCACGAGGGGCAGGGGCGTGAAGAGCAGGGCGAGGCAGTTGCTGCCGACGCCCGGAAGGCTGGAGAAAAGGAATTCAAACCACACCACCAGTCCCACGAGGGTCTGCACGCCCATCCACGCGGTGTCCGTCACAACGGCCATGCGCGGGCGGTGGCGCAGCTGTAGCAGGCTGGCCAGGGCGAGGAGGAGCAGGAGCAGGATGGCAAGGGCGAGGGGAGAAGTGAGGCGTGCTGCCCAGGCATTCTCCGCCTCCGTCTCTATGTTCATGGCCCTCATGAGCTCTGCGTTCAGCGTGTCCGTGCGGAGAACCAGGCGGCGCGTGCTGCCGTCGGTCATGCGGGCCTCCGCCGTCTCCATCATGCGGAGCAGTTCCATCGGGAAAGCCACGTGGGCGCGCTGTTCCACGAGCGTGTCCAGCGCGGCACCCAGCAGCATGTCCTGTCCGAAGCTGCTCCAGGCGTGGCGCGGCAGCACGTGGCGGTGGATGAGTTGGCGGAACGTGGCCGGCGGCGTGTCCTCCCGCCATTGCAGCGTGGTGCCCAGTGCGCCCTCCAGGAGGCCTACGGGGCGCGTGGCGCAGTTGTCCGTGAGGAACGTGTAGCGGTAGGTCCAGCCGGGCGTAGTGGCGTCGCGGCGCATGGCGTCGAACAGGCGGCGCACCTCCTCGGGGCGCATGTCAAGGTGCTGCTCTATCACGTAGCGCCCCTCCGCCGTGTACCACATCATGACGTCCTTCGTGCGCTCCACGACGAGCGTGTAGTCCGTCCGTCCGAGGGCGAATTTCCAGAGGAAGTTCTCTGCGTCGGGGGAAAAGGCACCGTAGTTGAACACAAAGTCCAGGCTCCCGGCGTTGCTGATGCGCAGGGCCGTGTGGCCGTAGAGGGAATAGCTGTCCTGCCCCGGCGTGATGGTGAGGAGGCTGGCGCGCAGGCTGTCCAGGCGGAGCGTGTCCTGCTGGGCACGGCCTCCCGCCGCGAAGGCAAGCAGGCAGCAGAGGAGTATGTGGCGCAATAGTTTCATTACGGTGTTCGTGGGGCGTATGTATGCTCGCGCACGCATCCACGTGCGCAAAATGACGGCGCGAAAGTACTACTTTCTTCCCGGAATGACGGCGGCAAGGAGGAAAAAAATGCAGCTTTATTCAAACCCGCCCCTTGTTCCTAAGCACGGATTGTCTTATCTTTGCGCCCGAAAATCTAAGAAACTATGATATTCGACTACCTCCTTTCGCGCCTGGACCTGCAGCAAATCGCCAGCGCTTTCATCGTGCTTTTCGCAGTCATTGACGTCCTTGGCTCCACGCCTATCTTTATCAGTCTCAAGGACCGCGGACGCCCCACGAACGCCCTGAATGCCACGCTTATATCCTCTGCCCTGCTCATCGGCTTCTACTATGCCGGTGACGCCGTCCTGCACCTTTTCAGCGTGGACATCCAGAGCTTTGCCGTCGCAGGCTCGCTGATCATCTTCCTGATGGCGCTGGAGATGCTGCTGGACATTGAGATTTTCAAGTACAGCGGCCCGCTGAAGGAGGCCACGCTCATCCCCGTCGTCTTCCCCCTGATTGCAGGTGCCGGCTCCTTCACGACGCTGCTCACCCTGAAGGCAGAGTATGCCAGCGTGAACATCATGATAGGTCTCTTCCTGAACATGGTGTTCGTCTATTTCGTCATCCATGCTGCCGACCGCGTGGAGCGCTACGTCAGCAAAACCGTCATCTACGTGCTCCGCAAGTTTTTCGGCATCATCCTGCTCGCCATCTCCGTGAAGCTCTTCACGGCGAACATCATGCCGCTCGTCGCCATGCTGAAATAGCCTTGCCTATATTTAGTGGTTTGAGAGGTGGAATTAGAAGATTTTTGTATTTTTGCACCGTAAACGAGCAAAAAGTGATATTATGCAGGCAATAGTTAATAATGAAAGCGTACAACTCACGCTGCCGTATGCAGACCTGAGTTTTCTTCGCACCATCTCCAAAAAGATGGGTTGGTCGCTGAAACTTCAGCGAAAGAGCGGAATTGAGAAGGGGCTGGACGACATTCGCAGGGGCAATGTGTTTCATGCCAAGGACTCTGACGACTTAATCAAGCAGATACTGGGTTGAGGCTTATGTATGAGGTTATCTATACCGGGCAATTCAAGAAATCGCTGAAACTCTGAACCCTATGTTCATCCCGCCACGAACCCTATGTCCGTCTGGCCACGACCCCTATGTTCATCGGCCAATGAGCCCTATGTTCATAAAAAGCCTTAGCCTCGCTTTATTGTAGCCCTATCCAAGCCCTATCCAAGCCTTATCCAAGCCTTATCCAAGCCCCACCCAGCCCTCCGAAGCACCTTGATACTTGGGTAATACTTGGGTAATACTTGGGTAAGGCTTGGGTAGAGCCTTATTGATGCCCTTTTGGCGCTTCTCTGACCGAAGGACTGTTTGGCCGGGGGAGCTCCGAGGAAGGGGCAAGGAAACATTCCCCCAATATTCGTTGAGACTACGACAAACTGCCCTCCGGCCTTACGCGCAGGCGGGGAAATGAAGAGTAAAAAAGGAATACCGTCTCCGCCTCATCGACCGCCAGACATAAAACTCCTCGGCAATACCGCTCATAAATAGCGGCTGAACCTGAGACAGAAAAAACTGTTTGTATTTTTTGCTGGTTTGAACTTAAGTCCTATCTTTGCACCGACCTTGCCAGCTCCTCGGTGGGTAAGTGGGGTCGTGACATGACGGAAGGAGGAGCTCCCATATCGTAAGAGAAAGGGTCTGCAACTCCGAGAAAAGACGTTTTCGAACGCTATCTTCTACCATTCAACTTCGCACCTTGAATTGGGCTATTGCCCCCTGACACCTGCTGTCAGGAAACATCTTTCAGAAGATACGGCAACGAGACGTCCGTGCTGGGTGTATTATATCCACAGGTATGCAGTGTGCATGCTGTGATGATATAGTGCAACGGCGTGGGCTGGCAGCGTTGCTTATCCTAAAGATGAGGCAATGCGAAGGCCTGAATGGTGGGATAAGCGCGAAAATTAGCTTCCCACGTCTTTTTTATTTCCTTCAATCACACTCAAACCCGTTGCCAGAACGGCGCGGAAATGCAGGGAAGCCATCTGCTTGATGCGGTAGAGGTGTTTCCCCTTGGATGTATTACCGCAAACATACCAGGAGAAACCACTAACGCCGTATTATGACGACAATACTTTTATTTATTAATATAAAAACAACAAAAATGGGCTTATTGGTCATTTTGAGTGGTGAAATCTTTGGAAACGCCGATAAATACTTACCTTTGCTGCATTTATTATTAATATGATGCAAAAAATGCTTTTTCTGCGGGTCAAATTCCACGATAAAGTTTGGTAAGCGTGATG
>JAFUXE010000049.1 GCA_017477205.1 Alloprevotella sp.
CACAGGAACTCTCGGAACGGAACCTCTACCTGCCGCTCCGCGACGGCATCAGCTCCCCGCTCGTCACTCGTCACCCATCAACCACCTTCGACCTCCAGGGCCGCAGGCTCAAACAGGAGCCGCAGCAGGGCGTGTTCATCCGGGACGGGAAGAAAGTGATAAGGAGTAAATAATACTCCACGCATATATAACTTTAACCACGAAGGACACAAAGATACACGAAACAAGAAACCGCTGCACATCAGAAGTTCGTGTTCCTTTGTGCCCTTCGTGGTTATTTGTTTTTCTGTTTTTTAGCAATTCGTTGCCTACGGCAAGAAATCCTGCAAATCAGAACAAATAAAACAGAGAAACATAAAAAAGTGAGTTTTTGTAAGATTCGGAAGGGTAGGATAAGAAGTTGCGCGTTAAAGATGGGTGAAACACGAAGTCCATGAACTTGCACGAAAAAATCTTGTCGGCAAAAAAAGGTGCAAACCTCTTCCATATCTCTCCGAAAGAACTATCTTTGCCAAGTAAACATCAACAAATCAGTCAGAAAGTCCCATTACGCATCCACACAATCATTTGAGTATCAAAGCCATTATCCTATGAATAGAAATTTATATATAATAAGCGGATGTAATGGTGCAGGCAAGACGACAGCATCTTATACAGTACTGCCGGAAATACTTGAATGCAGGGAGTTCGTTAATGCCGACGAGATTGCTCGTGGCCTTTCGCCTTTTAATCCAGATAGCATGGCTATAGAAGCGGGGCGGTTGATGCTGAAACGCATAGATGAATTACTTCATCGAAATGAATCATTTTCAATAGAGACGACTCTCGCCTCCAAATCATATTTGAATCTCGTACAAAGGGCGCAGGCTAAGGGGTACCGGGTGAGCATTTTGTTTTTCTGGCTTCGTACGCCTGAACTGGCGATTCAGCGTGTAGCAGAAAGAGTCCAGCACGGTGGGCATAATATCCCGGAAGCAGTGATTAGGCGCAGATATGTTTCTGGTATCAAGAACTTGTTCAGTATGTTCATGCCTGAAGTGGACTATTGGGTCATTTATGATAACACAGAACAACCGCGCAAGAAAGTGGCAAGCGGAAGAAAGAACATGAAAACAGATATCTTCTTTGAAGAGTCATATAATAAAATGTTAGGTTATGTCTGAGAAGGATTATTTGGAGCTGTCAAGGAAATTTGACGAAGGTCTGGAATTGGCAGAAAAACGAATGTTGCAGGAAAAGGCATTACGAGGCGAGAGCGTCGTCATCTGCGACAGCAACAACCACATCAAGCGCATTCCCGCCCAACAGATTATTGCCGAGAATCCCTTTTATCAATAACTGGTTCTGGAGTTGACAAGTGACGAGCTGCGGGAACGTGCGTGCTAAAATCTATAGAACCACGAACCTGCACGCAGCAGCAGCCTGCACATCCAAGGTTCGTGTTCCTTCGTGCCCTTCGTGGTTAGAAATATCCAGTTAGGAAAAATTATTTTTCCAGTTGGAAACCTGAAAAAAGCATTATCATCATACCCGGGCAATGACGCACGAAACGACACGATGATATATTAAACGGACGGCGGGAAACCGCAAGGCGAAATGTTAAAATTACCCCCCCGTTTTTCATCCGGGAATAATGCATATATTTGCAGCCGGAAACTTATAGCAAACTGTCACACAAAAAAACAAATAGAGCCATGAAACAAATCTACCTGACAATGCTATTCGCGCTCTGCACGGTGTGCGCCAGCGCATGGGCACAGGAGCACCGTCCCCTGCTCGAAGAAGGAAAAACGTGGCGCGTGGCATGGTGGTCTATGAATCTGCCATACTCACATGTGTATGACTACGCCGTAATGGGCGACACTATCGTTGGTGGCAAGACGTGGAAGAAGGTTTATTGTATAGGCCATACGGACATAGAAAAGGGCACACGGACGGCATACACGGACAGGCCGTACCGCATCATGCGCGAAGAGGACGGACGTGTCTATTTCCTTCGCAGTACCGTCGATACGGAAGGTGCCCTGCTGATGGATACGCAATGGACAGAGGGGGATGTGCTACGGCCGTATATTGCGCTTAATGACTATCTTGGGACAAAAGAGTCCGTTATGGCGGAATGGGACGTGTGCGTGAAAGACGTGGGAGAGATAATGAACTGCGGCCACACATATCGTACCTGGACGCTGGAATATGTCAATCAGGATAAGCTGGAAGAAAATGGGATTTCTGTACGGCCTACAACCTGGATTGAAGGCGTGGGTGAGGAGTCGCATGGACTGAGCAATAATGGATTGAACAGTTATTACATGGACAGTCGCGGATCTACCCTAATGGAGTGTCGGGTGGGTGATGATATTCTGTACAAAAAGGACTTTCCTGCCTTAGAGCAGCTGCTGGAAGCTGTATCTATAGTAAGTCCCGCCACATCTGAAAATGCCCCTATAGAATCCTTCGACCTCCAGGGCCGCAGGCTCACACAGGAGCCGCAGCGGGGCGTGTTCATCCGGGACGGCAGGAAAGTGGTAAAGGGCAAATAATACTCCCAACATAGGTTTTCAACCACGAAGGACACGAATTTGCGCGAAGCAACAGCCGCCTACACATCCAAGGTTCGTGTTCCTTTGTGACCTTCGTGGTTATATTAAACAAAGTGGGGCGTTGCATCGATGCAACGCCCCGTTCTGTTATAAAATTACGATGGGATTACTTCATCACCTTGTGTCCGCCAATGATGTAAACACCCTTCTGAGCGTTCTGCACGCGGCGACCCTGGAGGTCATAGATAGCTGACGAGTGACGAGTGACGAGTGACGTGTCGATGCCAGTTGCCTTTGTGAGGACAACCTCAATCTCGGTAAGCTTGTTCGTAGCCGTTGCCACAACCGTCAGCGACGTTACTGCCTCAGCTGGCGTCAGCGTAGCAGCTACCTTGCTGTAACCGGTTTCAGGAGCGGGCGTGATGGCGGAAGCGGCGAGTGCCGTACCGTCATAGCTCAGGGCGATGTCAGCGGCCTTAACAGCACGGAAGGTGGCTTGTGCGATTGCCATGCCTGCGGGAGCCGTAAGGACAATCTGCTGGTCCTTATAAACGCGAACGTCAACGTTTACGTTGGCTCCGCTGCTTACTACCTGCCAGAAGCGGGGCTTCGTCTTAGCGCCTTCATCATATACGAACGCAAGGCTTACGCCGTTCTTCGTGAGGGCTTCGGTGATGTTACCTGCGTCCTGTGCGTCGCTTGTGCTGATGGCGTGACCCCACTCGTTGGCATCAAAGTCGAAGTTCACCACTTCACCTTCCACTACGGGCACGGGCTTCGTGATGGTATAGACACCCGTCACGACAGCGCTTGTCTGGTCGTCAGCATCGTAGGAGATGGCCTTTACGGTCGTCGTCTCGGTCACAACGAAGGGACCCTCATAGAGCGTGGAGCCGTCGTTGGGCTCGGTGCCGTCAAGGGTATAGAATACGTTGCAGCCGGCAGGCACTTCGATAGCCACTTCGGCCTCACCCTCGTAGGTGCCGGGCTCCGTCATGAACTTCGGTGCGGGAACAACGACTACGCTGGCATTCTCCACCACTGCCGTAGGCATGATTTCAGGATTCTTGTTATATGTGGCGTTGAAAAGTCCCGTCACGTCATACGCTTTGCCGTCGTCGGCATAGCCGCTCATGTCAAGACCCTTGTAGAACTGCACGCGGTCGGCACCGCTGGCAGCATAGTAGCGCGTACCGTCAGCCACGACGCTGATGCCCTTGAGGACAACGAGCTCGTTCTTGTACTTCATGGCGAGGATGTCGGCCACGGTAGCCTCCACCGGCACGGCAGCTTCCTCGGAAGCCGTGACGGTGAGCGTGCTCAGGTTCGTAGCGTCACCGGCAGCGGTGAACTCGGGAATCAGGTTGTAGATGACGAAGTTGCCCTTCACCGTTCCGTTCAGTACAGCGTTCAGGGGCAGCTCAAGGCCGGTCTTGTAGAACTGGATGGCATTTGCACCTTCGCGTACATATACGATGTCTCCGTCCACGTGGGTAACCTTGGCATTCGTCAGCGTCAGGTTGACGTTGGCGATGTTGGCCGTAGCCTCAGCGAGGCTTGCCAGCGTCACTTCCGTATAAGACACCTCGGGGTTTGTGCCGGTGCCGGCTTCGCCGTCCACCTCTACGGATGCAAAGCAGAACTGTCCTGCCTTGGATTCACCATCCGTGCCATAGGTGGCCTTTTCGCCCACGGTGAACGTCACCTCGGCAGCGTCGCCAGTCCACGTAACCGTCCAGGCTTCCTTGTCAATGACAACATTGCCGACGGAAGCCGTGATTTCCGTGAGGCGCTTCTTGCCCTGTGTGGAGATGTTGAAGACGAGCTTCTTCAGGCTGTTACCGGCAACCGTGAGCGAGCCCTTTGCATAGACACGCACGTCCTGACCGTTTGCGTTGAAGGTGGGAGCCGTCCCGCCACTGTTTTTGGCGGCAGTGAACGTGAAGCCCTGTGCGGGCACAGCTACGCCGTCGCCAATGGCTGAAAGTTCAGTGGCACTAATCGTGACGGCCTGTGCGGCAGCCATCATGAACAATGCACCGAGAAGAAGTAGAGTTTTCTTCATAGTTGTTGATTTTTAAGTGATTAAGATGTTGGTTTTCGTCGTGTGCGGCAAATGTAAGCCTTTCGCTTCACAATGCCAAGCGCGCCGCCGTGTTTTTCAGGTAAAAAAGAAAACAAAAAAGCGCGCATCCCCTACGGAAATGCGCACTCCCACCCTGTTATGATTCCGTTGTCCTGCTCCGACTCGAACGGGGACTGAGGGTACCAAAAACCCTAGTGCTAACCATTACACCACAGGACAATCCGACCCGCACGGGGTCTTCCCTTCGTGAAAAGAGCGGTGCAAAAGTAAGGCTTTTCTTGCAAAGTACCAAATTTCCCGTTCATTTATCCCGCAAATTCGGTTCCGGAACGGGCGTCCTCCTTCGTCCTGAGCTTTTGCTCCGCAGTGGGATTGAGGCCTTTCTCCTTCCAGCCTTCCAACTGGCTGAGGATGCTGCCGCGTCCGGTCGTGAGCTGGTTTTCGGCAGCGTCGTACGCGCGGCGCAGGGCGTCGATGCCCTGCCCGATGCGGAGGAAGTTGTCGCCAAAAAGGGCAAACTTCTTGTAGAGGCGCTCTGCGGAAGCGTAGATTTCCTGCACATTCTGCGACTGGCGCTCCGTCTGCCAGAGGTTGTGGACGAGCTGCAAGGCCATAAGGAGGTTGGCAGGATTCAGGAGGATGACATGGCGCTTGTAGGCATCGGTGGCGAGGGTGGTGTCTGCCGTAACGGCCGCCACGTAGGCGGCTTCGTTGGGGATGAACATGAGGACGTGCCCGACGGCACCGGGAACGTGGCGCTCATAGTGTTTCCCGGAAAGTTCACGGACATGCTGGCGTACGCTTTCCACGTGGGCCTTGAGCTGGCGGGTGCGCTCTTCTTCGTCCTCCGCATTGGCATAGCGGACGAAAGCCGTAAGCGACACCTTAGCATCCACGACAAGGCAGCGTTCGCCAGGCATGCGGACAACGACGTCGGGGATGAAGCGCCCCTCGGCATAGTGGGGTTGCACGTCGAAGTCCTCGCCGCATCGAAGGCCGGAGGCCTCAAGGAGGTTGGCAAGGATGCCCTCGCCCCAGTTCCCCTGCAACTTGGAATTACCACGAAGCGCACGGGAAAGTTCCTCCGCCTGTCGCCCGAGGGTTCCCGTCTGGCGCACGAGTGCATCGACGCTGGTCTTCACCTCCGTGTTCCCCTCGATGAAAAGGCGGTGAAAGCGGCGAAGGTCCTGGTCCAAAGGGTCCAGCATCTCCAGCAGCGTATCGCGGTGGAGGCGGCGCAGCTCCGTGCTTTCCGTGCGCGCCACGTCGGCCGCCATCTCGCGCAAGACCTTGCGCTCGCCCTCGGCCTCTCCCTTCCGACGATGCTGGCCAAGAAGGTAGCCGCAGGCAAAAAGTAAGATGCCGCAAAGGATGAGGGAAACGACCGTCATGGGCTGATGCTGGTTGAAAGATTTCTATTTGCGTTGAAAAATCTCCGAGAAGATGGCGTCTGCGGCTCCTGCATTGCTGCGGATATAGCGGCCTGCGGCCTCACCCGCAGCGGCAAGTGCCGCAGGATGGTTGGTCAGGTCGTCCATTGTGGCGGCGAAGCTTTCCGCATCCGTCACCTCGCGGCAACCGCCGTTCTCAAGGAGAGCCTGCGCCTCACGGAACTTCCTGTTGTTGGGGCCGATGATGACGGGGACGCCATAGACAGCGGCCTCCGGGACGTTGTGGATGCCGACGCCAAAGCCACCGCCCACGTATGCCACCGTGGCATAGCGGTAGATGCTGGAGAGCTTTCCGTAGCCATCAACAAGCAGGGCGGAGGGAGCGGCATCCCCGGAGGATTCCGTGTACTCCGAAAGCCTTTCTGCCTGAATGCCAAGCGCTTCAAGGCGCGTCTGCAATTTCCCGATGCGCTCTGCCGATACCACGTGGGGCGCGATGATGAGCTTCCAGTCCTTGCCGGAAAAGTAATCCAGATAGACGTCTTCGTCCGCCTCCCAGCTGCTGCCGACGACAAAGGTGCGCAGGGGCTTCTGCCCGGCACCTGCATGGAGGAAACGCTCCACCTCGGGCAGGTCGGCAGCCTGGTTGCGAATGTCCACGACACGGTCAAAACGCGTGTCACCGACGACGGTGACGTTCGTGAGGCCGATTCCGGCCAGCAGTTCGCGCGACGCCTCGTTCTGCACGAAGAAGTGCGTGACGTGACGCAGCACGGCACGGTAGCCGCAGTTCCACCAGCGGAAGAAGACCTGTCCGGGGCGAAAGATGCTGGAGACGCTATAGACGGGGATTTCGCGGCGATGGAGCTGACGCAGGTAGTTCGCCCAGAACTCATATTTGATAAATATCGCGCGCGAAGGATGGGCAAGGCGCAGGAAACGCCGTACGCTCCACGCCGTGTCGAAAGGCAGGTAGCAGATGACGTCCGCGCCGTCGTAGTTCTTCCGCACCTCGTAGCCCGAGGGGGAGAAGAAGGTGAGCAGGATTTTCTCCTCCGGATGTTCGCGACGCAGGCGTTCCATCAGCGGGCGGCCTTGCTCGAACTCTCCAAGCGAGGCGGCATGGAACCAGACGGGACGGTCTTCGGGACAGATGCTTTCGCGCAGGATGCGCCACGTCTCCCGCTGGCCGCGCACCATCGCCGCCGCCTTCTTGTTGCCGAAAAGCGCCGCAAGGCGTACGCCCAGTTGGTAAAACCAGATAATTAGCGTGAACACGTTGCTTGGGGATAGGTTCTCTTAATGGTTAATTGACGTAAGGGCGGCCTTCATGCGCCTCAGCGTTTCCTCGCGACCGAGGAAGCAGGAGATTTCGTACATGTGAGGACCCTTTCCTTCGCCCACGAGGGTGAGACGCCATGCGTTCATGACATCGCCAAGCTTGTATTCCTTTTCTGCAATCCAGCGGTTCACGGCCTCTTCCTGTGTCTCCTGCGAGAAGTCGGGCAGGGACTCAAGCACACCGATGAGCTCCTGCATCTGCTGCGGGCTGTACTCCTTCCAGCGCTTCTTCACCGTCTTTTCGTCGTATTCCGTGGGAGCAACGAAGAAGAAGCGGCACAGCGGCCAGAGTTCCTTCACGAAGTTCACGCGGCCCTTCATCATGCGCACCACTTCCTGCACACGTTCCGCAGGAGCCTCGATGCCGTTCTCCCGGAGGATGGCGTCAAACTGCGGAGCCAGGCGGGCGTCGTCGGCCTGGAGGATGTATTCGTGGTTGAACCAGGTTCCTTTCACGTAGTCGAACTTCGCGCCGCTCTTGGAGCATTTCGTGAGGTCGAACTGCCGGATGAGCTCGTCCATCGTGAGCAGCTCCTGGTCCGTGCCGGGATTCCAGCCCAGAAGGGCGAGGAAGTTCACGACGGCCTCGGGCAGATAGCCGTCCTCGCGATAGCCCCGGGAGACGTCACCCGTCTTCGGGTCGTGCCATTCCAGCGGGAACACGGGGAAGCCGAGGCGGTCGCCGTCGCGCTTCGAGAGCTTGCCCTTGCCGTCGGGCTTCAGGAGGAGCGGAAGGTGGGCAAACTGCGGCATCGTGTCCTCCCAGCCAAAGGCACGGTAGAGCAGGACGTGGAGCGGGGCACTCGGCAGCCACTCCTCGCCACGGATGACGTGGGAGATTTCCATCAGGTGGTCGTCCACGATGTTTGCCAGATGGTACGTGGGCAGCTGGTCGGCACTCTTGAAGAGCACCTTGTCGTCAAGGATGGAGGAATTGATCTTCACGTCGCCGCGGATGATGTCCTGCACGTGCACGTCCTCACCCGGTTCAATCTTGAAGCGCACGACGTACTGCCTGCCTTCTGCGATGAGGCTGTCCACCTCCTCCTTCGACAGCGTCAGCGAGTTGCGCATCATGCCGCGCGTCTGCGCATCGTACTGGAAGTTTGCGATTTCCTCGCGCTTGGCGGACAGTTCCTCGGGGGTATCGAAGGCGATGTACGCCTTTCCCTCCCGGAGAAGCTGGTCCACGTACTGCTTGTATATCTCGCGGCGCTCGCTCTGGCGGTAGGGGCCATGCTGTCCACCGAAGCTGACGCCCTCGTCGAAGTCTATGCCGAGCCAGCGGAAGCTTTCGATGATGTATTCCTCCGCACCGGGGACGAAGCGTGTGGAGTCGGTGTCCTCAATGCGGAACACCATCTCGCCGCCATGCTGGCGGGCGAAGAGGTAGTTATAGAGCGCGGTGCGCACACCGCCTATGTGTAGGGGACCCGTGGGGCTGGGTGCAAAGCGCACCCTCACTTTTCTTTCTGCCATACCTGTATTATATTATTTTTTGTGTTTGTCTGCCATTGAACGGAAGGGTCAGAGAAAGCCCAGCTCGAGCTTCGCCTCCTCGCTCATCATTTCTTTGCTCCATTCGGGCTCAAAGACAAGGTTCACCTTTGCCTCCGTGACGCCTTCGACGGCGGAAATCTTCTGTCGCACATCCTCGGCAATGAAGTCCGCAGCCGGACAGTTGGGAGCCGTGAGCGTCATGTCCACCTCCAGACGGCCGTCATCGGCAAGGTCTATGCGGTAGATGAGGCCGAGGCTATAGACGTCCACGGGAATCTCCGGGTCGTAAACCGTCTTGAGTACTTCTATGATGCGTTCTTCGGTTTGGAATTTGTCCATGTCAGCACTGTTTTTAAATGTTTTTTACTGTTTTCGTTGCGCAAAATTGGAAAGAATTATCGGAATATACAAGAAAATTGTATTTTTGCCGTTGAAAAGATGTATGGCAAAGGATATGAATACAGCTCTGTTCCCCGGCAGTTTCGACCCCTTCACGGTGGGTCATGCCAGCATTGTGGAGCGCGCACTCCCCATGTTCGACCGCATCGTCATCGGTGTGGGCGTGAACGCGGGTAAGCATGCACTCTATACCATAGAAGAGCGCGTCAGGCGCATTCGCGAGCTCTATGCCGACGAGCCGCGCATCCGCGTGGAGAGCTACGCTGACCTGACCGTGGACTGCGCCCGTCGCACAGGTGCGCACTTCATCCTGCGTGGCCTCCGCAGCGTGAAGGACTTCGAGTACGAACGCGACGTGGCGGCCATGAACCGCCGCCTGAGCGGCATAGAGACGGTGATGATGTTCTGCGAGGAGCGCTACGCCTGCATCTCCAGCAGCGTTGTCCGCGAACTCATCTCCTACGGAAAGGACGTGACGGAGTTCCTGCCTGGGAAGAGTGGAGAGTGAATAGTTAAAAGTTAATAGCAGATAGTTAAAAGTTAAGTGAAAAAGATTCTGACATATACGGTTCTTGCCTGCCTGGCCCTGTTGGCCGGGCGGGAACAGTGCGCCTATGCGCAGGGGATGAACAACATTGACGTGGAGCAGCTGCGAAAGCTCCAGATGGCACAGGTGGCCATCGCCTCGCTCTACGTGGACAGCGTGGACCAGACAAAGCTGACGGAGTATGCCATCCGTGGAATGCTCGACAAGCTGGACCCCCACTCTGCCTATAGCGACCCCGAGGAAACGCGCAAGATGAACGAGCCGCTCGAAGGAAACTTCGACGGCATCGGTGTGCAGTTCAACGTCCTGGAGGATACGCTCGTCGTCATCCAGACCATCCGCAAGGGACCGAGCGAGAAGGTGGGCATCCTCAGCGGCGACCGCATTGTGGGCGTGGACGGGAAACCCATTGCCGGTGTGAAGATGGACCGCAACGACATGATGAAGCTCCTGCGCGGACCGAAGGGCACCCGTGTGCGCCTGACGGTGGTGCGCCGCGACGTGGCGGACACGCTGTTCTTCAATGTCGTCAGGGACAAGATTCCCGTCAACACGATGGATGCGGCATACATGATAGCGCCCCACACCGGCTACATCCGCCTGGAGCGCTTTGGTGCACCGAGCCACGACGAGGTGCGGGAAGCCCTGAAGAAGCTGAAGAAGGAAGGGATGAAAGACCTCATCCTGGACCTGACACTGAATACGGGCGGCTATCTGGAGGCGGCCATTGACATTGCCAACGAATTCCTTAACAAGGGCGACCTCCTGGTCTATACGGAAGGCATGAACGCACCCCGGCAGACCCACGAAGCACGCGGCGGCGGCGAATTCCGCAAGGGACGCCTCGTCGTCCTCGTGGACGAATACACAGCCTCGGCAGCCGAGATTGTCAGCGGAGCGGTGCAGGACCACGACCGGGGCACCATCATCGGACGCCGCACCTTCGGGAAGGGACTGGTACAGCGCCCCCTCCCCCTCCCCGACGGCTCGATGATACGCCTGACGGTGGCGCACTACTACACGCCCTCCGGCCGCTGCATCCAGAAGCCCTACGTAAAGGGACAGAAGGAGGACTACGACCGCGACATTGCCGAACGCCTCAAGCACGGCGAGCTCCTCGCCATCGACTCCATCCACCTGGATTCCACGAAGGTCTATCAGACGCTGAAGAAGCACCGCACGGTGTATGGCGGCGGAGGCCTGATGCCGGACATCTTCGTCCCGCTGGACACGACGACCTATACGAAGTTCTACCAAGCCCTGCGCCGCGCAAACATCATCAACGACCAGGCTCTCCACTACGTGGACCGCAACCGCGCCGCCCTGCATGCTGATTTTGCCGACGCAGAAACTTTCATCCGCGACTATGAAGTGCCGGAAGCACTTGTGGACTCCGTGCTCAGCGTGGGACGGCAGCGCAAAATCGAGCCTGCCGACGACGCGGAACTGGAGCGCACGCTGGACGACCTGCGCTTCATGCTGAAAGGACTCATCATCTACGATGTCTTCGACCGCAACGAATACTTCATGTTCGTGAACCGCCGCAACGACATCGTGAAGCGCGCCCTGGAGGAACTCGCATCCCATTAGGGACGCTGGGCTGGGGCAATCCAAACACTCCACACTTTAATTCCTACAACTATGGCACGAGAAGATTTTGACGACGCACGCTATCGGCAGGATGCCGAGCGCGAAGAGTACGAACGCGAAGGGGCTGCTGGTGGTAGGCAGACCGACTACGAACGCCGCCGTCGCTTGCGCGAGAAGGACGACTGGTACAGCATTCTGGACGACGAGCCAGAAGCGCATCCCTAAGACAACGGCACAAGGCACGCATGCCTTAAAAAAGCCTAAAACTTCAACATCCACTTAAACGTATGGCCCGCAAAACAGTCATACGTCCGAACCAACACACACAAGAAAACATGAAGACGAACATCCTGACATGCCTCCTCCTCGGAGGTGCTATGCTGACAGCCACAAGCTGCGTCAGCAAAGCCAAGTTTGCAGAACTTCAGAACGAGAACACCGAGCTGAAAGCAGCCATAGGCGATGCCAACGCACGCTATGCCACGCTGGCAAAAGATGCTGAGGACACGCGCCTGCAACTGACGCAAAGCCGCTCCGCAGCCAGCAGCCTGCAAGAGCGCCTTGACGACGAGCAGCGCCGCAACGCAGAGCTGCGTTCCGACTATGCGAAGCTCCAGAAGAGCCTTGACCGCAGCATTGCCCAGAACTCACAGGGAAACATCAACATCTCCAAGCTCGTGGACGAGATAAACGCCTCCAACAGGTACATCAAGCAGCTTGTCGAAGCCAAGTGAAACCGCGACTCGCTCAACATGGTGCTGACCAACAACCTCACGCGCAGCCTCAGCCGCGACGAACTCCAGGAGGTTGACGTGAAGGTGCTCAAGGGCGTTGTCTATATCTCCCTGGCCGACAACATGCTCTACAAGAGCGGAAGCTACGAAATCAACGAGCGCGGACAGCAGACCCTGGCAAAAATTGCCAAGATCATCAAGGACTACAAGGACTACGACGTCCTCGTGGAAGGCAACACGGACCCCGTGCCCATCAGCCGCACGAACATCCGCAACAACTGGGACCTCTCCTGCCTGCGTGCCGCCAGCGTCGTCATGGCCTTGCAGGAAAAGTATGGCGTGGATCCCTCGCGCCTCACAGCAGGCGGCCGCGGAGAGTATAATCCCATTGCCGACAACGACACCGAACTCGGTCGCCAGCGCAACCGCCGCACGCAAATCATCGTCACACCGAAGCTCGACCAGTTCATGGAGCTCATCGACCAGGCTCCCCAGAGCGAATAAGTATCCCTGTCCGTCCGTTCGGACCAACCCATACGCAAAGAAGCAGGCCCACGGAGCCTGCTTCTTTTGTGTCCGTCGTGATAATATCTGGATAAGATGCCTTGACGATCTGACGAAGTGCCTTTATCTTCCGACGAGATGCCTTAACGATTCAGCGAGATGCGCAGAAGAATCCTGCGAGATGCCGTGATAAATTGGTTTTGATGCCGTGATAAATCTTGCGAGATGCTGTGAAGAATGAATCCGTCACGGCATTTTTTTGCCGTCATCACGGTAGCGGTTATCGTTTCGTGCAAGTTCGTGGATTTCGTGTTTAACCTGTCTGTCCCGGGAGTGCTTCGGGGGCGCTACTTTGCATTTTTTTCAACGGATGAGAAAGGAATTTCCTGCATGAAGCAGCAGGAAAAAGTGCGCGAAACAGGTGCCGCAGGATGAGAAAATGCGGTTTTTTGCAAAAAAAGACTCCTGATTTTCGTAATCAGGAGTCTTTTTACAAAAATCAGGAGTGTTTTCGGGATTTTTGTGTATATTTTTGCAGCCACAAACCAACCAATACCAAAAGCATCATGAAGAAGATTCTGATTCTACTGGCCGCGATGCTGTCGCTGACGGCGGCACGCGCCATGGGCGACGGCCCCCAGCGCCTCGTCGTCTGGCTGACGGACGGCACGAAGGTCACCCACGACCTGAGCGACCAGCCCGAGACAACGTTCCAGGACGGTGCCCTGTTCCTGAAGACGGACAAGGTGAGCGTCAGCTACCCTCTGGAGAAGGTGCTGCGCTACACCTACGAGGGCAGCTTCCCCGACGTGGGCATTCAGCCCGTCAGAGGCGGCGAGGTACGCGTCTCGCAGGCTGCTGACGGCATGAGGTTCGACGGCCTGCCTACAGGCACGCCCCTTGAGCTCTATTCTCCCGACGGGAAACTCCTCAGCTCGCAGCATGCGGCAGAGGGGCAGTCCTCCGTCGTCTCCGTAGCAGGAATGCCCACGGGCATCTATATCATCAAGGCCGGAGAGGCAAGCTATAAGTTCTTGAAGAAGTAAACGGACAGCCCCACCAGCCTCACCCCCGACCCCTTTGCTTACGCGATTTTCGACGCGACTCGGAAGAACAAACGAGTTTGCTCTTCTCTCGCTGCTCCGAAAATTCCAAGGGGAGAGGGGAGTAAAATGCAAATCAAATCAAGAAACATACAACTATGAGACATTATATATTAAAATGTATAGAGCGACTAAGTGAAGAACGCCCACGCCGCAGTAACATCTCATTCCCCTCGCCTTTAGGAGAGGGGCTGGGAGTGAGGCTGTTGGGCTTGCTTTTTGCCGTTTTTATGGCCCTTCCCACCTTCTCCCAGGATGCCTTCTACATCTACCGCAATGACGGCGACTTCAACGGCTTCTTCTTCGACCAGGTGCAGCGCATGGGCTACTCCAAGTTCGACCTTGACAGCGTGGAGCACGACGTCTATGTCATCCAAGAGGTGCAGACGGCGGATTCGCTCGACCGCATACCGTTGGCCGCCATCGACTCCGTCGGCTTTCAGCAGCCGGAGATACGCCTGAACTCCGCCGTGCGGATGATGGACGACCTGAGCATGACGGCCTGTGTCGCCGCTTCGTCAATGGACGCTGAGGCCGAGACGGGCCGCATCGCCTTCACCTCCGCCCTGCCCGCCGCGCTCCGGCCGCAGGTGGGCGACGTGCTGGCAGGCTTTGACGAGAGCGTATATGGCGAAAGCGGCTTCCTGGGCAAGGTGACCGCCGTGCGCACCGAAGGCGGGCAGACCGTCTGCGAGTGTGACTTCGTTACCGACTGGGGCGAAATCTTCGACCAAGTGATAACGATAGAGCAGATAGGCACCGACGCGGCGGGCAACGTGCGCCACCGCGTAGCAGGTCTGAAGTCAAGCGGCAACTACGACCGCACCATCTTCGACTGGAGCGGACGCCTACAGAAGGAGCTCTATCACGACGGGCCCTTCAGCGTCAACGTGGGCGTTGACCTCGGATTCACGGCCACGTGCAGCACCGTCTATAACATCTCCGGCGTGTTCGACAAGCACGTCTTCCTCAAGCTCGTCTTCCGCGAAGGCTTCTCCGCAGGGGCGAGCATACATGCTACCATGTCCGGAGCCCACGAGTGGGACATCCCCACGCCGCTCGGACTCATACCCGCCGTCAAGTTCCCGGCCTTCTTCCCCATCTTCCAGTGCGACCCAGCCCCCTCGGGATTCTTCCGCATAGGCGGTACGGCGGATATGAGCCTTGACCTGCCAAAGGCTGAGTTCGGCTTCTCGCAGACCTTCGTCTATGACAACAAGGCCGACAACGCCTGGACTTTCACCTGGGGAAACCTCGACAAGGGTGACGACGCGCCTGTCCTCGACACGGACGGCTCGCTGCTCGGCGCGGGCTCCACGTTCAGCGGCTTCGCGCAGATTGGCGCCAAGAGCAACATCAGGCTGGAGAACAACTCCTGGCTCTCGAAGCTCCTGGAGTTCGCCATTGGCCTTGAAATCTACGCAGGGCCCAAGGTGGAGGCGTCCGTAAACCTGGACTTGACCGCGAACAACGGCTACGACTACTTCAAGGACTCCCACCTGGAGTTCACCACGTTCAGCTTCGACCGCGAGTTGAAATACAAGTGGCGCGTGGGCAGAAAGAAGGAGGAGCGTACCTTGTGGAGCGACACGCAGAAGGCGGGCTCCATCACCTGGTACCTGCTGCCCGACTTCCTTGACACGCAGGCCGAGGTGGACAATACCTCAAAACAGGTCAAGGCCACCGTATTTCCGCGCCGCCGCGTGTTCGCCACCAGCGAAATCGGCATCGGAGCCATTGACGAGTACCGCAACAACGCCATCGTCCTCTCACGCTTCGGCAAGGAATATGGTTTCCGGGAACAGTTCAACGAGTTCGCCGGTGTTTTCCCTTTCAGCCAGTTTCCCTATGCGGGCAAGTACAAGATAGCCCCGCTTATGCGTCTGTTCGGAGAAACCTTCGCCGCACTTAACGAAGGAAAGGAAATTGAAGTGCCGCCGTACATAGAACTCTCCGCCGACACACTCACCTTCCAGAGCGAGGAGGAAAGCAATACGCCCCAGACCATCACCGTCAAGAGCAACGGCGTAAGCGTTTTCTACTATCAAGCTGTGCAAGAAAAGACGGAATGGGCCATCGGGCAGGCCTATAGCATTGACGACACTCCCAGCTGGTCATGGCTTGAAGTGAGCCAGGTGGTGACCGCCACGGGCGAACGCCGCCTCAACATCCGCCCCAGCCAGTCGCACGACCACAGCGTAGTTGACCGTCACGCCTATGTCATCGTCTTAGCTACGGGCGGTGGCGAGATCGTACGCGATACCATCCGCATAACGCAACTCGGCACCACACGTGTCCCTCGTGGCACGCGCATGGAGGTGAACCTAAGTGCTATCGCTGACGTCACGGCGAAACACACCGTAACATACACCGGCCCCGATGCTCAAGACCCCATCAGCGAAGATGTCAGGCCAACAGCGGAAACAGCGCTGACAGGCGAGGTCGTGCAGGGACTTCAGCACGACGACGGCTACTACAGCATCAGTGATCTCACCCTCTCGCGGACGGGCAACCTGCTCACCGTTACAGGGCGTCTTGTTGGAGAACATCCCGTAGAACGTGCAGAACAGTCTTCCGGAAGCAATAAGACATGGCAAGAAGAAAATGGACGCTCAACCGACCTCACCATCACCGCAATTTTCGATGTGTCGTGGACGGAGCCGCGCGCAGTGGAAGGAAGCATCAAACTTTCTACCTCCACTACCAAGGCGCAGGGCTCATCATCCGGCAGCAGCAACACATGGGAGCTCAAGCAGACGACGAGCGACGAAGGTGAAGGCACGTTCCGTTGCACTTGGGAAAAGAATGAGTCCAACGGCTACTATTATCCCACATACACTACGACTTCCTATAAGCGAACCATCGTAAGTCAGGATTACACCGAGAGCCTCTTTAACGGCTATACTAACACCACGACTGAACGCACCGTGGAGAACCACGTAGGTACGGGTGGAGGCACGGGAACATTTGTAAACCTCAAGCTCCCCACCGAAGACTCGGAGTGGATATACGACTAAAGCACGCCCTATCGGGGGCAGCGGCAAGGCAAAGTCGGCGTTAGGCTTGCTTGAATTGAAAACTCCCGCGGCGGCATGTCCGTCGCGGGAGTTTCTACGCGAAGGGCACAAAGCTGCACGGAACAATGCATACCCATGTTCGTGTACCTTCGTGCCTTTCGTGGTTAGAATTCTCTAGTTAGGAAAAAATAATTTTCCAGTTGAGAAAAAATATTTTCCTAGTTGTGAACATGAAAAAGCGTATATTTGCCACTTATATTTGTGTGCGCCGTACAACGTCGCGAGCGGCAGTAAGGTCGGAAATTTCGCCTGCCGCCATCATCTGGCAAAGGATGTTGCCCATCGCCGTAGCCTCTACGGGACCTGCTACGACCTTGAGACCTGTGCGCTCGGCCGTGAGGCGGTTGAGGAGCTTGTTACGCGAGCCACCACCGATGATATTGATGCGTTGCAGGGGAGCGAACCCGTCCTTTTCCAATATCGCGGTGAGCTTTTTCACCGCATCGGTATATTTCGTCGCCAGCGACTCTATTACCATACGTGCGAGCATGGCCTTCGTGGGCTCTATACTCAGTCCCCGTTCGCGCAGGAAGGCGACAAGTTCCGTTTCCATGCTTTCAGGATTCGTAAAGCGAGGGTCAGCAACGTCAAAAATGGCGGTTTCATCGAAGGAAGCCTGTGCTGCCTCGGCCAGCAGACGGTCGTAAGTCTCGGCCTCGCCGCGCTCTTCCCACTCCTTCATCAGGCGTTGCAGGGGATATAGTCCCGGGATGTTTTGCAGGAAGCAAATCCTATGACCCACGCCCCCCTCATTGCTGAAACCGGCAAGGCGCGCCTCCTCGCTCAGGATGGGACGCGGAAGCTCCACACCCAGCAGGCTCCACGTGCCGCTACTGAGGAACGCAGAGCCTTCTTCGAGCGGAGCGGCAAGGACGGCACTCTGCGTGTCGTGACTGCCCACGGCGCAAACGGAGACATCCCCGGAAAGCCCGGTTTCATCGGCAATTTCCCGACGAAGCATGCCCAGGATGCTACCCGGATGCACGATGTTGCCGAACAACTCCCGCGAAAGTCCTGCCTGCGCCAAGGTCGCGTCCGACCATTCGCCGCTGCGGGCGTCCAGAAGTTCGCTTGTCGATGCAATCGTATATTCGTTACAGGCGACGCCCGTGAGGAAATAGTTGAAAAGGTCAGGAGTGAAGAGGATTTTTGGTGACAAGTGACAAGTGACGAGTGACGAGTGACGGGTGGCGAGTGACACGTTTTTATGGGCGAGAATATCAACTCTTGTTTCGGCAAGCAGCTGGAACAGCGTGTTGATGTCAATTTGCTGGATGCCGGTGAGGGCATAATGTTCGGCACGACTTACCTTCTCGAAGAATTTGGCCTGCATACCTCGGGTTCTCTCGTCGCGATAGCACACGGGAAGCGCCAGCAAGCGCCTTTTATCCACGTTGCCACCTTCGGAAGCGTCGATGATGCCATAGTCAACGCCCCAAGTATCGACAGCAAGGCTGCGAATAACGTTGCCATAGCGTGCCGCAGCACGGCGAAGCCCCTCTTTCAACTCATCGAAGAGCGCCCAAAAGTCCCAACACAGGTATCCGCCGTCTCGCAGGGGAACATTAGCAAAGCGATATACCTCCTCAAGGCGGAATTGGGCGGTTTCATCGAGGAATCCCGCCATCACGCGACCGCTTCCGCCACCAAAGTCGGCAGCGAGATACACCTTCTTTCTTGTCATGTTAGTTGAAGTAAGGCGAAAGGTTGAAGTCGCGGATGAGCTGCTGCACTTCCTCCTGTGTCAGCGTGCACGCCTGGCAACCCGTCTCCACAAGAATGCGGCACGCCATCTCGAAGAAGGTGGCACGCTGGAATACGTCGTCGAAATCGCGTCCGCATACGACCTGCCCATGCTTGGCAAGAAGTATGGAATTGTGCGATTTCATCGCCTCTACGACGGCTTCCGCCAGCTGCGGAGAACCGGGACGGAAGTAGGGAACCACGGGAATTTCGCACCCCACATGCACAGGAACCTCAGCCGTCACGTTGAAATCTGCAGGGGGTTCCTTCATGCAGGCAATCGCCGTGGCATATTCCGACTGGAAGTGCAGCACGACGTTCACGTCCTTGCGCTCGCGAAGGACACCGAGGTGGAAGGTGCTCTCCATAGAAGGCTTCACGCCGTTGAGGCTCTCGCCCGTGGCGATGTCGAGGAGCGCAACCTGTTCGGCACGAAGGGTGGGAACCCACGAGCCTGTGCCCGAGACGAGGGCTCGGCCTCCCTCCTGACGCCACGAAAGGTTGCCGCTGCTGCAAAGCATGAGGCGCGCATCGCCGTAGCGGTGCGCAGCCTCGATAAATTCTCTAAGTTTTGCTTCCATACATTACTTGTAAATAGGTCCGTAGTTCTGGCAAGCACGATAGTCGGCACCTTCCTTGTCCATGCCGAAGGCGTTCCAAGCGGCGGGACGGAAGATGTCCTTGTCGTCCACATTGTGCATGCAGACAGGAATGCGCAGGATGCTGGCCAGCGTGATAAGGTCGGCACCAATGTGGCCGTATGTGATGGCACCGTGGTTGGCGCCCCAGTTATTCATGACGCTATAGACATCCTTGAAGGCGTCCTTTGCGGGGTCAAGGCGCGGCGTGAACCACGTCGTGGGCCACGTAGGGTCGGTGCGCTTGTCGAGAACGCTGTGGATTTCCTCGGGCACATCGACAATCCAGCCCTCTGCGAGCTGCAGCACGGGGCCGAGGCCTTTCACGAGGTTTACGCGCATCATCGTGGCAGGCCATCCGCCTTCGCTCTTGAAGTGGCTGCTGAAGCCTCCGCCGCGGAAGTAGTCGCGGTCAGCAGGCATCCAACTTGTAGCCTTGAGGCAAGCTTCCACATCCTGTTGTGTCATTTCCCAGAAGGGTTTCATCACGGGCTTGCCGTCGGCACTCTTGCTGGCACCCGTTCCGTCCAGCGTCGTCGCACCAGAGTTGATGAGATGGATGATGCCGGGAGCGGCAGCACCGGTGAGTTCCTTTCCTGTTACGCGCTTCACGGCCTCCGGGCTCCAGTAGGTGCGAACGTCGGAGAACAGTTGGGCTTGGTTCGTGAGCAAATGGCCGAAGAGCATCGCCGTGCAGTTCAGGGCGTCGTTCTCCGTGGCGAGCGTCATGGGTTCGCGCGTGCCGTTCCAGTCGAAGCTTGTGTTGAGAAGAGCTTCCGTGAAGTCGCCGTTGGGCTTCCAGTCCGTCCACTGGCGCTGTCCCTGGAATCCGGCAGCGATGGCGTTGTGACCGAGGCTTTCTTCCTTGAATCCCATTTCCAGGAGCTTGGGATTTCCCTTCATCAGGTCGCGAACGATGAGCGTCATCTTCACAATGAACTCCCAGTCCTCGTCCTTCTGCTGGCGCGTCTTCTGCTTCTCGGGGCGGTTCTTGTCCCATCCTTCGTTCACCTTGCAGTACTTTTCGACCCATTCCATCGCCTTTGCATACTCCTCCTTGTCGTAGATGCCCTCGTCCATGCGGCGCAGGATTTCCACTTCGTCAACGCTCTCGTTGCGCATGCCGAGGTATTCCTGGAAGAAGCGGTCATCGACGATAGAGCCAGCGATGCCCATCGTCACGCTGCCGATGCTGAGGTAGCTCTGTCCGCGCATCGTGGCCACGGCCTGCGCGGCACGGGCGAAGCGCAGCAGCTTCTCTGCCACGTCGGCAGGGATGGTGTTGTCCTCAATATCCTGAACGTCATGTCCGTAGATACCGAAAGCGGGCAGTCCCTTCTGGGCATGGGCTGCGAGAACGGCGGCAAGATATACGGCCCCCGGGCGCTCCGTGCCGTTGAAACCCCAGACAGCCTTCGGCCAGTGGGGATTCATGTCCATTGTCTCGGAGCCGTAGCACCAGCAGGAGGTCACGGTGATGGTGGCTCCCACGCCTTCGCGCTCAAACTTCTCTGCGCAGGCAGCACTTTCGGCCACGCGGCCGATGGTGCCGTCGGCAATGACGCATTCTACGGGCGAGCCATCGCCATTTCGCAGGTTCGACGTGATGAGTTCGGCTACGGCTTTAGCCAGATTCATCGTCTTTTCTTCAAGACTTTCGCGCACACCACCCTGACGTCCGTCAATGGTGGGGCGAATACCGATTTTAGGGTAAGTTCTCATGATATTCTATGTGTGTTTATATTGGTTTCCTGTTTTCATTTGCAGGTTTCGCAAGTGTTGTACTACAAATCTATCACAACCTTGATGTCGTAGTTGGACTGGATGTCGTCGGTCTCACCCAGGACGACCACCTTGCCGCGGTTCTCGCCGCTGATGGGCACCCAGGCATAGAGGGTACGGCCATCGTTGGTAGAGCAGCGATACTTCAGCGACGTGTTACCCATCTCGTAGTGCACGGCTTGCATGGAGGTCACCTTCGACTGCAAGTTGGGCGCCAGGCTCCAGTCGAGCGTGATGTACTCGGCCTCGTCCTTCGACAGGTCGCAGAGGTAGAAGCCCTTGTCGGTGGCCTCCGTACAGGCGATGCCGTCAACGTATTCATCGATTCTCTCGTTGTAGTGGGCAGGGAGCGGACGCGTCTTGATGGTGCCGGTCGCGGCATCGAAGGTGCAGATTTGCCTGTCCCGTACATAAGTGTTTGGGTCATTAGCCGACTGCTTGTATTGGCCGACCTCAGCAAAATAGGTGTACGACGTCCTGTCGCTGGCATAGCCAATGTATAAATACCTGTCGTTCTCAAACTCAACCGAAGCCTCCGCCTCAGCAATCTTCTCGCCTACCGTGGCCGTCTGGTTGGCCTCGTCGATGTTCACGCTATAGTAGCCCATCGTGTCGTATGCATTGTTATCCTCATCAAAACTATGGTAGTTGCGCACGGCATAGAGTTTACCACCCAGCGACACGGCCGACCAAATCACGCGAGGTGTCTGGTTGACGTGTGTAGGCTCTGGTGTCTGCAACTTCACCTTTTTCCCCGTACGGGTGAAATAAATGTATGGTGCATAACCCTCCATATCACCAACGTTCTGATATTCTTCCGAGATGAAGCAGAAGTTGTTGCCGACAGGCAGGATGCCTACAATCCTGTCCTCACCTGTCGTCACCGGCTGGCTGGAAATAGTTGAGCCGTTGATATTGAGACGCAGCACGCGTTGGTTGTTATAAAATCGATAGTCATGGAAAGTCATCCAACCATATTCGCGCACATAGAGCGTGTTGCCCACGGCATGGAACCAGCCGTTGACCATGCTCTGCGGGTTGTAGCCGTCGTCCATCGGGAACATGCCGCCAGGGGCACCGTCGGCCACGTTCCACTCGAAGAAGGCGCCGTCGCTCTTGCGGATGATGTAGTGGGCGCCATGCGAGTCGTGGTGTGCCTCGTTGAAGTCGCCAACGATTTTCATCAGGGCTTTCTTGACTGCGTCTTCCTCCATATCAGCATAGCCCGGCACATAGTAGTAGCAGTTAGCCAGCCAGAGATAGTCGTCGCCTAACTTGAAGATGAAGTTGGGCTTGATCCTCAAATTCGCCTGAACCTGCTGCATGACGGCCGCTGCGTCGCCCTCGCCTTCCGTCTCCACGTTGAAGGTGTAGGTCACTTCGATGAACGAACCGTCGGCTGACACCTTGTAGAGGGCATCCACCTGCTCGGCCTCGCCGTCGGCACGGGTGGCAAGCACGCTGCGGCTGCCCGAAACCTTTGAGGCAATAGCCAGCGACTTGGCGCCGCGGATGTTAGCACCCGTCAGCCTCACGCTGCTCGGTACGATGTTGCTGATTCCGCTGCTGTCGCTGTCGCTTCCACAAGCCGCCAGCGTCAGGATGGCAACAAGTGCCATCAGTAAAAACATGTTCTTTTTCATAATCATATCAGTTAAAGTGTTTATAATATACATAGTACATAGCAACTTCATAAAGTTGAGCGAAAATAGATAAAACATGCCAGACAGATGCCGCTGGCCAGCGCACCGATGGCGATGGAGAGCGTCAGGTCCAGCCCGAAGCCTATCTTGGCGGTGCAGAGGAAGGAGGTACACACCATCGTCATGAACAAGGCGGGGAGCAAGGCTATGAGATAGCGCAGTCCACTGCGGCGTGCGAGGTACACCGTCGCCGTCCACAACATGAAGCAGGCCAGCGTCTGGTTGCTCCAGCCGAAATAGTTCCAGATGGTGTTGAAGCCGTCCTTGTCCGCCACGTTGTACCACAGCAGCAGGGCTGCAATGCCGAAGAGCGGGAGGCTGACAAGCAGGCGGTTGCGCACGGGATGCTGGCTGAAGTGGAGGAAGTCCGCCACGATGAGACGGGCGGAGCGGAAGGCCGTATCGCCACTGGTGATGGGAGCCGCCACAACGCCGAGGATGGCAAGGATGCCGCCCACGATGCCAAGCCAGCTGTTGGAAACAGCCGTCACCACTTCAGGGGCTTGCGCCGCCGCCGTGCTTCCCACCTCGGCAGCCCCGCCGTCGTAGAAGAACCAGCTGGCCACCGTGGCCCAGATGAGGGCTACGACGCCCTCCGTAATCATGGCGCCGTAGAAGACGGGGCGACCTTTGCGTTCCGAGCTGAGGCAACGCGCCATCAGCGGGCTCTGCGTAGCGTGGAAACCGCTCACGGCGCCGCAGGCAATCGTGATGAAGAGGCAGGGGAAGACGGGCTGCTGTGCGAGGTTCTCCGTCGTCGCCATGTCCCAGACCTCGGGAAGTGCTGGCCATTTCACGAAGAGGACGGCACCGAGCGCCACCGCCATGAAGAGCAGGGCGAAGGCGAAGAGCGGATAAATCTTCCCGATAATTTTGTCGATGGGCAGCATCGTCGCCAGCGCGTAGTAGCAGAAGATGGCGGCCACCCAAAGCATGATGGAAGCCTGCGTGCCACCCGTCATGCCACCCAGGATGAGGGCGGGACTATAGACGAACACCGTTCCGACCATGAGCAGAACGACGATGGAGAAGATGAGGAGCACCGTCTTGGCATGGCGTCCGAGATACACGCCCACAAGTTCCGGCAGGCTTGCCCCGTCGTGGCGCATGGAGAGCATGCCGCAGAGGTAGTCGTGGACGGCACCGGCAAAGATGCAGCCGAAGACTATCCACAAATAGGCCGCGGGACCGAACTTCGCCCCCATGATGGCACCGAAGATGGGACCCGTGCCGGCAATATTCAGGAACTGAATCATAAAGACCTTCCAACCGGGAAGGACAATGTAGTCCACGCCGTCCGCCTTTGCGACGGCGGGCGTTTTGCGGTCGTCAGGGCCGAATACACGCTCCACAAGCCTGCCGTAGAAGAAGTATCCCACAACAAGCAGGAGGAGACTCAACGAAAATGATATCATATTATATTATTATTGTATTCTCTCGTTTGTCCCGCAAATATAGAGAATTATATGAAAAAGAAGTACAGATTTCCCTATTTTTATGTCGCGGCAAGCGACAAAGCCGATTCTTGCGGTGGCAAGCGGCAGAGCCGGTCAGGTTCCCATACGCCCGGATTCCAGGCAATACCCCCACACAAACATGCCCCCTACGGATAAGCACAAAACACAAAAGAATACTCTTTTCGGAGTATTGTGCACCCTTTTTATTGCCCCTACTTTTGCAGCCAAAAACAGAGACGACGATGGCCACAACACTGGGATATGACATCTGTGCCCAATGCGAACACTACTGCAAGCGCAAAGTTTGCATTCAAACTTCCAATAATCACCTAACAAAAGTAAACAAGCCAACGAGTAAACGAGTAAACTAGCCGCAGCTCGTCACTAAAAGAAGTAAACCAGTGGACGAGTAAACAAGTAAACAAGCTCTTTGCGGCGCAGCAAGCTCGTCTACTTGTTTACTTGTCAACTCGTCAACTAACAAAAAGCAAACAGTATTCACACAAAAAAATCAGTTATGACAAGACGTACCAAGATAGCAGTCCTGTGGCTGCTGACCACTTGCGGATTCGCATACCACACCCTTTGTGACATGTTGCCCATGTTTTGGGGAAAGGACATGGCCATAATGGGCACCGACGGCGACGTAAGCCAAGGCATAATCATCTTCATGATGGCACTTTCATTCCTTGTCCCTGTCTGCGGCATCTTCTGCCTAATGTCGAGGAAGAGGTATCTCCAGATAGTCAACGCCATATTGGCTTTGTTCGTCTTTCTGCTCAATGTGGCACACGCCTTTATGGAACTTCCTTCTGACAACGCAGGCCAATATATTGTCATGCCCACAATGATTCTCATCAGCTTCCTGCTATCGCGGCACAGCATTGAGTGCTTTAAGGAGGAAAGGCCCAGAAACCTGTGCAAGCCCTTTGCCTGTTGAAAGAAAATCCATACTTTTGCGCTCCCAATCGTCAAAGTGGCGATACGGTAACACACATAAACTATATTTATATGATGAAAACGATGAAGTTTGGGAGCATGATGCTTTTGATGCTGGCCGCCATCTCCCTGGTCTCCTGCGGCAGTGACGATGTAGATGAGGATAACACCATCAGCTATGTACAGGTGTACTATTCCCTTGATACGTCTCAAGCCCTGCGCGACCAAGCCGAACTGACGTTTGAATGGTTCGGCGACGAAGGGGAGCGCAAAAAGAACTACATACAGTCCCCGGGGACCATCGCCCTTCGTGGGAGCGTGTATTTCCATGAACTCCCTGCCCACTGGGGCTTCCGCATCACGCCGCGCCTCAAGGCGGATCCGCAAACGGACGATGACGGCCCTCTTACATACACGGCCACGATGAAGCCCACCATACACTATGCAAGTGGGAGAACCGTGACTCTTTCCGAGACCGTCAGCACATTCTATGCGGAAAACAGCTATGACGGATGGTACAGCATGCTGCAATTCGAGTGCAGGCAAACGGGGCTTGTGCAGTCCATCGACAAGAACGGCAAGTGCCAGCAGGACGCCAACTACGTGTGGTAAAGCATTGGCGAAAAGAACAAAGAAAAAAGCAGCCGCCCCCAAGCGACTGCTTTTTCATTATATTATTACAAGTAAACAAGCGGACGAGTAAACGAGCGGCGAGTGACAGGCAAAGACTTATCACCCGCCGCTTTGTTCTTAGCGCAGCACTTTCGCGGTGCGGACGGGCTTGCCGTCCTTCACCACTTGCAGTATGAACACCTGCTGCTTCTCGGCATCGGCCTTCGAGATGCGGCGGCCGTCGACGGTGAAGTAGCGCACGTCGTCCTCACCGGCACCTGCCAGGAAGTCGTGGATGCCCACGTAGTCGATGACCGTGATGTACTCGGCATTGTTGACAACGCCTTCGCCCCACATGTTCGAGAGCTTCACGCCTGCGTCGTATTTCCCCTGCAAGGGATAGGTGACGGAAACCTCCGTGCCGTCGTCCTCGGCGAACGAGGCTCCGGGCAGCTGCCACTCGGACGTCGTCGTGATGTCTATGGAACCCGTGATGCCGGGGAAGCCCAGGGCGTCGTTGTCCGCCGTGCGGTCCTCGTAGCTTGCGGAAGCCGTGTTCTCGCCGCCGCTGCCTACCATCGCCACCATCTTGGCGGGCTTGTCGCCTGCCTTGCCGAAATTCTTGAACGTGCCGTCGGCCTCAAGCGTCTCAAAGGTGTAGTATGCCTGGAGGTTTGCGGGAACGGCGGCTGCGTCGTAGCCCTTCATGGCCTGAAGCACCTCGTCGTCGGAGAGTTCCTTGTCCCAAACCTGGAATTCGTCAATCCAGCCCACGAAGCCTGCCTTATAGACATTGCCGCCTCCGATGAAGATGGGCGCGTCGGCCACGGCGCGGGAGATACGGCTGTCGCTCATGTCGGAGCGGCGCGTCGGCGAGAACTCGTTGGAGCTGTCGAAGGTGTAGTCTGCCACCTTCCTGCCGTTGAAGTAGATTTTGTGGTGCATGCCGTTGGAAGTCACGACAACGTGGTTCCAGACGCCCTCCGTCACTTGATAGCCGCTGGACATCACGTTCTCGCAGGGGCCGTCGCGCGGTCCCCAGCCCATCGTGTTGAAGGAGATTTCGTTGGCGGGGTGGTCCTTCGTCATCGCCCAGTCGGCATGGCCGCCAAAGACGGTACCCTTGGCAATGGCCGGACGGATGATGACCCAGAGGTCGCCCCAGTTGTTGTGCGGCCACGTGTCGTGTATCGTGTTCTTGTTGATGAGGTTCGTGCCCTGCTTGTCATGGGAGAACTTCTCGGCCTTGAACCAGAGAGCGTAGGAATACGCCATGCCCTTCTGCACCTCGCCGGGCACCATCAGCATGTTGGGGTCCTCGACACGCAGTGCACGAGATACCTTACCCTCGCCCTTGCGTGCAGTGTAGGAGTAATGGACGGGCTTGTTGATGTCCGTTTCCTTGACGTCGGACTCAAACGTCAGCACCGTGGGTACGGCTCCCGTAGCCTCTGGCGTAATCTGGATGAAGCCGCGCGTGACGGATTCGTTGCCGTCCTTGTCCACGAAGTACAGGTCATAGACGCCTTCCTTCGCGATGCTGGTCTGGAGGTTCACGGCGTTCTGTGCGCTGGCCACGACTTCTCCCGTGACGGGATCGGCCACGCGCCATTCCTTCGCGGGGTCGCTCATGATGTCCTGAAGCCCTACTGTGAAGGTCTCACCGGGCTTCACGACATTCTTGTCCACAACGACGTCCGTGAGAATCTGGTTATAGGGGATTTCCTGGTATTCCGTCCAGACGATGTCGCTGCCGTGGCGGCCGTCGGGGGAGACGGCACGCACGCCGAAGCGCCCCGTGCGGCCTTCAAAGCCGCTCACGAGGGGAACGTCCACGGCATAGGCTGCCCAGGAGGTCGTCGCCGTCAGCAGGTACTGGGGCTGGCCCTCCTGCTGGAAGTAGATTTCGTAGTACCACGTGCCCACCTCGTCATTGTAGGTCTTCTGGTCGCCCGTTTCCTCGCGGCTGGCATAGCGGATCTTGAAGTCCAGGGCGTTGTAGCGGCCGCGGATGATTTCCACCTCCTTGATGGTGGGCGTCACGGTGCCGTAGTCCGCAGCGGGGTCTGCGATGGCGAGTTCGCCGACGAGCATGTTGTAGTCAGCGGGCGTGCCGTCAAAGCTGAGGCCTATCATGGCTATCTGGTCACCGCTCTCGATGCCCAGCTGGCTGAGCGGAGCCGTGAACGTCTGCCACACGCCGGGGGCGGCGGCAGCGGGAATCTCCACTTCCCTGTACCTTGTCAGCGCACCGCGAAGCGCCACGAACACCTTGGCGTGCGTAGCCTCCGTGCCGGGCATCTTATAGGTGAGGGAGATGTTGTGGGAAGGCTCCACGGCGAGCTGCGTCTTGAAGAGCTTGATGCGGGAGAAGTCCGTGGCGCCGTGCACTTTCAGGCAGGAGCCGCCGAAGTATGCCTCGTCAAAGGTGAGCTCGGCCTGGATGAGGCCGCTCAGGTTCGACGTCGTGGCCTTGTCGCTGCGGTCCGTAATCCACCAGCGCCACGTGGGCAGGAAGTCCTGCGTGTTGAGGTTGTACCACTTGTGGTCGAAGGCCACCTTGCCCTCGTTGTAGAACTTCAGTCCGTTGCCGAGGTTGAATCGCGTCACGAAGGGCAGCTGCTGGATGGTGGACTTCGCCGTCAGGAAGTGGGCCAGGCCGTGGAATTTCTTGAGGCTTGCATTGGCCAGCGTCGTGTTCCAGGCCATCTCGGGCAGTACGGCGGGGTTGCGGTTGCCGCCGCTGAACGTCAGCTCCTGCTTCAGGAGGTAGGCTTTCTGGATGGCGATGTCGGAGGTGCCGTCGTCCGTGGCGCTCTGGTGGATAAGGCTCTGGGAGTGTGCGCCCCAGAAGCCGATGGACGTCTTGCTGTTCAGCAGCGTGGACCAGGAAGCCTTGGGGGGATCCTTGTAGGCATACTGCTGGATGTCGAAGCCGGCGTAGATGTCGTAGGGATTGCGCCCCATATCCTCGGCCTTCTTGGCGGAGCTGCTCAGGAGGCTGCTCGTCCAGTTGTAGTTGAAGAAGAGCATATCGGAGACGCGGTTGTCCTTGTCGCCGAAGTTCAGCTGGTTGTGGGAGGCGAGGCCGTAGTCGAAGCGGATGCTTCCCGTGTCGCTCGTGCCGTCGTACCAGTAGAGCTTGAAGTCCCAGCCTATCTCCTCGCCGACCTGGTGGCACTCCTTGATGAAGTCGCGGAAGAGGGTCATCGTCGTGGGATTGGAGTAGAACTCGGAGTTCAGGCCGATGCCGTCGATGCCGTAGTACTTCATCAGTCGCACCAGCTGGCGCGTATGCAGGAAGTTGCCGTCAGCGTCCTTCTCCAGCAGTTTCTTCATGGCCTTCGAGTTGTCCGTGGAGCCGGAAGTCGTCACCTGCTGCGTATGGGGTATCGCCCAGCAGCAGCCCACTTCCACGCCGTTCTTGTGGGCTGCGTCGGCAAGGCCCGCCGTCACGCGGAACCAGGGAGCCGTCCAGTTTCCGTGGATGTTGATGTAGCTCCAGAGGCTGAAGTTGTCACCCTCGAAGCAGTAGCGCGGAAGCGCCTTCCACGTGACGGAGGGGTCGTCCAGCGGCACCCAGAGGCACATCTTCCTGTTCTTGTCCACGGAACTGTTCACCTGGTAGTCCCCGTCCGAGATGCGCGGCAGGGGCCGCACGCGGCCGATGAAGAACTCATCGTCGATGGCGCTGACCCCCTTGGGGGGCGTTCCGGGTTCCCAGTTATCAAGATACTGCGCAAAATTGCCCTCCGCGTCCTTGATGTCCAACGGATGCGTCGGTGTGCGCTGCGCATTGCCGGCGGCGCATCCCAGCGCCAGCGCGGCAAGAATCAGTCTAACCTTTTTCATTTCTTATAGAATTGTGTTTGTTCTTCTTACGGTAGCATATAGCTCCGCTTCCTATTAGATTGCACGGCAAATATACGCAATCCCCAGGAAAAAGGGCGCAGCAAGCGCGGGATTTTGGAAATTCTTTGCGGCAAGAGAGCGAAAGTCGAAAGTCAAGCACACGCTAATGTTACATTTGTGCAAGCGTCACAAATGTCACCGTCACAAATGTAACATTAGAGTGGCTCGCTGCGTTGCCGAGCGGCAAGCGTCCTTCGGCTGAGCGGTCGCGATACCATTTTATGATATGGTTTTAAGTCCAACGATTGACGCGATGAGCGTCGTGAGGAAGAAAAGTCGCCAGAAGTTGGCAGGCTCATGAAAGATGAAGATGCCTACCAGTACCGCCCCCACAGCCCCTATGCCTGTCCATACAGGATATGCCGTGCCAATGGGTAGTGTCTGCGTGGCCTTTGCCAGCAACACTGCACTCAGGATGTAGAAAGCGGCAAATGCGCTTATCCACGTCCACCATTCGAAGCCAACAACTCCCTTGCTTCGTCCGAGGCAATAGGTGAAGCCCACTTCACACAATCCTGCTAAAATCAGAATAATCCAGTTCATAACGCCTGTGTTTTAGACTTCAGCCTCTGCTCCTCACAAGCTCAACGGCCTCCTTGCCCGTCAGGTACTCGATGTCGAAACGGATGGTGAGCATACGGGCAAAGCCTTTTTCCAGTTCCTTCCGCAGGCTCTCCTCGTCACGCGGGTTGTATCGCTCGCCCAGCAGGCGGGCTATCGCGAGCTTTTCGGCCTCGTCCTCAATGATATGTATCTGGCCGAAGGCTATAACGCTGCGATAGAACGTGGTGTACATCTTCGGCTGCACTGCATCCTGCTCGATGATGCAGAAGGATGCCTTTGGGCAGTTCCTGATGGCATCGACCTTATGACCTTCAAGCGCACTGTGGAAATACAGCTTGCCGTCCGAGTAAACATAGCTGAGCGGCACAGCGTAGGGGTAGCCGTTATCTCCCAGCAGGGCCAGCGTCCCGGAAGTTGCCCTCTGCAATATCCCTACGCTCTCCTCGTCAGAAAGCTGCTGGCGCTTGCGCCGCATGTCTCTAAACTGTTCCATGCAATTATTGTTATTTGATTACTCTGGCCATGAACTCTCTCATCAGTCGGGCAATCTCCGTGTGGTGGCTTTCCAGCGCGAAGTGGCCGCTGGGTACAAAGTGGATTTCGGCGTTGGGCAGGTCATGCTTGAAGGCTTCGGCTCCGGCGGGGATGAACGACGGGTCGTTCTCGCCCCAGACGGCGAGCAACGGGGGTTGGTTGTCACGCAGGTACTTCTGAAACTCTGGATAGAGGGCCACGTTTGAGCGGTAGTCGAGGATGAGGTCGTTCTGCATCTCGGCACGACCAGGCAGGTTGACGTAATAGAAGTCGAGCGAATAGCCGTCGGGACCTACAGAGCCTTCGGGCGTGCCGAAGGTGTACTGGCCGA
>JAFUXE010000016.1 GCA_017477205.1 Alloprevotella sp.
AGGGGGGAGGGGGGAGGGGGCTCTACTCCTCCATATCCGGATAGCGTTCGTCGTCAGGCTTCGCTTCCTCCGCGCGGATGAGGCTCACGTTGATTTCCTCGATGGCGGAAAGCTTTATGTCCTCATTGCTCTCCGCCGGTTCGTACCACGACTGCTTGAAGAAATAGTCCGAGAGGTCGTCCGAGCGAAACCTGTAGCCGTGGCGGGCAAGAATCTCGTTGCGCATCAGGCGCAGAGCCTCGCGGCTGTAGTGTGCCAGCACTCCCCCGTTCAGCAGGCGTTCGCTGGCGATGCAGAAGCGGCCCTTCGAGTGGTCGCTCCAATAGACGGGAATCGGGTCGCCCACCTTCTCATAGTCGTCACCGTCTTCCGTAGAACGCACGCTATAGATATTCATGCCCAAAGTCGTGGGAACAAGCATGCGGAGTTCCCCGTTCACCTCCACCACATTGCTGGGCATGTCGTACACGTCCATGAACTTGTAGTCAACAAGCGGTTTCCCTTCGCCCAAACGGCACTTCGCGTTCCCGATGACATACTGCTCGCCATGCCCCAGAAAGCCTATCTGCTCCTCGGAATAACTGCCGCGCAGCACGCTCACGTTGTCACGCACAAGATTATCGTAGCCCGTGCGCTCCGTCCGTTCCAGCACATGGCACGCCAAGCCATCGGCATTGCGCACGATGAGCGCATCCACGCCGTCGCGCATGACATGCTCCACAAGGGCACCCGGATTCCCCACGGGAGTGAACTCGTTGAGGCTGCTCGTCGCCAGCAGTTCATACTTTCCCTTCGCCGTGCGCTTCAGGCGGAAGTCATAGCCGCCCTCGTGCGGCGTGCCGCCCGTGAACTGAATCATGCCGCCGCCCTTGGCGACAATGGCCTTGTACTGCGCCAAGCCGTCGAACCACCAGGAGCCATTCTCAATGTTTTGGGCGCCGAGCCAAAGGGGGAGCATCCCCAAAAAGAACAATAGGAAACGTTTCATAACTATAAATGAAAGATGGTTGCTACGGGGCAAAAATAGTGCTTTTCCCCAAACATGTGGCATTTGCCGACAGATATTTTCATTTAATGGCAAACAGGACTTGTCAGTTTAGGAAAAAGGGACTATCTTTGCCAGATTAACACCATGCACACGCAGATGGAACAACTACTCCACTACACCTGGAAGCACCGCTTCTTCCCCCTTGAGCCCCTGCGGACAACGGCGGGCGAGGAGCTGGACGTCGTTGACACGGGGCTGCACAACTTCGACGCAGGCCCCGACTTCTTCAACGCGAAAGTGAAAATCGGCGGCAGGCTGTGGGCGGGAAACGTGGAAATCCACGAACGTGCCTCGGACTGGTACCGCCACGGCCACGACAAGGACGCCGCCTACAACAACACCATCCTGCACGTCGTGGCGACGGACGACGGGCCTGTGAAAACCCTCTCGGGACGCACGCTGCCCCAGCTGGTGCTGGCCGTGCCTGAAGGCATCCGGCGCTCCTTCGAGGAACTGCGGAGCGAGGAGCACTATCCGCCCTGTTACCGCATCATCCCGCGCCTGCCCCTGCTGACGCAGCACGCATGGCTGAGCGCCCTGACGACGGAGCGCCTCGAACAGAAGACGCTGCGCATCGGGCAGTATCTGGAACGGACGGGACAGGACTGGGAGCGCGCCTTCTTCATCGCCCTGGCGCGCAACTTCGGCTTCAGCGTGAACTCCGAGGCTTTCGAGCAGTGGGCGCTGGGGCTGGACTTCACCGCCCTGGGGAAGCACCGCGACGACGCCTTGCAGGTGGAAGCCTTCTTCTTCGGACAGGCAGGTCTGCTGGAGGAAAGCGCCGTCCCCGAGGAGCGTCGCGACGACCACTACCGCCTCCTGCTGCGCGAATACCGTTTCCTGCAAAGCAAGTTCGGCCTGCGCCCGATGGCGGCGCACCAGTGGAAGATGCTGCGCCTGCGGCCGCAGAACTTCCCCTGCATACGCCTTTCGCAGCTGGCCGGCCTCTATCACGAACGACGCGTGGACTTCTCGCGCATCCTTGAAGCCCGGACGCCGCAAGCCCTGCGCACCCTGCTGCGCGCCACGGCCACGCCCTACTGGCAGGAGCACTACGCTTTCGGGAAGGCAGGGGCGATGCAGGCAAAGACCTTGCAGGAAGGCAGCCTCGACCTGCTCATCATCAACACCGTGGCGCCCGTGCTTTTTGCCTACGGACGTACCCGCGCCGAGGAAGAGCTTTGCGAACGTGCCTTTGAACTCCTCGAAACGACGAAGGCGGAGCGCAACTTCATCACGCGTTCGTGGGCGGATGCGGGCATCCGCGCCGAGCATGCCGCGGACTCCCAGGCTCTCATCCAGCTGAAGCGCGAATACTGCGACCGCAAGGACTGCCTGCGCTGCCGCTTCGGCACGGAATACCTCAAGCCCGCCACATCCCCCATCCATTCATAGCATTTTCCCTATCCTATGGCACAACCATTTGAAGTCCAGTTCAAGGTCCGCGACTACGAATGCGACCTGCAAGGCATCGTGAACAATGCCGTCTATCAGCATTACACGGAACATACCCGCAACGAATTCCTGCGCACAAAGCTCGGCGGCATCGACGACTTCCACGCCCGCGGCATCGACACCGTCGTGGCGCGCCTTGAGATGCAGTTCAAGGCCCCGCTGCGCCCGGGCGATGAATTTGTCTGCACACTCCGCGTGCGGAAGGAAGGCATCAAGTACATCTTCTCACAGGACATCCTGCGCCTGCCGGAGCGCAAGCTCTGCGTCCATGCCGTGACCACCGTCGTCTGCGTCGTAAACGGACGCCTCGGGCGATGCGACGAACTGGACGTCCTCTTAGACAACGACTAAGATGGAAACGCTCTACGCTCTCGCCCTCAGCCATCTGCCGGGCATCAGCCCCAGCGCGGCGCTGAGAATCTGCGAGCACTACGGAACGGCCGCCGCCTTCTTCGAGGACAAGGAACCTGCGGAGAGAAAGCTGCGCGACACCCTCTCCCTCCGGACAGAAGCCCTGCATTGGGCGGCGGAGGAGCTGGCCTATTGCGAGCAGCACCACATCCGTGCCATCAGCTACGATATGGAGGCATATCCCCAGCGGCTGCGCGAGTGTGCCGACTCGCCGCTGGTGCTCTTCTTCTGCGGTCAGGCCGACCTGAACGCGCGCCACGTTGTCAGCGTGGTCGGCACGCGCCACATCACGGAGTACGGCCGCGACCTCTGCCGCCACTTCTGCGAGGACCTTGCGCGCCTCGTGCCGGATGTGCTCGTCGTCAGTGGCCTGGCCTACGGCGTGGATATCCACGCCCATCGCGGTGCCCTGCAACACGGTCTTCCCACCGTAGGCGTGCTGGCGCACGGCCTGGACCGCATCTATCCCGCCCACCACCGGGACACGGCGGCCAAGATGACGGTCTGCGGCGGCCTGCTGACCGAATACCCGCGTGGCACGACGCCGGAGAAGGGGAACTTTGTGCGCCGCAACCGCATCATTGCGGGTCTCTCGGACGCCACGGTGGTGGTGGAGAGTGCGGCCAAGGGCGGCTCGCTCATCACGGCGCACCTCGCGCAGGACTACAACCGCGACGTATTCACCTTTCCCGGACGCACGACGGATGCCTACTCCGCAGGCTGCAACGCCCTCGTCCGCGAGAACGTGGCCAGCCTCGTTACCTGTGCCGAGGACTTTGCCCTCGCCATGCGCTGGGCTGAGCCCGCCGCGAAGAACGGAGCCGTGCAGCGCAAGCTGTTTCCCGAGCTCTCGCCCGAGGAGAAGCAGATCGTGATGGCGCTGGCAGATGCCGACCGCAAGACCATCTCGCAGGTCGTCATGGAAACCGGCCTTCCCTTCAACCGCACGAGCGCCCTGCTCACCGGCATGGAGCTGAAGGGCATTGTGCGAGCCCTGCCCGGCGGCCTCTTCCGCCTGCTGCAATGACCGCCGCTGTCTCCACCATATTACAACACAGAGAGCCCTAAGCTTCGTGAGGCATAGGGCTCTTTTTTTTGCCGGAATGGCGTTACAAAAGCCGGGGACTCCCGTTATATAGATATGAGCAAGCCAAGAAACGAGGTTGAGAAAGACAGGGAAGACGGGACGCTGCTCCCGGCTTTCAGGCGTCTCCATGCGCGGCTGCGGCTCATGGCGGCGCGCATCGTGGGACGCGATGAGGCCGACGATGCCCTGCAAGAAGCCTTTCTCAGACTTTGGCAACGCCGCCACGGGATGCAGGGGGAGGCGGAGGCTGCGGCTTTGCTCTGGACGACGGCGCGCAACGTGAGCCTTGACATCGTCCGAAACCGCACAAGGCTCGCAGAGGTTCCCCTGGAGGATGCCGACGGGGCGTACGAAAGGGACGCGGAGGCTGTGGACGCGGATGCGGATGAGAGAGAGGAGGACGTGATGCTTCGCGTTGAGGCCCTGATGCAGGACAGGTTGACGCCGCTGCAGCGGGACATCCTGCACCGACGCGAAGTCTGCGGGGAGACGTATGCCGCCATCGCACGCAGCCTGGACATGCAGGAGCCGGCGGTCAGGATGCAACTCTCAAGGGCCAGGAAGACAATACGCAATGCTTTTTACGACAATGAAACACAATAGTACATACTACCGGGAGCTTCTCGAACGCTACTTCGAGGGCACTACTACGGAGGCCGAGGAACGTGTCCTGCGCCGCTTCCTGTCCTCCTCCGCAGCCGATGCGCCGGAGTGGGAGGAAGGCCGCGCCGTCATGGGACTCTTCGCGGCACTTCGCCGCCGCAGGCGTGAGGGTAGGGGAGTGCAGGCGTTCCGCATGTGGCAGTCACGGCCGCTGCGCTACGCTGCCGTTGCGGCGCTGCTGGCCCTCGTAGCCCTGCCCGCGCTGTTCCGTTCCGGCGATGCGGAGGAGGATATAGAGGGCTTTGCCTATATCGGCGGACAGCGCACGACGAACCGCGACGTCCTGCTGCGCGAGGCTTTCTCCGCCCTCAGCGCCACGTCGCGCCCCGAGGACGCAGCCCCGTTTGAGGGACAGCTGCGCGACATCTTAACGACGGACTGAAACTGAAACACTCAAGACTCATACCACTATGCAACGCACCCTACAACTGTTCATTCTCCTTGCGGCAGCCCTGCTCCTGTGCTCCCGCCCGGCGACGGCGCAGGACCGCAGGAATCCTGCCGTCCCGGAGCTCGATCTGAAGGTCAGCGGGCTTTACGACGGCTACTACTTCCACCGCAAGGACGCGAAGGAGGTCACGCTCTGGGGCAGGAAGCTGGAGCCCTACAAGCTGGTGCTCTTCCGCTCGCTGACGCTGACACCCACGCCGAAGGACGTGGAGCACATCGAGCGTGCCGTGCGCCATGACACGCGCTACTCGCGGTGCAAGGAAGAGGGCTTGCGCGGCGGCCATCTCTACTACGGCTTCTACCAGATTCCCATGAAGAGCGGCTACAGCGCGTTCATCTTCTATCGCAACAATGCCCTGCGCCCCGCGGCAGTCCCCACGCTGACGGTCATACTCATGTACGGCGACGCCACGATGGAGGAGCTCAGGGAAAAGTTCGGAAACAAGTAACACACACATAGTATAATCATGAAAAGAACAATCACCATCGTGCTCGCCCTTCTTGCGGGCGGAGCCATGCGGGCCCAGGAGGACGTGCTTCCCTCCGTGCCCGACACGCTGACGGACGTCCGGCAGGCCAGCCGCGTCCTCGTGACGGAAAGCGACTCGACAATCCGCATTGACATCGAAGGAACGGCCTCCGACTCCTCATTCCACTACACGTACCGCAGGGCACTGACCCCCCAGTCGGCCAGCATCATCGAGGAAAGAGCCGACAGCTGGAACTTCACCATTCTCACCGCAAAGCCAGATTCCTCCAATACCTACCGAGAGCTCAAGGCGTTCGGCCTGCTCTTGGGCTGGGTGGCCACGCCGGGGGCACCCCAGGGACGCGAGATGAAGCTGGGGAGGTCCATGGAGGCTTACATTGACCTGGCAGGCCCGTTCTTCACGCACCGGCGTCACACATTCGGCGCCACACTGGGCTTTTCCTACCGGGGCCTCACGCTCTCCAACCCCGACCTCCGCTTCTCGCGTGGGGAGAACGTGAACGTCAGCTGGCAGCCTTATCCCGAGAACACCACGCGCCACCGCTCCATACTTAGCTGCTGGAGCAACTACCTGCACGCGGGCTACTATTACCGCCTGGGGCATGGCTGGACGGCTTCCGTCCACGGCTTCGTCCACTACAACTGGCGCGCATGGAGCCAAACGCACTATCGCGACGGCATTCACCACATTGACGACACGGTGAAGAACACCCGCGTCAAGCGCTTTGCGGCCGAGGCGATGGTGGGACTATCCTATCACGGCGTGGGCCTGTACGCGAAGTACCGCCCCACCAAGGTGCTCTGTTCCACGGAGGACGGCGCGAACTTCCGCATGTTCTCCTTCGGCATGTCCCTCGCGTTCTGAGCAGGGGAGGCAGGGAAACTCCTCGTATGTGCGAAGAAAAAGTTTCGCGAATGCGAGAAAAAGACTTCGTGCATGCGGGGAAAAGACTTCGTGCATGCGGGAAAAAAGCTTCATGCATGCGGGGAAAAGACTTCGTTTATGCACTCTATTCTATAAACCACGTCCTGATTTATATAAACCATGTCCTGATTTTTGTAAATCACGTCCTGATTTGTATAAATCACGACGTGGTTTATAGATTTATTCCGCACTTTCGATGCCTTTTCCCCGCATGAATGAACCCTTTTCCCGGCATGCGCGAACCCTTTTCCCCGCATGAATGAACCCTTTTCCCGGCATGCGCGAACCCTTTTCAGGGCATGCACGATGCCTTTTCCCGGCATACGCGAATCCTTTTTCCCGGCATGAATGAAGCCTTTTCCCCGCATTCCTGCACCGCCCCCGGCGGAAAGAAGCGGGGCTTTCTTTGTTCGTACTGTTTTTATTTCGTAGTTTCGCCACCGAAACGCATAACAACCATACAGACAGAATATGACTATGAAAAGATTTTCCCTGACCCTTGCCCTCGCGGCAACGCTCACGGCAGCTGCCCAGACGGGCGGCATCACGCCGCAGATGATGGCGGACTTCAAGGCGCAGCACCCCGCGACGGCGGCGGACCGCGCCATGCGTAATGCCCTGGCCAAGAATGCCATTAACGACCTCGCCCTGACGGCCGACAACCCGGCGGCCACGGAGACGTACTTCTCCAACGAAGTGCAGTCCAAGGGCATCTCGAACCAGAAGTCCAGCGGACGCTGCTGGCTCTTCACGAGCCTGAACGTCATGCGTGCCCGCATGATACAGAAATACGGCATGGGCAGCTTCCAGTTCTCGCAGAGCTACTGCTTCTTCTACGACCAGCTGGAGAAGTCGAACCTCTTCCTGCAAGCCGTCATCGACAATGCGGCCGACCCGATGGAGGACCAGCAGAACACGTGGCTGTTCCAGAACCCGCTCTCCGACGGCGGCACGTTCTGCGGCGCGCAGCAGATCATCACGAAGTACGGCCTCGTGCCGGCGGAGGTGATGCCGGAGAGCTACAGCGCCGACAACACGCGCACGATGAACTACCTGCTGAAGCTCAAGCTGCGCCAGTATGGCCTGGAGCTGCGCCGCATGGCTGCGGAGAAGGCTTCCGCCAAGGCTTTGCAGGCACGGAAGACGGAGATGCTCGGCACCGTGTACCACATGCTATGCGTCTGCCTCGGCACGCCGCCGGAGAGCTTCACGTGGACGCGCCGCACGGCGGACGGCAAGGCGGTGGAGACGAAGACCTACACGCCGCTGGAGTTCTACCGCGAGTATGTGGGCAAGGACCTCGTGAACGACTACGTGTTCCTCATGAACGACCCCACGCGTCCCTATTACAAGACGTACTCCATCAAGTATGACCGCCACGCCTACGACGGCGCGGACTGGACGTACCTGAACCTGCCGATGGAGGAGATAGAGCCCTGCGCCATCGCCTCCATCAAGGACTCCACGATGATGTACATGAGCTGCGACGTGGGGAAGTTCTACGACGCGAAGAGCGGCGTGCTGAGCCTTGACAACTTCAACTATGCCGACCTCTTCGGGACGGACTTCCCGATGGACAAGGCGGAGCGCATCCGCACCTTCGCCTCGGCCTCCAGCCACGCCATGACGCTGATGGCCGTGGACCTCGACGCCGAGGGACAGCCGCTGAAGTGGAAGGTGGAGAACTCCTGGGGTCCGGACAGCGGCGTGAAGGGCCATCTGGTCATGACGCGCGACTGGTTCCGCGAATACTTCTTCCGCCTCGTCGTGGAGAAGAAGTACGTCGGCGAACGCCTCCTCGAGCTCAGCAGGCAGAAGCCCGTGGAACTGCCCTCGTGGGACCCGCTGTTCAACGAGAACTGAACGCCCCGTTCCCCCAGGGCGATGCCCCGGCGGAAGAAATAAAGGGCGCGGGCATGCGGTAGTTTCGGAAATTATTCTCACTTTTGCACGCCTGCATAATCCCAAGCGAGTAAACAAGCAAAACAAATACACTATAAAATTCGTATGAAAAGAGTTCTTTCCCTTTTTCTCTTTGCGCTGACGACCGCGGCCGCCTTGGCGCAGGTGAACTTCTCCGTGTCGCAGAAGCGCGTGAGTCCCACGGAGATTGACATTATCTTCAAGGGCACGATAGCCCAGGGATGGCACGTCTATTCCACGACGGTGGGCGACGGCGGCCCCGTGCGCGCCAGCTTCAACATCGACAAGAAGGACGGCGTGGAGCTGGCAGGCAAGCTGAAGGACGGCCCGGGCATGAAGACGGAGCAGGACCCCATCTTCGAGATGCCCGTGAGCTTCTTCGAGCACAACTGCACCTTCACGCAGCGCGTGAAGCTCACGAAGAAGGACTACAACCTGAAGGCCTACCTGGAGTTCGGCGCCTGCAACGACGAGAACTGCCTGCCGCCGACGGCCGTCGACGTGACGGTGAAGGGCAGCGACGGTCCCGACAAGGCGGAGGAAGCCGCTGAGGAGCCCGCTGAAGAGGCTCCCGCCGAAGCGCCTGCCGACTCTGCGGCTACGGCCGGGGACTCCCTCGCGCTGGCAGCCCTTGCCAACGTGGACTCCACGGCCCTCGACGGCTGGTATGCCCCCGTCATTGACCAGATGAAGGCCTACGGCGAGGAGAACTCCGCCAGCGGCAAGAGCCTCTGGTACATCTTCCTGATGGGCCTCGTCGGCGGCTTCATCGCGCTGGTGACGCCCTGCGTATGGCCGATTATCCCGATGACGGTGAGCTTCTTCCTGAAGCGTGCCGACGACAAGAAGAAAGGCATCCGCGACGCCGTGCTCTACGGCGTGAGCATCGTCGTCATCTACGTGGCCCTCGGCCTCGTCGTGACGTCCATCTTCGGCACGAACGCCCTGAACGACCTTTCGACGAATGCCGTCTTCAACATCTTCCTGTTCCTCCTGCTCGTGGTGTTTGCCGCCAGCTTCATGGGAGGCTTCGAGATTACGCTGCCCTCCTCCTGGAGCAACAAGATTGACGCGAAGGCCAACAACACGACGGGCCTGCTCTCCATCTTCCTCATGGCCCTGACGCTGACGCTCGTCAGCTTCTCCTGCACGGGTCCCATCATCGGCTTCCTCCTCGTGGAGGTGACGACGGAGGGCGGCTCGTTCCTGGCGCCGACCATCGGCATGCTGGGCTTCGCCATAGCCCTTGCCCTGCCGTTCACGCTCTTTGCCCTCTTCCCGACGTGGCTGAAGAAGGCGCGCGGCACCGGCGGCGGCTGGATGAACGTCGTGAAGGTGGTGCTCGGCTTCATCGAGCTGGCCTTCGCCCTGAAGTTCCTCAGCGTGGCCGACCTGGCCTACGGCTGGCACCTGCTGGACCGCGAGACGTTCCTCGCCCTCTGGATTGCCATCTTCGGCCTGATGGCGGCCTACCTCTTCGGCTGGATCAAGTTCCCGCACGACGATGCCGACGAGAAGAACATCGGCGTGACGCGCTTCTTCATAGGCCTCTGCTCGCTGGCCTTCAGCATCTACATGATTCCCGGCCTGTGGGGTGCACCGTGCAAGGCCGTCAGCGCCTTTGCCCCGCCCATCACGACGCAGGACTTCAACCTCGACCCCGTGCACGTGGAGCCGAAGTTCCGCGACTACGAGGCCGGCATGGCCTATGCGAAGCAGCAGAACAAGCCCGTCCTGCTTGACTTCACGGGCTTCGGTTGCGTGAACTGCCGCAAGATGGAGCTCGCCGTATGGCACGACGCCAAGGTGCGCGACCTGCTGAACAAGGACTACGTGCTCGTCTCCCTCTACGTGGACGACAAGACGCGCCTCCCCGAGCCCATTGAGGTGACCGTGGGCGGCAAGCAGCGCACGCTGCGCACCGTTGGCGACAAGTGGAGCTACCTGCAGGAGACGAAGTTCGGCGCCAACACGCAGCCGCAGTACATCCCCGTGGACAACGAGGGCAACGCCCTGAACCACTCCGCCAGCTACGACGAGAACGTGGACAAATACGTGAAGTTCCTCCGCGAGGGACTGGAGCGCTACCAGAAATAAGTAAACAATCCCCAAAGTCCCCCTTCCCAGAGTCCGGAAGGGGGACTTTGGGCTTTTCCAGAAAAAAGGAGAATACCATGAGAATGAAAAGAAATGCCCTCGTATGGGGGCTGTTGTGCCTTAATATGCTCGCCTTCTCGCAGCGCACGGAGACCTTATTGCAGAAAGGCTGGCTCTTCCATCGGGGAGAAGCCGCGGGAGCCCAGGCTGCCGATTTCGACGACAGCGCATGGGAAACAGTCAGCATTCCCCACGACTGGGCCATCACCGGGCCCTTCGACCGCGCCAACGACCTGCAGACCGTCGCCGTGACGCAGAACGGCGAGACGGAAGCCTCGGAGAAGACCGGGCGCACCGGCGGACTGCCGTACGTCGGGGTAGGGTGGTACCGCACGCAGTTCCGGACCGAGTCCGGGCGGCAGGCAACGCTCGTCTTCGACGGTGCCATGAGCGAGGCCGAGGTCTATGTGAACGGCAGGAAAGCCGCCTTCTGGCCCTACGGCTACAACAGCTTCTTCGTGGACGTGACGCCATATATATATAATGATTCGCGCGTGAACACCCTGGCCGTGCGCCTCGAGAACCGCCCGCAGTCCGCCCGCTGGTATCCCGGCGCAGGCCTCTACCGCAACGTCCGCCTCGTGCAGACTAATGCAATCCACGTCCCCGTCTGGGGCACGCAGGTGCTGACAACAGCCTCACCCCCGACCCCTCTCCAAGGGGAGAGGGGAGTGAAATGTCTTGCCGAAACAAAGGATTCATGTCTTGCCGAAACAAAGGATTCATGTCTTGCGGGAACAAAGGATTCTACTCCCCTCTCCCCTCGGAGAGGGGCTGGGGGTGAGGCGTGGGATATAGAATTACGCATCTCCATTGAGAACGCCGGGGACAAGGACCTGACGGTGACGACGGACATCGTGGACGGGGACGGCCGCGTCGTGGCCTCCCGGCAAGATACACGGAAGGTGCAGCGCGACGGTAAGTTCGTCCAGCACATCCCCGTGCCCGCCCCGAGGCTGTGGTCCCCCGAGGAGCCCCGTCTGTACCATGCCCGGACGCGCATAGAGGCCGACGGCGCCCTTCAGGACGTCTATGCCACGCCCGTCGGCTTCCGCACCCTGGACTACGTGCCCGAGCGCGGCTTCCTGCTCAACGGACAGCCCCGCAAGTTCCAGGGCGTATGCCTCCACCACGACCTCGGCCCCCTCGGCGCCGCCGTCAACCGCTCCGCCCTCATCCACCAGCTCAAGATGCTCCGCGACATGGGCTGCGACGCCATACGCACCTCCCACAACATGCCCGCCCCGGAGCTCGTGGAGCTCTGCGACTCCCTGGGCTTCATGATGATGCTGGAGCCCTTCGACGAATGGGACATTGCAAAGTGCGACAACGGCTACCACCGCTACTTCCAGGAGTGGGCGGAGAAGGACATGGTCAACATGCTGCGCCACTACCGCAACAACCCCAGCGTCGTCATGTGGAGCATCGGCAACGAAGTCCCCACGCAGTGCTCGCCCGAGGGATACAAGGTCGCCAAGTTCCTCCAGGACATCTGCCACCGCGAGGACCCCACGCGCAAGGTCACCTGCGGCATGGACCAGGTGGATTGCGTCCTGGACAACGGCTTTGCCGCTATGATAGACATCCCCGGCTTCAACTACCGCGCCCACCGCTACCAGGAGGCCCACCGCCGCCTGCCGCAGGGCATCATCCTCGGCTCCGAGACGTGCAGCACCGTCAGCAGCCGCGGCGTATATAAGTTCCCCGTCGTCCGCGAGGACGGGAAGATGTACCCCGACAACCAGTGCTCCTCCTACGACACCGAGGCCTGCTGGTGGTCCAACACCCCCGAGGCCGACTTCGCCAACATGGACGACCAGCCCTGGACCATCGGGCAGTTCGTATGGACGGGCTTCGACTACCTCGGCGAGCCCACGCCCTACGACACCGACGCCTGGCCCTCCCACTCCAGCTACTTCGGCATCATAGACCTCGCCTCCCTGCCCAAGGACCGCTACTGGCTCTACCGCAGCCAGTGGAACCGCCGCGACCACACCCTCCACCTGCTGCCCCACTGGACGTGGCCCGGCCGCGAGGGAGAATGCACCCCCGTATATGTCTATACCGACCTCCCCGAGGCCGAGCTCTTCCTGAACGGCCGGAGCCTGGGCCGCCGCAGCAAGCGCCGGTGCGAGGGCGCCGTGCCCGAGCGCTACCGCCTCATCTGGGACAGCATCGCCTACCAGCCCGGCGAGCTCCGCGTCGTGGCCTACGACGCCCAGGGACGCCCCGCACGGGAGCAGACCGTGCGCACCGCCGGCAAGCCCCACCACCTGGAGCTCCTCCGCGCCGACGCCGAAACCCTCCGCGCGGGTGGCCGCGACCTGGCTTACTACACCGTGCGCCTCGTCGATAAGGACGGCAACCTCTGCCCGCACGACGGCCGCCTCGTCACCTTCACCGTCGAGGGCGCCGCCCGCTTCCGCGCCGCGGCCAACGGCGACGCCGCCTGCCTCGACGCCTTCCACCTCCCGCAGATGCACCTCTTCGGCGGCATGTGTACCCTCATCGTCGAGGCCGCAGAGCAGCCCGGCGACATCACGCTGACCGCCCGCGCCCGCGGCGTCAAGGCTGCCACCGTGCAGATGAGGAGCGAGTAGGAAGCCCCCCTCAGAGCCCCCTCCCACCTCCCCCCTCCGGGGGAGGAGTTCAAAGCAGCGAAGGAGCGTAATAAATATTT
>JAFUXE010000017.1 GCA_017477205.1 Alloprevotella sp.
ACAGGTCCATTGACAACTTTGCCGTCAACCTCTTCGCCGCGCTCATCGCATACAATCTCATGCCCAAAAAGCCGCAGATGAACATTGAGATTATTGACAAAAGCAGGATTATTGCCTAATCTTACGCCGAACTCACGTTAAATTATGAAAAGCGAGCGGTTTTGAATGGAAAGTTATAAAGTTGTAGTAATTTTGCACCCAAGATGGAGAAGCCTTCTAAAGGCTGAACAAAGTTCCCCCTCTATCACGACTCGGCATAGCTCAAACAAACTTGACGGCGCTCGCTGCTCCAAAAATTCAAATTACTCTACCAATAGCATCTTTGATTTTGCAACAAGCATTCTGAACAGATAATTGAAGTCTTGTGTATAAAGTTTGGTCAGGAAAGACTTTAATTCTCCATCATTCATACGTGCAAAAGGTTTCTCAGTGTGTAGCTTGTAGCTGAATACGCGTGATGTCCCTTTCATCTTTCCATCAGGAAGCAAGAGACGTTCCTTTTCCAAATGTTCACACCACTGCATGGCGAGCCCTGTGTTTCCCTCAACATGGAGTTCAATGGTATATTCCGTAGCATAGAACATGCTCATGGGACAGATGGGAATCCATTCCACATGTTCCGTTCCCCACTCATCCGTGAGTGCCAACTGTACAAAGCCACGGTCAGTCCCCATAGCGCGATGTCTCGCCTTCCAGAGTTTCTTCTTTTGTTTCAATTCCTTCTTCCAATGTTCATTCAATATCTTTTCGCTTATTTCCTCAAAGCGGCAGAAGGCTATATGCTCTATATCTTGAACTATATTCCGTGTGACCTGATACAGCACTTCTATTGCATCCATCTCTTTCTGCTCCGCACTTTCCTCCCGCAATGTACGCCTTAGTTTTGCTACATCGTCCTTAAACGTGTAGAGCGTGCCGAAATCTTGCTCCGCCATTTTCTCTGTGGAAGTGGCAATGCCTAACGCATTACACAGCTTTGTTTGAAGACTCGCACTGGGAGCTGCCGTGGGGAAAAGGTCGTTCTCAAGATAATCCACGTAAGTTCGTACCACGCTGGTAAGCGTTTCGGGATAAGTGCGTACGTTCAAAATGTCTTCCTTGAGCCATGTAAGAATATCCTCGCTATAAGTGAGTGGAACAAAACGCCTGCCGATGTTGGTGGTTTCTGTTTCTTCATCAGGATTGTAACTACTTTTTTTGTCTACTTCCTTACTTCCATCTCCAGTAAGATAGAAGACCCATACATTTTCCCGTCCGATGCCCTCGTCGTTAGTCATGTGGGTTATGTATCTGCGTATTTGGTCGCTCTGGTCGGGGGCATCGTAAATCTTATTTTCAATAATAAGGGCAAAGCGTTTCTTGCCTGCCGTCATCATGACGAGCCCATCAATGAAACTATGTTTTTCTGCACCATATCTTGGGCTGAAACGAATATCAACCTCAGAAGGGTGCTTGTAGTGAACCATCTTGTCGCGCCCACGTGCGAATCGCCTCAGGAAACTGCTAAGCACCGTAAACCCCTGTGCATCATTGTACCGCAAAAGCGAGAGTAGCAGCTTTGTGTTGTCGTTCTCATTCATTTTCCATTCTGAGAACACATTATAAGGTTTCTGAACTTTTGTCTTGCTGATTGTTTTAACGAGTTGCTCGGCAATCTCGATAAATCTATCCTTCTCCATATCAGTTTATTATTGTAATGCTAGTATAATAATATAGTTACTTCTCTCAGAAAATTCAAATTACGTTGCCACTTCTATCTGCTTTTGACTTCGATAGCCGCGTTAATTAACACCGCAAAGTTACTAATTAATTGTGAAAAGCAAGCGGTTTTGGATTGAAAGCTATAAAGTTGTAGTAATTTTGCACCCAAGATGGAGAAGCCTTCTAAAGGCTGAACAAAGTTCACCCTCTATCACGACTCGGCATAGCTCAAGCAAGCTTGGCTCTGCTCTCGCTGTTCTGAGGGTTCACACCGTCAACGACTACGCCCGCTACATCGGGGCACCAGAGTTCTTGCTGGGCAAGCGAACAGGTTCGAGCGGCCCCCCGCTTGTCTCGGTGATTCACTACGACGAGTTGGAGCACTGCCGACACTCGCTGAACCGCTCGACCTCTGGTCGCTTGGCTTGTCCAAGAACTACGACGTCTATGCACTGTTCATTGGCGACGAGGAACTGGGTCGCCGCATCTCCGACTACCACTTCTTCTCCTACAACACCAGCGAGGCCCTGCTGATGTCGCCCGAACAACGGCAGAGCATCGTCGGCATCCTTGCAGAAAAACAATTAGGAGCAGCGGCAGTCAAGCACACTGTTTGAGTTTGTTTTTAGGTGGTATTGTTCCTCAAAAACGGTTCATATAAATATAGTCGTTTTCTCGCCAAGGCAGACTTCAAGCAAGCTTGGTCTGCTCTTCTGGCTGAACGAAAACGTTCTTTTTTCAAAGAAAAAGCATTGCGCCCTGTGCGCAGTTCCCGAAAGGCATCATCCGTCCCTTCGTCCGCAAGATGCGGCAGCATTGTAAAGAAAAGCCGCAGTCTGGCAAGGAATGGCTGGCGCAGATTCGGGCGTGCGGCGGAGCGGACAATTTCAGGGGCACCACGGACGAGGAAGGCTAACCGCTTGAGAACAAAGCACAAACACAGGAAAAGCATTTCCCCTGAAGCCTGTTGAATACCGCATCAGCCTCAAAAAGGGCGCTTTGAGGCACAAAACGCCGGAGAAATGCGGGAAACTCGTCCGAGATGTGCGCACTACTTGCATTGAGGCAAGCGCACACCTTGCCGTGAGGTGTGCGCACAGCTCGGACGAAGGCTGTGCTCATCTCCCCGAAAGTGCTGAGAAAGGCGGCTTTTCAGGCGTGCGAAATGGCTATTACGGGAATCCCCGATGTCAAGAAAGATTCCCCTGTAGGGGGATGTTCCCCAGCGCGCCGCCCGCTGGTCCTGAACTATAAATCTGCTGGCCTCAGGCCGCCTCGGGAACCAGTTCGCGACAGCTTCCTTGCAGGGATTCTTTCACAAACTAACTCCCGAAACTTGAATTATTTAAATTATTGTGTATCTTCGCGCCCGATTTTTGAAAGGTATATTAATTTTTTCAACAACACATTACTACAAGATGAACGTAATCACAAAGACCGTCTCGCTGCCCGATGGGCGCACCATCAGCATCGAGACAGGCAAGCTGGCCAAGCAGGCCGACGGTGCTGTCATGCTGCGCATGAACAACACGATGCTGCTGGCCACTGTCACCGCCGCAAAAGACGCTGTGCCGGGCACCGACTTCATGCCCCTGCAGTGCGACTACAGAGAAAAGTACAGCGCCGCCGGACGTTTCCCCGGTGGTTTCACAAAGCGCGAAGGCCGCCCCGGCGACTACGAAATCCTCACCAGCCGCCTCGTGGACCGCGCCCTGCGCCCCCTCTTCCCCAGCGACTACCACGCTGAGGTGTATGTAAACATCATCCTGTTCAGTGCCGACGGCACGGACATCCCCGATGCACTCGCAGGCTTTGCCGCCAGTGCTGCCCTCGCCTGCTCCGACATCCCCTTCGACGGCCCCATCAGCGAAGTGCGCGTGGCACGCATCAACGGCGAATACGTCGTTGACCCCACTTACCAGCAGCTCGCCAATGCCGACATGGATATCATGGTCGGTGCTACGGAGGAGAACATCATGATGGTGGAAGGCGAAATGAAGGAAGTGCCCGAAAGCGCACTCCTCCAGGCACTCAAGGTGGCCCACGAGGCCATCAAGCCCATGTGCCGCCTGCAAAAGGAACTGATGAAGGAACTCGGCACGGACGTGAAGCGCACGTACTGCCACGAGGTGAACGACGAGGAACTCCGCCAGCAGGTGCGCGACGAGCTCTACCAGCCCGCCTACGACATCACCGGCCAGGCCCTCGAAAAGCACGCCCGCCTCGAAGCCTTCGAGAAGATCCGCGAGGACTTCAAGGAGCGCTATGCCGCTGCCCACGCAGAGCTCACGCCTGAAGAGCTGGCCGAGAAGAACGAACTCATCGACCGCTACTACCACGACGTGGAGAAGGACGCCATGCGCCGCTGCATCCTCGACGAGGGCAAGCGCCTCGACGGCCGCCGCACGACGGACATCCGCCCCATCTGGTGCGAGGCAGGTCCCCTGCCCTACCCCCACGGCAGCGCCATCTTCACGCGCGGCGAGACGCAGAGCCTCGCCACGACGACGCTCGGCACGAAGCTTGACGAGAAGCTCGTGGACGACGTGCTGGACAAGAGCTACATGCGCTTCCTGCTGCACTATAACTTCCCGCCCTTCTCCACGGGCGAGGCCAAGGCACAGCGCGGCGTGGGACGTCGCGAAATCGGCCACGGCCACCTGGCATGGCGCGGCATCAAGGAGATGATACCCGCCGACTTCCCCTACACGGTGCGCGTAGTCAGCGACATCCTGGAGAGTAACGGCTCCAGCTCCATGGCAACGGTTTGTGCCGGTACGCTTTCCCTGATGGACGCCGGCGTACCCCTCAAGCGCCCCGTCAGCGGCATCGCCATGGGCCTCATCAAGAATCCCGGTGAAGACAAATATGCCATCCTCTCCGACATCCTCGGCGACGAGGACCACCTCGGCGACATGGACTTCAAGACGACGGGTACCGTCAACGGCCTCACGGCCACGCAGATGGACATCAAGTGCGACGGCCTCAGCTACGAAATCCTGGAGCAGGCTCTGCAGCAGGCCAAGGAAGGCCGCGAGCACATCCTGGGCGAGATGATGAAGACCCTCGACGCTCCCCGCGCCGACTTCAAGCCGCAGGTTCCGCGCATCGTGGCCTTCGAGATTCCGAAGGAGTTCATCGGTGCCGTCATTGGCCCGGGCGGAAAGATTATCCAGGGCATGCAGGAAGACACGGGTGCCACCATCACCATCGACGAAGAGGACGGTGTGGGCAAGGTGCAGGTCAGCGCTCCCAACAAGGAGAGCATCGACGCCGCCGTGGCCAAGATTCGCGCCATCGTGGCCATGCCCGAGGTGGGCGAGACCTACGAGGCCAAGGTGGTCAGCATCATGCCTTACGGCTGCTTCGTAGAGTTCATGCCGGGCAAGGAAGGTCTGCTCCACATCAGCGAAATCGCCTGGAAGCGCCTTGAGACGGTCGAAGAAGCCGGCATCCATGAAGGCGACACCATCACGGTGAAGCTCCTCGAAATCGACGAGAAGACGGGCAAGTTCCGCCTCAGCCACCGCGTGCTTGAGGAGAAGCCCGAAGGCTGGGAAGAGCGTCCCGCACGCCGTCCCCGCCGCGAGGGCGGAGAACACGGTGAGCGTCACGAGCGCCGCGAAGGTGGCGACCGCCGTCCCCACCGCGAACACCGCGACTAAAGCCGCGCATACACATTATTATATATATTGGAAGGACGCATTCCCCGCACAGGGGAGTGCGTCCGCAATACTCTACCTTTGCTCCCTGAACGATGAAACGGTCGCGATATGCTGTTCAACTCCCTTGAATACCTGCTCTTCCTGCCAATGGTCTTCATGGTCTATTGGTGGGTGGCGAAGTCGGTGCGCGCCAAGAACGTATGGCTGGTGGCGGCGAGCTACTTCTTCTACGGCTGGTGGGACTGGCGCTTCACGCTGCTGCTGCTGACGACGACGCTCTCCGCCTACGTCGGCGGAATACTGATTGAGCGCGGGAGCAGAAGGCGCCTGCACCTGACGGCAAACATCGTCCTGAACCTCGGCATCCTCTGTGCGTTCAAGTACTATGACTTCTTTGCCGAAAGCTTCTGCGAGCTGGCAGCGGCACTGGGGCTGGGGGCATTCTCCCCGCTGATGCTCCGCGTGGTGCTGCCCGTCGGCATCTCGTTCTACACCTTCCAGGCCGTGAGCTATACCGTGGACGTCTATCGCCGCCAGATTCCCGCGGAGCGCGACCTTCCGGCATTCTTTGCCTTCCTGAGCTTTTTCCCGCAGCTGGTGGCGGGTCCCATCGAACGCGCCACGAACCTCCTGCCGCAGATGCGCAGCGAGCGCACGTTCCGGTACGACAAGGCTGTGGACGGCATGCGGCAGATTCTCTGGGGACTGTTCAAGAAGGTGGTCATCGCCGACGGCTGTGCCGAAGGTGCCAACGCCATCTTTGCCGCCCCGGCAAGCTTCGACGGCACGACGCTGCTGATGGGTGCCGTGCTGTTCAGCTTCCAGATATACGGTGACTTCTCCGGTTACAGCGACATCGCCGTCGGCTCGGCGCGCCTCTTCGGCATCGAGCTGATGCAGAACTTCCGCACGCCCTACTTCGCCCGCGACATCCGCGACTTCTGGCGCCGCTGGCACATCTCGCTGATGACGTGGCTCCGCGACTATGTCTATATCCCGCTGGGAGGAAACCGCCGGGGCAACCGCCGCAAGGTGCTGAACACGTTCATTGTCTTCGGGCTGAGCGGCCTGTGGCACGGGGCGAACTGGACCTTCGTGCTCTGGGGGCTCTACCACGGCACGCTTGTGAGCCTCTCCCGCCACAAAGCCCCCTCCCACCTCTCCCCTCCGGGGGAGGCTTCCAGTTCCCCGCTCTTCGCCGCTCTGAACTCCTCCCCCGGAGGGGGGAGGTGGGAGGGGGCCTTTACCTTCCTGCTTGTCACCCTGGGCTGGATACTCTTCCGCAGTGCCTCCATCGGCGAGGCCTGGCTGTACCTGTCCCACATGGTGACGCACCCCGTAGCCGCCCTCCCCGCATACGGAAAAACGATGGTGCCGCTCATCTTCCTGATGCTCCTGGCAGAATGGCTGACGCGCGACGAGCCGCATCCGCTCACCGCCATGGCACGGCGCATCTCCTCGCCCGCCCTCCGCATGTGCCTCTACTGGCTCATCGGGGGCTGCATCCTCTGGTTCAGCGGTAATGCCACACAATTCATATACTTCCAGTTCTGACATGGGGTACAAAAGATTTTGTGGGCGCACGATGCTTGCCCTCCTGCCTATCTTCCTGCTGGCCGCACTCTACCTGGTTTGCGACCCGTTCCGCGTGCTTCGAGACTACGACAGCTTCTACGACCCTGCGGACTCCGTGTGGGTAAACCTGAATGCGGACTATGTGGCTACCTGTACCTACGACCGGCAATACGACAGTCTTCGTTACGATGCCATTATCTTCGGAAACAGCCGCAGCCGCTACTATCAAACGGAGGACTGGCTGCGTCATCTGCCCAAAGGGAGCTGCCCGTTCCACTATGACGCCCACAACGAAAGCCTCTATGCCCTCCTGCGGAAGGTGGAATACATAGAGCGGAAGGGGCGGCCGCTACGCCATGCGCTGGTGGTGCTGGACAAGGCGCTGCTGGAGCAGGACAAAGCTGCCACTCCGCACCTGAACTACATCTCGCCACAGTTGGAGGGGAATACGCTCCGCGCACGCATGGGCTTTCAGGCTGCCTTCTTCAAGGCCTGGTTTTCGCCAAAGTTCATTTACACGTATCTGGATGCCCGCCTATCGGGAAAGATGCGGCCATACATGGCGCAAAGTCTATACGTCATGCGGCCCTATGCTTACAACCCGCTCACGAATGAGGAATACATGGAAAACGAGGAGGCACGCATTGCAGCGGGCACATACTACGAGGAGGCGGACATCATCCGCTGCTTCAAGGGCAAACAGCATCCAGGGGAGACGTCTCCCACGGCTCTATCCGAAAAGGGCCGCGAGGAGTTGCAGAAGTTGGCGGAAGCCTTCCACCGCATGGGTACGGACGTTCGCGTGGTGGTAAGTCCGCTCTACGACCAGATACGCCTCAACCCCGAGGACGTCGCAGCATTGCAAAAGGCATTCGGAGCAGACCGCGTCCATGACTTCTCCGGTACGAATGCCTTTACGTCCGACAAGCACAACTTCTACGAGCCATTCCACTACCGCCCCGTATGCGCACGCCAAATCATGGACTGCATATACCAATAAGAAACAGCCATAAAACGTAAACGCCTGTGTCTCCACGCCTAAAAACATACCTGCTCTTGATGCTGGCCGCCGCATGCCTCCTTGCCTACGCCCTGTCGCCCGGGACGATAGGGCTGGGCGGCGTGACGCTGAAAAAACTCTCGCTGCCCATCGCGGCGGACACGACGGCCTCGGAGACTGAGGGTGCCGCCGCAGACACCATAGCCGCACTGGACGAAGCCCCGCAGCGCATCCTCTTCGTCGGCGACTCCATGCTTGAAGGCCTCAGCCGCCGCTTTGGAGACTACGCCGCCGCAAACGGACACAAGCTGGACGTGGTGCTGTGGTACAGCAGCACAACCGAACGCTGGGCCACATCGGACACCCTCACGTACTTCCTCCGCCGCTACGACCCCACCTTCGTCGTCGTATGCCTCGGCAGCAACGAACTCTTCGTGCGCGACCTCCCGGACCGCGACCGCCACATCGCCACTCTCCTGCAACGCATCGGTTCCCTGCCGTACGTATGGATAAGCCCGCCAAACTGGAAGGAGGACACGGGCATCAATGACCTCATCCTCCGCCACGTGGGAGAGCGCCGCTACTTCGACAGCCGCCACCTCACGCTGCAACGTGGGCGCGACCGTGCCCACCCCACCTTTGCCGCCGCCGCACAGTGGATGGACAGCGTAGCCACATGGATGGCAGGCAACACGACGGCGCACCCCATACGCATGGAACGCCCCGACACCACCGCAAAGCCTAACAGCCTCACGCTTCTCTCCCCGGAATGACAGACCTCATCAGACAATTCCTCACCTCGCAGGATTCCACGTGGGGGCTCGTTGCACCCGCCTTCGCGCTGACGTTCCTCCTGTTCTTCGGCCCCTACCTGCTCCTGGCCCGTAGTCGCCGCAGGAACCTGCGTCTTGCCTATGTTGTCCTGTTCAGCCTGTTCTTCGCGTACAAGGCCAGCGGCATCCTCATGCTGCTCCTGCCGCTGTCCGCCCTGACCTCATGGCTTCTGGCGGAAGCCATCCGGCGCTGCGAGGGCTGGCGCCGCAAGCTTGTCCTCACCATCGCCCTCCTCGTGGAGTTTGCACCATTATTATATTATAAGTATGCGGACTTCGCGCTACTCACCCTGAACCATCTCCTCGCCACGAACTTCCAGCCCCTCGACCTCCTGCTGCCCGTCGGCATCTCGTTCTATACCTTCCAGGCCGTGAGCTACACCGTGGACGTCTATCGCCGCCGCTTTACGCTGCGCCCCACGCTGCTGGAATACAGCTTCTACCTCACCTTCTTCCCCCTGCTCATGGCAGGCCCCATCACGCGCGCCGAAGTGCTCATCCCCCAACTGCGCGAAGAGCCGAAGGCCTCCCCCTACACGGGCCTGTATCTCGTCCTGCTCGGAGTGCTGAAGAAAGTCGTCGTGGCAGACTATGTAGCACAATTCACGAACTGGATCTTCACCTCTCCCACGGACTACTCCGGCTTCGAGGGGCTGATGGGCATCATGGGCTTCACGCTGCAAATATACTGCGACTTCTCCGGCTACAGCGACATCGCCATCGGCACGGCTGCCATTATGGGCTACGAACTGCGGGAGAACTTCCGCTTCCCCTACCAGTCGCTGAACCTCACGGACTTCTGGCGCCGCTGGCACATTGCTCTTTCCACGTGGTTCCGCGACTATCTCTACATTCCCTTGGGCGGCAACCGCCACGGACGCCTCCGCATGTACCTGGGCTGCTTTGTCACGATGCTCGCGGCAGGCCTGTGGCACGGGGCATCGTGGCAATTCGTGCTTTGGGGTGCCCTGCACGGCATCGGCCTCGTTGTCCACAAAGCCTTGAAGCCTCTGCTTGACTACGTCCCCAACACGCTGTGGGTACGCTTCCTCTCGTGGCTCCTCACCTTCTGCTACGTAGCCTTCGCCTGGGTGTTCTTCCGCAGTCCCGACCTCGACACCGCCCTCACCCTGCTACGGCACATCGCCGGAAACTTCAGCTGGGACTACCTCGTGCCTTTTGTCTATGCCCGCACGGCATGGACGGTCATCGCCCTCCTGGGTTTCGCGCTCCACGCCCTGCGCCAACGCCATGCCGACGCCCTCCGCGCCGCTTTTGTCCGCAGCCACTGGCTGGTGAAACTGCTGCTCACGCTGCTCACACTTCAGCTTGCCATCAACATCAGCCAGCAGGGCGTAGCCCCCTTCATCTACGCCCAGTTCTGAGGAGAGGAGGTTAAGGGTATTAGGTGGTTTAGGGTTTACACGTGCTATAATAAAATGACACAGCCCCCCGCAAAATGGTTTGCGGGGGGCTGTGTCTCAATAAGTAGGGAGGGGACGCCTTCTGTTCTGCCGCGCAAAGTGCGGCAAGAGCGGCATGGCGTCAGGTGGAGCTCGCTTAGAAGCCGCCGATGATGTAGCCGCCGCTGTCAAGGGAGGAGGGTTCCAGCTCGACGGGCTGTGCGCTGACGGTCTTGCTTTCGATTTCCTTGAGATCTTCCTTCGTACGCTTGATGGTAGGCTTCACCTCCACAAGGGCGACAACCTCCTCGTTGTCGAGGTCCGCCGTATTGAAGAGGAAGGTGCGGAGCACGCCGCCGCGACCGTTTCGCGTCTGCTTGCGGCCGTGTCCGTAGTAGGAGATGATGCGGTCCTGGTTGTCAAGATCCTCTTCCTGCTCGGCTTTGAGGCGTTCCTCTTCGATTTCCTCCATGTGACGGCTCATGCCGGGTATGTCATGACTGCCGAATCCGGTGGCGAGAATGGTGATTTTCACCTTCTTGCCAAGGGAAGCGTCCTGGCGGAGACCCCACTTCGTGATGACGTTGCGCTCCTTGAACTTGCTCATGAAGGATGCCACCTCGGACATTTCCTCTGCCATGAGGGGCTCGCCGTTCTCCTCGTTGCTGTAGGAGATGAGGAGCAGAACCTTCTTCGAGCGGTAGATGTCCGTATTGTTGAGGAGCGGCGAGTTGAGGGCATCGTCAATGGCGCGGGAAAGGCGGTTCTCGCCTTCTCCGAAGCCGGAGGACATGATGGCCACGCCGCCGTCCTTGAGGAAGTTCTGCACGTCCTTGAAGTCAAGGTTTATCTTTCCGTGCATGCCGATAATCTCCACGATGCTGCGCGCGGCGATGGAGAGCGTGTCGTCCGCCTTCTCAAAGGCCACGTCGATGGAATAGTCAGGGTAGATTTCAAGGAGGCGCTCGTTGTTGATGACGAGAAGCGCGTCAACGTTCTTCGCCAGCTGCTCCACGCCGTTGAGGGCCTGTATGATTTTCGGCTCGCCTTCCCAGCGGAAGGGAATGGTGACGATGCCGACGGTGAGGATGCCCATTGACTTGGCCTCGCGTGCAATGACGGGAGCCGCGCCGGTACCCGTTCCGCCGCCCATGCCGGCCGTGATGAACACCATCTTCGTGCCGTCGTTGAGGCAGCGGTGTATCTCCTCAATGCTTTCCTCGGCCGCCTTGCGCGCCAGTTCGGGCTGGTTGCCGGCTCCCAGGCCGTCGCTGCCAAGCTGCAGGCGGTTGGGGATGGGAGAGTCCTGAAGGGCTTTGCGGTCCGTGTTGCAGATGAGGAAGTTCACCTCGTTGATGCCCTGGCGATACATGTGGTTCGTGGCGTTGCCGCCGCCACCGCCTACGCCGATGACCTTGATGATAGAGGGAGAAGAAGCAGGTGCTCCCATGTCTATCAGGTTGTCCATGTCGTCTAACATATCTTTTTCCTTTCTTGTTCCAAATGGTTAGTCGTTATTCGTCGTTTCATTGTCGCTGACGATGCGCGTCATCCAATCCTTCACCTTTCCCCAGAAAGCACTACGGCGCGCGGCACGGGCAGCGGCCTCTTCCTCAGCCTTACGCTGGGCTTCGGCAGCCTCCTCTTCGGCCTTGCGCTGAGCTTCAGCAGCAGCCTCCTCCGCGGCCTTGCGCTGGGCTTCTTTCTGGGCATTGCGCTCAAAGATGTCCTTACCACTGGAGAGGCTGCCTCCGCAGCAGTTCTCCTTGCCCTGTTCGAGGAGGGCGATGGCCATGTTGCAGGAGCCGTCCTTGTTGAAACCGGAGCCGAGGGCTGTCGCCGTGCGCAGCGTTGTGTCAACGGACTTCACGACGCGCACCGTCTCAATGTCCGTGATGCGCTGGAAGGCCTTCTGGATGCCACGCATGTTGGCAGCGCCGCCCGTGAGGATGATGCCGCCCACGAGCTCGCTGCGCTTGTAGCCGGAAAGCTCTATCTGATGGCGCACGTTCTTGATTATTTCCTCCTGGCGTGCCTCCACGAGGCTGCTGAAGTCGTCGAAGTTGATGTGGCGTCCGCTGTCCGTGACGATGGGGTTGCGCACCTCGTCAGGATTCTCGGACACGGCGCAGCCGAAGTCTATCTTCAGGCGTTCGGCCTCAGCCTCGTCGAGCGAGAGGCTTGTGATGTCGCGCGTGATGTTGCGGCCGCCGAGGGGCAGCACGGCCAGGTGGCGCAGCACGTTGTTCTTGAAGATGGCTACGGACGTTGTTTCCGCACCCATGTCCACGAAGACGCAACCGCTGTGGCGCTCGCTGGCGGGCACCATGCGGTCTGCCAGGGCGAGCGTGGAGACGGGAAGCCCGGCAATGCCCAGGTAAGCATTGTCCATGCAGTTCTGGATGTTGCTGACGACCTCGCTTCGCGTGATGATGTTGAGGAACCGTCCCTCCACCCTCTCGGCAATCATGCCGACGGGTTCCTGCGTCACCTGTGCGCCAAGGCGGTATTCCTGGATGATGGTGCCGAGAATCTTGTGCTCGTCGGACATGGAGGCGGCGTTGTCCTTTTCGATTTCGTCAATGACCTCGCGCGAAACCTCCGTCTTCACGGTGAACGTCTTGGGGACGCTGTTCTTCACGGAGTACATGCCCATGCCGCCAATGCCCACGTAGGCCTGGCTGACGGACTTCTTGAGCGTGCGCTCGAGCTTTTCCTTGATGCTGGTGAGGGCGGCCTTCATCTTCATGATGTTGTTGATGCGGCCCCGGCGCACAAAGTCCACGGAGGGCTCCTGAACGCATGCCAGGACGAGCAGCGCATCGTCGGGCTGCTTGCGCCCGGCGATGGCCGTCACCTTTGTCGAACCAATCTCAATGGCTACTACAAAATTGTCTTCTGATGCCATGTTGCTGTGTGTGTTTCTTTTATTGTTTTCTCTTTTGTTGTGTTACTTCTTGCGCTTGACGCACACGATTTGGTCGGGGTGCGTGACGTCAATCTCGGAGTATTTGTTCCATCCCACCTCGGGCATGACTTTTTTGTAGAATGCCATGAGGTTCCGGAACTTCTTGCTGAGGCTGTCGGCGGTGCCGATGTGTATGATCTGGTCGCCGACGCGGGGTATGATGTCGATGTTCTGGTTCTGGCGGACGAGGATTTGCTCCACCTGGCTGTCCCAGAAGCCGTTTGCACGGAGGAAACGCCCGATGCGTGAGAGCTCCGAGGCGGAGAAATGCCTGTCGATAGCCCCCGTTGCCACGGCGAGGTTCGCCACGTAGCCCATGGATTCCATGACATACCCTTCGTCGTCGAGATAGTAGTCGTCGCCGTCGTCGGCCATGACGCGCAGGAGCGGCAGGCGCTGGGCAAGGGACACACGCACGCGGCCGCCGGAGGTCTTGAAGCAGACGGCTTCCTGCACGAAGGGATTGCGCAGCAGCGTGTCCTCGATGGCGCGGCAGCTGACGTCGCTCATGGGTTTCCCCACAGGAAAGACGTCACCTGCCTCGCGGAGGATGCGCTCAGCCTCTGCGGAGGTGATGAATCCCGCGTGCGCGCTGTCCGCCACGACGATGTCAACACCTTCGCACAGGCTCTGGTCCACGGCGTCGTGGTAGTGGACGAAAGCATATACGAGGTATGCCGTCAGGGCGAGCAGCATGAAGAGTTTCAGCAGGACACTTTTCATTTTGAAAGCAGGATAGCGGTGAGTTCCGGTACGTAGTCGTCAACGTCGCCTGCGCCGAGGACGAAGAGGACGTCGAAGTTTTCAGCCCGCACGATGGCGGGGAGTTCTTCCTTATGGACGAGGCGGCGCGCGATGCCGGGCCGCAGGTTGTCGTAGATGAGCTGGCTGGTGACGCCGGGCAGGGGCTTCTCGCGGGCGGGATAGATGTCCACGAGGATTACCTCGTCGAGCAGCGACAGGCTCTCGGCAAATTCGCGGTAGAAGTCCTTCGTCCGCGAGTAGAGGTGCGGCTGGAAGATGGCCGTGAGCCTGCGTCCGGCGAAGACTTCGCGGACGGAGAGGATGCTCTGGCGTATCTCCTCGGGGTGGTGTGCGTAGTCGGAGAGGAAGACGAGGTCGTCGCGCTTGATCTTGAAGTCGAAGCGCCTGTCCACGCCGCCGAAGGATGCCATCGCGGCGCGTATCTCGTCCGCCCCGGCTCCGGCAATCTGCGCAAGCGCCATCGCGGCGATGCCGTTCTCGATGTTCACGCTGACGGGAACGCCCAGTTCCACGTCCGCGATGTTGCCGAGCGGCGAGGCAAGGTCGAAGACGATGCGTCCGCCCCCGATGCGCAGGCGCTCCGCATGGAAGTCGCCGGCTTCGCGCCCGTAGCTGAAGAGGCGCACGTCCTTTCCGGGTTCGGGCTTCAGCTTCAGTCCGGTGTGGACGACCAGCGCTCCGCCCGGCTGCACAAGCGTCGTGTAGTGGCGGAAGGCATCCACGTAGGCCTCGGGGGTGCCGTAGATGTCGAGGTGGTCGGGGTCGGTGGACGTGATGACGCTGGCAAAGGGCCTCAGATGATGAAAAGAGCGGTCGTACTCGTCAGCTTCTATCACCACGTAGGGACTTTTTTCGCTGAAAAGGTAGTTCGTGCCGTAGTTTTTCGTGATGCCGCCAAGGAAAGCGTTGCAGCCGACGTGGCTTTGGTGCAGCAGGTGAGCCGCCATCGCCGTCGTCGTCGTCTTGCCGTGCGTGCCGGCCACGCAAAGGCCGCGCATGCTGTGCGTCAGGAGGCCCAGGACCTCCGCGCGCTTCCTGATGGTGAAGCCCTGTTCGCGCAGCCATGCCCATTCCCTGTGCTCGGCAGGGATGGCGGGCGTCAGCACGACGAGCGTCGCAGCCTTGTCGCGGAAGGCGTCGGGGATGAGGGCGGGGTCGTCCTCGTAGTGGATGAGGGCGCCCTCGCTTTCAAGCGTCCGCGTGAGCTCCGTCGGCGTGCGGTCATAGCCGGCAACGGCCTTTCCGCAGGCCAGGAAGTAGCGTTCCAAGGCCGACATCCCGATGCCTCCGGCACCGAGGAAGTACACGTTGCGTATGTCGTCGATGTTCAGCATGTACGTCATTCGTTTTTCGCGCCGCCCTCTGCCAGGCGGACCACCTCGCGGGCGATGTCCTCTGCGGCATTGGGGCGTGCAAAGTGCTGGATGTTACGGCTCAGGGCGGTGAGGCGCTCGTCGTCCGTCACCGTGTTGATGGCCAGGGGGAGCAGCGTCATGCGCGCTTCGGCGTCGGCCACGCACAGGGCGGCGTCGCGTTCCACCAGTGCCATCGCGTTCTTCGTCTGATGGTCTTCGGCCACGTTGGGCGAGGGCACAAGGATGACAGGTTTGCCGAGCAGGCAGAATTCCGAGATGCTACCGGCTCCCGCACGCGACACGACGAGGTTTGCTGCGGCATAGGCCTCGTTCATGTTGCTGATGAAGTCCGTGACGTGCAGGTTGTCAGGTTTTCCCTGCTCTTCCAGGCGTCGGCGGATTTCCTCGCTGTAGTATTTTCCCGTTTGCCAGATGAACTGCACGCCTTCCTGACGGCGTATGAGGTTCAGGCCGCTGAGGATGGTCTCGTTGATTGTCCTTGCGCCCAGGGATCCGCCCACGATGAGCACCGTGCGCCGCTGGGGGTCGAGGCCGAAATGCCTGACGCTCTCTACGCGCGACAGCGTGCGGTCCAGCAGATTCTGGCGGATGGGGTTGCCCGTCATCAGCAAGGTTTCGGCGGGGAAGAAGCGCTCCATGCCCTCGTAGGCCACACAGATGCGCTGCGCTTTCTTGGCCAGGAGCTTGTTCGTCACGCCCGCATAGCTGTTCTGCTCCTGCAGGAGCGTCGGCACGCCTGCCTTCTGGCATTCGCGCAGCGTGGGGCCGCTGGCATAGCCTCCCACGCCGACGGCCACGTCGGGGCGGAAGTCCTTCACGATGTCGCGCGCCATGCGGCTGCTCTTCCACACTTTTGCCAGCACGCCTATGTTCTTCCAGATGCGCTTGCGGTCGAAACCGGCCACGGGAAGGCCTTTTATCTCATATCCGGCGGCAGGCACGCGCTGCATCTCCATGCGTCCCTCGGCGCCGACGAAGAGGATTTTCGCCTCCGGGCGCAAGCGACGAACCGCATTGGCAATGGCCACGGCCGGAAAGATGTGTCCGCCCGTTCCGCCACCGCTGATGATGACCCTAAGTTCTTTTTCCATAATACTTTAAGCCCGGCGCCACAACGCCGGAAAGCTGTTCTCGTTCTTTGTGTCCTGCAAAAATAGTAATCTTTTCAAACAAACATGCGCCGCCTGCGCACTTTTTTCCGCCCGCAAGCCTTTTTTCTTCCGCCGCCTCCCTCCGGGAGCATCGCCCCAAGGCACCGCGCCCGTCGCCCACGTACGTGGGATGAAAAAACCACGACGGTGGTTTCTAAATCCCACGGCGGTGGTTTTTTCATTTCACCGCGGTGGTTTATGGACAGCAAGGCTTGAAGGGCGCACCGCAAGCCGCAACAAAGGCGGAGGAAGGGCGGAGGAAGGTGCTCAAAAGGGCAACGGGAAAGCCGTCAAAAGGGAGAGAAAGGCCTAAAAGACCCGCGAAAGATGCAAAAAAGGGAGCGGAAGGCACCCCTGAGGCAACGGAAAGCCGCCCAAAAGGCCGGCCGGGAACGCCCCTGAGGGCTTCAAATGCATTTTCCGCCGCGTTTTCCTTTGCCGTTCTGCCCGCATGTCGTATTTTTGCAGCGCGAAAACGGCTCCCTCCCGCTTTTCCCGGCACGCCGGAAGCCCGTTCCCTCGCCCCCACACGCTTGAGGAAAGATTTCGCGCCAGGGACGCAGAACCTTTTCTGCGCTCGGGATAGCAATCGGAACAAGTTCCGTTGCTCTCCACTCGCTTGAGGACAGATTTCGCGCCAGGGACGCAGAACCTTTTCTGCGCTCGGGATAGCAATCGGAACAAGTTCCGTTGCTCTCCACTCGCTTGAGGACAGATTTGGCTGCTTGCAACCTCAATAAAAAATGCTAAAACTTGCGACGCCGAGCCCCGAAAGGCCGGCGACGAGCATAAAAGCGCCACAAGAGGGCGCTCTTTTTTTGCCCTCGTCCCCAGGCGGACCGCCCCAGTTCAGGGACGCGCCTGCCGCCTGCCGAGGCCGCACGCGTCCTCGTCCCAAGCAAAGAAAGAACAAACAACAAACAATTACGACAATGGCATATCTATTCACATCCGAGTCCGTCTCCGAAGGCCATCCCGACAAGGTGGCGGACCAAATCAGCGACGCCGTCCTCGACGAACTGCTGGCCCTCGACCCGCAGTCCAAGGTGGCCTGCGAGACACTGGTCACGACGGGCCAGGTCATCGTGGCCGGAGAGGTGAAGTCCCAGGCCTGGGCAGACCTGCAGACCATCGTGCGCCGCACCATCGCACACATCGGCTACACGAAGGCCGAATACAAGTTCGATGCCGAAAGCTGCGGCATCCTCAACGCCATCCACGAGCAGAGCGCAGACATCAACCGGGGCGTTGACCGCTCGGAAGCCTACGAACAAGGCGCCGGCGACCAGGGAATGATGTTCGGCTACGCAAACAACGAGACGGACAGCCTGATGCCCCTGCCGCTCTCCCTCGCCCACGACCTCATGATTACGCTCGCGCGCATACGTCGCGAAGGTAAAGAGATGAGATACCTGCGCCCGGACGCAAAGGGACAGGTGACGGTGCGCTACGACGACGAGGACCGCGCCGTCGCCATCGACACCATCGTCATCTCGACGCAGCACGACGAGTTCATCACGGCCGAAGAGGCGGGCTCGCAGGAAGAAGCCGACCGACGGATGCTGGAGCAGATACGTCACGACGTCATCAACATCCTCATCCCCCGCACGGTGGCAGAGCGCGTGAAGACGCCGGAAGTGAAGCGCCTGTTTGAAACCAGCGACATCAAGTACCACGTGAACCCGACGGGAAAGTTCGTCATCGGAGGCCCCCACGGCGACACGGGACTCACGGGGCGCAAAATCATAGTAGATACCTACGGCGGACGCGGCGCACACGGCGGCGGCGCCTTCTCAGGAAAAGACCCCTCGAAGGTGGACCGCTCCGCAGCCTATGCGGCGCGCCACATCGCGAAGAACATGGTGGCAGCAGGCGTCAGCGACGAAATGCTCGTGCAGCTCTCCTACGCCATTGGCGTGGCGGAGCCCATCAGCGTCTATGTGAACACCTACGGCAAGAAGCATGTCAACCTCAGCGACGGGGAAATAGCAGAGCGCATCAAGGGCATCTTCGACCTGCGTCCCTACGCCATCGAGCAGCGCCTGAAACTGCGCACGCCCATCTACGAGGAAACGGCACGCTACGGCCACATGGGGCACCGTCCGCGCTGGAAGACAAAGACCTTCGAGCGCAAGGGGCAGGAGCCGCTCAGCATGGAGGTGGAACTCTTCACCTGGGAAAAGCTGGACTACGTGGAACGAATCAAGCAGGAATTCGGACTATGAACATCACCGTCTTTGCCGCCTCCAGCGGACAGGCACCCGACGTCTATGTCCAGACCGCACGCCAGCTGGGAGAAGCCATCGCCCGACGCGGCCACACGCTCCTGAACGGTGCCGGGCGCACGGGCCTCATGGGCGCAAGCGCAGACGCCTGCCTCGCGGCAGGAGGGCGCGCCGTCGGCATCATCCCGCAGTTCATGATAGAACAGGCGTGGGAGCACCGGGGCATGACGGAACTCGTCGTCACGCGCGACATGCACGAACGCAAAGAGCAGATGTCGGGGCGTGCGGACGCCTGCATCGCCCTGCCCGGAGGCGTCGGGACGATGGAAGAACTGCTGGAAATCATCACCTGGAAGCAGCTCGGCCTCTTCCTGAAGCCCATCGTCATCCTGAACGTCGCCGGATATTTCGACCCCCTGCTGGAGCAGCTGCAACGCGCTGTGGACGAGCGCTTCATGCGCCCGCAGCACGCCGCCATCTGGTGCGTGGCCGACACGGCGGAAGAGGCCGTGCGCCTGGCGGAGACCACGCCGCTCTGGGATTCCTCCATACGAAAACTTGCCGCACTCTGACACTCCCCGCCCCATGCCCGACAGCCTGAGCATACACCTCGACTCCCTCTCCGCAGACACGCTCGCGGACTCCCTGCGGACCGTGGCCGACACGACGGACTCCGCCGTGCAGCGCTTCGCGGCGGACTACAGCCTGCTGGACTCCCTGCTGGCGAAGAACGTGGCGGCAGCCAACGGCATCCGCGTCCCCACCCCGCCCTACGAGCCCGCAGCGGACGACAGCGTGGTGCTGGCGCTGATGGCGGCGCTGGTGCTGGCCGTGGCCTACCTCGTGCGGCTGCGGACGGAAGGCGGCGTGATTCTCCGCGCCTGGAGCGCACGCAACGGCAAGATGGACCTCACGCAGCCTGCCGGGACAGCCTTCGGCCTGTTCCGCCTCACGGGCGGACTGTCCCTCGGTGTGCTCCTGCTCTGCGCCATGCGCACGCTGCACGCCCCCCTGTCCCTTCCGCCAGGCCTCCCGGCCGGACTCTCGGGCGGCCCGTGGCTCTACGTGGCGGGCACCGCCCTGGCCTACTGGCTGTACTTTGCCCTGAAACAGCTGCCCTACAGCTTCGTCAACGCCGTCTTTGCGGACAGGGACGTCGCTACACAGTGGCGCATCGTGCAGAACAGCACGTCCGAAATCGTCGGTCTGCTGCTCTTCCCCTTCGCCGTCCTCGCCGTCTATCTTCCCCTCCCCTTGGATGTCATCGGCATTAGCCTTTTTGTAATCCTATGCTTAGCAAAACTGGCACTTCTCATCCTCTCATTCCGCACTTTTTTGGGCACAGCGGCAAGTGTTATCCATATATTTTTGTACTTTTGCGCGCTCGAAGTCGTCCCGCTGCTGCTTCTGTGGCATTTCGGGACGGCATTTCTACGGGCAACATGACACAAACTGACTATACTTTCGAGAGTGGTCCCCGCGGCCACGTGCGCTTATGATTAAGAAGATTCTCGTCTCGCAGCCAGAACCGGCTTCTCCGAAATCGCCCTACTACGATTTGGCCGAAAAATATGGAGTGGAACTTGTTTTCCATCCCTTCATCAAAGTGGAAGGCATTCCCGCAAAGGAGTTCCGCCAGCAGAAAATCCAAATCCTGGACTATACGGCCATTGTATTCACCTCCCGTCACGCCATAGACCACTTCTTCACGCTCTGCAAGGAGCTGCGCGTGAACATCCCGGAGAACATGAAGTATTTCGGCATCTCTGAAACCGTAGCCCTGTACATACAGAAGTACGTGCAATACCGCAAGCGCAAGGTGTTCTTCGGCACTACCGGAAAATGGCCGGAGCTCATCAGCGTCATGCTGAAGCACAAGGCGGAGAAATACCTCATCCCCCTGAGCGACGTGAACACGGGCGACATTACCGCCATGCTGAACACGAAGAAAATCGTGCACAAGGAATGCGTCATGTACCGCACCGTGAGCAACCAGATGCCCAAAAGCCTGCGCAGCTTCGACATGATTATCCTCTTCACGCCCAGCGGCGTAGAATCCCTTCTGAAAAACTATCCCAAGTTCCGGCAGGGCAAGCTCCGCATCGGATGCTGGGGCAAGGCGACGGCGAAAGCCATCGTGGAAGCCGGACTGCGCCTGGACCTCGAAGCCCCCTCGGAGGAAGCACCCTCCATGACGGGCTCGCTGGAACTCTTCCTCGAACGCGAGGAAAAGGCGGACAAGGCAGCCGCCAAGAAGACGGGCACCTCGAAAAAGGCAAAGACCACAGCGGAAAAGGCGGCACCTGCAAAGAAAAAGGCCGAAAAACCTGCGGAAAAGGCGGAAACCCCTGTCAAAAAGGCGGAAACCGTTAAAGCAGCCGAGAAGAAAGCCGCAGCCACCGCCACGAAGAAAGCCGCAGCCCCCAAGAAGGCTACCACGACTACGAAGAAAGCTGCAACGCCCAAGAAGGCAGCAGCCACAAAGAAGGTCGCAAAGAAAACCGAAGCGGCCCAATAAGCAACGACCTGCGGCATGAGGCTCTACACCTTCCCGAAAGCCGAACACCTGTGCCTGCGCCGCGACATTGAAGCCCTCTTTGCCGGAGCAAGCCGAGCCCTCACCGTCTTCCCCGTGAGAGCCGTCTATCGTATTGTGCCGCAGGCGGAGGGAGAACCGCGCGTTCGCGTTCTCCTCAGCGTTGCCAAGCGCCACCTCCACAAGGCCGTGGAGCGCAACCGGGCAAAAAGGCAGCTGCGCGAGGCCTATCGCAAGAACAAGCACCTCCTCATCGACGCCCTTCCGCAGGACACAAACCTGCATCTGGCCTTCATCTGGCTGGCGGACGAGAACCTGGAGTCCATGCGCGTGGAGAAAAGCATAGTGCGCCTGCTGCAAAACATCGCAGAGCGCCTGGCCGTTCATTGACCGCCTTAATTTTTCATTTTTAATTCCCCCAGCGTGTCCCTCCTCACCCGCATACTCATCCTCCCCATCCGCTTCTACCAGCGTTTCATCTCCCCGCTCACGCCGCCCGCGTGCCGCTTCACGCCAACCTGCTCGCAGTATGCCGTTGAAGCCTTGCAGAAACACGGTCCCATAAAAGGCAGCTGGCTGGCCATCCGACGCATCCTGCGCTGCCACCCCTGGGGAGGAAGCGGCTACGACCCCGTACCCTGACATGGATTTCCACACGCACAACCTTGCCGCCACACCCGGGACGGCCATCGTGAACCTGCCGCAGGAGGCACTCCTGCATCCCGACGCGTTCACGCCGCACCCTGCGGGACTTTATTCCGTGGGAATACATCCCTGGTGGACGGGGGAGGAAAACCTGGTCCATCTCTGGGCTGGCGCCAGAGCATTGGCCGCGCTGCCGCAGGTCGTGGCCATCGGTGAATGCGGCTTCGACCGCCTGCGCGGTGCCTCCCCGGACGTACAGCGCGAAGTCTTCTCCCGCCACGTACGGCTCTCGGAAGAATTGCGGAAGCCCCTCACCATCCATTGCGTCCGTGCCTTCGACCTCCTCTTAGCCGCCAGGCGCGAACTGCGTCCCGAGATGAAATGGACAATCCACGGATTTCGCGGCCGCCCAGCCCTTGCCCGCCAGCTCCTCAATGCCGGCTTCGACCTCAGTTTCGGCTTCCGCCACAATCCCGAAAGCTTCCGTCTCACCCCGCCCGGCCGCCGCCACGTCGAAACCGACGAGAACTACTAACTGTGGGGGCACTTCAGTCCACCTCTCTGGCGCACACAGCATACAGGACGCATCCGTCCGCCTTTATCAGGAACGCGAAAATATCCCAAAGATGGCGGGTGAATCAAAATAATGCTGTACTTTTGCAATCCGAGAAGAATAAAAGAGAATAAAAGAGAATAAAAGAGAATAAAAGAGAATAAAAGAGAATAAAAGAGAATAAAAGAAAGTAAAAGCAGATAATATACCATAGCCTTCGCCTTGGGCATCATGCCTATCGCAATTCCGGCTTGGAGCTTGACGCTGTAGGCATCTCTTTCAACATGGAGATATTCCCCTTTTAGCACCACTCTTCCATGAAGGAGGAAATATAACACGGGTTGCCTAAAGCCTAAAAAGCCAGTGCAACCCGTGAAAAATCCTCGGACATGCAATGCCCTTATTGCTCTTCCCAGATACTGCCGGTGTGGCGGCGCGTCAGCACCTCGTACTCCGTGCTGGCAGGGCCAGCGCCTTTCTCCATCACCTTTTCTCCGGATGCAGCCATCAGGCTTTGTGCCCCCATGCGGATGACGTCGATGGCGGGTTTTGCGTATTTCTTCATAAGTTGTTTTCTTTTATTAGTTTCCCAAATACATGTTTACTATTGACACGGCATCCGTCACGTCCACGTCGCCGTCCTGGTTCACGTCTGCTGCGGAACGCTTCATCTTTGACGTTGTCCCCGCAAGATAGTGGTTCGTCAGCAGCACGGCATCCGTCACGTCCACACTGCCGTCGCCATCGGCATCGCCACGAACGGTTGTCGGCTCACCGGGAGACTCCGGCTCGCTGGGATTTACGGGATTATAGACAAAGCGGGCCGTCAGCGTCACGTCTTCTGTCGGCATCAGGTAGTTGAAGCCCTGCGCGGTGCTCACCTGCCCGCCATTACGATACCACCCCTGAAAATCGAAGTTCTGACCGGGATAGGCCGTCACGCTGACATATTGGTCCTCCTCAAAGCGTTCTCCGCTGGAACGGTTGAAGGAACATGCGCCCTCGGGCGAAGACTGGAGGTAGAGGCGATGGATGTTCGGGGGTGTCTGCGGCTCGTTCGGACTTGGCGGCAGGAACTCAAACACGGCCACAAAGTCAGCGTTAGCGGCCTGGGCGGTGTAGTAGAAGTTTTGACTTGTTCCATACACCTGGCCGTTCTTCAGGCAGTGCTTGAAGAAGAAGTTTGTCCCGCCAGATGAGCAACGCAGATATACCTGCGTACCTCCTTGTAACTTCCCGCTCCCGAAGCATATCCGTTCTCTGCCGTCGTCGTCACCTTGTAAAGCGTGTTTGGCTCTGGCGGATTGGTCGGATTGTAGTCCCCTTGGGCAAAGGCGGAAAGGGATATCAGGAAGAGCAGCAAGCAGCAACTCCGTTTCCCCCATCGCCCCCTCTCCACAAAATGGAGAGAGGGGAATGGGCACAAATATGTTGTTTCATAGACATTCTCGTTATATATTTAGCGGAGAACCTTCTTGCCCCCTTCATATATCACGACGCCCTTCGCGTTGTCGCCATCCACGCGCTGACCTGCGGCGTTGTAGGCGGGAACTGCCTCGCTGCCGTCCTGAAGGCCGGTACTGAGTTCATCCACGCCCGTCACGCCTGCCTTGCGCACCAGGAGGAAACGGTCGCAGAACGTGCCGGCTTCGGTGGAGAAGCTGTAGTCGCCCTCGGAGAAGTCCCACGTGGCACCCGTCTTCAGGTCGCGAAGCATCACTTCTGTATCCATGCGCGTGGCCGAGATGCTCAGCGTGCCGGCAGAGGAAGCAGTGAAGCCCAGCCGCACCGTGCCGTCGGCAACGGGACGCTCGTTGATAGCGTACTTCACCTCCTCACCCGTAGGCTCAAGGCTGAAGAGCTGCGGAACGCCCGTCGTGAGGAACTTTGCCGCATCGCAAGAGGTTTCGTATGTCATCTTCTGCGCATCGTTGAACACTACGCGCGTCTTGTCTGCTGTGCCGTTGCCCTGCAGCTCAAGGTTCACGAGCTGGCGCATCGGGTCGATGGCGCGGCTGCGGCGGGCGATGCGCTTGCGCTCCATGGAACGCTGGCTCTGCTGGTAGGTCTCGCGGTGGTCGCGCTCGAAGCCGAAGTAATCCACGTCCTCGGGCTTCTGCACGAAGAATGCTTCGAAGGGGTGGAAGAAGTAGTCGTCGTCGCCCGGGCGGATGGCTTCGTAGCCACTGCCGTTCCAGCGTGTCACGGGAGCATTATAGCCCGTGTTGTCAAGGTCGTAGTAGCTAAGGTACGGATTACCTATGAAGTTCCAACCTGCGTTTGTTGCAATAGAAGACACGTATGACTCAAGTACATGTAGCCAATCTCCGTCTGTTTTCGACTTTTTGAAATTGGGATTCTCTACGCGCAACGTGAGTGTTCCGCTCTGCGAACACTGGAAAATGTAACCCTTTCCAGCGTGGAGTTTGTTATCTTCCACCTTGAGGTTTTTCCATCCGCCATTACCATTATTGGCACGCTCTTGACCGTCGTAACGACGGAATACGTAGCTGCCTGGAGCCGTAATATTTTCCAACTTTATATCAAACGGGAAGGAGAAGAAATACCAACGCCCACCTGAAACTGTGATATCGAAAATGTAGTTCTTCGCCGTTACGTTACCGTCATCGATAAGACTGGCACCATTGCCGCTGTTTCCATTGTGGTGGTGATGCACGTCATCCAGATCCTGATCTTCGTCGCCTTCGACAATGAGACCGCTACCCTCATTCAGGTCTGCGTCCGGAGGTGTTACTTCGTGAGTATCTTCATCTTCTACACCCTCGATACGACCAGTATTGTCATCCAAGGTATAGTCATTGTTAATATAGAAGTATTCGTAGGGCTCGTCAAAGTCCACCTGCGCCAGGAACTGGCTCCACTGCGTGTTCCAGTAGTAGTTGTCGTGGCTGAACGAGGGCGTGTGTATCGTTGCCGTCGTCCACGTGGAGAAGGTGTTCTGGTCGATGCTGGTCGGCTCCACCGTATAGGTATATATATCTACCAACTTGTCGCAACCCCTGAATGCCTCGTTGCCAATTGTTTCCACAGACGGGGAAATGCGCAGTTCCTCCAGGTTGCTGCATCCGTAGAACGCCCTACTGCCAATGGACTTTAGCGTCGAAGGCAGCACAACGCTTTCTATACCACGGCAGCCACTAAAAGCACTTGCTCCGATGGTTGCCAAGTTCTCAGGAAGTCTCAAAGACGCTATTTTGGGGCAGTTGTAGAATGCCTGATAACCAATAGACTCCAGGGTGGAGGGGAGGGAAACGGTTCTAAGGTTCGGACAATTAACTATGCTGGAATTGGAAATCGTCTTCACGCCCTCGGGAATCACGAGCGTTTCTATGCGTGCACCGTTCAGGAAGTCGTAGGGAATATCCTCCACGCCTTCGGGAATTGTAAGGAACCGCAAAGCGGAGCAGCCACTGAAGGCACTCTGCCCAAGCTTTGTAAGCGAGTTCGGCAGCTTCACCTCTACGAGTTTAGGCAACTGGTAGAAGGCATAGTCGCCCAGCGCATTTTCCTCGTTCATGGTTTTTCCCGTGTAGTATTCATAGTCGGAGGCTACCACGTCCGCATCGCTCAGATCCAGAAAGTGCAGGTTCGGCATCTTGTTGCGGAATATCATCACGTCGTAACCGTTGAACGATCCCGTCACTTTCAGCGACACGACGTTGCTCAGCTGGCTTTCACCAATCACCCTTTGCACTCCGGATAATCCGGCATCTGCGTTGGCAGTGATTTCATAATCGCTTTGAGCTTCGTTGGAAATTATTCGCACAGCAATATCCTTCCATACATCCGCATTGCGATAATCATCTAATAGCGCTGCCGGCACATATATGGTTGCAGAGGAAGGAATTGCATTGGTGCTTGCCAATGTCGCCATAACACCAAGTTTTAATTTTGGAAAAATCGGTCCTGTGCTATTCCACGTTCCCGAGAAAGCATTTTCTCCTATGCTTGTACATACAGAGAGGTCGCCAATGGAACTTAAGGAAGAACAGCCGGAGAATGCACTATTCCCAATACCTGTACATGCAGAAAGATCACCGACAGAGGTCAAGGAAGAACAGCCAGAGAACGCATAATCTCCTATGCTGGCACATGCAGAGAGGTCGCCTACAGAGGTCAGGGCTGAACATGCATCGAAGGCATAAGTTCCCATGCTTGTACATGCAGAAAGGTCGCCAATGGAACTTAAGGAAGAACAGCCGTAGAATGCACTATTCCCAATACCTGTACATGCAGAAAGATCACCAACAGAGGTCAAAGCTGAACATTCATTGAAGGCTTCATCTCCTATACTCGTACATGCAGAAAGGCTGCCGACAGAGGTCAAGGAAGAACAGCCCCAGAAGGCTTTTCTTCCTATGCTAGTACATGCAGAAAGGCTGCCGACAGAGGTCAAGGAAGAACAGCCCCAGAAGGCCACATCTCCTATACTCGTACATGCAGAAAGGTCGCCTGCGGAGGTCAAGGAAGAACATGTATCGAAAGCATAATTTCCTATACTCGTACATGCAGAGAGATTTACGGAGGTCAAGGAAGAACAAAGCCTGAACGCATAATCTCCTATGCTGGCACATGCAGAGAGGTCGCCTACGGAGGTCAGGGCTGAACATGCATCGAAGGCATAAGTTCCCATGCTTGTACATGCAGGAAGGTTGCCTACGGAGGTCAAGGAAGAACAATTCTGGAAAGCATAAGCGCTAATACTTGTACATGCAGGTAGGTCATTAACGGTGGTCAAAGAAGCACACCCGTTGAATGCTCCTTCTCCAACAGATACCACACTGTACGTTTTGTCATTATAGACAACTGTTCCTGATACAGTAGTGGGAGGATTTTCACTATCGTATCCCGTAATACTTACCGTAGCATTATCTTTTGAAACAACAGAATAGTTAATGCCTCCAACGGTAAAAGTCTGCGCAATCGCAGAGAATACTGCGAATGAAAGCAGAAATGTTGTTAATAGTATTCTTTTCATAACATTAATTATTTAAGTTTCAAAATTTTCCGTCCATTTACAACATAGATGCGACCTGCTTCCATCTTGGAAACGCGGCGTCCGGAAAGGTCATAAGCCTCTGTTTGCGGAAGCAAGAGAGACGGGCCCGCCACAGACGTGATGTCCTCGAAGTTAAAGGCCCGGGCGCTGGTGATAGCATCCTCGTTGATCCAGCAACGGCCCTCCGGGATATTGAAGGTGGCGCGCTCTACGGCGTAGAACTTGGCACCCTCGCCCTGATTCTGGAGGACATAACCCTTGGAAACCTGCTGCGCCACGACGGCACCGGAGAGTAAGCCTTCTGTGGCAATTTCCACGTATTTCTCCGGATCCACCGTTCCCGACAAGGTACCCTCGAAACCGTTCTCGGCATAAAGGATGTAAGGCTTGTAGGCTTCAAACGAGGCAGCTTCCCTGAGCAGAAGGGCTTCGTCGGTACTCTCACTGCAGCTGTAGGCCTTCAAACCCTCAGGAATGGCGGCATCGAAAGGCAGCACGAGGGTGCTGTACTGGTTCGTGGACGATATCCTGATGCTGACGGTACTCGTCGTGCCTACCGTAATGACAGGATAGTCCTCGTTCGCAGGGACGTACTTCACGGCATTTTCCTTCACCGTGAGGTTAAGTCCCGAAAGGCTCAGCGTGGCAGTACCGGGCTTTGCATAGGGAGATGCCACAATGCCGACGAGGAACAAAGAACCGCTCGTGGCTGTAAACTCTCCATTCACATTCGACGTGCATGCAACGCGCAAGTCTTTCGGTGCTACTACACCGTAAGTGCATCCGACGGTGTGGGTGTAGGTTTTCTTGCTCAACGTTTTTGTGTAGGGATATATGCCATCTTCATCCATCAAAAGCGCAGGATCACCATCTTCATAATACACATCAACACCTTCAGGGAAAAGGCAATCAAGGTTGTAAGCCGTATAGATGCGGCTACCCTGCAACCCAACTTGAATAACCCCATACTCACCCCCAGGCTGTATCGTTGCCTCGGAGATGGTGAAGCGGTCATCGGTCGGTATGCCTTGTGCAAAGCCGTTCCATGCTGCGATGCAGCAGGCGGCAAACATGAAAACTGGTCTATAGGTCAAAATGGGTGGTAAAAAGTTGCGTTTTAATGCCTATTGGTCATTTTGGGTGGTGGTAACAGTTTAAAACTATGAAAAACACCGCGGAGGTTTGCCCAGCGGCTGGGGGCGCGAAGCCCCCAAAGAGC
>JAFUXE010000034.1 GCA_017477205.1 Alloprevotella sp.
ACTTGCGCAGCGTGCGGTCAGCCTCCTTGGAATACTCAATCGTGTAGGTCATAGGCTGTCGAAATAGCGCTGCATCTCCTCAGGAGTGCTGCACGAGATGGTTTCGCCGTTGGCATATTCGCGACGGGCCTTGTTGATGGAGCGCCGCATGGCAGGAGTGATGGTGTTGTCATCGCTGATGGTGGCCACACGCACCGATGCCACGCCGCGAATCATTTTCAACGCCCGCTTGATGTCGGCCACGAGCGCATTGTCCTCCAGCGTGATAATCATCTGGGCAGGATTTGATATTGATGTCGTTGTTGCCATAATGTTGCGCATTAAAGTGTTATAACGGGTGCAAAGTTAATCATTTTCCCGCAAGCTTGATGCGATTCGGGCGTTAAATATGCGAAAAGCGGTCGAGCAACTGCTCGCGTGTCTCTGCCTGCCAGCCGAACTTGCGGATGAGTTCACGGAACAGCGACCAGTCCACGGCCGGCACGTTCACGTAAACGCCCTGCATCTGTACATTGTTAGCGGCTGTAGTCATACTTTTTGTCGTTTATATTCGCTATTACGGTGGCAAAGATACGGCTTTTCCGCAATTATCGCTCATTATTAGCTGAAAAAGTGCATTTTCCAAAGTCTGCTGCATAGGCCTTGCAGGGGCCTCCTTGTGGGTATCTTTTGGGGAAAGTCGCTTCCAGCGCTCAAGGAAAGAGCAGCTGGCGGTCGCGCTCCATCAGGGGCTGCACGATGCGTGCGGGCTCGAAGCTCCAGGGGGAGGGCGGCGGAGGGGTTATGCCGCCGTCGCTGCGGATGGCTTGGATGATGTGGTAGCGCAGGTCGCGTCGGGAACTCCAGAGGATGCGCTGCGGGAGCTCTTCCTTCGGGATGCGGGCACCTTCCGTGAGGTGGCCGCCGCCGCCGTTTCCGCGATAGCTGTTCAGGGCCACGCGGTATTCCGCATCCATGTCGAAGGGGCGGCCGTCGGCAAGGCTCTGGATGCGCACGCGCTGCCCGACGGGGCGGGTGACATCTACAACGTAGCGGATGCCGGCGGCGGAGTCGAAGTTGTAGGACGGCGTGGCGAGGAGCTTCCAGTGCTCGGCGGGATTTGCCAGGGGGCGCGTACTGCTCAGGCGCAGGAAATGAGCCTCAGCCTCTCCCGCGGGTTCCTCGGGAAAGCTCTCGGAGAGCCAGCCGGCATAGCTATATTCCAGGTAGTCCCGCAGCTCGCGGCCGGAGAGGCGCATGACGTAGAGCAGGTTTTCGTAGGGATAGAGGCTGAACATCTGTCCCAGCGTCAGCTTCCCTGCGGGCAGGCTGGCATCGAAGCCGAGGGGCGCGGCCAGGCTGACGTCGGCACCGCTGATGCGGAGCTGCATGGCATGGACCAGGTCGATGAAGGCCGAGGGGCCGAAGTAGGCGTCGCGCGTCGTGAGCGGAGCGGCGTTTTGCCCGATGACCTCCCCGGTGTATTTCCTGACGGCCTTCACCTGCCTGCGGAACTGCCGCATGAAGCCCGCGTCGGGCTCGGAGGACTTGACGGAGGCGACCTCGCCGTGCGGCCGCGCGTCGGCAAGGACGGCTGCGCCCTCGCCCCGGGACCATGAGTACGTGGCCGCATTCTCCGCATGGGGGCCTGCATTCAGCACGGGAACCTCGTCGCCTGCGATGTTCAGGACGCGGATGTCGGCAGCGCGGTGGTCATGGCCGCAGAAGATGACGTCGAAGCCCGGCACCCAGCGGGCCACGGCCCAGGTGGCATCCTCCAGCTTGGAGGTAGCCTCCTTGAAGTCCCCGGGCTCCCTGCCTACTCCGGAGTGGAAAAGTCCCACGACGACATCGGCCTCCCGCTTCATCTGCGGCATGTATTCCCGCGCCGTCTCCACCATGTCACGAAACTCCAGGCCGCTCCACAGCCGCTCGGGAAGCCACTTGGGGATGGTGGGCGTCAGCAGTCCGAAGACGGCGATGCGCAGACCTGCCTTTTCCACGACGACGTAGGGCTTCCAGTAGGGCTTGCCGCTGCTTTTGTCCACGACGTTGGCAGCCAGGACGGGGAAATTGCAGTCCCTCGTCCAGCGGTCATAGACGCCGTGGCCGGTCTCGATGTCGTGGTTCCCGATGGTGGCGGCGTCGTACTTCATGTAGTTCATGACCTGCGCACAAACGTGCACGGAGGTCGTATCTACAAAGTTGTAGTAGTAGGACGCGGGCGTTCCCTGCAAGATGTCGCCGGCATCGAGCAGCAGTACGCCATCCTCGCCGCCATTCAGCTCGCGCTCCCTCGACACCTTCTTATATATACGCGCAAGGCTGCCCGCGCCGTCGCCTCCCCGCACGAAGTCGAAGGGGAAGTAGTTGCCGTGCACGTCCGTGGTGCAGATGATGGTGAGGCGGGAGGGGACTTTATCGGGGGCATTTGCCAGGGAGGTCCCGGGTATTGCAGAAAATAAAAGTGAGAGGAAGAGAACGGAAAGCCGCAGCCTCATCCTGGTATTCTTTTTCCTAATCATATACATAATTTGAAGTTGACGAGTGACGAGTGACAAGTGACAAGTGACGAGTGACAAGCTGCGGCTTGTTTACTCGTTTACTCGTCCGCTTGTTTACTTTTTTCATAATCCGCAAAGGTGTAGTCCTGGGGATTCTGCTCGTCGGCCTCGTGCCCCTCCTCCCGCACGAGCCGCCATTCCTCCCAGCGCACTTCCGGGAAGAAGGTGTCGGCCTCGGGGGGCGTGGCGTGGATGTGCGTCAGCAGGAGGCGGTCGGCCAGGGGCAGGGCCTCGCGATAGACGCTGGCACCTCCGAGGACGAAGACTTCCTCGTCAGCCGCGCAGGCCGCGAGGGCTTCCGCGAGCGAGGGGAACACCTCTGCACCGGGAGCCGCGAAGCTCCGGCTGCGCGTGAGCACGATGTTGCGACGGTTTGGCAGCGCGCCTTTCGGCAGGCTTTCGAAGGTGCGGCGCCCCATGAGGACGGTATGCCCGGTCGTGAGCTGCTTGAAGCGCCGCAGGTCGGCACGAAGGTGATAAACGAGGTCGTTCTTGTTGCCTATGGCCCCGTTCTCTGCCACGGCACAGATTATGTTGAGTTCCATTTTCTTGCTTTTATCTTTTCACTTTTACCTCGAACAGTCATTTTCAACCACGAATGTCACGAATATCACGAACCCATGCGGCGTAAGCCGATTATTTTCTGCATTGTGGCCTTCGTGCTATTCGTGGTTCTGTTCTGCAAACTCTTACACCGAAACCTCGGCTTTGATGTGCGGCCAGGGATCGTAGTCGGTGAGCTGGAAGTCCTCGTAGCGGAAGGAGAAGATGTCCTTCACGTCGGGGTTCAGGTTCATCTTCGGCAGCGGTCGTGGCGTGCGCGTCAGCTGGAGTTCCGCCTGCGGCAGGTGGTTCAGGTAGAGGTGCGTGTCGCCGGTGGTGTGGACGAAGTCGCCGCACTCCAGGCCGCACACCTGCGCCATCATCTGCAGCAGCAGGGCGTAACTGGCAATGTTGAAGGGGACTCCGAGGAAGGTGTCCGCGCTGCGCTGGTAGAGCTGCAGGGAGAGGCGTCCTTCGGCCACGTAGAACTGGAAGAGCAGATGGCACGGCGGCAGCGCCATGCGCCCCACCTCCGCCACGTTCCATGCACTGACGACGATGCGGCGGGAGTCGGGATGGTGCTTGATGAGGTCCACGGCCTGCTGAATCTGGTCCACGGCGCTGCCGTCGTACGTCGGCCATGCGCGCCACTGGTGGCCATAGACGGGGCCGAGTTCGCCGTCCTCGTCAGCCCATTCGTTCCAGATGCGCACGCCGTGCTCCTGCAGCCAGTGCACGTTCGTGTTGCCTTGCAGGAACCAGAGCAGTTCGTATATGATGCTTTTCAGGTGCAGTTTCTTCGTGGTGAGCAGCGGAAATCCGTCTGCCATGTGGAAGCGCATCTGATGGCCGAAGATGCTCTTCGTGCCGGTTCCCGTGCGGTCGGTTTTCACGACGCCGTGTTCCGTTATCTCGCGCAGGAGGTCAAGGTATTGTTTCATGCTTGTGGTTATTTAGTGACGAGTGACGAGTTGCCGCTTGTTTGTCTTTTTGTCCTTCGTGCCTGCAAAAATACTTTTTTTTCGGAAAAAGCGTGTATCTTTGCGCCGCTTATTCAAAAAAACACGTCAAATGTTCATACAACGCTTCCTCCACTCCACGGGACGCTACGTGGAACTCATGGGCCGCACGTTCCGCAAGCCCGAAAGCTGGCGCATGTTCGGACGCCAGTACCTGAAGGAGATGGCGCAGCTCGGCACGGACAGCATCGGCATCGTCCTGCTCATCTCCTTCTTCATCGGCGCCGTCATCTGCATACAAATCAAGCTGAACATCCAGAGCGCATGGATGCCCCTCTGGGTCAGCGGATACGTGACGCGCGAAATCATGCTCCTGGAGTTCTCCTCCAGCATCATGTGCCTGATTCTCTCGGGCAAGGTGGGCTCAAACATCGCTTCCGAACTCGGCACGATGCGTACGACGCAGCAGATTGACGCGCTGGAAATCATGGGCGTCAACTCGGCCTCGTTCCTCATCCTGCCGAAGATTCTGGGCCTCGTGACGATGATACCCCTGCTGGTGGTATTCAGCACCGTCAGCGGTGTGGTAGGCGCCTACGCCACGGCGTGGATAGGCCATATCATCACGGCCACGGACCTCACGGCGGGCATGCAGCACGACTTCGTGCCCTGGTTTTTCTGGATGGGAGCCGTCAAGAGCCTCTTCTTCGCCTTCATCATCGCCAGCGTCTCCTCCTTCTTCGGCTATACGGTGGAGGGCGGCAGCGTCGATGTGGGCAAGGCATCCACGAACGCCGTCGTCTCCAGCTCAATGCTCATACTCTTCTCCGACCTCTTCCTGACGAACATACTTTCATGATAGAACTCCGACACATATACAAAAGCTTCGAGGACAAGGACGTGCTGAAAGACATCGGCACGGTCTTCGAGGACGGCAAGACGAACCTCATCATCGGACAGAGCGGCTCGGGAAAGACCGTGCTGATGAAGTGCATCGTGGGACTCTTCGACCCCACGGGCGGCGAGGTGCTTTACGACGGGCGCGACTTCGTGCGCATGACGAAGCGCGAGCGAACGATGCTGCGCCGTGAGATGGGCATGATATTCCAGAGCGGTGCCCTCTTCGACTCCATCAGCGTGCTGGAGAACGTCATGTTCCCGCTGGACATGTTTTCCGACAAGAGCTACAAGGAGCGCCGCCGCCGCGCCGAATACTGCCTGGACCGCGTGAACCTGCTGGAGGCGGAAAACAAGTTCCCCGACGAAATCTCCGGCGGCATGCAGAAGCGCGTGGCCATCGCGCGCGCCATCAGCATGAATCCCCGCTACCTTTTCTGCGACGAGCCCAACAGCGGCCTCGACCCGCGGACGAGCCTCGTCATCGACGAGCTCATCCACGGCATCACGCAGGAGTTTGGCATGACGACCATCATCAACACCCACGACATGAACTCCGTCATGGGCATTGGTGAACACATTTTATATATAAATAAGGGGGTGAAGGCGTGGGAAGGCACGAAGGACGAGGTGGTCGGCTCGGGCAATCAGTCGCTCCTGGACTTCGTCTTCGCCTCCGACCTCTTCCGCAAGGCCGTCGTCCACGATGCGTGAGGGGCTGCTCTCTTTCTATACCGCTTTATTCCTCGTCGAAATCCATCTCTTCCTCCTCGTCCGCGTCGCCTTCCCTCTCGGGGCGTGCGGGACGGATGAGGTCTGTGCGTAGCCGTCCCTTTTCATCAAAGAGACCGTAGGTCGTGGACAGCACGCGGAACTCCGTGCGGCGGTTCAGGGCATTGGCAATCTCCGCGTTCTTCGGCTCAAAAGTCTTGATGCGGGCCTCCGTCAGCGTGTCGCCCTGCGTCAGGAAGGGATAGGTCTCCGCCATGCGTTTGCTGACCACCTTCGGCATGCGCTTGCCATAGCCGCGGGCCGTCAGGCGCAGGGAGTCCACGCCGTGCTCCGTCAGGTAGTTGACGACGCTTTCCGCACGTTGTTGCGAGAGGCGGTCGTTGTAGGCGTCGCGGCCGCGGTAGTCGCAGTGGGAGGAGAGCTCGATGGTGACGTTCGTGTTTTCCTGCAACAGCTTCACGAGGCGGTCAAGCGCCGCCTGACTTTCCGGCGTCAGCGTGGCTTTGTCGAATTCATAGTGGATGCCGCGCACGAGGACGGGGATGTTCATGCTGGGGAGGGGAAACTGCAGGACGTACTGCCGCTCCGCGTCGATGTCCTCGGGAACGAGCGAGGCCTGCATGTTCAGGTAGCCGGGGCACGTGGCCAGGAAGAGATACTGCACGCCCGCCTTCACGGGTTGCTCGAAGGAGCCGTCGGAAAGCACGCTGAGCTTCTGGTTTGTGCCGTCGCTGCCCACCATGAATACCTGCGCCTTGGGCAGTTCGTAGCCGTCCTGCTCATAGACCCAGCCTTTGACGCTCAGGAGCTGCTCGGGATAGGAGAATTCGTAGAGCTTGTCCCATCCGCGGCCTCCCGTGCTACGGGAGGAGGAGAAGTAGCCGCGCGAGCGGGACCCCTCGAACGTGATGCCGAAGTCGTCGCCCTGCGAGTTCATGGGGCGCGGCAGGTGCTCCACATGCCAAACGTGCGTCAGCGTGTCGGCCGTTGCCCGGTAGAGGTCAAGGCCGCCGTAGTTCTGGGGCCGTCCGTCGGAGGAGAAATAAAGCTCGCCGCTCGGGCGGAAGGCCGGGAAGCACTCGTTGCCGGCCGTGTTGATGTCGGGGCCGAGGTTCTCCACCACGCCGCCGCCCTTGGCGTCCAGTTCGATGCGCCAGAGGTCAAGGCCGCCGTAGCCGCCCGGCATGTCGCTCGTGAAGTAGAGCCAGCGGCCGTCGGGCGACACCGCTGGATGGGCATAGCTGGAGAGCGTGTCCTTCGTAATCTTCACCTCCTGCGGCTTTCCCCAGGAAGCATCGCTGCGCGAGGACACCATTATCTGCGCCATGCGCGGGTACTGCGGGTCGGTCTTGCAGACGGTGAGGTACATCTTCGTGCCGTCCGGCGTGAAGGCGCAGGCGCCCTCGTCAAACTCCGTGTTGACGCCGCCCTCAACGGCTTCCGGCATCTTCCACTTTCCCTTCTCGTCCTTGCGGACAACGTAGATGTCGCCGGGCTTCATGGCCGTGATGCCCGAAAGGTCCTCGCCCATCACCTGGCGGCGCGTGGTGCTGAAGTAGAGTGCCGAGGCGTCCGTGCCCTGATAGGCCGGGCAATAGTCCGAGCGCGAGGAGTTGAACTGCGAGGCAAGTTTCACCGTCCATGCGGAGGTTTCGCCCTGCGCCCGCATCGCACCTTCCGCCGCCTGAATCCCCAGGCGGGCCGCCTCAAGGTCGGGGTTGGAATCCAGCGCGGTGCTGTAGGCGTCGCGCGCGCCCTTCATGTCACCCATCATGCGCATCATGTCGCCCGCCCTCACCAGCGTCAGCGAGTCGGAATACTTGTAGCGCTCGGCGCTGCGGTATGCTCCCAGGGCCCGCGCGGCATTGCCGTAGCGCCGGAAGGCATCCGCCTGCTTGAATGCCAGCTCGCCACGCATCTGGCGGTCGGTGGTCGGCGTGCGCTGGTAGGCTTTCTTATAGAGTGCCGCAGCTTCGGCATACTCTCCGATGGCCAGCGCATTGTCTCCGCGACGCACAATCCGCTCCACGGGCGAGCACGCCGTGAGGCAAAGAGCCAGCAAAATGTATACAATTCTCTCCATATTCTCTATATAAAACACCAAAAATGCCTTTTTATTGTGTTCTTTTGCTTTATTCGGCGCAAAAAAGCGGGCAGAATGATTTTTCTGTCAGAAATTCTGATTACTTTTGCACATCGAAAAGCCCACGTAAGCTAAACATACCATGAAACAAATCTACAACGGACGTATTCTCACACCAGAAGGATGGCTGAAAGGTGGTTCCGTCATCACGGACGGAAACAAAATTGTCACCGTAGCCCGTAACGAACTTCCCATCGTCGGCGCAGAGCGAATCGACGCGCACGGTTTTGACATCGTGCCCGGCGGTATTGAGCAGCACTGCCACGGGGGAGGAGGCCGCGACTTCATGGAGGGGTCCGAAGAGGCTTTCCGCGTAGCCGTCAACGCTCACATGCAGCATGGCACCACCAGCATCTTCCCGACGCTCTCTTCCTCGACGATGCCGATGATTTATGACGCCGTGGAGACAACGGAGAAGCTGATGCGCGAGAAGGACACGCCCGTGCTCGGCCTGCACCTCGAAGGCCACTACCTCAACCTTGACATGGCGGGCGGCCAGATTCCGGAAAACATCAAGGACCCCGACCCCGAAGAGTACATCCCCCTGCTCAGCCGCACCAACTGCATCAAGCGCTGGAGCACGGCGCCGGAGCTCCCCGGGACGATTCCCTTCGGACGCTTCTGCCGCGAACACGGCGTGTTGAATGCCGTTGCCCACACGAAGGCAAACTATCCCGAGGTGAAGGCCGCCTACGACATCGGCTACACCCATGCCAACCACTTCTTCAACGCCATGCGCGGCTTCCACAAGAACCGCGAGTACAAGTACGAGGGCACCGTGGAGTCCGTTCTCGACATTGAGGACATGACGGTGGAGATGATTGCCGACGGCATCCACGTGCCGCCCATCATGCTCCACATGGTTTATAAGATCAAGGGTGTCGAACGCACCTCGCTCATCACGGACTCCCTCGCCGTTGCCGCCAGCGACAGCACGCAGGCTTTCGACCCCCGCGTCATCATAGAGGACGGCGTCTGCAAGCTCTCCGACCGCTCGGCACTGGCAGGCTCCATCGCCACGATGGACCGCCTCGTGCGCACAGCCGTGCAGCAGGCCGGCATACCTCTGGAGGATGCCGTCCGCATGGTCAGCGAGACGCCAGCGAAAATCATGCATGTATATGACCGCAAAGGCTCGCTTGAGCCCCGCAAGGATGCCGACATCGTCGTCTATGACCACGAGCAGCAGCTCAAGTTTGTCATGCAGATGGGCCACGTCGTGAAGAACGTTCTCTGATGGACCTTTACGCCCAACCCGTTCTGGACTTTGTCCGCATAAGCACGGAATTCTGCCGGCAGGTGGAGCAGACCGGCGATGTGACGCGCGAGGACTTCACCGGCGTCATGCTGCGCCTGCTCCCCATGCTCTATTTGAAGGCCACGCTTCTGGGCGACGTTCCCGAAGCCGACGGCTATGTCGAGGCGCGCGTCACGGAGCAGGACTACGACTACGTGCGCAACCGCATCGCCGAGCTCATGGGCGAGGAGGACACCTTCCTTGAAGTCTTCGTGGAGGATTTCAAGTATTCCGAAAGCCCCGTGGCGCAAACCGTCAGCGAGAACCTTGCCGACGTCTATCAGGTGCTCCGCAACATGGTGGAGGAATTCCGCCTCGGGTACGACGATGCCATGCGTGCGGCACTCCAGGAGACGGTCGAGCAGTTCCGCAGCTTCTGGGGGCAGGAGCTGCTCAGTGTCCTGCGGACGCTCCATGCCGACACGTATCGCCCGTAAACGTTTCGCCCTTTCGTTGCGATGAAATCCCCTTTTGCTGCGATGAAATCCCTTTTTGCAAAAACAGACAAAAGCATCATTCCCGACCTTCCCCGGTTCTTGTTTCCGGGGAAGATTGTTGTTGTCCAAGGCCTGCACGAAGCCCGTCGCGCCGTCCTCGCACTCAGGCGGGCTCCCCTGATAGGCATCGACACCGAGACGCGCCCCGCATTCCGCAAGGGCGTCGTCAACAAGGTGGCGTTGCTACAGGCCTCCACCGAGGAGGTCTGCTTCCTCTTCCGCCTTTGCCACATCGGCTTGCCCGAGGAACTCGCCTCTCTCCTTGACGATGAGAGCGTGCTGAAGGTAGGCCTCTCCCTGAAGGATGATTTCCACCTCCTCTCCGCGCGTGATTCCCACCTGCAGCCCAAGGGCTTCGTTGACCTCCAGCCCTATGCCCACGAAATGGGTATTGAGGACATGAGTCTGCAAAAGCTCTTCGCCAACGTTTTCGGGCAGCGCATATCGAAGGCGCAGCAGCTATCCAACTGGGAGGCTGACGTCCTGGACGACAAACAGAAACTCTATGCCGCTACCGACGCATACGCCTGCATCCTCCTCTACAAGGAGCTGCGCCGCCTGCGGGAAAGCGGAGAATACACCATAATATGACGTATAAGACCCTGCAACTGCGGCGCGGGAAGACCGAGAGCCTGCGCCGCTTCCACCCCTGGGTGTTCTCCGGTGCCCTGAAATTCGTACCCGAGGACATTCAGGAAGGGGAAGTCGTGCGCGTGGAAAGCCACGACGGCGAGTTCCTTGCCATAGGACACTACCAGATAGGTTCCATCGCCGTCCGCGTCCTCTCCTTCGACGACGAAGCCGTGGATGAAGCGTTCTGGCACCGCCGCCTGCGCGAAGCCTACATGCTGCGCAAGACCCTGCAACTGGGCGGTACCAGCGAACGCCCTACGAATATCTGCCGCCTTGTCCACGGCGAGGGCGACCGCCTGCCCGGACTCGTCATCGACCGCTACGGCGACACGGCCGTGATGCAGGCACATTCTGTCGGCATGCACACGGCGCGTCACCAGATAGCACAGGCGCTTGTTGCCGCGTGCAACGGGGACGTGCGCAACGTGTACTATAAGTCAGAGACTACGCTGCCCTACAAGGCAGAGCTCACGGAAAAGGAAGGCTATCTCGTCGAGGACGCTCCGCACGGAGCCGAAGCATTCTCAGCCATTGAGAACGGTCTGCGCTTCCGCATTGACTGGCTGCACGGGCAGAAGACGGGCTTCTTCGTGGACCAGCGCGAAAACCGTGCCCTCCTCGAACGCTACGCCGCAGGGCGCCGCGTGCTGAACATGTTCTGCTATACGGGTGGCTTCTCCGTCTATGCCCTGCGCGGCGGGGCAGAAGCCGTCGTCAGCGTGGACGCCAGCGAAAAGGCAATAGCGCTCACGCGTGAGAACGTTGCCTTGAACTTTCCCGGGACAACGCGCCACGAAGCCTATGCCGAGGACGCCTTCCACTTCCTGTCACGTGCAGGCAGGGACTTCGACCTCGTCATACTCGACCCCCCGGCATTCGCCAAGCATCATTCCGCTGTGCGTAATGCCATAAAAGGATATACGCGCCTCAACCAAGAGGCTTTGTCGCGCATTCCGTCCGGAGGAATCCTGTTCACTTTCAGTTGTTCGCAGGCCATTACCAAGGAGCAGTTCCGCCTTGCCGTTTTCACGGCTGCCGCACAGGCACGCCGCAAGGTGAGGATTCTCCACCAGCTCCACCAGCCAGCCGACCATCCCATTGACATCTACCATCCCGAGGGCGAATACCTCAAAGGCCTCGTCCTGGAAGTGGAGTAGGGGGGAGAGTTACCCCCACTTTCTGCCACGAGGTTGGCCATTTTGGTGCAAAGTTCCTTCCAAATGGGGTCGGGGTACTGAATTTCCGAACCGCTCATGTGCGCTCCGAGGACGGGAAAAGCATCGGAAAGAGGGGTTTGCGCGTGCCTTTTGAGGCCTGCGAGGGAAGATTTTGACGCATTTTGTGCCCTTGCCGAGTTGCGGCATAGCGGTTCTGTTGCTTTTGTGATGCCGTATTTAGTTGATATACACCCTTTTAAATAAGTTGAAAAATGTTGGCGTTTCAGCGTTTCAGCGTTTCAGTAGTTTTTAAAGAGGGGTGCTAACTCATGCGTCACGACTTCCGTATATTATATTTATCTAATATATAATTAGTTATAGTATATAATAGCAGTCCGGGGCTATGTGTAAGGCGCCTTTTTTTTATTTGAAACGCTGAAACGCTGAAACGATCAGGTTGCATTTCCTTCCTACGAGGCTCCGGAGCCCGCATCGCGTTCTGTCGCCCCTTCAGGGCTGAACCCATACTGCATTTTTACAGGGGTTCTTGCGTCCCTTCGGTAGCAAGCCAGCAGAGCTGGAGCGGCACCCCTGCCTGTGGTCTGAACGCCCTTTCAGGGCTTTGTGGCAGGGCGTTTACAACTTCCGAAACTTGAGTTGATAAGAGAAGGAGATGAACACTTTTGTTTCGTGTTTATCTCCTTCCTGCAATTTTGTTGCGGAGGCTCGACTCGAACGAACGACCTCCAGGTTATGAGCCTGGCGAGCTACCAACTGCTCCACTCCGCGATGTTTGCGGGTGCAAAAGTACGATATTTCTACATTCCGGCCAAATGTTTTGCCTACTTTTTGTCGCTATCCAAAGAAGAAGTAGCTAAAAAGCACTGCGGCGAGCATGCCTGCGAGGTCAGCGGAGAGTCCGCAGACGACGCTATGGCGGTACTTCTTGATGCCTACGGAGCCGAAGTAGATGGCGAGGATGTAGAAGGTGGTGTCCGTGGAGCCTTGCAGGACGCTGGCAAGGTGGCCCACGAAAGAGTCGGGGCCGAAGGAGGAAAAGCATTCCAGCATCATCCCGCGGGCACCGGGGCCGCTGAGAGGCTTCATCAGGGCAACGGGCAGGGCACCTACAAAGTCGCTGTTCACTCCGAACCATTCCACGCCCGCCTTCACGCCGTCCTGCAGCATTCCCAGAGCGCCGCTGGCCTTGAATACACCTACGGCGGCAAGAATGGCTACACAGTAGGGAATGAGGCTCACGGCAACGTGGAAACCGCCCTTGGCACCTTCGATGAAGACGTTATACACATTGAGGCGTTTGCGGAAGCCGCTATAAAGGAAAACGAATATCGCACCCAGTATGAGTACGCTGGTCAGTACGCGGCAGAAGGCCTGCATCTGCGCCTCGTCCATACCGATGATGGCGGAAAACAATGCTGCCACCAATACGCCGATGATGCCAAACATCAGCAGGATGTTCTTCTGCAAAAGATTCACGCGCTGGTAGGCGGAAACGACCAACAATCCCACGAGGGTGGAGCAGAACGTCGTGAGCAGGAGCGGTATGAAGACATCCGTGGGGTCGGCTGCGCCCGCTTTCGCACGGTAGGCCATGATGGAGACGGGAATGATGGTGAGGCCGCTGGTGTTCAGCGTCAGGAACATAATCATGGAGTTGGAGGCGCTCTCCTTGTCCTTGTTGATGCTTTGCAGTTCCTGCATGGCCTTGAGGCCTACGGGGGTTGCGGCGTTGTCAAGGCCCAGCATGTTGGCCGAAATGTTCATGAAGATGCTGCCCAGGGCGGGGTGGTTCTTCGGAATGTCCGGAAAAAGCTTGGTAAGTACGGGGCTTAGCAGGCGTGAGAGCCTGGCCACGAGGCCGCTTTCCTCGCCCACCTTCAAGATACCCATCCAGAGGGTCAGCGTACCCGTCAGTCCCAGCGTGAGCTCGAAGGCCTGCATCGACATCTCGAAGGTGGAATCCATCATGGCGGGCAACGTTTCCACATCGCCCGAAAAAATCAGTTTCAGCACACCCACAAGCATGCCGATACCGAAAAGCGCAAGCCAGACGTAGTTTAGTGCCATCGGTAACGCTTTGTTATCTCCCCATATTCTTCAATGCGCCGGTCGCGAAGGAAGGGCCACCATCTGCGCACCTGCTCCGACCGCTTCAGGTCTATGTCGGCCAGGAGAATGCACTCCGCGTCCACCGGGGCTTCGGCAAGCATCTCTCCCTGCGGGCCGCAGGCAAAGCTGCTGCCCCAGAAGCGGATGCCACAAGTCTGTCCGCTGGGGTCTTCCTCGTGGCCGACACGGTTGCAGGCGAGCACAGGGAGTCCATTTGCTACGGCGTGTCCACGCTGCACGATTTGCCAGGCCTGACGCTGACGCATCTGCTCCTCAGGCGTGTCCGAACTTTCAAATCCGATGGCCGTGGGGTAAATCAGGAGGTCTGCTCCTGCAAGCGCCATGAGACGTGCCCCTTCGGGATACCACTGGTCCCAGCATACCTGCACGCCCAGCTGTCCCACGCTGGTGGAGATGGGCTGGAATCCCGTGTCGCCAGGTGCAAAGTAGAACTTCTCGTAGTATGCGGGGTCATCCGGGATATGATTTTTGCGCTGTATGCCGGCTATGCTTCCGTCGCGTTCCAGGACGACAGCCGTATTGTGGTAGAGTCCTGGGGCGCGGCGCTCGAACAGGGAGACAACAAGGACGACGCCCGCTTCGCGCGCCACTTCCCCGAAGAATTCCGTCGAAGGTCCGGGGATGCTTTCCGCCAAATCGAAATTGTCAACGTTCTCTGTCTGGCAGAAGTACAGCGAGTTGTGAAGCTCCTGAAGCACCACGAGCGCTGCACCCGCCTTCGCGGCCTTGCGTATGTGCTCTGCCTGGCGGCGGCGATTCGCCTCTACGTCGGCAGAGCATGCCAGTTGTATCAAAGCTATTTTCATGATGTGCCTATTCTACGGTTTGGGCGGCCAAAGATAATGCAAGGCGAGCGGAAAGAAAAGGAACTTGTTCATTTTCTTTCCCAAGCCGCAGCCTGTCTTCGCGAAGCAGAGCAATCAGGAGATAATCCCTTGCGGACGAAAGCGGTCGGCAGGAAAGAAGGCATCGTGCTCCTGGGCGTAACGGATAAGTTTCTGGAATACTTCGCCGCCAGAGAGCAAGGGCGCATTCCCGACGATGAAGAGCTGTTCGCGAGCGCGCGTAAGGGCAACGTTCAGCTTTCGGTCTATGGTTACCTCGTCGGCTGTACCTTCTGCGGCCTTCTCCGTAATATACTCTGCCGTGAGGAAATCCAGCTGTTTGGTGTTGCTCACCGTGAAACCGTATATGATGATGTCGCGCTGGGAGCCCTGATAGCGTTCCACGGTGTCAATGTTTACATGAAGCAACGCTTCGGCTTTGGCTTGTTCACTTTCTGGTAAACAACCACTTATTTCCTTCGCCAAGAAATGACGAATGCACATGATCTGTCCCCTGTAGGGCACGATGATGCCAAGGCTTGAGTCGGGCGAGAACGCACGCCCCTCGGCCTGAAAGCGCCTCCATACCAGAAGTGCAAGGTGCGCGATGAAGGCAGCTTCGGAGGCGTTGGTCTTTGCGGTATATTCCGAGGGGTTCGGCATGTCAAAGAATAGCATTCGTCGCGATGCCGTCAAATCTTGAAGCGTCGAACTTTCTTTTTCGAGGCATAATGTGGCTTTTTGATGCGGCAAGCCTGCGGACTTGAGGTGGCCGGCGTAGAACATCCGGTTGGGGAAGTCTGCCACGTCGGGGTGCATGCGTCCCTGGCGCGTCATCTCGTAGATGCACTCGGGGCGATGCGCGCGAAGGTACTCCAGCATTCGTTGGAAGAAGGAGTGGCGACAATTTTCAAGACCGATGGCGTGCAGGTCGGATTCCTCTACGCGCGAATCATCTGCGTTCTGTGAAACTACGGCCGGCAGTTGTTTATGGTCGCCGATGAGCACGAAGCGCCCTATGGCAACGTGTCCGTCATGTTGTGCCGTGAGCAGGGGCATCAGTTGGGGCTCAAGGATTTGTGAGGCCTCGTCAACAATGCAAAGGCCGAAACTGCGGAGGGCAAAGAGCTGCGGGTTGTTGGCAAGTGTCGTGGTCGTTCCGACGACGACGCGTGCAGAAAGGATTTCCGTCCTGAGCTCTTCAATGCGCGGCAACTTGGACACGATGGAGGAGAGCAGGGCGTGGCGACTCTGGGGGCTGCATGCTGTAGGACGTCCGAGGCGCAGGAAGGGAATGCCGGCTTCGAGCAGTTTCTGGCAAATCTCGTCCACGGCACGGTTCGTGTAGGCCGTTAGCAGGATGCGCTCTGCGGGATTCAGCAGGGCTTCGCGCAGGATGTTCAGCATACCGAAGGACGTCTTGCCCGTACCTGGAGGCCCCACGACGAGATACAGGTCGCGACTGCGGCACGCTCCGTCAACAAGAGCCTGGAACTCACCGTAGTCCCCAGAGGCTTTTCCCTTCCCGTCGTATGTGGGCAGGCGAAGTCCCAGGATGAGGTCGCGACGCTCTGGGGAGGAGGTGAGGAAGGCCAGGAGACTGCGGAAAAGCGCGCGGGACGTGTCCACGTGGTCGTGCTCAACGGCATAGGTGACATCCTCCGAGAACGCCACGTCCCGGCTTTGCGGCGAAGCGAGTTGCAGGACAATCTCCTCGGCCTTGGTGCTTTCCAGCGAGCCGCGAAACGCTACTGTACGCCTCACGTCCGGTTCTGCATCCTTGGCAACGGCGTAGAAGACAACGGCGTCTCCCGTCCGGAAGTTGCTGTTTGTCAAGGCGTCTGGGTGGAGGGGGCGCAAGTGAAGGGTGCTGGTGGTTATTTCTGCGTCTTCCGTCATCGGACAAATAACCAGCGGCCAAAGCAGATCGCCCTGTTCGCGCCTTTCTTCGACAGGAATTTTCCACAGGGATGCCATCCCTGTCGGTTGAGGGCTGTTGTCGCCCACGTGCCCGATGAACTGTTCCTGCGAAACGAAGCGGAACATGCGCAGAAAATAGCTGCGGGCAGGTTGTGTTGCCGTGCGCACGGCTTGCAGCACGTGCTCTATGGGAGGCCGTTTCCAAGAGAACCAGAATTTGTCCGAAAGGGCGGGGTTACATCGCAGGTCGTCGGCATGCGTCGAGGCAAAGAACGCTTCTGCCGACGAAGGCTCCGTCGCCATAGCAATTTCCTGTGCCACAAGGTGGTTGCGCATTTCCATAGCCTGACGAAGGAGGGCTGGGTCGGCCTTTTGCGGCATCATGCCGTCTGCGTATTTGGAATAGAGGAGGAAAGCCGCCAGCTCTGGTTCAGGAATCCCGGCGGCATAGTGAAGGATGGCGATGTACAGCTGCAACTGCACCTTGTGCGTGAGGCGCGGGGTGCCGTGAAAGTCACGCTTGCCCGACTTTTGCTCCACCAGCACGCTGAGGTCGCTTTGCAAAAGGTCCATACGCCCTTGAAGCCCCAATGCCTCTGCAAAAATAGTGGGTTCCAGCAAAGCCTCCTTCGGCTCGAAATTCCTGACGGCACTTTCGGTTTCCCGGATGAGCGTACGTATATTGTCGCGCTGCAAGCAGGCTTGGCGGTGGAAGTCTGCAAGTGGATCGGGGCACGCGGCAAAGTCCAGCGCGTTGTGTTCAAAGAACCTGCGCACGCTTTCTGCATAGGGAAGTGGGGCTTCGGGATGGTGCAGGCTCTCATCCAGAAGTTGGGAGGCGAAATTTCCCAGCAGTATCGGGGCTTTTGCCGCATCGGAAGGGGTAAGCTTCGTGATAATCTGCTGTTTCGGGGAGTTTGTCTCAAAGCATGCAGCAACAGTCGTTACATCTACAAGATAGTCTGGTTCCAGGACGACAATTTCCGCACGAATCGTGCCTTCGCCCTCCTCCTGTGGGCAAAGCAGGTTAAGCGCCGTGCCTTTTCGTACAAGGGCTTTGAGATATGAAAAGGCGTTCTCGTTGTTTCCGTCGGAAAGCGAGAGACGCATTTCCCTTTCGCGCGCGCGTACGTATATATTATTATTGTCTGCATGTTCAACGCAGACACGCAGGCAGGGGAGGGGGTGAAAGAAACGGGGTAGCGGTTTCACGTTCAGAGGAAAATGCGGTAAATGCGCCAAGCGCCTCGTCCTCCCATGCACCGGTAGAGGTAAATCCAGCGTGCGGCAGACGTAAGAGAGAGGGAATCCTGAAGAAGTTCACGGGCGGCATCCTTCTTACCTTCGAGGTGCAGTTCTGCGGCGACGACGGCCTGTCGGCATGCCAGCGCGCGGAGCAAGCGCCTGTCTTCACCAATGAGGCTGCGCGCAGCCTTCAGGGCTGGACGCAGGGCGTCGTAAGTGGAAGCCCACGAACGCCCCGTGAGGCTTTCCGCATGCTGATGGAGCTTATGGTATGCCTTCGGGAGCCAGAATATCCTGGGCTTTTGAAGAAAAAGGCGCAGACCGAGTTCCCAATCGTTCCATTTCGGCAGGTGCTCATCCCAGCCTCCGGCTTTGCGAAGGAAGGAGGTGCGGACAATCATGCCCTGAGTCGTGAGCATGGAGCACAGAATCTGGTCAGCAGGGTCATAGGTCTTCACTACGCCGCGCGTGACAAGCTTGCCGTTCGTCAGGCACAGGCGTGTTCGCGCACACACGATGTCAAGGTCGGGCTGCGTCTTCAGCAAGTCGTCGGCATCGGAAAGAAAATCAGGGGAAATCTCGTCGTCGGAGTCGAAGAACAGCACGAAATCCGACGTAACTTCTCTTAGTCCGAGGTTTCGCGCCCGGCATGCTCCGGCTTCAGGTTCCGACAACAAGCGTATGGAGAATTTCGCCGCAGCATATTCCTCGGCAAAGGCTTCACAAATGGCGCGCGAGGCGTCGGAAGAACCGTTGTCAACAAGAAGCAGCTCGAAGTCCTGATGGCGTTGCTCCGACAATGCGCGCAAAGCACGTGGCAGCCAAGCCTGGCGATTGCGATAGGGGACGACGATGCTGAAGCGCATTACCTCTGAAGGATTTTCCTGTGTATGACGTTAGATGTGACCGTTCTGGATGAAACGGATGCCGGCAATCATGTCACGATAGAACTGCATGCGGCGTGCTACGGAGTGGTCGCCTGGTAGCGACATGCAGTACTTCGTGGCCCGCAAGGTGGCTCCGACGGGACCGTATAGGTAGCACAGTACGGCACCCTTTGCCCTGCGTGCTGCTGCAAAGGTCAGGAAGCGCTTGCCCGTTGTGTTGGGATCGGTTTCCACCACCGTTTCCGGGATAAAGATGATTTTCTTCCCTCCGAGGAAGGCTTCGTGCAGGAAAATCTCCTCCTCGCCGCATGCCAGGTACTTCGAGCCGAGGCCGAAACGCTCGTCGAAGAAGGGTAGGGAGGTCGAGCGCCGAAAGGCAATCTCTACAGAGGATACGTGGGTGCCGCGAGGACGCTTGGCGTAGGTCCAAGGTTCGCTGCTGTAGCGCTTGAGAAAGTTTCCCTCGCGGTCGATGGCTCGGAAACAGATGATGTCGGCATTGACATAGCGACGGAAAGTGTGGAGTACGGTGTCGAAATACTCGGGCTTATAGGTGGAATCGTCATCGGCAAGCAGGAGGATGTCGCCCGTTGCGTGCCGCAGGGCGTTGTTGCGGTTTGCGGCAAGGCCCCGACCGGCCAGCATCGTAACCTCCACGTCGCTGCGGCTGGTGATTTCCTCTGGAAGATTCACGTTGATGGTACCTGTTTGCTGCCATGAAACCAGATATTTCACGTCGTCGCGTTGCGGGAGCAGCATGCCGGGAATGCGACGTATGCCTTCGTTGATGGTACAGATAAGGAGTTGTAGTGTCATATTTCGTGCTTTTGTGTTTATTGTGTTTTTCTCATGAAGTGGATTCCCTCGAACAGATGGCGCACCATCGGCCAGAAATGGCAATACCCCGAGCGTGCCGAGCGTGCGGCGAACTTCAGGCAGGAAAGCCATGCAGAGGTGCCTTGCTTATAGTAGGTCAAAGCACCAAAGCTTCGCTGCACACCGGCGTCAACGTAGATGAGGTTTTTCTTCAGCAAGGTGGAGGTCTCTACCGTTTTGATGGGGAAAAACATCATCTTGAGTCCGCGCCGTCTGGCATCTTCCATCCAGATTTCTTCTTCGCCGCAGGTCAGGAACTTTGTTCCGAGGCCAAAACGCTCATCAAAACGGATGGTGCGTTGCACCGTTGTGCGTCTGCATACCATTTCGATGGCGCTGATGACGTATGACTTCGGCATGCCGGTCAGCACCTGCTCTTCTTCGGGATAGTCCTTGAGCGGCTTCCCTGTGTATGTGCTGGCACAGAAAAAGGCTACGTCGAGGTCGGGATGTGAGGCAAAGACTTCCAGAACGCGATCCACTGCGTCGGGAGCAAAGCGCGTGTCGTCATCGGCATACATCACGAGGTCGGCAGTCGCTTTTTCCATCGCCAGATTGCGGTTTGCGCTGAGCCCTTGGCCGGAATACTTGTAAAAGCTGACGTCGGGACGCTTGGTGACGGCTTCGGGAACAAGTTCCAGGTAGCGCTCGTCCGTATATTGGTAGGAGACGATGTAGTTGACGCCTTCGCGAGGAGGCATCAAGACTTCTCCGAGCCTCACGACGCCCTTGTTGAGCGAGCATATCAGAATGTCAAGTGTCATCATGTTGTTATATTTTTGTTTTACTTTCTATGCATCTTCATGTAGTATCCGCCGGATGCTTTCTGCCACGCTTCGCACGTCTTCGTCCGTGAGGTGAGGACCTATGGGCAGGCTCAGTTCATGGGCGGCGATGCGTTCGCTGACAGGATAGCTTTCCTCGCCGTGCTCTGCGGCGAAAACGGGTTGCCTGTGAAGGGGTAGGGGGTAGTGACGTAGCGTTTCTATCCCCTCTGCCTCCAGCCGCGCGCGCAGTCTCTCGGGATTGGGGGCAAGGACGGGATAGATATGGAACACGGCGCTTCGGGGCACGGCGCCTCCGTAGGGAAGTTCAAGGCTTGTGCCTGACAATAGTTCCGAGTAGAGCGTAGCCTGATGGCGGCGTAGCTCGTTTTCCTGGTCAAGTGTTTGCAGCTTTTGGCTCAATATGGCCGCCTGAATTTCATCCAGCCGGGAGTTTAAGCCGAAACGTGTGTGGACATACTTTGTCTCAGCACCATAGTTGGCATATGTGCGGATGGCCTTTGCCAGTTCATCGCTGTTTGTCACGACGGCTCCCGCATCCCCCATAGCGCCAAGGTTCTTCCCGGGGTAGAAGCTGAAGGCGGCTGCTATGCCCCGGTGCCCGGCCTTGTTGCCGTCGGCATCTGTGGCGCCGTGAGCCTGTGCGGCATCCTCCACGACGAGAAGGCCGTGCTTCTGGGCAAGCCGGCAGACGGTTTGCATTTCTGCGATATGGCCGTAAAGATGTACGGGCAGCAAGGCCCGCGTGCGGGACGTCACCTTCTGCGCTGCGGATGCAGCATCCATAAGATAGGTGTCAGGGAGAACATCACAAAATACGGGCTTCAGCCCGGCACGCACTACGGCGAGGGCTGTGGCAAAGAATGTCATTGCAGGTACGACGACCTCGTCTCCATCCTTCCAGCCGCGAATGTCCTTCAGCGCCAGCAATGTCAGCGTCAGCGCATCCAGTCCGTTGGCTACGCCGACGCAATGCGCTGCGTTGTTATAGTCGGCAAAATCATGTTCAAAGCGTTTCACGAACTCGCCGTGCAGATACCAGCCACTTGCGACGGAGTCGCTCACCTTTTGGAGCAGTTCCGGCTGATAGCGGCTGTTGACGGCGCGAAGGTCAAGATACTTTATCATGATTCTTTTCAGAGTTTCAGGGTGTATATGTCGTAGCACATGCCTCGCGCCCCGAAGCCTTCTTTCTGTGACAACAGGCCTGCGTTGAAACCGCTGCCGTCGTGAAGGGTTGAGATGCCGTAGTCGAACCAGCGGAAGCCTTCGCGGGCAGACTGGTGCAGCACGTGGGCAAAGATATGGTCCAGGGCACCGCACGCCCTGCCTGCTTCGTTGGCTGCGATGTATTGTGCGTGCGCCAACGTCGGGGAGCTGCAATATATCAGGCTTCCGGCTACGAGTTTGTCGTCGTCCCATGCCGTTGCCAGGCGAATGCGTTCGGGGAAGGTCTTCATCAGGAGCGTCATCTCCTCCAAGCTGTGTACGGGATGAACGCGATGGCGAAACATGAGGTTGTCCGTAAGGATTTTCCAAAACTCGGGCAGCACGTCAGGCGGCGTAACAACCTCGGTACGAAGCCCGTGCTCGCAGGCAGCATGCACTTTGCGGGCTCTCATCAGGGAGAACGTGGGGAGTGTCGCGATGGCGTCCTCGTCGGCCCATTTCTCCAGGGGAAGTGCACTGGAGAGGCCGCGCGAGCTGAGCTGTGCGCCGCGTTGCGTGAGCCAGTAGAGGATTTCCTCTGCCGGTAGCGTCCAGTAGGGTTGGGGTACAACTTTATATACCCACGTGTTGACGCCGAGATATCGCTTGTAGTAGTCGGCCGCCAGCGTGAGCATCTGGTCCACCTCCGTATAGGTGGCGTGTATGGAGGGTATGAGGCCGCCATAAGTGAGGCCGCCATGGGAGACGACCGTATTTGTGTCGCGCCTCAGGCTGCTGGCCAGCACGCCCTCCGTCCGTCCCTTGTGGTCAACAAACAGGAGCGAGACGTCTTCGAACCTGTCGGAGTGATAGTCCATGTAGCCGCGTTCGAGCAGCAGGGAGCGGAAGCGCGACTTGCGTAGCGTTTCATTCCAGCGGCTGCAATGTTCGGCAGAGTAGGGGATGCACTCCATGTGTTCAGAGACTGTTCTTGAAATGTTCAATGTCGTGGATATATCCTTCCTCGCAGTAAGGCTCCGAAGCCAGACAGATGCAAGCGGCGTCTTTGGAGAAGCTGTGCAGTCGGCACCAGCACATGGGAGGTATCAGGAGGCCTTCGTCCGGACGCGAAAGCAGGAAGCTGCGTAGCCCTTCGGCATCGGTGATATCTACGGTCACATTGCCATGAACCGCGAAGAGGAGTTCCCAGCACGTCCGGTGGGCGTGGTAGCCGCGTTCCTGTCCTTCGGGAACGCCCGTGATCCAAAACGTCCGCCTTGGCGTGAAGGGGAGTTCTCCGCTTTCGTGTTCCGCCACGCAGAGCATGCCCCGGCAGTCCTTCATGGACGGAATCCGTATGATTTGCGCTTCGTGCGCGTTGCGAGTCGTTTCCATATAGAATGCAAAATTACGTCTTTTTGCTCACATTAGCAAATTTTGAGCAGTTATTTCCGTTTTAAAGTCTTTATAAAGCGGAAAGCCTTTCGTATTAAAGGAAATTTCATACCTTTGCTGCGCGAAGAAAAACTCTTTGCGTGCAAAGAACAACTGCATCTGGATTATGAAAAAGAAGATTCTCTTCATCGTGAATCCCATCTCGGGAACAGGCAATAAGATGGGACTCTACGACACGATACGCAAGACGCTGGATCAGGAACGTTTCGACCTCAACATGTGCCACACCAAGCGCGCCGGACATGCTGAAGAAATGGCTCGGAAGGCTGCCCAGGAGGGTTTTGACATCGTTGTCGCCGTAGGCGGCGACGGGACGGTCAACGAGGTGGCTCGTTCCGTGGTACACACTCCGACGGCTCTCGGCATTGTGCCTTGCGGCTCCGGGAACGGGCTTGCCCGCCATCTTGACATACCGCTGGATGCAGCGGGTGCGCTTCGCGTCATCAACCACGCTACGGTTCATACGCTTGACTATGGGAAAATTGACGGCCGTCCGTTCTTCTGTACCTGCGGGATGGGCTTTGACGCCTTCATCAGCAAGGAGTTCTCCGAAGCCGGAAGGCGCGGGCTAAGCACCTATGTGGAGAAGGCGCTTCTGGAAGGCCTGAAATATAAGCCGCAGACGTATTCCATTGAAAACGAGGACGGAACTTTGCACTACGAGGCCTATCTCATCGCCTGTGCCAACGCTTCGCAATACGGCAACAACGCCTTCATAGCTCCGCAGGCGTCCATGAAGGACGGATTGCTGGACGTCATCGTCATGGAACCTTTCAACAAGCTGATGGCGCCACAGATTGCGATGCAGATGTTCAACAAGACGCTGCCGCGCAACAGCCACATCAAGACGTTTACGTCCCGCCGCCTCCGCATCACACGCCCCGAAGAAGGTCCCATCCATTGTGACGGAGATCCTTTCATGGCAGGAAAAGAAATTGAGGTGGAGATTGTGCCCGCCAGCTTCAACGTTGTCGTAAATCCCGAGGCACGTGGACGAGACAAAAACTTCTGGCAACTTGCCAGCGAGGACGTCGTGCATTGGTGGCAGTCGCGTCAGGAAGAAATTGTTCGCGGCGGAAAAGTCGTCCGTCGGCTTTTCAAATAGTTTGGATAATCAAATCCCCGGAAATTCAGATGCGCATCTCGATAAAACAAGATGCGCATCTGAAATTTTTTTCAAGGCATAAAAAACTTTTTTCTTGCCTTAAAAAATAATTCATGTCCGCATCTTGCAATCCCCGCGTCACATCTTGTGAACCCGACGTGCGTCTCTTACTGGATTCCAACCTTAATATATTAGAACACAACCTTAATATAAAAGGATTTTCTCGCTTTTTGCGAGCGCACAGTCCTTTCAGAAATCCTTTTTGTCCTACAGAATTGGAATCGGGATTATGTTTAATTAGATTGTGGCGTTTCAAAAGAGGATAATAAGGGATGCCCTACTATCCGGGAAGAGTTTTGAGGATATAATGCAAGAACGACAAAACCGAAGCGAGGCTCCGGTTTTGTTGAATAACGGACGGGAAACGGATTCCCGTTTATTTCACAACGAGCGTGCGTTCTATGATGTCGGCCAGAGATGCTTCAAAAGCGTTGGAACTTGCCTCTGCGTTTGCAGAGAGTTTCTTCTGAAGCTTTCGCAGCGCGCCGAGAACTGCCGGACGTTCCTTGGCGTCATCGGCACAAGCGTTGAAATATTCTGTCAGCTGGACGACAAAGGTGCGCTGAAGCGTCTGACGGTAAGGCGAAAGCGCGGTGGCATTTCCAGACTCGTTGAAAATCATTCCGCAAAGGTCGTCAAGATAGTCTTCTGCAGAATATTCGGCATTCATGTTCCCCAAGATGTTACGTGCAAGCAACGAACGCAGCGTCTGTTCCCCTACCCTGTTTGTAATCTGCTGCGGATTAGGGCTTAGGGAGGACACAAAAGAGGGCTGTATGAGCCATTTAGGCTCGTTGAGCACTTGCTCGTCGATGAAGGCGAGACATTCGCGCTGCCGTTGGCGCGAAACATTCTGATAGACGGAGCCTCCTTCGTCAATAGTACGGTAATCGTAGTAAACGCCTGCGATGTTGCCACGTACATGTCCCACGTAGCGAAGGAATTGGTTTATGACCTGCTGATAGACGCCGCTGAGATTGCTGTTGTAAATGTCGTTCTTCTGGTAGGTCCACGACGGCAGTTCGGGAAGCATGCGCTGGAGGTTGCGAATACCGTAGAAGGAAGCCTTTATGGCGTCGTCGCCAAGGTCTTCTGTCTGACAGCGCGAGTCGCGCGTGCGATTGGTTTCTCCGTCTCCGAACCAAAGCCGGCGGTTCGAGGTTACTTCTGGCGTGAAGAGGCTTTCGAGTTCGTAGTGGTCGCTGACGTCGTCGAAGGCCTTCGGCATAGGCGTGTATCCCCAACGGATGGCCCAGATGTCGTAGTCGCCGATGCGGGGAAAGATGCCGTCGTGGCCGATGCCGTCTTCGGGCTGAGCCACGTAGTTGAAGCGCGCATAATCCATGATGCTGGGCGTATGGCCGTGCGCTTCTGTGAACGCCTTGGAACGCAAGGAGTCAACGGGAACCGTGCTGGAGCTTCCAAAGTTGTGGCGAAGGCCAAGCGTATGCCCAACCTCGTGGGAAGAAACGAACCGGATGAGCTGCCCCATGAGTTCTTCGCCGTATTTCATCTGCCGCGCGGCTTCGTCGATGTTGCCAGCCTGTATCATGTACCAGTCATGAACAAGCGTCATCACGTTGTGGTACCAGCAAATGTGGCTTTCAAGGATTTCGCCGCTTCTCGGATCGTGCACTTGGGGGCCGTATGCGTTTTCAATGGGCGAAGCGAGGTATCGGATGACGCTGTAGCGGGCGTCTTCGAGCGACATCTTCTTGTCATCCGGCCATTCCTTAGCCACGATAGCGTTCTTGAACCCCGCAGCCTCGAAGGCTTTCTGCCAATCGTTGACGCCTTGTATGAGATAAGGCCGCCATTGTTTGGGCGTTGCGGGATCTATATAGTAAACAATGGGCTTTTTCGGCTCCACGAGTTCGCCGCGAGCCATTCGCTCTGCGTCTGCGCTGTCCTTGGGCTCAAGGCGCCAGCGCGTAATGAAGCGGCGCGGCTCCACGCGTTGCTGGAAGTCGCTGTAGTAGGTGAAGCTGTCCGTGAAATATCCCACGCGCGGGTCGAACCATCGGCGACGCATGGGTTTCTCAGGCAGAAGTACAAAGGAAACGTTCAGGCCAATGGTAACCTTGCCCGTATAGCGTCCCGAAACGGTCGTGGCTTGTGGCGCTGAGGCCCAGGTCTTCACGGTTCGAACTTCCGTATTGAGAGGGAAACTTTGTACGCTTTCAATATATGACATCGTAGGCAGCAGGCCCCCAAGGCCGAACTGCCGCTTCAGGTTCTGGGAGAGACCTATGGCAGCATTGTCCTCGTTGAAAAAGTCCGTTACCTTCACCTTTGTCCGTCCTCCCGAGCGCCCTTCCACCTTGAAGGCGCCAATGATAGGATTGCTGTTGCTGATTTGTACGGCGCGATTGATAGCGCTGAGGGAATCAGCTACGTTCAGGAGAAGTTCTGCCCGCATGAGCACCCGGTCTTCAACCTTTTCGAAGTAAACCGTCTGCTGGTTTACCATTTCACCGCCGTATTTCCCTGTGTTGGCAGGTGCCGAGGTGAAGCGTACGGTCACGAGGAAACGGCGTCCGAACAGGCTGTCGGGGATGAGAAAGAAGTAGTCCTTCCCGGCATGTTGCACGCCAAACAGCTGTGGTTCGGACTTCGCATTTTGTGCGGCTTCGGCACGTTGCGGCGCAAGGGAGAAAAGCATACCGCATAGCAGGTAAAAGGTGAGCAGTCGTTTCATAATATACTTAATTGTGTCTTGGAAAATGTTTTAACTGTGGAGAATTTTGCAGAAAGCGTCATAGGAGGTTTCGAGTCGCGAGAGTTGGAACGGTTCAAGGCGCAAGGAGAACGTTCCAGGAAGTTCCGGGAGGCCAAAGTAGGCTTTCAGAATGGAAGCCAGTGCGAAAGCCTTCGTGTCACCGCGCTTCATGAGGGCGATGCAGACGTTGCGGAGGGTTTCCGGACGATGGTCGATGCGACGTAGCGTCTGGAAGAGCAGATAACCGGCGACGTTTGTCGGTACGGCTACGAGATATGGGATGGTAGAATGCGGCTCGCCGTCCGTGAAAAGCCTTAGGATTCGCTCTGCGTCCCCTACCCTTTGTATATGTGGCAGGAAGGTTTGCAGGAATTTTCGCTTGTCAACCTCCGTTGCCTTTGCGGCGAAGTCTTCAAGCCGCGATGTGTCAAAGGTGATGTTGTCATACTCGTAGAGAATGACGGCAGCCTTGAGAAATGTGCCCAGATATGCGCGGCTGTCGGCAGGAACTATCGTCAGGAAGAAGTCCCAGAAGTCTTCGCCCTTGTGCTCGGTCAGGAGGTGTTCGCGGAGCAGGTAGCCGGAAGTGCGGAAGTCGGCATTTGAAAGCCCTCGGAGGCATTCCAGCATCCCCTTCGCATCGCGCCGTACGATGAACGTGCGGAGGCGTTGTTCAAGGACGGGATTGTGATAGTGGTGCATGTTCATTGTTCAGCGTTTTTCGAGAAGTGCGACGTTCTCAACGTGATGCGTATGGGGGAACATGTCCACCGGCCGCACGCGCAGGATATCGTAGGCCTCGGAAAGCATTTGCAGGTCGCGCGCTTGCGTGGCGGGATTGCAGCTGACATAGACGATGCGCTCCGGCGACGCTGCCAGAATGGTCGTCACTACGTCCGGGTGCATGCCCGCGCGGGGCGGATCGGTAATGATGACGTCGGGCTGCCCGTGTTCGGCAATGAAGTCCGCCGTAAGGATGTCCTTCATGTCGCCCGCAAAGAAACGGGTGTTTTCAAGACCGTTCAGGCGTGCATTCTCCTTCGCATCTTCAATCGCTTCGGGGACATATTCAATGCCCACGACCATCGCAGCCTTCCTTGCTACGAAATTGGCTATTGTCCCCGTTCCGGTATAGAGGTCATAGACGCGTTCGCGACCCGTCAAGGCAGCGAAGTCGCGCGCCACTTTGTAGAGTTCGTAGGCTTGTTCCGTATTTGTCTGGTAGAAACTCTTCGGCCCCACCTTGAAGCGCAGACCCTCCATCGTCTCGAAGATGAAAGGTGTTCCGCTGAAGGTCTTGACGTCGAGGTCGCCGATGGTGTCGTTCGCCTTCGTGTTGACAACGTAGAGGAGGGACGTGATTTCGGGGAACGTCTCATGAACATATCCCATGAGTGCCTGCGCCTGCTGCGCGGCGGCGGCGTCTTCCGCCTGATAGCAAAATTGCAGGAGCAGCATGACTTCTCCCGTGGCAGATGTCCTGAGCATCATGTTTCTCAGGAGTCCTTCCTGACGGCGCAAGTCAAAGAACGCGAGCCCATGCGCAAGCGCATACTCGCGTATGCCGTTGCGTATGCGGTTGTTCACGTCGTCCATCAGGCCGCAGTATTCAATATCCAGGATTTTGTCAAAGGCGCCGGGAATGTGGAAGCCCAGCGTATCCATCGTCTCAAAGCGTACGCCGCTTTCAACTTCCTCATGCGTGAGCCAGCGCTTGTTGGAAAAGCCAAATTCCAGTTTGTTGCGATACCCGCGTTCGCGCCTGGAGCCGAGGATGGGCAGCCATTCGCGTGCATCCACATGGCCGATGCGGGTGAAGGCGTCATGCACCTGCTGCTCCTTCTGGCGCAGTTGTTCTTCATAGGGCAGGCATTGCCACTTGCAGCCGCCGCAAACGCCAAAGTGGGGACAGAAAGGTTCCGTGCGCAGGGGCGAACGCTTGTGGAAGCGCACCACGCTGGCTTCCATGAAACTTTGTTTCTTGCGCGTGACTTGCAGGTCAACGATGTCCCCAGGAACGCAGTATGGCACAAAGACCACGCGGCCTTCCACGCGGGCAATCGCCTTTCCTTCTGCGGCCAAGCCCGTTATCTCTATCTGCTCCAACAAGGGAAGCGGTTTCTTCTTTCTACTCATTTCTTCTTTTATGGTATGGCATGCATACCTTTTGTCTTTATTCTTCCTCGTGCGCCTTGTCAATGCGCTCATAGACGAGGGAAACGAGGCGTGGAACGGCATAATCTTCGCGTTCCGTTTCCTTTACCCATATCCCTTCGCGTCCTATTCGGCTTGACGAGAGATCCGCCACGTAGGCATCCGCCAGAAGGAGCTGGTGGGTCAGCTGGTGGCGAAGCCCCTCGGCAATGTGCCTGTACACGGAGCCTTCCGGAAGCCTGGCACTCGCCACAATCTCCTCAAAGCCGGGCGCGTGGTCGAACTCCAGAAGGAGCGGTTCGTAGAGCCCCTGCCAGATATCTCCCCCACCCCGACGATGCAGATGGATTTGCCCTTTGTGGCGCAGGTAGAGATAGACGAAATGGCGCGTCCGCACCGTCGGACGTTTCTCGCGAAGGGGAAACTCTTCCTGGCGTCCCTCGGCGCGTGCCTGACAGCCTTCGGCCAGCGGACATGCGTCGCACTTGGGCAATCGCGGCAGGCAGACGAGGGCGCCAAGTTCCATCATGGCCTGATTGTGAAGGCCGGGTGCGTCTTCAGGAAGCCACTCCTGCGCCAATGCGGCAAAGGCTTTCTTCCCAGCGGTGGTATCCTGAGGCACTTCGAGGCAATAAAAGCGCGACAATACGCGATAGACGTTGCCGTCCACGACGGCATGCGGGCGTCCGAAGGCGATGCTGGCGATGGCTGCGGCTGTGTAATCGCCCACTCCGGGAAGGCGACGCAATTCCTCATAGGTTTCGGGGAAGACCCCGAGGCCGGCAATGGCGCGCGCAGCCTTCAGCAGGTTGCGTCCCCGCGAATAGTAGCCAAGGCCTTGCCACAGGCGCAAAACCTCATCCTCCTTGGCCTCCGCAAGTGCGAAGACGTTGGGGAAGCGGGCGAGGAAACGGTGGTAGTAGGCCGTTCCCTGCGCTACGCGTGTCTGCTGAAGGATTACCTCAGAGAGCCAGATCCTATAGGGGTCATGCGTCTGCCGCCAAGGAAGGTCGCGTTTGTTGTCGTCGTACCATGCGAGCAGACGTTTCAGCATTGTCCTGAGGATGTGTCTGGGGATTAGTGGAATAGCTTGATGCGCTGTTCTTCGGCAAGCTGGCATACGAGGAGCACACCGTCGCGCTCGGCCACGACGAAACCGTCAAGACCCTGAAGGACAACCTTCTTCAACCCTTCTGCATGCACGATGCAGTTGCGGCTCTCGTAGAGCGTGACGTCCTCGCCCACGACGGCGTTTCCATAGTTGTCGCGCGGCAGGTTTTCCTGCAACGAACCCCATGTGCCAAGGTCGCTCCATCCGAAGTCGGCGGGATAGACAAAAATCTCCTCGGCCTTTTCCAGGATGGCATAGTCAACGGAGATGCTTTCGCACTCGGGGAAAAACTTGTCGATGGCTGCGCGCTCTTCGGCCGTCCCGTAAACGGGCATCAGGTTCTCGAAGATACGCGATATTTCAGGCTGGTAAACGCGGAAGGCATTGACAATCGTGCTTACCGTCCAGACGAAGATGCCGGCATTCCAGAAGAAGCTGCTGTCCTGCACATACTGCTCCGCGATTTCGAGGGTGGGCTTTTCCTTGAATGCATCGACGCGATAGACATTCTTCTTGCGTGAAGAGGCAAACGAGAGGTCGGCCTTGATATATCCGTATCCGGTTTCGGGGCGCGTGGGCTTCATGCCGAGCGTCACGATGGCGTCGGTTTCAGACGCGAAGTCTATGGCGTCGGAGATGGACTCGGCAAAGCGTGCGTTGTCCATCACGATGTGGTCGCTGGGCGTGACGACAACCGTGGCGCGAGGATTCTTCTTCTTGATGCACCAGCTGGCATAGCAGATGCAGGGAGCCGTGTTGCGACGGCAGGGTTCAAGCAGGACGTTCTCGCGTGGAACGTCGGGAAGCTGCTGATAGACAAGTTCCGCGTACTTTGCGCTTGTGACAACCCAGATGTTTTCCGCAGGAACGAGCTCCGCGAAGCGGTCGGCCGTAAGCTGGATGAGGGTGCGTCCCACGCCGAGCACGTCAAGAAACTGCTTGGGCAGTTCCTCGCTGCTCAGCGGCCAGAAACGACTCCCCACACCCCCGGCCATAATGACAAGGTGGTAGTTCTTTTTCATCATAGTTTAAATTTCAACGCCGGAAAGTCCGGCAGGGTGGAAAACTGCAGGGAGCTGTCCGCTACTGCTTTTTCATCTTCCCGTGAATGTAGATGCGAACGAGGCTGTTGGACGCATTGGAGCGCACGGAGATGGGCTTCGTGAACTCTCCCAGGGGCTTCCCTTTGCCGTCGTACGTCACGCGGATTTGCCCTTTCTGCCCGGGGGCTATGGGCTCCGGCGTGTATTCAGGTTTTGTGCAGCCGCAGGATGCGAAGGCCTGGTGAATCACGAGGGGCTTGTCGCCCGTGTTCGTGAATTCAAAGACGCAGTTTTGGGGTTGGTTCTCGTTGAATGTGCCGAGTTCAACGGTTGACTTCTCGAAGGTGATGACGGCTTGCGCGTTGGATTTCGCGCACACCAGAGGCAATGCGATTGCCAGGAGCATCAAGAGTTTTTTCTTCATACGTAATGAGCTTTTGCTTGGTGAATACTCTCTGTTGTATGCTGCAAAAGTATGTTTTTCTGCGTAAATAATAATCTTTCACACAAAAAAAATGCCAGCAACGATATAAAATCCCTACTTTTGCACGTGAAATGTGCAACCGCACATGCCTCGAAACGTGAACACATCGGACAGAAACATGCTGACAAAGGCCGTTGACAAGGTGATTCTGGGCATAGATCCCGGCACGAACATGCTGGGGTATGGCATATTGCATGTGCACGGGCGCCAGACGGAGATGGAGGCGATGGGCATCATTGACCTTCGGAAGGTGAGCGATGCCTACCTGAAACTGGGGCGCATCCACGAGCGCGTATTGGGAATCATCGATGCCTATCACCCTGACGAAATGGCCATCGAGGCTCCCTTCTTCGGAAAGAACATCCAAAGTATGCTGAAGCTGGGACGTGCGCAGGGCGTGGCCATTGCCGCCGCCATCAGTCGCGACATTCCCATCCACGAGTACGCGCCGATGAAGATCAAGATGGCCATCACGGGCAACGGCTCTGCCTCCAAGGAGCAGGTTGCGGACATGCTGCGACGCATGCTGCACCTGCGCGACGAGCAGATGCTGCCCTACATGGACGCCACGGACGCCCTCGCCGCCGCATACTGCCACTTCCTGCAAGGCTGGCGCGAAACGCACACTTCCGACACGCCCCATTCCTGGGCGGCATTGGCACGCAAGCAGGGGAAGCTGCCTGCTGCATCTACCACGAAGCCTGGACAAAAACTCATACAACTTCTGAAAAAGTCATGAACATCTTCCGCCATCATCCCTGCCCCGCCCTTTTGCTCCTTGCCCTCATTCTGGCTTCGTCCTGTCCCGCGCTGCAGGCCCAGGAGGTTTTCATCCGCGTGCGGCAAAGCAGCCAGCGTGCGGCACAGGCTCCAGGCAACGGATACGTGCAGCGGGAGGTGGCGCGCTTTCAGCTGGAAGCCTTGGACTTTCTGGAGAGTGAAGGCGTGAAAAACGTTCAGGAGCAAATTCTTACGGATTTTCTCGACACGCAGGCGTATTTCCTTTCCCGCTTCGTCTCCACCTTCTGTGAGGACGTGCTTACGCGTCGCCGCATCACACCCGAAAAGGCTGAGGAACGTGTGCGCATATTCCAGATTTCTTCCGAGGAACATCCGCTTTTCTTCTCCGTAGAGGCTCCTAACGCCGAGGAGTTTTTGCTTGATGCGGACAGCTTCACCCCCTTTAGCCTTAACACGGACTGGAAAGCCGCCTTCGAGTCCTTAAGGAAGTAGGGCACTTTTCCTTTAAAGGCCCTGTTTTTTGCCACAAGGGCATCCCGACAGATTTTCAAGGCTTGAAAATACGACGGCAAGGCATCTCTTGTCCTGTCAGACTCTCCGAGGATGAAGGTACCTGATTCTCAGAGGATGGAAGCGTCGGGGCCGGAGAGGTAATAGTCGCCGCCTACCCAGCTGGTGAAGGGCTCTTCGTCCGTGATGGGATAGTGGCGGACGACGCGGCCTTCGGCGAAAACGACGATGTGGTTGTGAAGGATGCGGCCGTCGGGCATGTGGAGGCGCGAGAAGCCGATGCGTTTTTCTGTCATACCGTCTTTGCGCTTTTCTTATCGCAAGCCGTCGAAGTGTCCCTGCGATGCTGTGTCCATGCGGAGTAGGCTGTCGCGAATGAGATGTTCGCGATTCACGGCGGTGTCGCGCTTCGTGGAGTCGGGGCGTTCCGCGGGCATCGGCGTATGCTCCTTGCGGACGCGCAGGAGGCGGGGTGTGGTCAGTGCCACGAGGCGCGGGCGTTCGTTCCAGGGTGCGCACTGATAGGCAAGGCACATTACCTTCTTCACGCGCTTGCGTCCTACGCTCAGCGTCAGGGAGTGGTGGCCGGAGGTCTCGAAGTCGCGCTTTTGCGCCACCACGCTGTCGCCTTCATACTCGATGGCCAGGACCGTGTTGAGGCGCTTCTGTCCTTCGTGGTAGTACCAGGCGGTGCTGATTTCCAGGACGACGTTGTCGCCCGGCTGCAGAATCGTGTCCACAGTGAGGGTATATTGTAGCCGGTTCTGCCCGTTTGCGTTCAGGAGGCAGAAGGGACGCCCCCAAAGGCTGAGCGTGTCGCCGGAGGTCTCGCCCGCCAGGTTTCTCTCGCCCGTCAGGTTCGTCAGGGCATCGTAGCGCTCCGTCAGTTTCTCATAGACATCGAAAAGCTCGTCCGTATGGCGGCAGTAGTACACCATGTTGCGGTCGAAGTCCTCCTGCGTGAGTCCGTGCTTCTTCAGCACGAAGTCCGTATAGGCCCTTGCCTTGATATCCATGCTGTCGCGGTCGGCTTCAGCGAGGCTTGCGGCGAGGTGGTAGTCAAAGAGGAGCTTTTCCATCTTCGACTTCGAGAGTATGTCGTCAGGCCTGCGGTTCTTGCACGCGGAAAGCCCCAGGAGCGCGAAGGCACAGAGCAGGAAGGCTCCCGCGAGGAGCGCCTTATGATTCCTTTCCGGAGAAGACATAGCGCGAGTAGAAGATGAGGATGGCGATGGTGGCGCAGCTGATGGCGGCGTCGGCAAAGTTGAAGATGGCGTTGAAGAACACCTGTCCGCCTACGAGCGGCACCCAGTCGGGCCATGTGAAGAGGGGGAAGTAGAACATGTCCACCACGCGCCCTTCGAGGAACGTGCCGTAGCCTTCGCCGAAGGGGACGAGCGATGCCTCTGCGAAGGGCGTGCTTTCTGAGAAGATGAGGCCGTAGAAGCAGTTGTCGATGATGTTTCCCGCCGCCCCGGCAATGATGAGTGCGATGCAGGCGATGAGCCCGCGCGGCACCGCTTGCAGTATGGCTTTCCGCAGGAGCCATACGAAGAAGCCGATGGTGACAACGCGGAAGAGCGTGAGCCATCCTGTGCTCAGCGGGCTCATGCCCCAGGCCATGCCCTCGTTCTCCGTGAAGTTCAGGTGGAACCAGGGTGTCACTTCCATGCTTTCATGGAGGCAGAAAGTGGTCTTGACGGCGAATTTGATGGCCTGGTCGATGACGATGATGGCCACGACGATGCAGGCGGAGAGCAGGAAGTCGCCGTGGCGCACGGCCTTTGCCTCGGAAGCTGCCGTTGCGTCTTCCAATGCCTCCTGCCGGCTCTGCCTGAGGTGCGCTGCTTCCTGTTCGCTCTTCTTTGTTGCGTCCATGGTGCGGCCGTTTTTTAGCGCATGCTTTGTTCCTTCAGCTTGCCCTCGATGCTGGTCGTGGCGTGGGGCACGGCGCGCAGGCGCTCCTTGGGGATGAGCTTGCCCGTGATGCGGCAGATGCCGTAGGTCTTGTTCTCGATGCGCGTCAGGGCTTCCTGGAGTCCCTTGATGAACTTCGTCTGGCGTGCTGCCATGTTGATGATTTCCTCTTTCGACTGTACGGGCGAGCCTTCTTCCAGCGCCTTGTAGGTGGGCGAGGTGTCCTCCACGTCGTTGCCGTCGCGGTGCATCAGGCTGTCCATGAGTTCGTCGTACTCGAGTTTTGCCTTGGCGAGCTTCTGGTTGATGATTTCGCGGAACTCCATAAGTTCCTCGTCACTGTAGCGTTCGTTGGTTGCCATACTGTTTATGGTTTAGTTTGTTGTGTCTGTGTTCTGGTGTGTTTGTTGCTTAGCTTTTGCTGATGCTTGCCTGGAGCTTGAAGTCTTCGAAGTCGAGCTCCACGGGATTGCTGATTTCCGCCTGGAATCCGATGCTGTCGGCCAGCACCTGGGAGGAGATGTAGGTGTGGTACTCCTCGACGGCCTCGCGGACCTCTGTGCGGTCTTCGAGGAGGATGCGTATGTGGTCCACGATGTCGAAGCCGGCTTCCTTGCGGTAGGTCTGTATGCGCTTGACGATTTCGCGCGCCATGCCCTCGCGGATGAGTTCGGGGGTGAGGGTGATGTCGAGGGCCACGGTCAGGGTGCCTTCGCTGACGACGCTCCATCCTGGGAGGTCGCGCGTGAGCACTTCGACGTCGTCGCGCTCGATGAGGGCTTCGCCGTCGGGCAGTTGCAGGGCGAGGGTGCCTTCAGCCTCGAGGCTTGCTATCTGCTCCTGGCCGAGGGCTTCGACGGCTGCTGCCACGGCTTTCATGCGCTTGCCGAATTTCTTGCCCATGACGCGGAAGTTGCACTTCAGGGTCTTCTGTATCATGCCTCCCTCGACGAATTCGATGTCCTTGACGTTCACCTCGGAGAGGATGAGGGGCTTGACGGCCTGGATGGCTTCGCGTCGCTGGGCGTCGGTGGCGGGTATGCAGATGCGGCTGAGGGGCTGGCGCACGATGATGTGCTCCTTCTTGCGCAGGGAGAGCGCGAGGCTGGAGATTTTCTGCGCGAGGTTCATGCGCTCTTCCAGGGCTTCGTCGATGCGTGAGGCGTCGGCCTTGGGGAAGGTGTCGAGGTGTACGCTGTCGAGGCCGTCTCCGCAGGCTTCGTGGAGGTCGCGGTAGAGGCGGTCGGCGAAGAAGGGGGAGATGGGGGCCATCAGGCGGCTGACGGTCTCAAGGCATGTCCAGAGGGTCTTGTAGGCGGAGAGCTTGTCGTGCGTGAGTTCCCCGGCCCAGAAGCGCTTGCGGTTGAGGCGCACGTACCAGTTGGAGAGGTTGTCGGTGACGAAGGCTGCGATGAGGCGTCCTGCCCGCGTGGGGTCGTAGTCGTCGAAGGCTTCGGTGACGTCGCGCACGAGGCTGTTCAGCAGGGAGATGATCCAGCGGTCAATCTCGGGGACGTCCTCTGCTGCCACTGCGGCCTGCGGGTTGCTGAATCCGTCGACGTTGGCGTACATGGCGAAGAAGCTGTACGTCTGGAAGAGCTTTGCGAAGAAGGTGCGCGCGGTCTCGCGGACGCCTTCGGGGTCGTACTTGAGGTTGTCCCAGGGCTGGGCGTTTGTTATCATGTACCAGCGCAGGGGGTCGCTGCCGTTTTCCTCGATGGCCTTGAAGGGGTCAACGGCGTTGCCGAGTCGCTTGGACATTTTCAGGCCGTTCTTGTCGAGCACGAGGCCGTTGGAGATGACGTTCTTGAAGGCTACGCTGTCGAATACCATCGTGGCGATGGCGTGGAGGGTGTAGAACCATCCGCGCGTCTGGTCGACGCCTTCGGCGATGAAGTCGGCGGGGAAGATGCTGCCGCGGTCCAGGGCCTCCTTGTTCTCGAAGGGATAGTGTGCCTGTGCGTAGGGCATGGCGCCGCTGTCGAACCATACGTCGATGAGGTCGGCTTCGCGATGGAGGGGCTTGCCTGTGGGGCTTACGAGGACGATGTCGTCAACGTAGGGGCGGTGGAGGTCTATCTTGGCGTAGTTCTCCCTGGAGTAGTCGCCGGGCACGAAGCCTTTGTCGCGCAGGGGGTTGGAGGGCATGAGCCCTGCCTCGACGCTGCGGTCAATCTCGTTGTATAGCTGTTCGATGGAGCCGATGCAGATTTCCTCGCGGCTGTGGCGGTTGCGCCAGATGGGCAGGGGTGTGCCCCAGTAGCGGCTGCGGGAGAGGTTCCAGTCGTTGAGGTTCTCGAGCCATTTTCCGAAGCGTCCCGTGCCCGTGGACGCGGGTTTCCACTTGATGGTGTCGTTCAGCTGGCTCATGCGTTCCTTGAGGGCCGTGGCGCGGATGAACCAGGAGTCGAGGGGATAGTAGAGTATGGGGGTGTCGGTGCGCCAGCAGTGGGGGTAGTTGTGGAGGTGTTTCTCGGTCTTTACGGCCTTGCCCTGCTGCTTGAGCTCCACGCAGAGTTCGACGTTGAGGTCGGCTTCTTTCTGTGCGCGCTCGGCGTCGAGGCGGTTGTCTGTGTAGAAGCTGGGGTCGTAGTGGTTCTTTACGTACTCGCCGGCATGGCGGGTGGTGTCGTCGGTCGTGATGCAGCGCTCCACGAAGGCGGGAGCGAGGTCTGCTGTCAGGAAGAACTTGCCCGTGAAGTCCACCATCGGCCGCGTCTCGCCAAGCCTGTTCACCATGTAGAGTGCAGGCACGCTGGCGTCGCGGGCCACCTTGGCGTCGTCGGCGCCGAAGGTGGGCGCGATGTGCACGATGCCCGTACCGTCGTCCGTCGTCACGTAGTCGCCGGGGATGACGCGGAAGGCTTCCTCGGCCATCTCCACGAAGGTGTCGCCGGCATGGGAGAACGTCTTCCCGGGGTGCGCCTCTGCGTAGCGCTTCACGAAGTCGGCTGAGGTTTCCTCCACCTTCTCGCAGGGGAGCACCCAGGGCATGAGCTGCTCGTACTTCATGCCGACGAGGTCGGTGCCCTTGTAGCGGCCCACGATTTGGTAGGCGTCGTCGCCCTCTGCGGCGAAGTAGTTGTTCACGAGGCTTTCGGCCACGACGGCCGTGATGGGCTCGCCGCTGTAGGGGTTCCTGGTGCGCACGGCGAGGTAGTCTATCTTCGGGCCTACGCAGAGTGCCGTGTTCGAGGGCGGCGTCCAGGGTGTCGTGGTCCATGCGAGGAAGACGGGCGTGCCCCAGCCTTCCATCTCGGGCTTCGGGGTGAGGATGCGGAACTGCACGGTGGCTGTCAGGTCGCGCACGTCGCGGTAGCAGCCGGGCAGGTTGAGCTCGTGGCTGGAGAGGCCTGTGCCTGCCATGGGGCTGTAGGGCTGTATGGTGTAGCCCTTGTAGAGGAGTCCCTTGTCGTAGAGCTGGCGGAGGAGCCACCAGAGGGTCTCGATGTAGGAGTTGTCGTAGGTGATGTAGGGGTGCTCCATGTCTGCCCAGTATCCCATGCGGCGCGTGAGGTCTTCCCATTCTGCCGTGTACTTCATGACGCTCTTGCGGCAGGCGTCGTTGTATTCGGCCACGGAGATTTTCCCGCCGATGTCGGCCTTCGTGATGCCGAGCTCCTTTTCCACGCCGAGCTCCACGGGCAGGCCGTGGGTGTCCCATCCTGCCTTGCGCTCCACGCGGAAGCCCTGCATGGTCTTGTAGCGGCAGAAGAGGTCCTTGATGGTGCGTGCCATGACGTGGTGGATGCCCGGGTGCCCGTTGGCCGAGGGGGGGCCGTCGTAGAATACGTAGTCGGGGCAGCCTTCGCGTTCGCTGATGCTGCGGTGGAAGAGGTCGAGGCCGTCCCAGCGTTCGAGGACGTCCCTATTGAGCTGTGCGAGGTTGAAGTCGCGGCGTTCCTTGAATTTCATGCTTTCCTGTTTCGTGTCTGTGTTCTTTTTATGGCGTGCAAAAGTACCAAATACGGTTGAAACTTCAAAGCTTCCCCCTCTTTTTTATTCATATACGCGCACGCGGGAGTGCTCTTCCTCCCTCCTGCCCTGCTCGCCCCGGCGGCTCGTGGCTGGCGCGGCCCGGTGCGCGGGGCTTTGGAAAATCGTTTACAAAGTGGCAGGCATCGGCCCCGTGGGTACCACTTTGGGCCTCCGTAAGTAGTACTTACGAGCCTCGTAAGTGCACCTTACGGCCGCCGTAAGTGCACCCTACGGGGGCGGTTTTTTCAGAGTGCTGATTTACAAGGATTTACAAAAAGCTCCGTTTTGTTTGGAATTTCCTTTACAAAACGGAGCCTTGTCCCGCTCATCCCCGCGCTCCTGCGCGCGGGGCGTTCGCGGCGGCGTCACTCGAACTCCTCGGGATGCGCCTCGCGATAGGCCTTGTAGCGCTCCTGCTCGGCGCTGTCCATGCCGAAGCTCACCTTGCTCGGCTTCAGCGCCTCCGTCAGGTCGTTGCTGCGGCGGAAGCACATCGTGACGTGCGTGATGAGCTGGGCGCCCTTCTTCCAGGCTTCCCTCTGCGTGGCAACGCCGCGGCTCTTCAGGCTCGTGTAGAACGTTCCCACGTCGCCGAGGCGCACCGTCTGTCCCTCTACGAGGCACTGCATGATTTCGTACTCCAGCGCGCTGAGCACGGCCTTCACGTCGGCTGTCGACACGGTGCTGCGCTTCTCGATGCGGTCTGCCAGCTTCTCCAGGTCCACGGGGTCCTGCTTCGCGGCCTGCGCATAGTACTTCACGCTCTTGTCCTTCGGGCTCTTGATGGCCCTGATGATGTACCTGAACATGGTGGTTAGGTTGTTTACCGACGCAGTCCTTTCTGCGTCAAAAGATTGTTAGTTAGTGTATAATCATCTCCCCTCCGGGGGGAGCCTTTTGCCTTGATAGCCAGGCACTACGTGCACGTCACCAGGGATACTTGATATAAGTGACGGCGCCGGAGACGTTCGTACGCGTATAGACATCCCAGACGGGCTCGTCGTCTATAATTAGCTCTCGGGGTGGTAGTACCGGCCTGGTCGGTGCACCTTTTGCCGCGGATGTCACCTGGCGGCGTGGTAGTCGCGGAGGCCCTCAATGGGCTCCTGCATGATGCTGCGGACGCTGAAGCCCCGCCGCTGCGCAGCGGCGCAAAGCTCCTCCCGGAGCGCATAGGCCAGCCCCCCGACGAAGCTCAGCGGCGTAGTGGCATCCAGGCCGTAGGGCGCCAGCTGATACTGGAAGAACTTGTCGAACTCCGAAAGGATAATCTCCTTGATTCCAGCATCCTTACGGTGCTCCACAACGAAGGGTGCGAAGTGCGCCAGGTACGTGTTGGCCGAGGGGCGCCGATAGACATGCTCTATCACCGAGCCCTCGTCCGCGTCCGGGTAGGCCGCACGGAAGGCGGCTGTGAGCTCCTCGCTGAGACAGCCGCGCAGGCAGCGGTTCAGGAGCTGGCGCCCGAGGGCCGCCCCGCCGCCCTCGTCGCCCAGGATGAAGCCCAGCGGGGGCACGTTGCGCACGAGGCGCCGGCCGTCATAGAGGCCGCTGTTCGTGCCCGTGCCGACGATGCAGACGACGCCCGCCTCGCGGCCCAGCGCGCCACGCGCCGCGCCCAGCAGGTCACTTTCCACCTCCATCGTCCCCGCTGCGCCGGGGAACACCTCCGAGAGGCGCTCGCGCATCACCTCCCGGCCGCGGCCGCGGCAGCCCGCGCCGTAGAACGCCAGCTGCGTGGGGGCCTCGGGCAGGCGGCTGCGCAGGGCCAGCAGCATGCGCGTGATTTCCTCCTCGCTGCGCGTAAGGGGGTTGAGCCCCTCCGTGAGGACATGTTCCTCCTCGCCTGAGCGGGAGATGAAGAGCCAGTGGGTCTTTGTGCTGCCACTGTCAGCGATGAGTGTAGGCATAGCAAACGGTGTGTGTTTGGATTATTTGTTCAGCTCCTTCCCGGGCTCCTTGAAGAATATCCAGAAGAGGACGAATACCACGAGGGCGTAGGCTGCAAAGACGAGCCACGTGGTGTGCCAGCCGCCCACGAACTGCGTCACCAGGTCGCCCGTGACGACGGGAACCTCGCTCTGCGGCGGCAGCTTCGGCACGAAGTGGGTGACGACGGCTTGCGCGCCCAGCGAGCCCAGGAAGGCCCCCAGGCCGTTCGTCATCAGCATGAAGAGGCCCTGCGCGCTGCTGCGCATGCCCGCGTCAACGTTCTTGTCCACGTAGAGCGCGCCCGAAATGTTGAAGAAGTCAAAGGCAACGCCATAGACGATGCACGACACCACGAACAGCAGGACGCTGGGGAAGGCAGGCGTGCCGAGGCCGAAGAGGCCGAAGCGGAACACCCAGGCCCCCATCGCTATCATCATCACGCGCTTGATGCCGAAGCGCTTCATGAAGAAGGGAATCAGCAGGATGCAGCACGTCTCGCTGAACTGCGAAAGGGAGATGAGCAGGTTGGCATTCTTGGCAAAGTACACGTCCGTGAAGCCCTCCAGGCGGGCAAAGCTGCTGATGAAGCCGTTGGCAAAGCCGTTGGAAATCTGGAGCTGCAAGCCCAGCAGGAAGCTGAAGATGAAGAACACGGCCATGCGCTTGTCCCTGAAAAGCGAGAACGCATCGAGGCCGAAGGCTTCGGCAAGCGAGCGCGTCTCCCCCTTCGGCTTGACGGGGCAGGCAGGCAGCGTGGGCGCATAGCCCGCCAGGACGATGCTGATGGCGCCGGAGATGACAAACTGCATCGGCGTGAGCTGTACCGAGACGCCGCCGTGGTGCAGGAAGTTCACGAGCAGCATCGTGCAGATGAAGCCTATCGTGCCGAAGACGCGGATGGGCGGGAAGTCCTTCACCGTGTCCATGCCCGCCTTGCCGAGTGCGGAGAAGGCAACGCTGTTGCTCAGCGCAAGCGTCGGCATGTAGAAGCCCACGCTCACGGCATAGAGCGAGAAGAGCACCCACTCGTTCGTCTCGGCACCCGTCTCGACGCCGTAGATGCCTGCTGCCAGCATGAACAGGCCTGCCACGAGGTGGCACAGGCCCAGCATGCGCTCCGCGCGCACCCAGCGGTCCGCAATCATGCCGATGATGGCGGGCATGAAGATGGAGACGATGCCCTGTACGGAATAGAACCAGCCAATGATGTCGCCGTGTCCCGAGGAGAACAGATAGGCACCCATCGACGTGAGATAGGCGCCCCAGGCGGCAAACTGCAGGAAATTCATCGCCACGAGGCGCGCCTGCAACTGTAGTTTCTGTGTCATGGTATTAAATCTATATTATTTATTATATTGTGTCCGTAATAAAAACGTCCCTTCCTGCTTCCTAAGGCAGCATCCTCTCCACGGCCTTGCGCAGCTTCCTGTACCCCACGCGCTCCGTGAACGCCGTCACGATGCGGCCCTCCGCGTCGCAGACATAGACGCGGGGAATGCCACGCTCGGCAAAGAGGTCATAGACGCTGCGCCCCGTCTGCGGGGAGACGGGCAGCGAGAGGCTCTGCGACTCCCAGAAAGCCTTCACGCTCTCCGTGCCCTCGTCGCGGGCTATGCAGATGAAGCCCAGCTGACCGGCGTATTCCTCAAAGACGCGGTTCACGACGGGCAGCTCGCGGCGGCAGTCGCCACAGCCGGTGTTGAAGAACACGATGACACAGGGGCGTCCCGCCAGCGTCTCAGGCGTGACGACGTCGCCCTCGGTGGTGACGACGCTGAACGGCGGCAGGACGTCGCCGACGGCGAGCAGGTCGCCTGACGCCACAATCTCGTTGTCGTCCACGCAGGAGAGCGCGACGAGGCTCGTGAGCAGCAGTACGAAGGAGGAAAAAATGCGTTTCATGTGTGAAATTTTGTGCAAAAGTACGTAAAAATCTTTTTTCTTCGCTCACGATGGCGTATTTTTGCACTTATTATTGGATAAAAGATGAAGGAATACCACGTATTCTATGCTCCGGAACTTCCCGAAAACACGTGGCTGCCCGCCGAGGAAGCCGCCCACGCCGTGCGCGTGCTGAGGATGAGGGAGGGCGATGCCGTCCGCGCCACCGACGGGCGCGGAAACGTCTATAGCGGCCGCCTCGCGGAAGCCTCGCAGAAGCGCTGCCGCATGGAAATCAGCGACGCGGAGGCCCAGCCCCCCACCTGGCACGGCCGCATAGAGCTGGCCGTGGCGCCCACGAAGAACATGGACCGCATGGAGTGGCTTGCCGAGAAGGCCACGGAGGTCGGCGTGGACGAAATCGTGTTCCTGGACTGCCGCAACTCCGAGCGCCGCGTCGTGAAAACGGAGCGCGTGGAGAAAATCGTGGTCAGCGCGATGAAGCAGAGCCACAAGTCCCGGAAGCCGCGCGTCACGGACATGACGCGCTTTGCCGACTACGTGGCAAGGCCCTTCGCGGGGCAGCGCTTCATCTGTCATTGCTACGAGGACGGAGACGTGGGCACCGCCGCGCCCCACCTCTTCGACGTGCTGAAGCCCGAGGGCGACGCGCAGGTGCTCATCGGCCCCGAGGGAGACTTCACGCTGGACGAGGTGAAGCTGGCCATCCGCAGCGGCTTCCGGCCCGTCACGCTCGGGACGTCGCGCCTCAGGACGGAGACGGCCGCCCTCTGCGCCGTCCACATGATGTTCCTGCGCAAGGCAGCGACGTAGCGAAACAAAACCTGTCAAGAACCTGTCAAAAAACCTGTCAAGATACCATGACCCACAAGAAATTTGTCCTCCTGAAAGCCTCCCTGCCCTTCGTGCTGCTGGCGGCCATCGTCGTAGGCCTGTACTTCTGGCTTTTCCTGCCGAAGGACTATGCCGACCTCGTGCCCGCAGAGTCGCGTGCCGTGGTGGCCCTGAGTCCGTCGGCCCTGATGGCCGACGAGGTGCGGCTCGGCAACCTGCTCTCCGAACAGCTCGGCTTCCGCCCCGAGGGCATGGACGAGGCGCAGGACGTTTACCTCTTCATCACCCCCAACGAATACATCGCCGCCTGTGCACCCCTGCACGACAGCCGCCGCCTGAGCGAGCAGATACAGCGCCTTTCGCAGCACGGGCAGGCCACGCTCCTGCCCCGCAGCGACCAGCTCTCGTGGGCGTGGGTGAAGAAAGGCTGGCTGGTGGCCTGGAGCAGCGACGCCGTGCTGACAATAGGCCCGGGCGTCGTTCAGGAGCAGGACGTGCTGCGGCAGACGGCCTCGCAGATATTCCGCGCGGGGCGCAACAAGAGCTTCCGCCATTCGGAGCACCAGGCCCAGATGGACGGCATCCAGGGCGACGTCAAGGTGTTCTCCCGCCTCTCTGCCCTGCCCTCCCCCTTCTCGCTGCTCTTCCGCCTTGACATACCGGCAGCGTGCAACAGCAGCAAGGTGCTCCTCGTGGCTGGTGCGGAGGTGGCCGCTGGCGGAAAGCCGGCAGGCGGCCTTACGCTGGAAGGAAAGCTCGTCAGCGAGGACGAGGAGACGCAAAAGCTCCTCGAAGCCCGTGCCGGAAAGGCCGCAGCCCTCGCACAGCCCCAGCGTCCCTATGCGCCTGAAGGCAGTGTACTCTACATGGCGGCTCACAGCCAGGGCGACGAACTCCTGACACTCCTTCGCAGCGACCAGAACGTGCGCACGATGCTCCTCTCCCTGGACAAGGGCATCGACGCGGAAAAGCTCAGGCAGCAAGGTGGAGGCGACTTCATGCTGACGCTGACGGAGATGCCCGCGAAGGGCGAGGCACAGTTCCGCCTGTGCGTGCAGCAGGGCGACAGCGTTTCCTATGACGAAAGCACCTTCCCCGCCCCGCCGCAATATGCCGCCTCGCCCCTGACGGCGCAGGCCGCGGGCAAACGCGCGTTCTTCTCCCTCGACATGAAGCGACTCCTGCGCCAACCGGCCCTGGACAAGGAGGTGGCGGCGACGCTGAAGGGCATCTTCGGTGGCACGGAGCGCATCACCTACGAAGCCGAGGAAGGGCAAAGCTTCCGCCTGACGATAGAATAACCTTGGACATGAACACCATATCTCTTCAAAACACACTTCCGGAGGTCTTTGCCGCAAGGACGGACGTCAGGAGCGACGTCTGGCGGCAGGAGCTGACCTTTGAAAAAGGACGCAGCTACCTCGTCGAAGCCCAGAGCGGAACGGGGAAATCCTCGCTGTGCAGCTACCTGACGGGACAACGCCGTGACTATCAGGGCACCATCCTCTTTGACGGACACGACATCCGCAGCCTTGGCGTCAGCGACTGGGTGGAGACGCGCCAGAAGCACCTGAGCCACATGTACCAGGAACTGCGCCTGTTCCCCGAACTGACGGCGATGGAAAACGTGCAGATAAAAAACAGGCTGACGGCCTGGAAGGAGGAACGCGACATCAACGCATGGTTCGACGCCCTGGGCATCGGCGACAAGAAAGGGGCGAAGGTGGGACGCATGAGCTTCGGGCAGCAGCAGCGCGTGGCCCTCATCCGCGCCCTTGTGCAGCCTTTCGACTTCCTCATCCTCGACGAGCCCATCAGCCACCTGGACGACGAGAACGCCCGCACGATGGCGGAAATCCTGCTGGCAGAAGTGGGAAAGCAGGAGGCAGGGCTCATCGTCACAAGCATCGGAAAACACATGGACATCGCCTACGACGAAGTCCTTCACCTCTGAAAACTATGAACCTCATCTGGAAACTCCTGCGCCAACATGTCAGTCCTGCACAGTTTGCCGGCTTTTTCTTTGCCAACCTCCTGGGCATGTGGATCGTGATGCTCGGCGTGCAGTTCTATATCGACGTCGCGCCCGTGCTTACTGCCGACGACGCCTTCATCAACCAAAACTATATCGTCGTATCCAAGCGCATCACGACGGCGGGCTCCCTTGCCGGCCGCAGCAACACGTTTTCAGCTGCCGACTGCGAAGAGCTTTCCGCACAGGACTTCTGCCGACAGGCTGCACCCTTCGTGTCGTCGCAATACAAGGTGTCGGCAGCGATGAGCATGAACGGTGCGAGTCCCTTGCGCACGGACCTTTTCTTCGAGGCCGTGCCGGACAATTTCGTGGACATCGACCCTGCCGCCTGGCACTACGAGGAAGGCAGCGAGGAGGTGCCCGTCATCCTGCCCCGCACCTACATCGCCCTCTACAACTTCGGCTTTGCGCAGAGCCGCGGTCTTCCGAAGGTGTCGGACGGCCTCGTGGGCATGATAGACATGCAGGTTTTCATCAACTCCTCGCAAGGCGAAGGCCGCTTCCGGGGACGCATCCTGGGCTTCTCGAACCGCCTGAACACCATCCTTGTGCCCCAGGGGTTCATGGACTGGAGCAACGCACACTTTGAACCCGGCAAGACGGAGCAGCCCTCGCGCCTGATTGCCGAGGTGAAGAATCCTGCCGACGCAGCCATCGCCACCTTTATGCAGTCCCACGGCTACGAGGTCGAGGACAACAAGCTGGAGGCAGGCAAGGCAACGTATTTCCTGCGCGTCGTCGTCAGCATAGTGATGCTCATTGGCCTGCTCGTGAGCCTGCTTTCTTTCTACATCCTCATGCTGAGCATCTATCTGCTCGTGCAAAAAAACACGCGGAAGCTTGAAAACCTCCTGCTCATCGGCTACAGCCCCTCGCGCGTCAGCCGCCCGTACCAGCTGCTGGCGCTGGGCATGAACGTTGCCGTGCTGGTCTTTGCCGTCGTGCTGCTCGTGCTTTGCCGCTCCTACTACATGGACGTGCTCACCCTGCTCTTCCCGCAGATGAGCGACGGCGGCATCGCCCTGGCCTTGTGCGTCGGCGCGGGCATCTGCATCGTCGTTTCCCTGCTCAACGGCTTTGCCATACGTCGCAAGGTCATGAACATCTGGTGGAGAAAAGTGAGCATCTCCTAAAAGCTTGCAAAGCCCCCTGAATCCTCCCTAAGCCTCCTGAATACCCCCTGAATCCTCCCAAAGCCCCCTGAATCCTCCATAGAATACTTTTACCATGCAACGCATCACCACCCTCTACGAGAAAACCTTCGGCACCAAGCCCGACGCCGTGACCCCGCTCACGCAGGCCGGCAGCGGACGCCGCTATTTCCGCGTTGAAAGCCACGCCGTTTCAGGAAGTCACATCGGCTGCATCGGCACGTCGGAGCGCGAAAACGAGGCTTTCCGCTATCTTTCCGACAAGCTGCGCCAGGACGGGCTTCCCGTTCCGCAGGTGGTGGCCTATGATGCTTCCACGCTCTGCTACTTGCAGACAGACCTCGGAACGACGAGCCTCTACGACCGCCTGAAAGCCAGCCGCGAGGCGGGCGGACGCTACTCGGAGGCAGAGGCCTGCCTTCTGGAGGAGACCGTGCGCCTTCTGCCCCGTTTCCAGTTGCTTGGCGTGAGGGATATAGACAAGGAGAAACTCCTTCCGCCGACGGATTTCACGCTGCGCACCGTGATGTACGACCTGAACTATTTCAAGTACTGCTTCCTGCGCACCACGCCTGCGGACTACGACGAGGACTTGTTGCAGGACGACCTCGAAGCCTTTGCCCGCGCCCTGACGCAGGAGGCCGCGCCCTGCCTGATGCTCCGCGATTTTCAGGCCCGCAACGTGATGCTCTGCGGGGAGAAGCCCTTCGTCATCGACTTCCAGGGGGCCCGCCTCGGACCTCCCGCCTACGACCTCGCGGCATTTCTCACGCAGGCCTCAGCACGCTATCCGCAGGAGCTTCGGGAAAGGCTCGTGAAGGCCTACGTCGCTGCCTATCAGGAGCTGGAGCCGCTGGACGAGGCCGCTTTCCGCGAAGAACTCCGCCGCATGACGCTCTTCCGCCTGCTGCAAGTGCTGGGAGCCTATGGGCTTCGCGGAAAGTTTGAGCGCAAGCCCCACTTCCTTCAGAGTATTCCGCCAGCCCTCGCCCGCCTCGGGCAGCTTCTGGAAGCCAGGGCGGCAGAACGCTATCCCGAGCTGGAACGCACCTTGCGCCAGCTTGTCGGGGAAAGCCGCGTGGATGCGGCACCAGCCAAGGACGATGCGGTGCCAGCCAAGGACGATGCGGTGCCAGCCAAGGAGAAAGCGGCAAGTCCCCTTGTGGTCCGTATCTTTTCCTTTTCCTACAAGAAAGGCATCCCCGAGGACGAGAGCGGCAACGGCGGCGGCTATGTCTTCGACTGCCGCGCGCCCCACAACCCCGGCCGCTATGAGGCATACAAGACGCTGACGGGACTTGACGAGCCGGTCATCCGCTTTTTGGAGGAAGACGGCGAGATACAGCCCTTCCTGCAGAGCGTATTCCAGCTTGCGGACTTCCACGTGCAGCGTTACATCGACAGGGGCTTCACGTCCCTGATGTTCAGCTTCGGCTGCACGGGCGGCCAGCATCGTTCCGTCTATTCAGCGCAGCATCTGGCGGAGCATCTGCACGAGCGCTTCGGCATCGAGGTGCGACTTTGCCACCGCGAGCAGGGTATTCGCACAATTCTTTCGCCCGTGATAAAATAAAATGCCCTTCGCCACGTTCTTATATATACGCCCGAGAAAGAACATGCGAAGAAAACTCCATATACTCATCGCGCTTTGCTCCCTGGGAATCCTCCTGGGAAGCACGGCGGCCTTTGCGCAACGCACAAAGGTCTTCGGCGTCGTGCGCGACCAGCAGGGCAACCCCGTTGAGCTGGCATCCGTGCGCGTGCAGGGTACGGCCGTAATGACGGCCACCGACCTTCAGGGACGCTATTCCCTCTACTGCGAGCGCCGCGACTCCATCCTGCTGCTCTATTCCCAGATAGGCTACACGCCACGCCGCCGCCTGCTTCGCGGCATCCAGTCGGACAGCGTGCGCCTGGACGTCGTGCTGCCCACGATGGAAACCGCCCTTGAGGCGGCAACGGTGCAGGGGCAGAGCACCCAGACCACGACCGAGCAGCGCATCAAGATGACGGACGTCGCCACGATGCCCAGCACGACGGGCAACGGCGTAGAGGAGGTGATACAGGCGCAGGCCGGCGTCTCCACGCACAACGAGCTTTCCTCGCAATACAACGTGCGGGGCGGCTCTTTTGACGAGAACGTTGTGTATATCAACGGCATTGAGGTGTATCGCCCGATGCTCGTGCGCTCCGGCAACCAGGAGGGCCTTTCCATCATCAACCCCGACATGGTGGAGCGCATCAGCTTCAGCAGCGGCGGCTTTGAGGCTCGCTATGGCGACAAGATGTCCAGCGTCCTGGACATCACCTACAAGCGTCCCGACCATGCCGAGGGGCGCGCCTACGCTAGCATGCTGGGCGGCGGAGCCTACGTAGGCCTTGGCAGCCGCACGCTGAGCTTCATGACGAGCCTGCGCTACAAGACGACGCGCCATCTGCTGGGCACGTCCGACACACACGGCGAGTACAATCCGAACTTCCTGGACTACCAGGCGGCCTTCTCCTGGCAGCCCTCGCGACGCTGGAGCCTGGACGTGATGGGAAACATCTCCGACAACCACTACAACTTCCGCCCCATTGACCGCGAGACGTCCTTCGGCACGATGATGGATGCGAAGCGCTTCAAGGTGTATTTCGACGGACAGGAGCGCGACAAGTTCCGCACGCTCTTCGGTGCCACCACGCTGACGCACCACTTCTCGCCGGAGACCTACCTTGCGGCGCAGTACTCCACCTTCGAGACGCAGGAGCGCGAAGCCTACGACATCCAGGGCGAATACTGGCTCAACGAGGCCACTTCGCAGGAACAGCTTGGCGTAGGCACGTACATGGAACATGCCCGCAACCGCCTCCATGCCACCGTCCACAACGTGGGGCTTCGCTTCCGCACGCGCCTATCGAAATATGGAGCTGCAGAGGGTAGCCACACGCTTGCCGCGGGCTTCAACTTCCGCACGGAGCGGGTGCGCGAGCGCAGCAGCGAATGGGAGATGCGCGACTCCGCAGGCTATTCCCTGCCCTACTCTCCCGAGCAGCTGATGCTCATCTACAGCCTGCGCTCGCAAAACGAGTTGCGGCAGAAGCGCATCGAGGCCTTTATGCAGGATGCCTGGCGCTTCCGCACGGACCTCGGCCTCTTCAACCTCACCTACGGACTTCGCCTCTCGCATTCCGACTGGAACGACGAGACGCTGCTCTCGCCGCGTGCCAGCATCGGCCTGCGCCCTGCCGCCAGCGACCATTGGACGCTGCGCTTCGCCACGGGTGTTTATTATCAGACCCCGTTCTACAAGGAACTGCGCGACACGACGCTCGTCAACGGCACGGCCACCGTCAGCCTGAACCGCGACATCAAGTCGCAACGCTCCCTGCACTTCGTCCTGGGTGCGGACTACACCTTCACGATGATGGAGCGCCCCTTCAAGTTCACGGCCGAGGCCTACTACAAGGCTCTCTCGAACCTCATCCCCTACAGCGTTGACAACGTGCGTGTCGTCTATTACGGGCGCAACGTGGCCACGGGCTACGCGGCCGGCATCGATCTGAAGCTCTACGGTGAGTTCGTGCCCGGCACGGACAGCTGGGTGACGTTCTCGCTCATGAAGACGTCGGAGAAAATCGACGGGCTGACGCTTCCGCGCCCCACCGACCAGCGCTTCAACTTCTCCATGTACTTCACGGACTACTTCCCTGGCACCACCCGCTGGCGCGGCACGTTGCGCATGGCCTTCGCCGGAGGCCTGCCCTTCGGTCCGCCTCACACCGACCGCTCGCGCCAGACCTTCCGCGCCCCTGCCTATAAGCGCGTGGACCTGGGTCTATCCTACCGTCTTCTGGATAATACAGACCGGCACATCCAGCGCGGCATGGGACGCATCGTCAAAAACGTATGGGTGGGACTGGATACCTTCAACCTCTTGGGCATTTCAAACGTCAGCAGCTACTACTGGGTGACGGACATCACTAACGTCCAGTACGCCGTCCCCAACTATCTCACCGGGCGGCAGTTGTCCGCACGCCTTTCCGTGGACTTCTGAAAATGTCCGCCTCCAATTTCCAATTTTTAATTTTTCATTTTTTCATTTAATTGAGCCAATTCTCCTTCCAGCAATTCAGCATAGCGCAGGACCGTTGCGCGATGAAAGTCGGCACGGACGGCGTGCTCCTCGGCGCATGGGCGGAACTTCCCCCGTCGGGGCGCATCCTTGACGTAGGCACCGGCACGGGGCTCATAGCCCTCATGGCGGCGCAGCGCACGGCGGCGGAAGTCGTGGGCGTGGAGATAGACCCCGACGCGGCCGGACAGGCTGCGGAGAACGTTCAGGCCTCGCCGTGGCCCTCGCGCTGCACGATAGTTTGCAGCGACATTGCCGACTATCGTCCCGCCTTCCAGTTTGACGCCATCCTGTCCAATCCCCCCTACTACGGCGGCACGCTGCTGCCGCCCGACGCAGGACGCGCGCGGGCACGCCACACGTCCTCGCTCCCCTTCCCCCTGCTCGCGCGGGCTGCACGCCGCCTGCTCCTGCCTGACGTGGGCACCCTGCAAGTCGTGCTACCCTGCGACGAGGAGGACGCCTTCCTCGCCGCCTGCGCCCCTGCGGGCCTTTATCCCTCGCGCCGCACGCTGGTGCGGACGCGTCCCGGAAAGGCTCCCTCGCGCCTGCTCCTCGCCATCTCGCCCCGGAACCTCCGCACCCGCGAGGACGAACTCCTCCTCATGGATGCCGACGGCGGCCGCAGCGAAGCCTACAGGCAGCTTACCGCCGCATTCTATTTGTAGAGTGACGAGTGACAATTTATAATTTTTAACGTACAGAAGCATACCGGATTGCACAAAAAGCACTACTTTTGCGCCGTCAAACGAAAACAATTCACAATTAAGTAAACAAGCAGACAGGTAAAACCATGCAGACAGGCAACAGCTCGTCACGCGTTACTTGTGGGCTTGTTAACTAAAAAATCACGGCGGGTCGGAGTCCCGCGGGAAGCCTCATTAATCTTCCCCACGGCAGCGGCGGAATGCCCCTTGCCTATTTCTAAAAACGACTTCGCACACGCTTCACTTAAACCTACCGGATAATGAAACTGAAAACAATCAGACGCACTGCCCTCGGCGCTCTTCTACTTTCTTTCAGCGCCACATGCACGGCACAAGACCTCATCGCCCGACAGGCTCCCATCGACCGCAAGCAAAAAGCGGCAGACTCCCTTGCCCTCACCCGCATGATTCAGCACGAGGCCGTGGAGCAGCCCGCCACCGATTTATACAACTCCTGGGTAACATCCCGTGTTTTCTGCTATAGCGAAAGCGAAATTCCCGAAACTTTTAAAATCGACCTCCGAGGCTTCGCCATGCCGACGAAAAGCCGCCTCGTCACCAGCCGCGTGGGCTACCGCCCCCGTTTCCGCCGCGTGCACAAGGGACTTGACATCAAGGTATATGTCGGCGATACCATTTATGCCGCCTTCGACGGCAAGGTGCGCATGACGGACTTTCAGCCCAAGGGCTACGGCAACGTCGTCGTCATTCGCCACGGCAACGGCCTCGAAACCATCTACGGCCACCTCTCCAAGCACCTCTGCCGCGAGGGTGACATCGTGCGCGCCGGACAGCCCATTGGCCTCGGCGGCAACACGGGTGCCTCCTTCGGCTCCCACCTCCACTTCGAGACGCGCCTCGTCGGTGCCATGATAGACCCCGAGCTACTCTTCGACTTCCCCAACCAGGACATCAAGTGCGACTACTACGTATTCCACAAGAACGGCAGCGGCGAGCGTGGCGACAAGACGCAGGCCGTCTATGAGTCCGCGCCGCAGGGCCGTGCCGAGCAGGTGCTGGCCGCAGCCCCCGCGCAACCGCAGGCCTCCTTCCCCGATGCCGACCCTGGTCGCGTGCAGCTGCAAGGCAAGTTCCACAAGGTTTCCCCCGGTGAGACTGTCGCCAGCATTGCCCGCCGTCTGGACATCTCCGTTGAGACGCTCTGCACGGCAAACCACATCAGCCGCAGCACTCACGTACGCCCTGGCCAGATTCTGAGGTACTGACCCGTTCCCGTCCCGGCATCATGGGCGGGGAAAGGGAAAAATAATCCCCCAAACCGCGAAAGGCAATGTTCGTCTTTCGCGGTTTTTTATGGCTACGCATGAGCGCGTTTCCGATGGAAGGGAGGGAACAAATGAAACATGTAACGCCGCACTCCGTGGCGTCCGTTCGCCCCGCGGAGAAAAGAAAAAGGCGAAGAAATTTTTTTACGAGCCTTAGCGCTTGTGCGTGAAGGAATGACGAGTGACAAGTGACAAGTGACGAGCTTGCTGCGCCATGGGAGGCTCGTCACTTGTCACTTGTCACTCGTCAATACGGCGGCTTTCCGGGGTCTTCCTCGAAGGCATTGGCCGGGGGCGGCAGGGGTACGTCGCCGTCCGGGGGTGGCGGTGCGTCCTGCGTGGCGCGGCGGGGACGGGCGTAGTGGATTTCCTGTCCGGGCAAGGGACGCGGCTCGTCGTCCGTGATGTTCTGGAAGCGGGCGTAGATGCCCTTGAAGGTGAGCAGGACGTCGCCGACGGATCCGTTGCGGTGCTTGGCGATGAGAATTTCGGCACGTCCGCGCAGGTCGTTGCCCTGCTTGTCCTCGTATATCTTGTAGTATTCGGGGCGGTGGATGAAGAGCACCATGTCGGCGTCCTGCTCGATGGCTCCGGATTCGCGGAGGTCGCTGAGCTGCGGCCGCTTGCCGTCGCCCTCGCGCGTCTCCACGCCGCGGTTGAGCTGGCTGAGGGCGATGACGGGGATGCCGAGCTCCTTGGCAAGGCCCTTGAGGGAGCGGCTGATGATGCTGACCTCCTCTTGCCGGGAGTTGAAGGACATGCCGCTGGCGGTCATAAGCTGGAGGTAGTCAATCATGATGAGCCTGACGCTGTGCTCGCTGACGAGGCGGCGCGCTTTGGTGCGGAGCTCAAAAACGGAGAGGTTTGCAGTGTCGTCGATGTAGAGGGGTGCGCCGAGGAGGTCGGCGACCTTGCTGTCCAGCTGTGCCCACTCGTAGGGCTCAAGGCGTCCGGTGCGGATTTTGTCGCCGGGAATCTCGCATACGTTGCAGAGGATGCGGTTCACGAGCTGTAGCTTTGACATCTCAAGGGAGAAGAATGCGGTGGGTATGCGCTGGTCCACGGCTATGTTCTTGGCCATCGTCAGGGAGAAGGCGGTCTTTCCCATGGCAGGGCGTGCGGCGATGATGACGAGGTCGCTATTCTGCCAGCCTGCGGTGATGGCGTCCAGGTCAGTGAAGAGGGAGGGTATGCCGCTCATGCCGTCGGGGCGTGCGGCGGCTTTCTTGAGGGCTTCCATGGCCTCGCCGATGACGGGGTCCACCTGCACGAAGTCCTGGCGGAGGCTGGAGCGTGAGAGCTCGAAGAGCTGGCCCTCGGCTTCCTGCATGAGCTCGTCGATATCCGTCGTGGCGTCGAAGGCCTTGCGCTGTATGCCGGAGGTGTAGGTGATGAGGGCGCGCGCGAGGGCTTTCTGGGCGATGATGCGTGCGTGGTACTCGAGGTGGGCGCTGCTGGAGACGCCGCCGCTGAGCTGCGTGATGTAGAAGGGGCCGCCGACTTCCTCGAGGTTGCCGGTGCGGCGAAGCTCGTCGGTGACGGTGAGGATGTCCAGCGGGCGTTCCTCGAGCCGCAGGCGGCGTATGGCCTCGAAGATGACCTGGTGGCGCTTCTCGTAGAAGGACTCGGGCTTGAGGATGTCGGCAATCTGGTAGTAGGCGTCGCTCTCCACGAGGAGTGCACCGAGGACGGCCTGCTCCATTTTCACGTCCTGCGGCTGGAGGTGGCCGTATTCGTCCTGCAGGGGAGCTGTGTCCTGCGCCCTGGCCGTCTGGCGCCGCGGCGTTTTTCTTTCTGTTGGCATAATTTTAGTTGACGAGAATGTCGCTTTGCTGCCTTCGGGCAGTTTTGCGGGCTGCAAAGGTAAGAAGGATTTTTTAATCCGCCAACCCTTCCTGCCGCTCAAAGCACCCCATGTCGGGAGCTGCGTCGCCCAGGCGGCTGCGGCCGAGGCGGTCGGCGGGGGCTGCCGTGCGGCTTACCTCGGGGTCAGCGGCACCTACGGCGCGCGAGAGGCTGTCCAGCCCGAAGGTGAAGATCAGGCGGTCGTAGTCGAACTCCGGGGAGAAGTTGGCGGAGCGCCGGTGCTCCTTGTCGTCGTTCTCCCAGAGGCAGTTCACGAAGTGTCCCTCGGCGGCCTCGTCGGAGACCTTCGGCGTGTTCAGCAGGCAGTGGTGGAAATAGTAGTCGAAGGCAAGGTCCGTGTAGCGTTCGCTGGCGTTGCCCATGATGTCGTCGTCCTGGCGTCCCGTGATGATGCAGTTCCAGAATTGCAGCTCGTCGAGGGGCAGGCGGATGTCGCCGTCGCAATTGCTAAAGCTCAGTGCAACGCCATATCCCTGTACGAGGGGATAGAACTGCGCGACGGTGCAGTGGATGAAGTTGTAGCATCCGCCGAGGAGTGTCAGGCAGTTTCCGGCAGCGTTTGAAACCTGGCAGTTCGTGGCCGTCAGGCGGCAGGAACGAGCATAGATGCCGTCGCCGCCTACGTTGTGGACGGTGGAGCTGAGGAGCGTGAGCTTCTGGCGGCTGGCGTCGGAGCTGTCGCACCGCAGGCCGTAGGCTCCGCTGTGCACGTCGGTGAACTGGAGGTAGTTGTCGTAGCTGCCGGACGTGAAGCGCACGCCGCCCCATTGTCCCGGGATGCGGTCGTAGGGAATCTGCGAGAGCATGTTGTCCAGGCGGTCACCGCGAAGCTCCACTTCGCGTCCCGCCTCGCCCAGGGCGACGAGCGTGCCGTGGACGATGAGCTCCGCCTCAGGGTGGAACAGCAACCGCGTGCCGGCCGGGAGGGTCAGCGTGGCGCCCTCCGCGACGACGAGGCTGTCCGTGACCAGATAGGGGCGCGCAGGGGCGAACTCCGTATCCTCCGTGATGCGCACGGCATCCAGCCGCACTACGCTCTGCGAGCAGGCCGTGAGCACGATGCTCTGCTCCGCGCCGCCCTCCGTCAGCACGTGGAGGCGGTCCTCGTAGGTGCAGGGCTCATCCTCGTCGGCATCGGGGGCGTGGAAGGTGAGGAAGGCTATGAGGCTGTCGCTGCGCAGCACTTCAAAGCCGCCGCCCTCACCACCGGACAGGAACGTGCCGTCCATGTTGACGCGGAAGGGCGAGGCCGCGCCGCCTTCCAGCCATACGCGGCTAAGGCGGATGCCCTCGGAGCCCCGGTTGAAGAGTTTCAGCGTGTCCGTGGCGGCAAGGCCGCCGGCAATGACGGTGCCGAGGTCCACGGTGTCGCGGTTCAGCGTGAGCCGGGCACCGGCGGACACCGTGAATGGTTCGTCCTCCATGCAGCCCGTCAGCGTCAGGAGGCCCAGCATGGGCGCAAGGAGGGCGGACAGGAGGAGGGAAAAAGAATTCTTGCTGTGCATACAACAATAAAAACGTTCCAAACGCCAAATTATTGCTTCGATGCGGGGCATTATTTTGCCGTCACACAAATAATAACTACTTTTGCGCCACACAACACGCACGCACGGACACAGATGGAACGCAGCATAGAACTCCTGGCACCCGCACGCACCGCCGACATCGGCATCGAGGCCATCCGGCACGGTGCGGATGCCGTGTATATCGGTGCCGAGGACTTCGGGGCGCGTGCCGCCGCAGGAAATTCCGCCAAGGACATCGGGCGCCTGTGCGACTTTGCCCACCAGTTCGGAGCGCGCGTGTATGTCACCCTCAACACCATCCTCTACGACGACGAGCTGGCCGCCGCCGAGCGCCTTGTCCGCGAACTCCACGCCGTAGGCACCGACGCGCTCATCGTGCAGGACATGAGCCTCCTGCGCCTCGACCTCCCGCCCATCGCCCTGCACGCCTCCACGCAGATGGACGTGACAACGCCCGAAAAAGCGCTGTTTCTCCATCGCTGCGGCTTCCGTCAGATAGTCCTTGCTCGCGAACTTTCCATCTTGCAAATCAAGGAGATTTCCGATTTTGTCCCCGCAAAGCTCGAAGCCTTTGTGCACGGTGCGCTCTGCGTGAGCTACTCCGGACGCTGCTATGCCTCCGAAGCCTGCTTCGGGCGCAGCGCCAACCGGGGACGATGCGCGCAGTTCTGCCGCCTCGCCTTCGACCTGGAAGATGCTGACGGATGCACCGTCGTTCACGACAAGCACCTGCTCTCCCTGCGCGACATGAACCGCAGCTGCTCGCTGGAGGAGATGATGGACGCGGGCGTGAGCTCCTTCAAGATAGAAGGACGGCTGAAGGGCATGGACTACGTGAAAAACGTCACCGCCTACTACCGCCGCCGGATGGACGACATCCTCCGTCGCAGGGACGACCTCGTGCGCAGCAGCTTCGGGATTTCGGAGACGGACTTCGAGCCCCGCCTAGAAAAAAGCTTCAACCGGGGCTTTACGGAATACTTCCTCCACGGCCGCACGCCCGTGCTCAGTGCGGATACGCCGAAAGCCATCGGCGAGTATGTCGGCACCGTGGAACGCCGCATGCGGCAAGGCCTTGGCTTCCTCGTCAGCGGCGATGTGCAGCTGCACGCCGGCGACGGCCTGTGCTACCTCACGCCGGAGGGCAAGATGGAGGGCGTGCGCGTGAACCGCGTGGAAGGCGGGGAGGTCATGGCTGCCAGGCGCGTCAGCATCCCCGTAGGCACGCGCCTTTTCCGCAATCTTGACTATGCCTTCACGCACAGGCTGGAGAAGGAGACGGCAAAAAGGAAAATGCGCTTGGACATGCGGCTCAGCGAAACGCCGACGGGCTATGCCCTGCACCTGGAGGACGAAGCCGGGCGAAGCTTCACGCTGCAAGAAGACGCCGAACACGCCGAAGCCCATACGCCGCAGGAGGAGGCCGTCCGCCGACAGCTCTCCCGACTGGGCGACACACCCTACGAAGCTGGTAGCATCAGCATCCAGACCGAGGGCGAACGCTTCATCCCCGCGTCAAAGCTGGGAGACTGGCGACGCCGTGCGGTGGAAGGCCTGTTGCTACAGCCCGCCAGAAGACCTGAGGACGACGCGGAAACGTCCGCCCCGCAAACGCCGCCCCGCTGCCCCCGCCAGCTGGACAACACGGCCAACGTGGCCAACCGCGAGGCGCGCGCCTTCTACGAGGCATGCGGAGCGGAGGAAATTGCTCCTGCCTTTGAAATCAAGGCACCTGCGGACGCCACCCTGATGACATGCCGCCACTGCATACGCTATGCCCTCGGAGCCTGCACGCGCTACGGCGGTAAAAAGCCTGCATGGCGCGAGCCGCTGAGCCTCCGACTTCCCGACGGACGCCGCTTCCCCCTCGAATTTGACTGCAAACGATGCGAAATGAAGGTATCACAAGCATGAAGCACATCCAGACCCTCCTCCTTGCGCTCCTGTCCGTAGTGATGCTGGCGGGATGCTACTATTCGCACCCCGACAGGCTTGAACCGTGGGAGCCGGACGAGACGGGCGGCATCGACTCCGTGGCCTTTCGCACGAGCCACCACTACTGGAAAGGCTTCAACTTCGAGGCGACGGACACCCTGCGCCTGAGCGTGCGGCCGCCGCAGCAAAATGTGGACAACGCCGTGAGGGAAGGCCTTGCCGTCTCCTCGGAGGCTGTCCTGCTGGGCGTGAGGGACAGCATGCTCATCAACAGCACCGACCCCCTCGTCGTGGCCGATATCCTGTACGTTCCCGCGGACTCCATAGACTCCATTTGGGTGAAGGTGGCGCGCGACCAGTACACGCAGGGATGGGTGAGCGAGAAAGCCCTCATGGCCTTCGCCGTTGCGGATGCGCCCATCTCCAAGTTCATACACTACTTCAGCGACCAGCGCACCATCATCTTTGTCAGCATCCTGGGCGCGTTCATCATCGCCCTTGTCGTGACGATGCTGGTGCGCCAGCAGAAACTGACGGGAAAGCATAGGAACGCCTCCACCCTCAGGTATATCCTCCGGCAGACGGGTATCTCCGCCGGCCTGCTGGCACCGGGAGGCTGGAAGGGGGCCTACCGCTCCTTCTATCCCACCCTGCTCTGCCTGACGGTGTCGGCGGTGACGACGCTCTATTGCAGCATACAGCATTTTGTGCCAACCACATGGGTGGAATACTACTTCCACCCCACCCTCAATCCCTTCAGTCAGGAGCTGCCGCCCATCATGCAGCTCTTCGTGGCCTCCGTGTGGCTCCTCGTCGTCGTGAGCGTGGCCGTCGCGCTGGAACTGGTGCGCGAGGAAGAGAGCGGCTACCTCCTCAGCCACGCCGCCGGCTTGGCCTGCGTCTGCGTCATCATCTACCTCGTGCTGACGCTGACCGTTTCCATCTACGTCGGATACGTCATCCTCGTGGCATACTGGGTGTTCGCCCTGCTGCGCTACTTCCGCCGCCGCACGGCACACTTCCGCTGCGGATTTTGCGGAGCACCGTTGCAGCAGCTCGGCGTTTGCCCCCACTGCGGAGCCGACAACATATAAAAAACCAACACACAGAAAACGTTTTTCAGAAATGACAAGATACCATACCTGCCTGTATATATATAAGAAATGTGTGCAACTCCGTGCCGCCATCCTCCTCCTCGTGGCCTTCTGCGCTTTGACGGCAAGGGCGCAGCAGCCCATCCTGGAGGATGACTCCCGCCGCGACCACTTCGCATCGGACTCTGTACGCACGGAAGGCGTTCCCGAGGGCATCTACGCATGGAACATCGAGCGACGCTTCGGGACGATAAGGCCGACGGAATACGACACCGTCCACCATTTGTTCCAAAACGAAGCCCTGGTAGACGGCATGACGGGAAGCTACAACTATCTCGGCAACCTGGGGGCGCCGCGCTACAGCCGCCTGTTCACGGAAAATATCCAGCACACATGGGACGGGCAGTTCGTGTTCAAGCTTCCCTACAGCTATTTCCTTCGTGAGCCCGACCAGCTCATGTTCACCAACACGAAGTCGCCCTTTACGAACCTCACCTATCAGGAATGCGGCGACAAGCAGCACGGCGAGGACCGCCTGCGTGCCATCTACTCCATCAACGTCAACAAGCGCTTGGGGCTGGGCTTCAAGCTCGACTACCTCTACGGACGCGGATACTACGACAGCCAGGCGACATCGCAGTTCAACGGAACCCTCTTCGGCAGCTACGTGGACACGGACTATCAGATGCATGCCATGTACTACGCCAACCACCTGAAAACAAGTGAAAACGGTGGCTTGGAGAATGACACTTACGTGACAAACCCCGAGGCATTCCCCACGAGCTACGGCGAAGCAGACATGCCGATGAATCTCAGCAAATCCTACAACAAGCTGAATGTAAACACGTTCTATCTGACCCACCGCCTGCGACTCGGACGCACGCACTACCCCGTCCCCGAGTCCATGCGTGACTCTACGACAACGGCCGCCGACACCGTGATGCGGCAGAGCCCCATGCTCGCCGTCCACACCCTGCGTTTCGACCACAACAACCGCCGCTTCATATCCAATGCGTCGGCAGCCGTGAGAAACGCCTACTTCAAGGATGTTTACATGCCTTCCGACTCGGCAAGCGACTTCACAAAATACATCCACGTTGACAACCTTCTGGCCCTTGAGTTGCAGGAGGGCGCAAACAAATGGCTGAAGACTGGCGGCAGGCTCTTTGCACGCCACGAATTTTACCGCTTTACGCTTCCTGAATGGGACGATGCAGCAAACAGGTCGTACGGAAAGTCCTACACGGAGAACTACGTGTCCGTCGGGGCTGCCATCATGCGCGACACGGGGCAGCGCCTGCACTACCACCTGCTGGGCGAGCTGCGTTCCTCCGGGCATACCTTCGGCGAGTTTAACATTGAAGCTGACGCAAGCCTCAGCATCCCCTTCCGAAGGGACAGCCTCCGCGTCAGGCTCGACGGCTTTCTGCGCCGAGAGCAGCCCAACTTCTACTTGCGCCACTATCACGGGCGCAATGCCTGGTGGGACAACGACCTGAGCCAGCAGATAAGCATTTTCGCCGGAGGAGAAATCACGTACAAGGAAACGCGTCTGCGCCTGAGCCTGCAAAGCATCCAGAACTACGCATATCTGGCAGAACGCCAGACCCCATATACGAACAGCTCCAACGAACAACGCGCACTCTTCGGCGTCGGTGTGGAGCAGAAAAGCGCAAACCTCCAGATGGCACAGCTGACGCTGAACCAAAACCTGCGCTGGGGCATCCTGAACTGGGAGAACGAACTTACCTTTCAGGCCAGCAGCGACAACGATGCCCTTCCCCTGCCGCTCTTTACGGCGTGGACAAATCTCTACCTGAAGTTCACCATCGCCAAAGTGCTTCGCACAGAACTGGGAGCCGACATGCGCTACTTCACGCGCTACTATGCGCCGACATATTCGCCCGTCATCGGACAGTTTGCCGTGCAGGATGCTGCCGAGCGTATCAAACTAGGCAACTATCCCATTGTCAATGCCTACGCGAACTTCCACCTGAAGCGCACACGCTTCTATGTCAGCGCAACGCACGTGAACTATTCCAGCGGAAGCGGCATGCCCTTCCTCGTACCCCACTATCCCCTCAACAGGCTCATCCTTCGCTTGGGATTATCCTGGAATTTTGTTAACTAAAGTATAAAAATGGTGCTATTCCTTTGCCATTTCAAAAGTTTTCTCCAATTTTGCCAAACAAATGTACATTTAAACAACCAATAACAAATATCATGGAACTCAAGACACCCCTCTGCGGCCTCCGCCGGGAGGATTTCCAGAAAGAAGTACAAGGCAAAGAGGTTGACCTCTTCTTCCTTCGCAACGATGGCGGCATGGAAGTGGCTGTGACAAACTACGGCGGCTCCATTGTCGCCATTATGGTACCCGACCGCGACGGCAACTATGCCAACGTCATCCAAGGCCACGACTGCATTGACGACTGCATCGCCAGCCCCGAGCCTTTCCTCTCCACTCTCGTAGGACGCTACGGCAACCGCATCGCCCGCGGCAAATTCACGCTCAACGGGAAAGAGTACACGCTTGCCGTGAACAACGGTCCGAACCACCTGCACGGCGGCCCCACGGGCTTCCACGCCCGCGTCTGGGATGCAGAACAAGTTAACGAGCACACGCTGGTGCTCCGCTACGTCTCCGCATATTATCAGGAAGGCTTCCCCGGCGAACTGACAATGACCGTAAAATACACGCTCACCGAGGATGACGAACTCGTCATCGACTACAGCGGAACGACGAACAAGCGCACCATTGTCAACATGACCTCGCACGGCTTCTTCAGCCTGGCAGGTATCGCCAACCCGACGCCGAGCGCAATGGACGTCATCTGCCAAATCAATGCGGACTTCTATCTTCCCATCGATGCGACTAGCATCCCGACGGGTGAAATCCGCAAGGTGGAAGGCACGCCCTTCGACTTCCGCACGCCGAAGCCCGTAGGCCAGGACATCGACGCCGACTGCGAACAAATCAAGAACGGTGCTGGCTATGACCACTGCTACGTCCTCAACAAGCGCGAAGTGGGTGAACTCTCCTTCGCAGCTAAAATCGTGGAGCCGAAGAGCGGCCGCACGATGGAGGTCTATACGACGGAACCCGGCGTTCAGTTCTATAGCGACAACTGGGCCGACGGCTACAAGGGCCAGCACGGCGCCACCTTCGGCCGCCGCAGCGCCCTCTGCTTCGAGGCACAGCACTTCCCCGACAGCCCCAACCACCCCTACTTCCCCAGCGTCGTACTGAAGCCCGGCGAGGTTTATACGCAGAAAACTATCTACAAGTTTGGAGTTGAATAATCAAGAAACAAAATAACAACCTTAAAATTCAAACAAATAATGGCAAAACAAGCTAAACAATGGGGAGCGATTATCGTAATGATTGCGCTCTTCGCCATGATTGCCTTCGTGACGAACCTCTGCACGCCGATGGCAACCATTATCAAGAACCAAGGTGAAATCAGCAACGTGCTGGCACAGATTGGTAACTACGGTAACTTCATCGCATACCTCGTGATGGGTATTCCCGCAGGTATGCTCATCGCCAAGTACGGCTACAAGAAGACGGCGCTCATCGGCCTCGTCGTAGGTATCGTCGGCATCCTCATCCAGTGGTGCAGCGGTCTGATTGACAACGGCGACGGCTCGAACATCGGCTTTGTGTTCGGCGTTTACCTCCTCGGCGCATTCATCAGCGGCCTGACCATGTGCATCCTGAACTGCGTTGTAAACCCGATGCTGAACCTCCTCGGCGGCGGCGGCAACAAGGGTAATCAGCTCATCCAGATTGGCGGCGTGTTCAACTCGACGGCTGCCGTTTGCTGCTACATCCTCATGGGTGCCCTCATCGCCGACGCCACGAAGGCAAAGATTTCCGACGCTACTCCTGCCCTGATGATCGCCCTCGCCATCTTCGTTGTGGCTTTCGTCGTCATTCTCTTCACGAAGATTGAGGAACCCGAACAGGCTCCCGTACAGGTCAGCCTTATCAAGGGTGCCCTGAAGTTCCGTCACTTTGCCCTTGGCGCTCTCGCCATCTTCCTCTACATGGGCATCGAAGTGGGCACGCCGAACGCTGTGCAGCAGTACCTCAACGATCCCGCCAACAACCTGGGCATTCCCGCCGCTACGGTCGGCATGATTGTGGCTGTTTACTGGTTCATGATGCTTGTGGGCCGTTTCGCAGGCGCCGCCATCGGCAGCAAAGTCAGCAGCCGCGCCATGGTTACGACCGTCAGCATCGCCACCCTCTGCCTCGTCCTCTTCGGAATGTTTGCTCCGACGGATGTCCTCGTGAACTTCCCGGGCGTTGACTGGGGTAAGCTCGAACTCGTATGGCAGCCCATTCCTATGGGTATTTTCGCCTTCCTGCTCGTAGGCCTCTGCACGAGCGTCATGTGGGGTGCCATCTTCAACATGGCCGTTGAAGGCCTTGGCAAATATACAGCTGTTGCCAGCGGTATCTTCATGACGATGGTATTCGGTTGCGCCGTGATGATGGCCATCCAGGGTTGGGTTGCCGACCTCACGAACTACATCACCAGCTTCTGGGTAGTAGTATTCTGCGCTGCATACATCCTCTTCTATGCCCTCGTAGGCAGCCGCGTAAGCAAGCGCGAAGAGTAAGGCCCCCTCTAAATCTCCCCCCCTCCGGGGGAGACTTCCCAACTCGCTATAATAATTAATAATGTAAACCTATAATCGCCTAACCAAAAGCCTCCCCCTGGGGGGAGGTTAGAGGGGGCTTCCAATTATGAAACTTACAATCGACGACGTAAGAAGCCGCTTCATCAAGCACTTCGACGGCACGACGGGCAACGTCTATGCAAGCCCCGGCCGTATCAACCTCATCGGTGAGCACACCGACTACAACAACGGATTCGTTTTCCCCGGTGCCGTAGAGCAGGGAATGATTGCAGAAATCAAGCCCAACGGCACGCGCAACGTTGACGCTTACTCCATCGACCTGAAGGACCGCGTACAGTTTAGCCTTGACGACGAGAAGGGTCCCTCCGCCACATGGGCACGCTACATCTACGGCGTATGCCGCGAAATGATGGCTCTCGGCGTTCCCGTAGAGGGTTTCAACACCGCCTTTGCGGGTGATGTTCCCCTCGGCGCAGGCATGAGCAGCTCCGCAGCCCTTGAAAGCACCTACGCTTTCGCTCTGAACGACCTTTTCGGTGACAACAAGATTGAGCGCATGGAACTTGCCCGCGTCGGCCAGCGCACCGAGCACAAGTATATCGGCGTGAACTGCGGCATCATGGACCAGGCTATCTCCTGCCTCGGTAAAGCCGGACACCTCATGCGCATGGACTGCCGCAACGGCGACATCGCCTACTTCCCCTGGCATCCGAAAGGCTACCAGCTCATCCTCGTCAACAGCTGCGTGAAGCACGAGCTGAAGGGTTCGCCCTACAACGAGCGTCGCCTGCAGTGCGAACACGTTGCTGAGGTCATCGCACAGAACCACCCCGAAGTGAAGAGCCTGCGCGATGCCAACTACGACATGCTTGAGGAAGTGAAGGACAAGGTTACGGCCGACGAATACAAGCGTGCCCGCTACGTCATTGGCGAGGTGGACCGCGTGCTGAAGGTTTGCGACGCCCTTGAGAAGGACGACTACGAGACCGTAGGCCAGATGATGTACGAAACGCATCACGGCCTCTCCAAGGAATACGAAGTGAGCTGCGAGGAACTCGACTTCCTGAACGACATCGCGAAGGAAGAAGGCGTCACGGGCAGCCGCATCATGGGCGGCGGCTTCGGCGGTTGCACCATCAACCTCGTTGCCGACGAGCTCGTGCCCAACTTCAAGAAGGTTGTCGTTGAGAAGTTCGAGGCCAAGTATGGCAAGAAGCCCATCGTCATTGACGTAGTCATTGGCGACGGTGCCCGCCGCCTGCTGTAAATCGTACGAATTCTATACCTAAAAGGAAGGAGGGAGCCAAAGCCTCTCTCCTTCTTTATTTTCTTCCGTAGGAAAATAGACTTTTCTCCTGACAAAAAAGTTTTTTCTCCCTTCAATAATTTGTTGATATGCGCACGCAAATTCTTTCTTTCGCCTTACTGTTCATTCAACTTCCCGTCTTCGCCCAGCGCCCGGCGGCTTCTGAGCGTTGCTTCACGTCCCCCGTCATAGAAAAGTGCATTGCCGAGACCTCGCAGAAGCTTTGGGGGCAGAATCCCAAGCTTGCGGAAATGTTTGAGCAATGCTTCCCCAACACGCTTGATACCACCGTGAAGACGTGGGGCGAGGACGACACGTTTGTCATCACAGGTGACATCCCCGCCCTGTGGCTTCGCGACAGCAGCGCGCAGGTTTGGCCCTATCTACGCTTTGCCTCCGAGGACGAGGATTTGGCGCGTCTGGTTCGCGGCCTTCTGCGGCGCCAGTTCCGCAGCATCCTCATCGACCCCTATGCAAATGCCTTCATGCAGAATCCCGAGGAGATGAGCAGCAACTGGACGAGCGACGAAACCATGATGCTGCCGGGTGTTTTCGAACGGAAGTACGAACTCAACTCGCTTTGCTACCCGCTGCGCCTTGCCCACGGCTACTGGAAGGCAACCGGCGACACCCGCCCCTTCGACAAGCTCTGGGTGGAAGCCGTTCGCAAGGTGCTTCAGACGATGCACGAGCAGCAACGCCTTGACGGCACCACGCCCTATACCTTCATGCGCGTTACAGACCGCATGCACGATACGCAGTCGAATCTCGGCAACGGCCATCCCGCACGTCCCTGCGGCCTCATCGTTTCCTCCTTTCGTGCTTCTGACGACTGCACCCTCCTGCCCTACCTCGTCCCTGACAACTTCATGGCGGTTAGCGTGCTTCGGAAAAGTTCCGAGATACTGCGTCGCGTAAACCGCGAGTGGGCACTTGCTGACAGCTGTGAGCGTTTGGCCGCCGACGTTGAGGGAGCCTTGCGCAAATACGCTGTTGTGGAACATCCCAAGTACGGAAAGATTTACGCCTTCGAGGTTGACGGCTACGGCAACGCGCTTCTCATGGACGATGCCAACATTCCCTCGCTGCTTTCCCTTCCCTACATCAGTGACGTTTCTGCGGACGACCCGGTTTATCAGAACACGCGGCGCTTCGTATGGTCGGAGGACAATCCCTATTTCTTCCGGGGGACGGCGGCTGAAGGCATCGGCGGGCCCCACGTGCGGCTTCAGTACGTCTGGCCGATGAGCCTCATCGTGCGTGCGCTCACCAGCAATAGTCCTGCGGAGCGTCAGGAATGTCTTGACACGCTGCTTAGGACAGATGCCGGCACAAAGTTTATGCACGAAGCCTTCGACTGCAACAATCCCGAACGCTTCACGCGCTCTTGGTTCGCGTGGGCCAATACGCTTTTCGGCGAGCTCGTGCTGGAGATGTGTGACGGGAAATGAAGCCCTAAGCATATAACTGGAATTTTCAAAGGACGCGTTTGCAAATGCACGCGTCCTTTGTTGTGACCTACAAGGCGTATGGGGATAAAAAATGCGGGAGCAGCACTTCACAGTGGCACTCCCGCTCAAAAAGAGATATGTGAACAGATTTACTTCACTTTGTCAACGATGGCCTTGAAGGCCTGGGGATTGTTGACTGCAAGGTCAGCAAGGACCTTACGGTTGATTTCGATGCCAGCCTTGTGGAGGCCGCCCATGAGCTGGGAGTAGCTGGTGCCTTCAAGGCGTGCTGCTGCATTGATACGCTGAATCCAAAGCGCGCGGAAGTTGCGCTTCTTGTTGCGGCGGTCGCGGAATGCGTATGTGAGACCCTTCTCCCAAGTGTTCTTGGCAACGGTCCAAACGTTCTTGCGCGCTCCGAAGTAACCGCGCGTCAGCTTCAAAATTCTCTTTCTCTTTGCACGTGATGCAACGTGGTTGACTGATCTTGGCATAGTTTCTTACGGTTTTAAAGTTTAGCGGAGGCAAAGGAGCTCGCGCACTTGTTTAACATTTGTCTTGTCCAAGATGGCAACATGGTCGAGGTTGCGCTTTTGTTTCTTGGTCTTCTTCGTCAGAATGTGACTGTGATAAGCGTGGCGACGCTTAATCTTACCCGTTCCGGTAAGAGCGAATCTCTTTTTTGCACCGGAATTAGTCTTTACTTTTGGCATTTTCTTTGTTTTGTTTGGTTGTTATTATTTAGCGGCTGCGCGTAATACCAAGCGCAGATGCGCATTTCCTTGTTTTTTTCAGAACTCGTCGCCTTCCACCCAGGGGCCTTTGTATTCCTTCGGGGCTTTCTGCTGCGGCGCTTTCTTCTCTTTCACGGGAGCGGCGGGCTTTTCCTCTTCCACCTCGGCCTTCTTCGTCACTTTCTTCGGCGCGAGGTAGAGGAACATGCGCTTTCCTTCGAGCTTCGGCATTTGTTCGACCTTTCCGTATTCCTCGAGGTCGTTGGCGAAACGCAGGAGGAGCACTTCGCCCTGCTCCTTGAAAAGAATGCTTCGCCCGCGGAAGAAGACGTAAGCCTTGACCTTGTTGCCTTCAGAAAGGAACTCCTTGGCGTGCTTGAGCTTGAAGTCGTAGTCGTGTTCGTCCGTCTGGGGGCCGAAACGTATCTCCTTGACTTCAATCTTGACCTGCTTGGCCTTGATTTCCTTCTGGTGTTTCTTTTGCTGGTAGATAAACTTGGAATAGTCTATCACGCGGCAAACGGGCGGATGGGCGTTGGGAGAAATCTCCACGAGATCCATGCCTTGGTGCTCAGCCAGCTGAAGGGCTTCGCGGATGGGCAACACCTGCGGCTCAATGCCGTCGCCTACGATGCGCACTTCGGGCACACGTATCTGATGGTTGATGCGGTATTGCGGCTTCTTTTTGTCGTTCTTCACGTAGGGAGAATAGCTATGTTTTGTTTTTTGCGGCGCAAAAGTATGGAATAAATCACAAAATGAGAAATTAAAAATGGATTTTTTTGCTCAAATGCAGCGTTTTAGATGCTAAATGCCAAACGTTGCGGGGCTTTTTCCATTTCTGATTTCCCATTTTGCAGGCTTTTCAAGCCTCCAGAAGGCCTCCGGAACGTGTCCGGTGACCTTCCGAGGGCCTGCATTTTCGTATCTTTTGCCGTTGCGCGGTTTTACTTCTGGTACTGCTCTGTCATTTCGCGCACCTCGTCGTTGACTTTCTGTGCGAAGTCTGCGATGCTGAGGCTTCCCTGGTCGCCTTCGCCCTGCTTGCGGACGCTGACGGTGCCTTCGGCAGCCTCTTTTTCGCCCACGATGAGCAGGTAGGGAATGTGCTTGAGCTCGTTGTCGCGTATCTTGCGGCCTACTTTCTCGCTGCGGTCGTCCACGAAGGCACGTACGCCGGCGGCTTCAAGCTGCATCTTCACGTCGTATGCGTAGTCGTTGAATTTGTCCGAGATGGGAAGCAGGACACACTGGTCGGGCGTGAGCCAGAGCGGGAAGTGGCCGGCGGTGTGTTCGATGAGGACGGCTACGAAACGCTCCATCGAGCCGAACGGTGCGCGGTGGATCATGACGGGACGGTGCTTCTTGTTGTCCTCGCCCGTGTATTCCAGCTGGAAGCGCTCGGGCAGGTTGTAGTCCACCTGTATCGTGCCGAGCTGCCAGCGGCGTCCGAGGGCGTCCTTCACCATGAAGTCGAGCTTGGGGCCGTAGAAGGCGGCCTCGCCGTACTCCACTTTTGCGGGAAGTCCCTTTTCCTCGCAGGCTTCCACGATGGCGCGCTCTGCCTTCTCCCAGTTTTCGTCCGTTCCGATGTACTTTTCGCGGTTCACCTTGTCGCGGAGGGAAATCTGGGCCTCAAAGTTCTCGAACTTCAGGGCGCGGAAGATGATCATGATGATGTCCATGACGCGCATGAACTCGCCCTTCACCTGGTCGGGGCGGCAGAAGATGTGGGCGTCGTCCTGCGTAAATCCGCGCACGCGCGTCAGTCCGTGAAGTTCGCCGCTCTGCTCGTAGCGATAGACGGTGCCGAACTCGGCCAGGCGCAGGGGAAGGTCCTTGTAGCTGCGGGGCTTCCAGGCGTAGATGGCGCAGTGGTGGGGGCAGTTCATGGGCTTCAGCAGGTATTCCTCGCCTTCCTCGGGCGTATGGATGGGCTGGAAGCTGTCCTTGCCGTACTTGGCGTAGTGTCCGCTGGTGACGTAGAGGTTCTTGGAACCGATGTGGGGGGTCATCACCTGCTGGTAGCCGTAGCGCTTCTGTATCTTCTTGAGGAAGTCTTCAAGCTGCAGGCGGAGCATTGTTCCCTTCGGCATCCACATGGGCAGGCCTTTGCCGACCATTTCGGAGAACATGAAGAGTTCCAGCTCCTTGCCAATCTTGCGGTGGTCGCGGCGTTTTGCCTCCTCAAGCAGCTGGAGATATTCGTCGAGAAGCTTCTTCTTGGGGAACGTGATGCCATAGACGCGCGTCATCTGCGGGCGTTTCTCGTCGCCGCGCCAGTAGGCGGAGCTGACGGCCATCACCTTGAACGCCTTGATGGGCGCGGTCGTCACGAGGTGTGGGCCGCGGCAGAGGTCGGTGAAGTCGCCCTGCGTGTAGGTCGTGATGTGGCCGTCCTCAAGGTCGGCGATGAGTTCGTTCTTGTACGTCTGGCCTTTGTCGCCGAAGAACTTCAGGGCGTCTGCCTTGCTGATGCTCTTGCGGACAAGTGCCTCCTTGCGCTGCTGAAGCTCCATTACTTTTTGTTCAATCTTGGGGAAATCCTCCTCGCGGATGGTGACGCCCTCGGGCGGCATCACGTCGTAGTAGAATCCGTTCTCTATCGCGGGACCGATTCCGAACTGCGTACCGGGCCAGAGCTCCTGTATGGCTTCCGCCATGAGGTGGGATGACGTGTGCCAGAAGGCGTGTTTTCCCTCCTCGTCGTCCCATTTGTAGAGGGCGATTGCGCTGTCCTCGGTGATGGGGCGGTTCAGTTCCGTCGTTTCGCCGTTCACGCCGCAGCTCAGCACCTCACGCGCCAGCGACGGGGAGATGCTTTCGGCAATTTGAAGACCCGTCACGCCGCTTTCATACTCGCGCACCGAGCCGTTGGGAAATGTGATTTTTATCATTTTCTTTGGTGTTTAGTTCGTTCCTTGCGTTGCGCCGCCGCCGTGAAGCGCCGGGGCACGTCCTGTTTTTGGGCGTGCAAAAGTACACAATATTATATTATACTCCAAACCTACGGCGCGGAATTATCTTTTCAGGCTTCGCAGGAGCGGCCGCAGCTCCGAGGCGGCGTCGTAGCCCATCCGGTACATTTCGTCAACCGCCGACGTCGTGAAGTCGTAGGGGCCGAAGTCCCCGAGGTCGGGGTTGATATAGACATCCGTGCGCCGCAGGTTGTCGCGGTACTTGTCCTGGCCCAGGATTCCCACGAGGCTGTTGTAGAAAATGTCGAAGATGCCGAGCGAGGGCTCAGGCGCGGCGGGCTGCGCGCGGCGTCCCGTCTGGCTCAGGTCCACGCCGATGACCACGTCGGCTCCCATCTCGCGGACGACGTCTGCGGGAAAGTTGTTCCTCGCGCCGCCGTCGATGAGCATCCAGTCGCCCCACTCCACCGGTTCGAACAGGGCGGGAATGCTCATGCTGGCCCGCATCGCGGCGGAAAGTGCGCCCCGGGAGAGCACCACCTCCTGCCCCGTCTTCATGTCCACCGCAACGGCGCGAAACGGGATGGGCAGGCGGTCGAAGTCCTTGCGCTTCTGGCGCTTCGTCAGGTGCTCGAAGAACTGCGTGATGAGCGTTCCGCGCACCAGGCCCCGCTGCCAGAAGGGGCGTTCGGCGTCGCGTCCCGTGCGCGGCTGGGCATTGCCGAAGCGGTCCGTAGGCATCGGAATCGTGCCCCCTCCCGTCAGCCAGCCGTAGCCGTCGGAGGAGTGGAACCAGCCGTCGCTCAGGAGTTCCGCCCAGTCGGCATTGTGGAAGAGGTTGCGCAGCGAGTCGGCGCTGAATCCAAGGGAGTAGAGGCCGCCGACGATGCTGCCGATGCTCGTGCCAGCGATGAAGTCCGGGCGGATGCCCTCTTCTTCCATCACTTTCAGCACGCCCACCTCGGCGGCTCCCTTGGCGCCGCCGCCGCCCAGCGCCAGGCCGATGCGCTGGCGTTGCGCGAGGGAAGGTGTCAGGAGCGTCATGCCCAGGAGCAGAAGGGAGATGCGTATGCGTTTCATGGGTCCGGAAGTTTTCGTTTTCCCTGCAAATGTAGGCTTTCCTGCGGGAAATCGTGCCTTTGCGGCGCACTTTTTCACTCCCCCGCCCTTTCCGCCTCCCCGTCGGTGCCTTCCCAAGCGCGGCAGGATGCCTTACGGGGACTCGAAAAATGCCTTTAATGGAATCGCAAAATGCCTTTTATGGAACCGCAAAATGCCTTTAAAGGAACCGCGTAATGCCTTCATGCGTGTGGCCAGAAGGCAGCAGATGCCTGCCGTGAAGGCATCCCGCCCACAAACCACCGCGGTGGTTTCTTCGTCCCACGTACGTGGTTTCTTCATCCCACGGCGGTGGTTTTTTCATCCCACGGCGGTGGGCGACGCTCTTGAAGGCATCGGGACGGATTTTCGACGGCTTCGGACAACGGGAAGGAAGGCTTCGGGGGAAGCGGCCGAAAACCGAAAAAAACCTGCCGGAACAAACTTTCGGGCGGAAAAATTCGCCGGAACGGATAAAAAGTACTACCTTAGCCCCGCAAAAACAAACCAAAATCAACCGGACATCGCGCGCAGCCTGCGCGGCGAGCCGCAAAAAACAAGTAACAAGAATGAAAGCATTCGTATTCCCCGGACAGGGGGCACAATTCGTAGGTATGGGAAAGGCGCTCTGCGAGACGCACCCCATCGCACAAAGCTATTTTGAGAAAGCCAATGAGATTCTGGGCTTCCGCATCACGGACGTCATGTTCAGCGGAACGGACGAAGAACTGAAACAGACGCGCGTCACGCAGCCCGCCGTATTCCTCCACAGCGTGGTGAAAGCCCTCGCGCTGGGCGACAACTTCGCGCCTGACATGGTAGCCGGGCACAGCCTTGGTGAGTTCTCCGCACTTACCGCCGCCGGATGCCTGACCTTCGAGGACGGCCTGCGCCTTGTGGCCACCCGCGCCACCGCCATGCAGCGCGCTTGCGAAGCCGCTCCCGGCGCTATGGCCGCCATCATCGCCCTGCCCGATGCCACCGTTGAGGACGCTTGCCGCAAGGCTGCGGAGAAAGGCGGCATCGTGGTGCCCGCGAACTACAACTGCCCGGGGCAGCTGGTCATTTCCGGCACGAAGGAAGCCGTTGAAGAAGCCTGCACCATCCTGCGCGACGCCGGCGCAAAGCGTGCCCTCATGCTCCCCGTGGGCGGCGCGTTCCACAGCCCACTGATGCAACCCGCGAAGGAAGAGCTTGAAGCCGCCATTGCCCGCACCGAGTTCCACGCGCCCCGCTGCGCCGTCTATCAGAACGTGGACGGACGCCGCCACACCGACCCCGAGGAAATCAAGCAGAACCTCATCCTGCAGCTCACGAGCAGCGTCCGCTGGACGGAAGAAGTGCAGAACATGCTGGCCGACGGCGCGACAAGCTTCACGGAATGCGGTCCCGGCAAGGCCCTGCAGGGCATGATTGTGAAAATAGCCCGTGCCGCAGAAAGAGAAGTCGAAGTAAACGGCATCGAAGATTGACAGACAATAACCGTATGAGGGAAGAAAGCCGTACGGGAACGGTTCGCAGGCGCCGGAGGAGCACTCCTGCGCTGCGGGCATGCCTGCTGGGGCTTTCTTTCCTGCTATCCTTCCCCCTGATGAGTCAGAACGAACGAATCACCATCTACCAAGTCCTGCCCCGCCTCTACGGCAACACGCAAACCGCGAACCGCCTGAACGGCACGCTGGAGGAGAACGGCGTGGGAAAAATGGCCGACTTCACGGACGCGCGCCTTCGCCGCATCCACGACTTCGGCTTCACGCACATCTGGTACACGGGGCTCCTTGAGCACGCCACGCAGACGGACTATTCGCGGCTGGGCATCCGCCGCGACCACCCCGCCGTCGTAAAGGGGCGCGCAGGCTCGCCCTATGCCGTGAAGGACTACTACGACGTAGATCCCGACCTCGCCCTGGAGCCCGAAAGGCGCATGGAGGAATTTGAGTCCCTCGTCGCCCGCACCCACAAGGCCGGGCTCCGCATGCTGATGGACTTCATCCCCAACCACGTGGCGCGGCAGTACTTCAGCGACGCACGTCCCGACGGCGTGCGCGACCTCGGACAGGACGACAACCCGCGCGACGCCTTCAACCGCGACAACAACTTCTACTACATACCGGGCGAGACGCTCCACCTTGACAACATCTCCGCCGCCCGGGCCCCCGAAGCGCAGCAGCACGGCGCGCCCTATACGGAAAGTCCCGCCCGCGTCACGGGCAACGACCACTTCGACGCATGGCCCTCGGACAACGACTGGTACGAGACCGTGAAGCTGAACTACGGCGTTGACTATCAAAACAGCCGCACAAGGTGGTTCCCGCTGACGCCCGGCGACCAGACGTGGGAGAACGTGCCTTCAACCTGGCGCAAGATGACGGAGATACTCCTCTTCTGGGCGTCAAAGGGCGTGGACGGCTTCCGCTGCGACATGGCGGAGATGGTGCCCGTTGAATTCTGGGGCTTCGCCATCCCGCGTGTGAAGGAGCAGTATCCCGGCATCGTCTTCATTGCGGAGGTCTATAACCCCTCGGAATATCGCAACTACCTGCATCGCGGACGTTTCGACTATCTCTACGACAAAGTGGGGCTTTACGACACCCTGCGCGCCGTAGTGCGCGGCGAGACGGCGGCTTCGGCCATCACCTCCTGCTGGCAAGCCGTTGACGACATACGCCCCCACATGCTCAACTTCCTTGAGAACCACGACGAGCAGCGCATCGCCTCCCCCTTCTTCGCAGGCGACCCGCGCCGCGCCCTGCCTGCCCTCGTCGTCAGCGCCGCATTGGGAACAAGTCCCTTCATGCTCTACGCCGGACAGGAACTCGGCGAACGCGCGGAAGGAGCCTCCGGCTTCAGCGGCGACGACGGCCGCACGACCATCTTCGACTACTGGAGCGTGCCTTCCTACCGCAAGCTGCTTCGGGGAAAAGCCGCGTTCACGGCTGACGAGCGCGCACTCTACGACTACTATCAGCGCATCGTCTCGCTGCAAAATGCGTCGGCGGCGCTGCGCGAAGGCAGCTTCTTCGACCTCATGTACGTCAACCCCGGCGGCGAGGGGCTCCTGAACCCCCAGCGCCACTACGCCTTCCTGCGCCATGCAGGCAGGGAGACGCTTCTCGTCGTGGCAAACTTCAGCGCAGATGCCGAGCGCGTCAGCGTCCGCATCCCCGCCCACGCCTTCGACGTCCTTGGGCTGAAGGAGAAAACGGCGACAACGCGCGAGCTCCTCACGGGCAAACGCCTTCGCCAGACGCTTCTGCGCGACGGCTTCGTGCAGGTGGAGCTGCCCGCATACGGGGCCGCCATCCTCAGCATCTGACAAACACACATTATTATATATAATAATACCCAGACATGCAACCGCACCAACTACTTCTTCCCTGTCTCGGCTTAGCCGCAGGTGCTTTTGCCCAGACAGCACAGCGACCAAACGTCATCCTCCTCGTGGCTGACGACCTCGGCTACGGCGACCTCTCATGCTACGGGGCTACGCGCGTGCAGACGCCTGCCGTTGACAGCATCGCCCGTCACGGCGTGCGCTTCACCGACTGCCACGCGGTGGCATCCACAAGCACACCCTCGCGCTATTCCCTGCTGACGGGAGAGTATTGCTTCCGTCGTCCCGGCACCGACATCGCAGCCGGCAATGCCGGACTCATCATACGGCCGGAACAGTATACCATCGCAGACATGTTCCGGAGCGTCGGCTATACGACCGCAGCCATCGGAAAGTGGCACCTCGGCCTTGGAAGCGTAACCGCACAGCAAGACTGGAACGCCAAGCTTGACTGCACGCCTGCCGACATCGGCTTTGACTACCACTACCTCATGGCAGCAACGGCCGACCGCGTGCCTTGCGTCTTCATCGAGAACGGCTCTATCGCCAACTACGACGCATCGGCTCCCGTCTATGTCTCTTACGTGAGCAATTTCGAGGGCGAGCCCACGGGGGCAAACAACCCCGAACTGCTCACGAAGCTCAAGTCCAGTCACGGCCACAACCAGAGCATTGTCAACGGGATAGGACGCATTGGCTACATGAAAGGTGGAGGCAAGGCTCTTTGGCGCGACGAGGACATCGCGGACAGCATCATCGCCCACTCCGTGAGCTTCATGGCCGACAACAAGGAGCACCCCTTCTTCATGTATCTCTGCACAAACGACGTCCACGTGCCCCGCTATCCGCACGAACGCTTCCGCGGGAAGAGCCCGATGGGGCTTCGCGGTGAGGCCATCTTGCAGTTCGACTATACGGTAGGCCGCATCGCAGCCGCCCTTGACAGCCTCGGGATTGCCGACAACACGCTTCTCATCATCACCAGCGACAACGGCCCCGTACTCGACGACGGTTATCAGGACCAGGCGGTGACCCTCGCCGGAAGCCACAAGCCCGGAGGCCCCTGGCGCGGCGGCAAGTACAGCGCCTTCGAAGCCGGAACGGCTGTGCCCTTCATCGTCAACTGGCCTGCAAGAATCAAGGAAGGCAAGACTTCCGAGGCGCTCGTCAGCCACATTGACGACATCGCATCGCTTGCAGCCCTCGTGGGCGCAGAACTGCCCCTTGACGGCGCCTACGACAGCCAGAATCATCTCAGCACGTGGCTCGGCGAGGACGATGCCGACCGCGAGTTCGTGGCCGAGATGTCGCAGGCACGCACGCTTTCCCTCCGCACGAAAGACTGGAAGTATATCGAGCCCTGCAACTACGGCGCAGTACAAAGCCAGACGAACATCGAGACGGGCTACCTCAGCACGCCGCAGCTCTACGACATCTCGGCGTCGCGATACGAGGGGACAAACCTCTACAGCTCCCACCGCGAACAGGCCGAAATGCTCTCCGCGCGCCTGGAAGCCCTTCGCCAGCCGCTTTGCAGCTCCGACACGACGTTCTGGTACCAGCTCTACACGCCCGGACGCGACAACCGCTACCTCACGAACAAGGGCTCCGGCCTCGTCGGCGAGACAACGCCCCAGGCAGAGCGTTCGCAATGGAAGTTCGTGCTTCGCGCCGACGGTTCCTACGACCTCGTCAACCGCTATGACGGCACCTACCTCGTGACCGGCGCTGTCCAGAAACCCGCCTTGCAGCTCAAGACGGCCGCAACGCCGCCTGCTACGGGCTGGAACCTCCTGACGGACGGCATCATGGGCTGTCTCTTCGCCGTCGTGAACGGAACGTCGCAGGTGAATCAGGGTGCCGCCTCGCGCAACTGGATGGTGCTCAACTGGGGCGACGGTACAAACACGACCGATGCGGGATGCCGCTATGCCGTAGTCCTTTCCGATGCCGAAGCGAAGGTGCAGGACGGCATTTCCTACCCCGAACTCACGAAGAACGACATCAGCGCCCGCCAGGACCGCTTCGTGCTGCGCGATACCGGAGAGACCGTGATGCTCTACAACATCTCGGGCGTTCGGCAGACTCCCGCCACTTGCCCCATGCGCGGCCTCTTCGTGGCCGTCGTGGGTGACCGCACGTACAAAGTCTTGCTCTGAACATCCGTTGAAAAGCATATTTTTGCATTTTTCGGCCTGAAAAGTTGCTCGACTTCCGAAAAAGGTGCTATCTTTGCAGGCCGAAACTCCAAAGGAAAGCTGCCAGAGTGGTCGAATGGGGCAGACTCGAAATCTGCTGTACGGCCTGTCCGTACCGGGGGTTCGAATCCCTCGCTTTCCGCACCCCATCAAGCGCCACAGTTTTCACAGATTGCTACTTGAATGCAGGCAAGTTGTCCGTGAAAGCTGTGGCGAAATGTTTCGGTACACGCTCACAATCTGCTTCGTATGCTACTATTCCCTCCCGCAAAACTCAACATCGGACTCTACGTCACCCGGAAACGTCCCGACGGATACCACGACCTGGAAACGTGCTTCTACCCTATTCCGCTCAACGACACGCTGGAGCTGAAGCCGTCCCGCGAAGGCGACCGGCCGTGGGAGCTCCACCTGGCAGGAAACCACGTGGAGGGCGAGGCGAAGGACAATCTCGTCGTCAGGGCCTTTGAAAACCTGCGCGCCGACTTTCCCGAACTCCCTCCGACGGAGATTTACCTGAGCAAACGCATCCCGACGGGTGCAGGACTGGGCGGCGGAAGCAGCGATGCGGCGTCAACGCTCTGCGGGCTCAACGAGATGTATGCCCTCGGCCTGAGCGGAAAGGAGCTTGAAGCCCGCGCGGCGAAGCTCGGTGCCGACTGCGCTTTCTTCGTCAGCGGCCAGGCAGCTTTCGCGGAGGGTATCGGCGACGTTCTCACGCCGACCGCCCTGAGCCTGAAGGGCTGGGAACTGCTTCTCGTGAAGCCGGACGACTTCGTCAGCACGGCGGAAGCCTATCGGGGGGTACGCCCGCGTCCCGTCCTGAGGGGCGAAAAGGGGCGCGAGCCGCTTCGCGAAGCCTTGCAGAAGCCTGTGGAAACCTGGCGCGACAGCATAGCCAACGATTTCGAGGAGAGCGTGTTCCGTCTTCACCCCCGCATTGCGGCCATCAAGGCCACGCTCTACGACATGGGAGCCGTCTTCTCCTCAATGTCCGGCAGCGGCTCTGCCGTCTTCGGCCTCTTTCGCCGCCGTCCCGAGGAGGCGCAGGAAGTCTTCAAGGACTGCTTCGTCTATCAGGCCAGGCTCCTCAGATGAAGGCCGCAGCACTATGCCGACGAAAAGCCACACAATAATTATATATAAGGCAAAAACATTTTTATATAAGGCAAAAACATTTTCCAACAAGCCACAAACACCTCCCAACAAGTCACAAACCAACAAAAGAGAAAGCACTATGCGTAAGGCAGGAAGAGAAGAAATAGAGCGCGCCATGACCACGGGCATCGTCTTCAGCGGCGAGAAGCTGCGCGCGAACGCAGGAGAAACCAAGGTGAAGACGAAAGCCAAGAAGAAGTCCTACATCACGGGCGCACACGGAAGCGCCTCCGCGAAGAAGAAAGCCGACATCCGGCAGAGACGTGCGAACCGCCACAAGAAGTAACGCTTCATCTAAATTTTGCATCTCGCTTTGCAACAAATGATTGTGCCGGAATAAGTGTGTTCTCCGGCACTTTTTTTCGAAAAAAACCGAGCCCAAAAGCGTCCGAAATCCCGTGTTTTTGCGTACTTTTGCGGCGATGACAGAGCTTTTCCGACATATTGAAAGTCTTTTGGTAGAGCATAATTGCGTGATTGTTCCGCGCTTAGGCGGATTTGTCACACAATACGTTGCAGCCCGATACGAAGAGGACGAACAGCTGTTCCTGCCTCCTTATCGCAGCGTGGCTTTCAATCCGCAGCTCACCCTGAACGACGGGCTCCTTGTGCAGTCCTACATGCGCGTTCACAGCACGACGTATCCCCAGACGGTGCGCCTGATTGAGAAGGCTGTGGACGAGATGAAGCGTCACATCCAGACTGACGGCAGCGTAGAGCTTCACGGCATCGGTCGCCTGAGTATGGACATGGACGGGCGCTACGACTTCGAGCCGCTGGCGGCGGGCGTCACCGCCCCGAAGCTCTTCGGGCTAAGCTCCTACAGCCTTCTTCAGGCAAACAGGAAAGAGCGTCCCGCGCGCAAGGTTGCTGACGACAAGCACTATCACCTGAGCATCAACCGCGAGCTGGCCAACTACGTTGCAGCCGCCATCGTGGGCGTGCTCTTCTATCTGGCTTGGGCTCTGCCCGAGCACCGCGACGCGCAGGAGCTGACCGTTGCGGCCTCCGTGATTGCACCGCAGAAGGTGCAGAACGAAACCGCAGGTGCTGAAAAACAAGCCATCACGGCTGAAAAGCAGGACGCCGTTCCTGAAACACAGGACGCCGTTGCCGAAAAGCAGCTGACGGCCAACAGCCAACCGACAGCCAAAGAACAGCAGGCTGCAACCGCTGAACAGCTGGCGGCCCCCGCAGGCACGTACACGCTGGTGCTGGCTACGGGCGTTGCGCTGAAGGGTGCCGAGACACTTGTCGCCCAGTTGCAGCGGGAAGGTTTCAATTCGGCTGAAATCGTTCCCTACCACAAGTCCAAGAAAGTGGTCTATGGCACTTTCTCCACCGAGAGCGAAGCCCGTGCCTTTGCCGGTGCCCTGCGTTCCAACCCCCATTTCCGCGAAGCCTGGGTTTCGCGTCGCTGACTCACGATGAAGAAGATTCGCTGCCCCAAGTGCGACGAGGCCATCCTGTTTGACGAAACGGCCTACGAGCCCGGTCGCGTCCTCGTTTTTGAATGTCCCGAATGCCACAAGCAGTTCCGCCTGCGCATTCCCCAGCCGAAATCCCCCACCCCTTCAGCCTCCGGGAGCGAAGCCGTCCCGGCGCACTTCGTGGTGCTTGAGAACGCCTTCCAGCTGCGCCAGGAGATTCCGCTTTGCGAAGGCTCCAACGTCATCGGCCGCAGCGTGAAGGGAACGCAGGCCAACGCAGCCTTCAAGACGGTGGATCCGAGCATCGACACGACGCATTGCATCGTCAACGTATCGCGCCGCAAGGGCGAAATGCAGTTTTCGCTGAAGGACGCTCCCAGCGGCACGGGCACCTTCTACCAGGGGAATATCCTCGGCCTGAAGGAGCAGGTCCTGCTGCACGATGGCGACGTCGTGAACATCGGCGGCGCCACGCTGATATTCCATTCCGGGATTTAACGTTGTCTTTCCCTTAACCTCTCAGATGCTTCCGTCTATGCGCAAAGCCATCCTTCTTATTTCCACGCTGGCGGCCTTCAGCCTCTTCACGTTTGCCGACGAGCCGTTTCGCGGGCGTTTCTATTCCAAGGAGAGCGGCATCACGCTCTGCCTCGACCTCTACGGCGACAGCCTCCTGGTGCCCCATTTTGAGTTTCTGGGGCCTGTGGGCGGGTATATGGTCGGCGATACGAACGAGAATCTCTACGGCACGTGGATGCTCCTTTCCCACAAGGTTGACGGCAACAAGGCCCTGCTGCGCATGACGAACGACATCGGCAGCGATGCGCAGGACATCCTCTTCACACAGCTCACCGACTCCACTTTCCGCTATCGCGCCGTCGGCGGCAACGAGGTGAAGAAAGCCATCCGGCACAAGCTCTACAAGACGGAGGCGGAAATGCTCTTTGAGCGTGTGGGGACGGAGCCGGGAAAATCGGAATAGGGCGCAAACAGAATCGTATGCAAACCGGACGGGCTCAATGAAGATGCCCGTCCGGTTCTGTTACTGTGCGGCCTTGCCCTGCTTTGGCGCTCCGGCATACCTTGGAACTACGTCCCTTGGGGCCGACGTGCGCTGCAGGGTCCGGTGACAACCTGCGGTTTACTCCCAGCCGAGTGCGCTGGCACCGAGCACGGCGGCCTCGGAGCCGTTGAGCGTGCTGACGAGGAGCTTGCACTTGCCCTTGTAGGTGAAGAGGGAGTTTTCGTCGAATGCCTTCTGGATGGGGTCCATGATCCAGTGGCCGGCCTTCGTCAGTCCGCCGAAGAAGACGATGGCTTCGGGGGCGTTGAAGAGTGCATAGTTGGCGCATGCGGCACCAAGGATTTCACCCGTATAGTCGAAGATGTCCTTGGCAATCTTCTCCCCGGCCTCTGCTGCCTTGTAAACCTCGAAGGAGGTTATATCCTCGGGCTTCAGGTTGCGCAGCTGGCTGGGTTCGCTGCTCTGTTCGAGGAACATGCGTGCCGTGCGTGCCACGCCCGTTGCGGAGCAGTAGGTCTCAAGGCATCCCTTGCGGCCGCATCCGCAGTCGCGTGCCGTTTCGGAGCGGTCCACGATGGCGTGTCCGAGCTCACCGGCAAAGCCGTCGGAGCCATAGACGAGCTCGCCGTTCACGACGATGCCGCTGCCGACGCCCGTTCCGAGCGTAATCATGATGAAGTTCTTCATGCCGCGCGCCACGCCGTAGGTCATTTCGCCCAGGGCGGCTGCGTTGGCGTCGTTCGTCACGCGGGCGGGAATGCCCAGTGCGTCCTCGAAGAGCTTGGCAATGGGCACGAGGCCTTTCCAGAGGAGGTTCGGCGCGTATTCAATCATGCCGCTGTAGAAGTTGGCGTTCGGTGCACCGATGCCCATACCCTTCACGTTCTCGATGCCGCCGATGAGGTCGAGCGCAGGCTGCAGGGCCTGTACGCCTGCTGCCACGTAGTCGTTCACGTCGGGATAGGCTTTCGTGCTGATGACGCTCGTGGCCTTCACGGTGCCGCGCTGGTCAACGATGCCGAATACGGAGTTCGTGCCGCCCATGTCAAGGCCGATCACGTACTGTTTTTCGTTGTTTTCTGTCATGGTTTTCGTTAAGTTTACGGTTGAGTTTGAAAGTTCAGGGGCAAAAATACGTAAAAGAATCGTAGGGCACGCGTTTTCGTCCGCTTTTTTTGCCTCGGATTCGGAATAAAGTGTTATTTTTGCGCTGCAAAAACACCTCGCAGCATGAAGCTCATCCTAATGACAACGCCGTATTTCTTTGTTGAAGAGCATCATATCCTAAGCGCTTTGTTCGACGAAGGCTTGGACATGCTTCATCTGCGCAAGCCTGGCACCGACGCCGCCTATTCCGAGCGCCTGCTCAGGCTCCTCCCCGAAAACTGCCGACGCAACACGGTCACGCACGACCACTTCCACCTGAAGGGCGAGTACGGCCTTCGCGGCATCCACCTGAACCAGCGCAATCCCGAACTCCCCCGCCGCTATCGCGGGCAGACCAGCTGCACGTGCTACACGCCCGAGGAGGCTGAAAAGCGCCGGCAGCAAGTGGACTACGTCCTGCTCTCCGGCTTTTTCCAGGAAGACACCTCCCTGCCCGAGCCCCGCATGTGCGAACTGGCCAGGCAGGGATTTTTCGACAAGAAAACATACGCCCAGGGGAACATCGGCGTCGAGCAGGCCCTCCGCCTCAAGGACCTCGGCGTGCAGGGAGCCGTCGTCTTCGGCGACCTCTGGAACCGCCTGAACATCTTCTCCGACCCCGACTTCAACGACCTCATCGCCCACTTCCGGCGGCTCCGCAAAGCTTTCGAGTAGCCTCGGGGTCGGAACAACAACATCACACATACACAGCCACTCACACATCCATCCACTTTCAAATACCACTTCCTCCTATGACAAACGATTCTTTCATGGTTTTCTCCGGCACGCGGACGCGCTACCTGGCTGAAAAAATCTGCAACGACCTCAAGTGCCCGCTGGGCAACATGCAGGTGACGTACTTCGCCGACGGCGAGTTCGTCGTGAGCTTCGAGGAGTCCATCCGCGGGCGCGACGTATTCCTCGTGCAGTCCACCTTCCCGAATGCCGACAACCTGATGGAACTCCTCCTGATGATCGACGCCGCCAAGCGCGCCAGCGCCAAGACCATCAATGCCGTCGTCCCCTACTTCGGCTGGGCCCGCCAGGACCGCAAGGACAAGCCCCGCGTCAGCATCGGCGCCAAGCTCGTAGCCGACATGCTCTCCGCCGCCGGCATCAACCGCCTGCTGACGATGGACCTCCATGCCGATCAGGAGCAGGGCTTCTTCGACGTACCCGTTGACCACCTCTACGCCAGCACCGTATTCCTCGACTGGCTCAAGAACCTGCAGCTCGAGAACCTCTGCATGGCCTCCCCCGACGTCGGCGGCTCCAAGCGCGCCAGCGCATACGCCAAGTACCTCGACTGCCCCCTCGTCCTCTGCCACAAGACCCGCAAGAAGGCCAACGTCGTTGGCGACATGCAGATCATCGGCGACGTGGAAGGCATGGACGTCGTCATCGTGGATGACATCGTCGATACCGCCGGCACCATCACGAAGGCCGCCAAGCTCATGATGGACAACGGAGCCCGCAGCGTCCGCGCAATGGCCTCCCACTGCATCATGTCCGGCCCCGCCGACGAGCGCGTGGAGAGCTCGCCCCTGAGCGAAATCATCTTCACCGACTCCATCCCCTATCGCGGCCACTCCGGCAAGGTGCGCCAGCTCAGCTGCTCGGGCATCTTCGCCGAGACCATCCGCCGCGTCGTCTGCAACGAGAGCATCTCCTCGCAATACCTCATTTAGCGTTCTCTGGCGGGCGGTCTCTCCCCCCCGTCCTTTAAAAAATATGTAGGACATACCGTAAGTCATAGAGCGAACTTCGTCCCCCGGTTGCCGCCTGCTGCCGGGGGATTTCCGTACTGCAAAGATACAGTCGCAGGAAGGCAAATCCAAGCGAAATGCCGAAAAAAGCACCGGAAAAAGCACCCCCTAAAGGGGGTGAGAATTGATACAGAATACAGAATACAGTTTTCTTGTGAGCCAATGCACTGCGTGCGGAAGATACGGGAGTATAACTTATAATATATATAATAATTACTATAGTAATTATTATATATATTATAAACCTCTGTGTAGCCTATTTTGCACTGTGCTCATGAGAAAACTGTATTCTGTATCACTGTATCACTGTATCCGCCGCCACCCCCTTTAGGGGGGTGCTTTTTTGCGTGCTTTTTGGGGCCAGACTCTTGCAAAACGCCCCAAAATTTTGTATCTTTGCACTGCGTCTGGACGAGGGGGCACCCCGCCATGCCGCCCGCATGTCCGACGAAACCTGCGTGCCCTGCGCACAAAACAGGGTTTTCGAGCCGCAAAGATGCGCCTCAGCCCGGGGGAAACGGGAACACGGGAGCAGAAAAAGAAGAAGTTCGCACGTCCCAAAATGATGGAAACAGCGAACTTCAACCTGTCAAACTTAAAAGAACTACTGCGGAGAGGATAGGATTCGAACCTACGAACCAGTTTTGCCGGTTACACGCTTTCCAGGCGTGCCTCTTCAACCACTCGAGCACCTCTCCTTGGTTGTTAAGCGGGTGCAAAAGTAAGCAGTTTTTGTCAATACAAGAAATTTTTGGACGAAAAAAATGCTGCTCCCGCACATTTTCCGGCGTTTTCCGGCGTTTTGGCTGCACTTCAGGGTTCCAGGCTGTCCCGAAATCCCCGGCCGACAGTCCCCGGTGATAATCCTCGCTGCAATCCCGGGCAAACGGGCATCAGGGCTTCTGCCTCGTGGCCGCGACGTATGCGACGAGGTGCTCAAGGGAGGGGATGCAGAGGCGTCCGCGCATGAGCTCCACGAGTTCCTTTGACTGCAAGGTGTGCAGGAGGGGTATGACGTAGCGGACGGAGGTGCCGAGATGGGTCGCGAGGTCGGCCTTGCGGATTTTCAGCTCCTTGCGTCCGGAGGGGCGCTGGCATCGCTGGAGGAGGAAGTGGCAGAGGCGCTCGGGGAGGCTGCGGCCGTTTTCGCGCCACAGCATGCCTTCCCTGCGCTGGGCGTCGTAGCAGATGTGGTTGAGGAAGCCCAGGCGGAAGGCGGGATAGCTGAAAAGCTCGTCGCGCACGGCGTCCTTGTCGATTTCCAGGAGGCTGACGTCGGTGGAAGCCACGACGCCGTGCGTATAGTGCGTGCGCCAGCCGAAGAGGGACTCGGGCTGGATGGCAAGCGGTGCGGGGTACCATTCGGAAAGCTGGTAGTCGCCGTTGTCGCTGTGCCGCGTGACGCATACCTCGCCGGAGGTGGCGATGAGGAGGCTGCGGCACGCCTCGTCCTGCCGCACGATGACATCTTCGCGCTTGAAGTTCCGGAAGTTGAAGCGGACGCGTCCGGCTATCTGGAGCAGTTCCTTTCGGCTGAGTCCTTGCAGCAGGGGCAGGAGGAGCAGGTTGTTGGGAGTTGACATGGGGTTCGTCGTTTTAGTTTAGTCCGGGCGACTGCCAGGTGCGGCGTTCGCCGTTCTCCTCGTAGATGAGGTATGCGCGGAGGTCGGGATGCGTGGCGAGGAAGGCGCGTGCGCTGTCGGGGCCCATCACCATGAACGACGTTGCATAGGCGTCGGCCTGCATGCAGGTGGGAGCGATGACGGTGGCGGAGAGCATGGGAGTCTCGGCAGGACGGCCCGTTCTCGGGTCTATGGTGTGGGAAATCTTCTTGCCTTCGTGGTAGTAGAAGTTGTGGTAGTTGCCGCTGGTGGCAATGCCGCAGTCCGTCAGGTGGAGCACCCGGCTGTAGGATGCGGAAAGCTCGCCCTTGCTGTCCACGGGCTCCTCAACGCCTATGGCCCAGTCCTTTCCCTCGGCATTCTTGCCGCGTGCGAAGACCTCGCCACCTATCATGACGTAGTAGTTCCGCACGCCGCGAAGCTCCAGCAGGCGGGCGACGCAGTCCACGCCGTAACCTTTTGCGATGGCTCCGAAGTCGAGCATCGTGCGCGGGTCCTCGCGCCGGATGAGGCCGCCGCGTTCCATGCTGTGCTCCCAATAGACTTTCTCGTGCCCGACGAAGGCGCGCAGGCTGTCCACTTGTGCCTGCGTGGGGAAGTCGCCGCCTTTGAAGCCGAAGCCCCAGGCGTTGACGAGCGGGGCTACGGTGTAGTCGAAGGCACCGTTCGTTTCACGGGCAATGCGCGTTGCCCAGACGAGGGCGTAGGCAAGGAGCGTGTCGGAGAACAGGGAGTCGCCGCGATTGATGCGGGAGACGGTGGAGCTGTCGTTGAAGATGGAGAAGGAGGCGTCCACCTGTGCCAGAACCTCGCGAATCTCCTTGTCGAAGCGCTGCGGGCTCTGGTATTTCACGCTGAAGAACGTGCCGAAGACGGGCCCCTCGTCCTCCTGCCACGCAGCGGCTTGCGCCGAGGAGCGGCGGAGTATCAGCACCGTGCCTGCAACGAGGAAGAGGAGAAAGGCGACGGAGAGGATGCGGCGAAGTTGTGTATGGCGGGACATGGGATATAGGTTTGTTGGTTTTTAGGTTTGTTGGGTTTTAGGTTTTTAGGTTTTTGGTTTTTAGATGTCAATGCTCACGTTGAAGGTTCCGGTCATCACGCTGCCTCCGCTCTTGCCGTAGCCGGGAACGTACCAGGCGTGGCCAACGGTGGTGGTGCTCTCGGAGATGCGGAGCTTGTAGCGCACGCTCCACCCCAGATGCAGGATGCCCCAGACGCGCGCCTCGATGCCGCCTACGATTTCTGCCCAATGGCTCCAGGCGCTGAGTCCCTTGTAGGAGAAGGGAACGTCCTCGTGATAGACGGCATCGTGGAGCGCAGGGCCGTCCACGTCGTAGCTGAAGGGGCTGACGCCATAACGCAGGCCGCCGAAGACGCGGTTGCCGGAAGTCTTGTCGTTCAGGAAGTTGTAGTCGCAACCCAGGCGGAAGTAGGGCGAACGCGTGCGATAGTGGATCTGCGTCTCCTCGTTCCGGTGGTCGGAGAGCCCGAGGCCAGCCTCGACGGTCGGGAAGTACGTCTCGCGGAGGTTCAGGCGCAGGTTGCCCTCAAGGCTACCGTAGGCGGTGGCGGCGGCGAGGACGGCGCCTGCGAGGTCCGTGCCCACGCTGAGATGCCACGCGCGGCGGGCTGCACCGCCGCCAAGCGTGTCGGCAACGGCCTTCTGCGCCTTCCCGGCCTCCGCCTTCGGGCGGTTGTCGCCGGGTGTCTGGGCGCGCAGCACCGGGCTACTCAGAAGCAGTAGAGCGAAGATATACGCGAAGGTTCTCATTGTTGTCGTAGTTTACTAACGTCTGTCGCAGCGCCACGCTGTCCACCGTGAGCGGCATCTCGCGCAGGGCGTGGGATGTCCAGCGCACGCGGCACAGCTGGTGGAAGATGGCGGCGGGGCAGTCTATGTTCTCAAAGTGGGGACGCACCTCCTGGCTGAGGAATATCGTGTCCGTTGCGGACTGCCCGTTGTCGTTTGAGAAGCGGAAGAGCAGCGTGTCCGTACCTGTGGCATAGCGCAGGGGCATAATGAACGAGCTCAGGGCGAAGCCGCGATTCAGCAGAATGGTGTCCGAACCGGCCACGCGCACCGTCAGCGAATCCGCAAGCGTCAGCGGCGTGCGGCTCTCTGAGGAATAGAGCGTGACGGTCATCCCCACGATGTTGTCCAGGGGGCAGTCGATGCTGGAACAGGCGGCAAAGAATCCTGCCACCATCACAGCGGCCACGGGCTTATGAAAGCGACATACGTGCAGCCAGGCAGAACGCATATGGTTCATCAGATTTCGGTTTCTATCTTGTAGTCGTTGCGCCCCTCGGCGTTGCGGGAGATGAGTTCGCCGAGGAAGCCGGCCACGAAGAGCTGCGTGCCCAGAATCATCATGGTCAGCGCGATGTAGAAGTACGGGGAGTTGGTCACCAGCGGAGCCGGAACGCCCTTGCAGATGGCAACAAGCTTTACGCCGCCTACGACAAGCACGGCCAGGAAGCCGATGATGAACATCAGCGTCCCGAGGAAGCCGAAGACGTGCATGGGCTTCAGGCCGAAACTGTTGAGGAACCAGAGGGAGAGCAGGTCCAGATAGCCGTTGAAGAAGCGGTTCAGGCCGCCGAACTTCGTCTTTCCGAACTTGCGGGCCTGATGGTGAACCACCTTCTCCCCGATTTTGCCGAAGCCTGCATTCTTCGCAAGCCAGGGGATGTAGCGGTGCATCTCGCCATAGACCTCGATATTCTTCACCACGTCGCGGCGATATGCCTTCAGGCCGCAGTTGAAGTCGTGGAGGTTGTGGATGCCGCTCACCTTGCGCGCCGTAGCGTTGAAAAGCTTCGTGGGGAGCGTCTTTGAGAGGGGGTCGTAGCGCTTCTGCTTGTAGCCGGAGACGAGGTCGTAGCCGTCCTCCGTAATCATGCGGTAAAGCTCGGGAATCTCGTCGGGGGAATCCTGGAGGTCGGCATCCATCGTGATGACGACGTCGCCTTCGGCCTTGCGGAATCCGCAGAACAGCGCGGGAGACTTGCCGTAGTTGCGGCGGAACTTGATGCCGTGAACGTGGTCGTCGGAAGCTGCCAGCTTCTGAATCTCTTCCCATGAGGCGTCCGTAGAGCCGTCGTTGACAAAAATAATCTCGTACGTGAAGCCGTGTTCCTTCATCACGCGCGTAATCCACTCGTGGAGGGGAGGAAGGCTTTCTGCCTCGTTGTAGAGAGGCACTACAATGGAAATGTTCATATCTTCATGCATGTTTGTTTGTCTTATAGTGCTTGTTTAATGTCCGCTTGCGGGAAGATTGATTCTCAAGTCATAGCGAATTTCTTTTCAGCTCATCGTCAGCGAGCGGACGAGATGCCCTTCGCCGACGTCCGCCTTGACGTTGTAGGTCTTGTGGCGGCTTCCGTCTCCGCCGTTGAGGGAGATGTCGCCCGTGTAGGTCGTGCGAACGCTGTAGGCAGGCTTTCCTGCCAGAATCCGCTTCTGTATCTCAACGTCTCCCGTGCGGCTGAAAGTACACTCGCGGACGTCGCCGCCGAACATCTTCTCCACCATCAGGACAACGTCGCCGCGCGTGGCCATGTGTTTCTCCAGAAACTGGTCCATCACGTCGGGAAGATAGCCGATGATGGTCTCCGTATCGCCGCGCCCGAGGAGGCTCATGAAGCCGTCCAGGGTGCTGATGACCATCTCGCGCTCCGCATCGGAGATTTCGCGCTTCTCGGCCTGTCGCGCCGCGAAGGTGGCCTCGGCATAGAAGATGCCGTCCGGGTGAATGGCCATATAGTGCTCAAAGGACGCCACCGTGCTGTCCCTCACGGCCACCTTCCAGTCAATCGAGTCCACCTTCACGTCGCAGAGCTTGTCGTAGTAAGGATGGTGGAAACGGGACTTGAAGGCGTTGAAGTCGCCCGGGTTCTGCGATGCGGCAATGCGCCGCCAGGCTTCCTCCATCGCAGAAAGCTGCTCCATGCGGCGGCGTACGTCGGCAGCATAGCCGCTGTCCGGGAAGCGCTCCAGGAACGCGCGGAAGTCAGCGCTGTCGTTGCTGTTTTCCAATGCCTGGAAGGCGCGCTGCTCCGCCGCATCGTCCCGCTGCGCTTGCAGCAGGAAGTAGTACGAGGCACCGCATCCCGCCGCCGCGCCCAGCAGAAACGTGAAGAGGTAGCCCATCACGCGCCCCTTGCGGCGACGCGGACGAGATTCGGGTTGCGGGGAGATTGTCTCTTTAGCCAAGATGCAGTCTGTTTTTTACCGCGCGAAAATACAGCCTTACGCCCAAAGAACAAAAAAAAAGTGTCCTTTTTCGCACATTCCTGCACCGTTTCGACGTTAAAACGGGGCGTTTTTTTGGTTCTTCGCGGCACTTGGCGTAATTTAGCGCCCTGAAAAACGAACATGAAGATGGAACGCAAAGACACCTTCCGGCAAGCCAACGCCTATGCAATGACGCACGGCATCGTTCTCGGGGCATGGGGCATCGCGACGCTGCTCCTCACCGTCGTCTCCCTGCAGCGTCCGCTCTTTGCCTTTGCCACCGACACGCTGCTGGTGCTTTCGCCCTTCGTGGCCGCAGCACTCACCATCCGCTTCCGCCAGAAGACCTGCCGGCCGGGAGAAGCCTTCAGCTTCGGAAGCGGCTACATCCACACCCTGCTGGAAGGGCTCTACGCCTGCGTGTGGATAGCGCTGGGCGTGTTCGTTTATTTCAGCTACATGGACGGCGGGACGTTCTTCAACAGTCTCGAAGCCATGTTTGCACAGCCTGAAAGCCAGGAACTCGTGGCGCGCCTTGACGGCATGGGGTACTTCGACGACCTCTACGCCGCCACCGGGGCGGAGAACATGGGGCAGGTGGTGGGAGCCCTCAGGGAGCTCTCGCCCGCCAACTATGCCGGCATGGTCGTCTCCACCACGCTCTTCACCGCACCCGTCATCAGCCTCTTCGTCGCCTTGCTGACGATGCGCCGCAGCCGCTACTGATTTTTCAGGTCATCACTACACATTATTTATTTTATTATGGAAAAAATTATCATCAACTCCTTCGAGGAGTTTGAAAAGTACAAAGGACAGGACTTAGGAACCTCAGAATGGCTTGAAGTGAGCCAGGAACGCATCAACCTCTTTGCCGACGCCACGCTGGACCACCAGTGGATACACGTGGACCCCGAGCGCGCAGCAAAGGAGAGTCCCTTCGGGCAGACCATCGCCCACGGCTATCTCACCCTCTCGCTCCTTCCCGTCCTGTGGAACCAGATTATCGAGGTGAACAACCTGAAGATGATGGTGAACTACGGCATGGAGAACATGCGCTACGGGCAGGCCGTGCTCTCCGGCCAGCGGATACGCCTGCATGCCCACATGGACGACATCCAGAACCTGCGCGGCATCTGCAAGACGGCCATGCGCTTCCGCATGGAGATTGAGGGACAGCGAAAGCCCGCCGTCGAAGGTGTTGCCACGTTCCTTTACTACTTCGAAAACAAGGACTAATTGAGCACTCCCGACACCTGCCTGACGCTTGCGGCACCCTCCGAGGCCGTCTATACGGAAAAGCGGAGCCGTTTCCTGGCCTTCGCCTACCCCATTGACACGCCGGAGGACGCCTTGGCGCACGTCAAGGAACTGCGCAGGCAGTACTACGACGCGCGGCACGTATGCTTTGCCTATGCGACGGGCTTCGAAGGCGAGACCTTTCGCGCCGTTGACGACGGGGAGCCCTCGGGAACGGCCGGACGCCCCATCCTGGGGCAGATACGCAGCGCAGGACTCTCCTTTGTCGTGGTGGCCGTCGTAAGGTATTTTGGCGGCATACAGCTGGGAGCGGCCGGCTTGGGCGTTGCCTACAAGATGGCGGCAGCCGCAGCGCTGGAACGTGCGGAGAAAACGGAGCGTACCGTCACGGCCGACCTTCGCGTGGAAGCCGCATATACGGACGTGGACCTCGTGATGCGCATCGCACGCGAGACGGGAGCCGACGTCGCGGCGCAGGAGTACGGCGCGCTCTCCGAGGTGCTCACGCTGCGCGTGCGGCGCTCGGGAGCGGAGCCCCTGCACGCACGGCTCTCAAAAGTACACACGCTGAAAGTGTCCCCATGGGAGGACGAACAACCATAGAACATACCTCATTGCTTATGTTTTACATTTCAAAGCGCATCGAAATAGCCTTTGCCCATCAGCTGAGCCTCAACTACGAGAGCAAATGCACACGCATGCACGGCCACAATGCCATCGTGACCGTTTACTGCAAGGCCGAGACGCTGAACGAAAACGGGATGGTGGTGGACTTCAAGGAAGTTTCTTCAAAGGTGAAGGAACTTCTTGACCACCGCTGTGCAAACGACGTCGTAGATTTCAACCCTACGGCTGAACAGCTGGCACGCTGGATCTGCGAACAGATTCCTGCCTGCTACAAGGTTTCGTTCCAGGAGTCGGAGGGAAACACGGCCGTCTATGTCAGGGACGACGGCGAAAACCTGCCGCTATGACCGCAGCCTATCGCATCAACGAGGTTTTCTATTCGCTTCAGGGGGAAGGCTTCTTCACGGGGACGCCTTCTCTCTTTATCCGTTTTGCGGGCTGCAACCTCCAGTGTCCCTTCTGCGATACGTCCCATGCCGACGCCCGCCGGATGACGTTGGAGGAAATCGTCAGGGAAGCGGCGCAGTGTCCCGCCCGTCACGTTGTTCTCACGGGCGGCGAGCCTTCCCTGCAGGCGGACGGCGTCCTCGTGGACGAACTCCATGCCCTGGGGAAATTCGTCGCCGTCGAGACCAACGGCACGCACGCCCTGCCTAAGGGCATCGACTGGGTGACGCTGTCCCCAAAGGACGCCTTTGTGCGCCATGCGGACATCGTGCTGTCAAGATGCGACGAGCTGAAGGTCGTCTTTGACGGCACGCCTCCCCCGCCCTACTCCGCTATTGAGACAAGCCATCGCTTCCTCCAGCCCTGCGACACGGGAAATGCCGCGCAGAACCAGAAGATTCTAAGCGCGGCAGTAGATTTTATGAAGGCGCACCCGCAGTGGCGTCTATCCTTGCAAACCCATAAGTTTATCGGCATCCGCTGACGTCGGTGCCGGAACGCCCTCAGATGCGTTCAAGCACCAGGCGGATGAGTTCCTCCAGTTTGGCCTTATAGTCCGTATTGGCATTGTGCGCCACGCGGTTGGCTATCACCATGCAGCACGTCAGGGCGCGGTGCCCCATGAGGCGCGAGAGGCCGGCAACGGCGCTTCCCTCCATCTCGAAGTTCGTGACCTTGCGCCCCGTATAGTCGAAGCGCATGATTTTGTCGTTCTGCGAAGGGTCGGCAAGCGGCAGGCGTACGTAACGGCCCTGCGGACCGTAGAAGCCGCCGCAGGCTATCGTGATGCCCCGCACCATGTCGGCAGCGGCGACGCGGTTAAGCAGTTCCTCGTCGGCATTCACGACGTACGGGTGGGCGATGCACTGGTTGCCCGTCCAGGCCATGTGGCGACAGAAGGCATCCTCCAGCGCAAGGTCGCAGACCTCGTTGCGTCGGGCGTAGAAGTTCAGGAGGCCGTCGAAGCCGATGCTGGTTTCGGAGGCGATGAACGTGCCGGAGGGCGTGAAGGGCTGCAGGCCGCCGCAAGTGCCGATGCGTACGATGTTGAGCCTGCGGAGCTGCGGACGCACAAGGCGCGTGTTGAAGTCGATGTTGGCGCATGCGTCCAGTTCGTTCAGGACGATGTCGATGTTGTCGCATCCGATGCCCGTGGAAACCACCGTGATGCGCTTCCCTTGGAACGAGCCCGTGATGCAGCGGAACTCGCGGTTGGAAACGTCGGCCTCAATGCCTTCAAAGTGGCGCGCCACCACGGGGACGCGTCCCGGGTCGCCCACGAGGATGACGTTGTCGGCAAGGTGCTCGGGCAGCAGGTGGAGGTGGAAGCAGCTTCCGTCCTCGTTGATGATAAGCTCGGATGCAGGTATCGGTTCGTCGGCAGGACGCAGACCGCTCGGATTCGGCAGTTTTTCGTTTGTTGTCATGGTAGATATTTCATTAAAATGGTGTTCCAAATCGGCGCAAAGCGTATTTTTAAGCCTCAAAAGTACAGATTTCTTTTCATTTGGAGCGTTTTCAAAGGCTTTTTTCGTATTTTTGGCGCACAAAAAACCGGAAAACGATGAATCTACTCCATTTTTTGAGGGTAAAAACCCTCTTTTTCTCCCTTCTGGTCGGGGCGGTGACGTCCTTCGCGCAAACCTTCCACGACGTGAAACCCGGCGAGACGCTCTACTACATTTCCAGAACGTACGGCGTGACGGTTGAGAGCATCGTGAACGCCAACCCCGGCCTCTCGGCACAAAGCCTGCGGGCAGGCTCGAAAATCAAGATTCCCACGACGGTGGCCGCACAAGCCCCCTCGCCTGCAAGGCAGGGCACCGCCGTGCAGCAGGTGCCTGCGCAATCTCTCCCGGGTGCCACGAATGCCGTCGTGCTGTTGCCCATGTCCGCCGAGGGCGTTGAGGGCGAGCGCAGTATTGAGTTCTATCGCGGCTTCCTGCTGGCCGCACAGAAGCTGGCGAACGAGGGGCAGCGCATCAACGTCTTCGCATACGACGAGAGGTTGGACGAGCAGAACTTCTCTTCCACCGTCGAGAAGCTGAGGCAGAACGGCGCGCAGCTCATCATCGGCCCCGTCTATCCTGCCCACTTCCAGCGCCTTGCCACGCTGGCGCGCGAACAGCGCACGCGTCTCGTCATCCCCTTCTACTCCAAGGCGGAGCAGGTGAACACGAATCCCTACGTATATCTTGTCAATACGCCGGAGAAGTTCGAGATGGAATACACGACGGACCTCTTCCTCAAGACGTTCAAGAACGTGAACGTGGCCTTCATGCACATAGGCTCTGCCGGGGAGCAGCCCTTCACGCAGTATCTGCGCAGCCGCTTGCAGGCCCGCGGCTACAGCGTGACGGAGTTCAGCTACGAGGCTCCGCTGGAGCAGATGAGGTCTGCCGCCAGCGACAAGCGACCCACCGTCGTCATCCCCGACGCGGGCGATGCCGACGCCCTGTCCAAGGTGCTGGCAAAGATGGAGGGATTCAAGAAATTCTACCCGCAGTATGACCTGCGCCTCTTCGGCTACGAGGCCTGGCTCAACAACCTTGAGCCCGCTGTCGCCAACCGCCTCCATGCCGCCAACGCCTACGTGCCGACGGGCAGCTATTGCAACCTTTACGACCCCGTGACGCTCGCCTTCAATGAGGCCTATGTGCGTGCCTACGGCGAGGAGCCGCTCAACGTGACGCCACGCATGGGGCTCCTGGGCTACGACGTTGCGCTCCACATGCTGACGGGCATCGCCGCCTACGGCGCGGACTTCTGCACGCAGTCCTCCGAAGCCCCGCTCCTGCAGACGCAGCTCCGTTTCCAGCGTGTCGAACAGGGTGGCGGGCTTGTCAGCAACAGCCTTTTCTTCATCCACTTCCGCACCGACGGACAGATAGAGCGGCTGGCCGCCAAGAAGCGCTGAGAAACATGACGACAGCCACCACGAGAACACGCGCCCGGCGCCTCCTGCTGTGCCTCCTGCTGGCACTGCCTACGGGGCTGCATGCCCAGCTGGGGGAGCCGCGCTCGGCACTGAAGTACGGCTTCGGGGCCGGGCTGGCCATGAACAGCGTGGGCTTCACGCCCAGCATCAAGCAGAAGCTTCACCTTGGCCCCACCATTGGCATCGTGGGGCGCCTCGACAGCGAGATGTACTTCAAGACGCTCTGTTCGCTGCAAGCCGAGCTGAACCTGACGCAGCTGGGATGGCGCGAGGAAATCCTTAACGCGCAGACGCAGCCCCTCCCCGACCGCTACAGCCGCCACCTCTACTACCTGCAGTTGCCCTTCCTCGCCCACTTGGCATGGGGGCGCGAGGCGCACGGCCTGGCTGGCTTCCTCAATCTGGGGCCGCAGGTGGGCGTGCTGCTGGGCGAAGGCACGTCGCAGAGTGCCCAGTGGACGCTCAATGCCGAGGGAAACCCCGACCGTCCGAACAACCGCTTCGCACAATATACGATGGACGTGGAGCACCGCATAGACTACGGCATCATGGCCGGAGCGGGTATAGAGTGGCACACGCGTGCCGGACACTTCGCCCTTGAAGGGCGCTACTACTATGGCCTTGCCGACATCTACGGAAACTCGAAGAAGGACGTCTTCGCGCGTTCCAACCACAGCACCGTCAGCATCCGCCTGAGCTACCTGATGGGAAAATAACACGTATCACCTCCCCCACACTCGCACACACACCAAATGAAGATTAAAAGCGCAGAGTTCGTCATCAGCTCCGCCCGCGTGGAGCAGTGCCCCCGCCACGAACGCCCCGAGTACGCTTTCATCGGGCGCAGCAACGTGGGCAAGAGCAGCCTCATCAACATGCTCACCGGCCGCAAGGCCTTGGCCATGACGTCCGCCACGCCCGGCAAGACGATGCTCATCAACCATTTCTCCGTGAACGGCCAGTGGTACCTTGTGGACCTTCCCGGCTACGGCTATGCCAAGCGCAGCAAGGCTGAGCAGGAGAAGCTCTCGCGGCTCATCCGCAGCTACGTCCTCCAGCGCGAGGAGCTGACGTGCCTCTTCCTGCTCATCGACTCGCGCCTCACGCCGCAGAAGATAGACCTTGAGTTCATCCGCTTCCTGGGCGAGAACGGCGTGCCCTTCGCCATCGTCTTCACCAAGGCGGATAAGAACGGCACCTCCGCGCTGCGCCGCAACGTGCAGGCGTTCCTCCGCACGCTGGGCGAGGAGTGGGAGGAACTCCCGCCCCACTTCGTCACCAGTTCCGCCCACGCCACTGGGCGCGACGAGCTCCTGGACTACATAGAGAGCGTCAATGCGCATGTTGCCAGCCAAGAAAATGAAAAATGAATAATTAAAAATTGATTGTCACTCGCACCTCCAATTTTTAATTTTATACGTTACCAATTTCTAATTCTACACGCCGTGTCCGCTGAAACCATCCTGAAGGTAAGCCTCTCCGTCGGCGCCGCAGTCATCGCGGCGGCGAGCCTCGTCGTGAGCAACGTCCTCATCCGCGACCTCATCCGCGAAGAACAGCAGAGCATGGAGGTCTGGGCGGAGGCCATGAGCGCGTTCCAGCGCGCCGACGAGAACACGGACCTCGGCCTCGTGCTGAAGGTCATGAACGGGAACAACACGATTCCCGTCATCGTCGTGGACGAGGCAGGGAACATCCTTGCCGCCCGCAACGTCGGCCTCCCGCAGGACAGCCTTGAGAACGTACTGGCCGGCACGTCTGCTGAGAGCCAGAGATTCGTCCGCAAATTGCGCGAGAGGGCTCAGGACATGCAGCGGGCGGGCAACGCCATCCGCCTCAGCCTGACGGACGATGCGGCGACGGAACCCGCGGAGGGGGCCAGCGTACTGGTGTGCTACGAGCAGTCCCTGATGCTGCGGCGCCTCGCCACGTTCCCCTACGTGCAGCTCGGCGTCGTGGCACTGTTCATCCTCGTGGCCATCCTCGCCCTTCTCAGCATCAAGCGCGCGGAGCAGAACAAGGTGTGGGTAGGCCTCTCGCGCGAGACGGCCCACCAGCTCGGCACCCCCATCTCCTCGCTCATGGCGGGCAGCGAAATCCTTAAGGACTCTTACCCCGACGACCCGCTCTTGCCCGAGATGGACAAGGACATACGCCGCCTGCAGCTTATTGCCGAGCGCTTCTCCAAGATAGGCTCCACGCCTCGCTTGGAGGACGAGAACCTCTGCGATGTCATTCGCCACGTGGCGGACTACATCGGGCGTCGCGCGTCGGACAAGGTGGCCTTCACGCTGAACTTTCCCTCGGACAACGTCCCCGTGCGCATCAACGCCCCGCTCTTCGAGTGGGTTGTGGAGAATCTCTGCAAGAACGCCATCGACGCCATGCAGGGCGAGGGCAGCATCACCGTCTATGTCTATACGCGTGGCAACCGCGTCGCCATTGAGGTGACGGACACGGGGAAGGGCATCGCGCGTCGCGACTGGAGGAACGTCTTCCGTCCCGGCTTCACGACGAAGCGTCGCGGCTGGGGCCTCGGGCTCTCGCTGGCGCGCCGCATCGTGGAGGACTACCACTGCGGCCGCATCTTCGTGCAGTGGAGCGAGCCCGGGCGCGGCACCACATTCTGCATCCTCCTGCGGAAGGTGTGAGGGCTGTCTTTTTAAAAAGACAAACTGTCCGATTTTATAATAACGTGAGTTCGGTGTAAGAAAGTTGTTGAAAAAGTTGTAGGAGTGAGAATTTATTTGTAACTTTACATGTGATAAACAAATACTTACAAACAAACTCATCACTCCTATGAACACTGCAAATATAGTAGAAATCTACTG
>JAFUXE010000018.1 GCA_017477205.1 Alloprevotella sp.
CGTCAACCTCTTCGCCGCGCTCATCGCATACAATCTCATGCCCAAAAAGCCGCAGATGAACATTGAGATTATTGACAAAAGCAGGATTATTGCCTAATCTTACGCCGAACTCACGTTGATGAAGGTTCTCCCAGAGCTAACTTACTTAAACCGGATAATGGGACCGCAGTTAGTCCACAAAGCGTATCTGTGTCGTTTCAGTTTCGTCTTAGCCTCGTCTCAGGCAGGCTACAGGCAGCACATTTGTTCGATAGTTCTTCGATAGTTCTCCAATAGTTCTCCGATAAAAATCGAACAACTATCGAACAACTATCGAAGAACTATCGAACAACTAATGGGAAACAATGCTTGCTGAATGCTCTCTGATAGCTTGCTAATCCCTGTCTGCACTGTGGTAGCCGGCAGGCAAAGGATAGAACATACATCGCTTAATGCTTACGTCGCTTACATCGGACTCACGTCAAAACCTACGTGGCCGTTTTGGATTGAAGCGGAACCGCAAACGAGTTCTTATGGCCCTCCGTTCCTTGAAAACGAACACGCAAGAAGCAGTTTTTCGGAAAAAAGTTTGTCGGTTAGGGAATAATGATTACCTTTGCGCCGTAACCGGGAGTTCCGAAACACCGTTTTCGGAAAAACCATTTTCGGAAAGTTAGTTTAAGAAACCATGAAGTTCTACGAAAGAGAAGACCTGCTGCAAGAATTGCGCGCCATACAGGACGCCGCTGCAACGCAGGCTCAGATGACGGCCATTACGGGACGCCGCCGCAGCGGCAGAACACAGCTCATCATGAAGGCCACCGAGGGCCGTCCAACATTGTACTTCTATATCGCACGCAAGGCAGAGTCCATCCTCTGCTACGAATTCCAGGACGAGATGCAGCAGAGGCTGGAGCTGCCCCTGATGGGCGACATCCACGATTTCCGCACACTCCTGAAGCAGATTATGGCGGCCTCGAAGGAGCGCACCTTCAACGTGGTCATTGACGAAGTGCAGGAATTCAACACCATCAACCAGGGCATCTACACCGACCTGCAGAACATCTGGGACCGCAACAAGGACCGCAGCCACCTCTGCCTTTTCCTGCTGGGCTCGGACACGGCACCCAGCATGCGCCTCTTCGACGGCAACCACGCACCGCTGGCAGGACGCGTCACGAACCGCTTCTGCCTGAAGCCCTACTCCTCCGCAGCCCTGCGGCATATCATGGCCGAGCACTATCCGGAGTTCACGGCAAAGGACCTGCTGGCCTTCTGGACCTTTACGGGCGGTGTACAGGGATACGTAGAGAAGCTGGTGCGCGAGGGAGCCTTCACGGCGGACGCCATCATTGACATGGTGACTCGCGAGGACTCCTACTTCCTCAACGAGGGTCGGTCGCTGCTGGTGGAGGACTTCGGGAAGGAATACACCATATACTTCTCCATCCTTGCCTGCATAGCCTTGGACATCACGTCGCGCTCGCTCATCGAGGAGTATATCCAGAAGGAGATAGGCGGCTACCTGACGCGCCTGGAGACGGACTTCCACCTGATTCGCAAGCAGACACCGCTGTTCAGCAAGTCCGGCAGCAAAAATGTGCGCTATACGCTGGACGACAACTTCCTGCGCTTCTGGTTCCGCTATATCTATCGCAACATGCAGCTTGTCAGCACGGGCAAGCTCGATGAACTGCGGGAGAAGATACGCAGCGACTTCGACGCCTATGCCGAGAAGTGCCTGCTGGGCTACTATGTCCAGCAGTTCCGCGAATGCGGAGAGTTCACGACCATTGGCGGATGGTGGGATCATCGCGGCGAGAACGACCTGGATCTCATCGGTATCAACGAGAATACGCACAAGGCCGTCGTGGCACGCGTGGCCTACGAGCAGACGGAGGCCGACCTGCACACGCTGGCACGAAAGACGGCGGTGCTGCCCGAGGTGTTCCAGGGCTACGAGGTAGAATACCGCTCCCTGGGGCTTGAGGGGCTGATGCCGTAGCAGGATGGATGCGCTGATACCTTGGGTGCTGGAGCACCTGAACTACTGGGTGGTGACGCTGTTCATGATGGTGGAGAGTTCCTTCATCCCCTTTCCCAGTGAAGTTGTTGTGCCACCTGCGGCATGGAAGTCCATGTCCGACCCCGAAATGAACTTTTTCCTCGTCGTCGTCTTCGCCACGATAGGCGCGGATTTGGGTGCCCTCGTCAACTACTACCTCTCCCGTTGGCTGGGACGTCCCATCGTGTATCGCTTTGCCGACAGCCGCCTGGGACACATCTGCCTCATCGACCGCCAGAAAGTGGAGCGTGCGGAGCAGTTCTTCCGTGACCACGGAGCCGCAAGCACCTTCTTCGGCCGCCTCGTCCCTGCCGTCCGGCAGCTTATCAGCATCCCCGCAGGGCTTTCGGGCATGCCGATACGTCCCTTCCTGCTCTACACCACGCTCGGTGCCGGAACGTGGAATACGGTGCTGGCACTCATCGGCTATGCGCTCTACCGCTTCACGGACATGAAGACGGTGGAGGACGTGCGCATCGCCGCCACGCATTACAGCCACGAAATCGGCTATGTCCTGCTGGCTGCCGCCGTTCTCGTCGTGGCCTATCTCATCTATAAAGGCTGGAAGAAGTAGTTTCCGGCCGCATACCAGCATCCCCCTGTACCGCTATGTTCCGCATCCTCAAGTACCTTTCCGTCGGCATCCTTTTGCTGCTTCCCGCCCAGACCGGGCGGGCGCAGACGGAGCACCGCTGGCTTTTTGGCCTCGTGGGCAGCGAGAACATCCTTGACACCTACCTTTCCCCGCTTTCCTACACGGGCATGGCACACGGGACGCTGCACCGCTCGGAACGTCCCTCGCGGCTGGGGGACGGGCGCTGGGATGTTGTCTTCCAGAGCGTCACAAACTTCTCCTACACTTCCTCTCCGACAGACGACGGCCATTACTTCGACGGGCAGGGAACGTTGGGCGGAGGCCTCGTCCGCGTGTGGATGCCCAGTGAGCATTGGCGCATGACGGCGGGAGCCCTGCTGCAAGGAACGGGCGGCATCACCTACTCCACGCGCAACGGCAACAACCCCGTGCAGGGACGCCTGGGGGCAGAGCTGGCTCCCACGGCCACCTGCGAATATGACTTCCACATTGGCCGCATGCCGCTGAAGGCGCGGGCGCAGTTGGACGTACCCCTGGTGGGGGCTATGTTCACACCCCGCTACGGCCAATCCTACTATGAGCTGTTCTCCCTTGGCCACTACGACCGCAACGTAGTCCTCTCCCATCCCTTCAATGCCCCGTCAGCACGCCTCCTGACGACCCTTGACTTCCGCATCCGCCACACGGTGCTCACCGTGGGCTACGAGGCCGACATCCGCCAGAGCCACGTTGCGGGCCTGAAACGTCACGCCTGGAGCCATACACTTGTCGTGGGTTTCGTGCGGAGGATGAAACGCATAAAGGACTGAAGGCTGCTTATATATAATATATTGTATGAAAAAGTCGCTCATACTCCTGAGCCTTGCGCTCACCGCCCTGTCCCTCCTTTCTTCCTGCATCACGGAGGACGTTCCCTCGGACACGCCGCAGGGGAACTTCGACGCGTTGTGGGAAACGATGGACAGTCACTACTGCTTCTTTGCCGAGAAACGCGAGCAGTACGGTGTGGAGTGGAGCGAGGTTCGCCAGAAATATGCACCCGCCATTAGCGCTGGCATGTCGGACGAAGCCCTTTTTCAGGTGTTTGCCTCCATGCTTGCGGAGCTGCGCGACGGCCACGTGAACCTCTATGCCGCCCACGACGTGGCCCGCTATGCCGACTGGTATGATGCCTATCCCGTGAACTATGCCGACACTTTGCTGCGCGCCTACCTTGGCCGTGCTGATGAATACCGGGTGGGCTCCTCCCTGCGCTATCGCATCCTGGAGCACAACGTGGGCTATGTCCGCTGTGCCTCCTTCGAAAATGCCTTCGGCAGCGGGAATATCAGCGAGATGATAAACTACCTTGCGCTCTGCGACGGCCTCATCGTTGACGTACGGAACAATGGCGGAGGCATGCTCACCTCTGCGCAGAAGCTCGCCAGCGTCTTCCTCAACGAGAAAACCACCGTCGGCTACATGCGCCACAAGACGGGGAGTGCCCACGATGCCTTCTCCGCCCCCCAGGCCATCACCTTGCAGCCCTTTGAGGGCCTGCGTTGGCAAAAGCCCCTCGTCATCCTCACCAACCGCAGCACGTTCAGCGCGGCAAATGCCTTCGTCGGCTACCTGAAAGGCCGTCCCGGTGTCACCGTCCTTGGCGACCGCACGGGAGGCGGTGCCGGCCTGCCCTTCTCTTCCGAACTGCCTTGCGGATGGGCACTCCGCCTGAGTGCATGCCCTATGTACGATGTCGGGATGCGGTGTACCGAAGAGGGCATAGACCCCGACGTGAACGTTCAGCTCACGTCAGAGGACTATCAGCGCTCGCGCGACACGATAATAGAAGCAGCCATCGCCCTGCTGAAAAAGTAAAAGAGGCCTTCGGGCTTCTTTTTTTGTCCCTTTCGTTAAACTTCCGGGAAGTTGGGAAGTCATACACGCGTATTCCAACCACAACAAACCAAAAAAGATATGAAGAGAAAACTAACTGCGATGCTGGCATTCGCCCTCCTGGCTTCCGGCTTCGCTATGGCGCAGGGACGTGGCGGCGACCCCGCACGCCGTGCCGAAAACCGCAAGCAGGCATTGGAGCGCCAAGCCCTTGAACAGGCAAAGGAGCTCAAACTTGACGACCCCACAACACTCTGGTTCTGCAATCTTTACATTGAATACCAGACAGAGATGGGACGCATCCGCGAAGAGGCACGCCAGCAGATGCCGCATCCCGGAAAGCGCGACGAAGCCTCGCAGGACGAAGAACCCGGGCAAATGCGTGAGAAGGAGATGAAGAAACTCTCCGACGAAGAAGCAGAGAAGCTCATCGTGGGGTCTATGGACCTTTCCGAAAAGGAACTCAAGCTGAAACGCGAATACTATCCCCGCTTTCGCGAAAAACTTGCTCCCTCGCAACTTGTGCGCATCTTTGTGCGTCCGCAGCGTAATGGCGGTGGCCGAGGATGGAATAACAATAACAATTTCGGTCCCGGACGCTTCGGTGGTCCCGGCTTCCCGCCTCCCGGACGTTTTTAAAACGGGCCTCACAGAACTTTAAAATCCCAAAGCGTCCAGGACAGGAGCGAGAGCGCACTCGTGCGTCTCCCGCTCCTTTTTTTGCGTGTTTATGTGCGACAAGTCGCTGCAAAGTGCTACATTTGCGCCCACAAACAGACCGATTTTATCATGAAAAAACTGATTTTCTCCCTTACGATGCTGCTTCTCGCCCTTCCGTATGCGGGAGCGCAGCGCAATGTTTACAAGTTCTCCGTCACAGACATGGAGGGCGGCGTACAAAAGCTTTCCGGGTACAAAGGGAAGGTGCTTCTCATCGTCAACACCGCCACGCGCTGCGGTTTCACCCCGCAGTATGAGGAGCTTCAGGCCCTCTACGACCGCTACCAGGCGGAAGGGCTCGAAATTCTTGACTTTCCCTGCAACCAGTTTGGCGAGCAGGCACCAGGCAGCATTCGTGAAATCCACGAGTTCTGCTCTGCTACCTTCAATATCACTTTCCCTCAGTTTGCGAAGGTAGATGTCAATGGTGACACGGCCTCTCCTCTCTTCACGTACCTGAAGAAGAAGCAAGGTTTCCGAGGCTTCGACACCTCCGACCGTATGGGTTCCCTGCTTGACGGCATGTTGCGCGGGCAGGATGCCGAGTACGACAAAAAACCAGACATCAAGTGGAACTTCACGAAGTTTCTCGTTGACCGCAAAGGGCGTGTCGTGCGCCGCTTTGAACCCACGGAATCCATCTCTGATGTGGAGAAGGCCGTAAAGGATGCCCTTGGCCAATAGTGCGTAATGCTCAAGTATGTTCCTAAATGTCCCTATAAAATAATAAAGAAATGTTATTCGATCAAGTAAGCAAAGACATCTTCGCCGCCATGAAGGCGAAGGACAAGGTGCGCCTCGAAGCACTCCGTAATATCAAGAAACTCTTCCTCGAAGCAAAAACGGCTCCCGGTGCCGGAGACGAGCTGTCCGATGCCGATGCGCTGAAGATTCTTGCCAAGCTCGCCAAGCAAGGCAAGGATGCTGCCGCCATCTTCCGCGAGCAGAACCGTCCCGACCTTGCAGAAGGCGAGGAGGCTCAGGTTGCCGTCATCGAGGAGTATCTTCCCAAGCCCCTCAGCGAGGAGGAGCTCACCGCACAGCTTCGCGACATCATTGCCGAGACAGGAGCCGCCGGCCCGAAGGACATGGGCAAGGTGATGGGTGTTGCGACGAAGAAGTTTGCCGGACGTGCCGACGGCAAGGTGGTTTCCACCCTTGTTCGTCAGTTGCTCTCGGAGTAACCTGATTTGAAAAGCCGGAAAATCCCGCTTCCACCTGCTCTTCACCACCATGTGCGAAGGGCAGGTGTTGCGTTGTAGAAATTATTTTGTATTTTCGCGGCCGCTTATAGCTATGTTCTATGAATAAAAGATATTCCGGTTGCTATTCCGCAATGCGCGTGTTGCGCTACCTGCTGAGTGTCCACGTGGGTGCCTTGGTGCTGATGACGGTGTTCCGCCTGTGTTTCCTCTGGGCTATGTCCGCACAGCTGGAGGGCGAGGCCACGTCGCGCTGGCCCGCATTCCTGCGTGGCTTGTGGTTTGATAACGTGGTGGCATGCTACGTCATGCTGCCCGCATTGGTGGTTGCTGTCGTTGCCCTGTTGCTGCGTCGCGTAGGCCGCGGGCTTCGCCGTGCTGCCGACTGGTGGTTTGGTGCGACGTATGCCCTTGTGTTCATGGCTTGTGCGGCCAACATTCCCTACTTCGCCTATTTCACGCGTACAATCAACTCGAGCATCTGGCAGTGGTTTGCCTATCCTGTGCAGACGGCGGGCATGCTCTATGGCGAGGCCGCCTGGATCAAGTACATCTTACTCTATTTCGTCGTTGTCGCATTGTTCGTCGCGCTGTTGCGCTTCCTGACGTGCAAGGAGGCAAAGCCTACGTCCGAGAAACCTTGGCGGCAATGGGCGTTCTGGGTGCTCGTGGCCTTGCTTCCGCTCTGTGCCTTCGGGGCGCGGGGACGCACCGGCTATAATCCCATCAAGGTGTCGGCAGCCTATTATTGCCAGCATACCGTACTGAACCAGATGGGCGTGAATCCCGCCTTCAACCTCCTGCAGACCACGTTCGACGATATGCGCGAGGAAAACCGGAAGCTTCACCTCATGGATGGCGAAGAAGCTGTCCGCAACGTGCAGGAATACCTGCAACGCACTGGGATAGAAGGCATCTCGCCCCTTGCGCGGGACGTGAAACCGCAGGGAGAGCCCACGAAGCAGAACGTCGTCATCGTCCTGATGGAATCCATGAGCGCAAAGCTGATGTGCCGCTTCGGGAACGAAGCACACCTGACGCCTGTACTCGACAGCCTCTACGCACGGGGAACGAGTTTTGCAAACTGCTATTCCGCAGGGAACCATACGAATCACGGCCTCTATGCCACACTCTACGGCTTCCCCTCCATCCTGAAGCGCAACGCCATGAAGGGCAGTTCCATTCCTGTTTACAGCGGCCTGCCCACCGTCCTGCGCGATGCCGGCTACCAGACGCTTTTCTTCATGACCCACGAGGCGCAGTACGACAACATGAACGCCTTCTTGCGCACGAACGGATATCTGGAAATCTTCTCGCAGGAAAACTATCCCAAGGAGAAGATTGCCAACCACTTCGGTGTTCCCGACGATTACCTTTTCGAATATGCCCTGCCCGTGCTGAACGAGCGCGCAAAGACGGGGAAGCCCTTCTTCGCCACGCTCCTCACCATCTCGAACCATCCGCCCTTCGTCATCCAGCCCTACTTCCATCCTCATTCCTCGGAACCTGCTGAGCAGATTGTGGAGTATGCAGACTGGGCCATCGGACGCTTTATGGCAGAGGCCGCAAAGCAGCCCTGGTTTGAGAACACCATATTCGTGTTCCTTGGCGACCACGGGAAGAAACTTGGCGACACGCAGTACGAGGTGCCGGAGAGCTTCAACCACATCCCCCTCATCTTCTACGGGAAAAGCATTGCGGCGAGAGAAATCGCCTCGCCCTGCGGACAAGTGGACGTCGGCCCCACCATCCTCGGCCTCCTGCGGGAACCCTATCGGCAGAACAACTTCGGCATTGACCTCCTGCGTGAGGAACGTCCCTGTATCTTCTATTCTGCCGACAACGTTGTCTGTGCCCGCGACTCGCTGAATCTCTTTATTTACAATCCCGAAGTGGGACGCGAGTTCCTCTACGACGTTTCCACGCCCGCCTTCCGCCCCGTGGCGGCCTCCACGCCCGCTTTCGATGCCTTGCGCCGCTACGTCTTCTCCAACTTGCAGGCAGCCGAGACCCTTGTGCAACGTGGCCAGACAATGGATAAATGAGCGGCGGACAATTAAACCTTTGGCCTCCTGTGACACTCTAAACGGTAAACGATAAAAACAACAAGCATACCGACACGCAAGCTTCCGAAGCGTCGAAACGCACAAAAAAGCCGGAAATACTTGCTCCTCTTTGCAGTTTCTATTATCTTTGCCGCGAAATATCAACAAAAAACGCACTAAAATCATGAAAAGACTTCTTATCCTCGCCGTGCTGGCTACAGCATTTGTAGGCATGGCATCCGCTCAGCTCCCCAACCTGCCGCTGAAAGACATCAACGGAAAGGCCGTACGCACGGACACCCTGAACAATGGTGGCAAACCCTTCATCATTACTTTCTTCGCAACGTGGTGCAAGCCTTGCAACCGCGAGCTGAAAGCCATTCAGGAAGTTTACGAAGAGTGGCAGGAAGAGACCGGCCTGCGCGTCGTGGCCATCTCCACCGACCAGGCCCAGAACATCCACAAAGTGAAGCCCCTCGTGGACGGATACGGATGGGAGTTTGAAATCCTGCTTGACCCGAACAGCGACTTCCGCCGCGCTATGGGTGTGAACATGATTCCGCACGCCTTTGTCATTGACGGCAACGGAAAGGTCGCCCTCAGCCACACCGGCTACAAGGAAGGCGACGAAGAGGAACTCTACGAAAAGGTGAAGGAACTTCTCGGCTTGGAATAAAGATGTTTTCAAGGCTCGAAAAACATTTTCCGAGGCTTAAAAAACAATTTTCAAGGCTTGAAGTTTAAAGTTTAAGCGGCAAAGATAATAGAAACACATGAGAAAACTCGCTTCGCTGACCCTGCTATGCACGCTTGCCCTTACGGCGACGGCGCAGGAAGAGGGTCCCGACAAGATCAGAATCACAGGAAGCGTGCAGAGCGACATCCTCATTCCGCAGGAAGACGAGAAGATAGGAACCGGCACGTATGACGATTTCGCCCTGACAAACACCTATGCCGACTTGCAGCTCCGCAGCAAGTACGTAGAGGCAGGCGCGCGCTTCGAATTTACCGAATACCCCCTCCCCGGATACGAAAAGGATTTCGAGGGTTGGGGCGTTCCCTATTTTTATGCAAAGGGCCGCTATAAGTGGGCAGAGCTCACGGCGGGCGACTTCTACGACCAGTTCGGCTCAGGCCTCATCTTCCGTACCTATGAGGAGCGCAGCCTTGGCATTGACAACGCCCTTCGCGGCGGACGCCTCGTGCTGACACCCTTCAAGGGCGTGCAGCTGAAGGCCCTTGGCGGTAAGCAGCGCCGCTACTGGAAGCACAACAAGTCGTGGGTCTATGGCGGCGACCTGGAACTGGGCCTCGACCAATGGATCAAGCCCCTCTCCGAGAGCGGCACTTATCTGACGCTGGGCTTCTCCGCCGTCTCCAAGCATGAGGACGACGAGGACGTACTGGCCATCCGTCCCACGGGACAGCAGGACGAATACGGTGCCGACATCGTCGGTGCCTATAAGCTCAACCTGCCGAAGAACGTGGGTGCCTTCGATGTCCGCATGAACCTGCAGAAGGGCGGCTTCGGCCTCCTTGCCGAATATGCCCAGAAGGGTCACGATCCCTCGTTTGACAACAGCCTCACCTACCGTCACGGCCGCACCGTCCTGCTCTCGACCTCCTATTCGAAGAAAGGATTGAGCCTGCTCCTTCAGGCCAAGCGCAGCGAGGACATGAGCTTCAGGAGTCGTCGTATGATGACGGGAACTTCCAGCTTCATCAACCACCTGCCCGCATTCTCGTTCCAGCATACATACGCACTGGCGGCACTCTATCCCTACGCCACGCAGAACACACCGGGAGAATGGGCGTTCCAGGGGCAGTTTGGCTATACCTTCAAGCGCAAAACACCGCTGGGCGGTAAGTATGGCACGCACATTGAGGTGAGCGCAAGCCACATCCGGGGTATCGAGACGCGTGACCTCGGTGAAGAAAGCCTCACGGGCACACGCGGCTATCACACCCGCTTCTTCAACTGGGGCGACGAAACCTACTATCAGGATATCAACGTGCAGCTGGAGAAGAAACTCTCCAAGAAGTTCAAGCTGAACCTGATGTACGTCAACCAGCGCTACAACAAGACCGTCGTGGAAGGCGAGGGCGGCACCATCAAGAGCAACATCTTCGTGGCCGAGGGAAAGTACCAGCTCAGCAAGAAACTCACGCTTCGCGGTGAGGCGCAGTATCTGCACACGGAACAGGACCAGAAAGACTGGTGGTTCGGCCTGTTGGAACTCTCCGTGCTGCCCGACTTCATGTTTACCGTCAGCGACCAGTTCAACGCCCACGTTCCCGAGGGCGGCAAGCTCGGAGCTCCGACGCATCCCGTACATTACTACAATGCAATGGTCACCTGGACGAAGGGTGCACACCGCCTGACGCTCGGCTATGCCAAGGTGCGTGCCGGTTTCAACTGCTCCGGTGGTGTCTGCCGCTGGGTACCCGCACAGAAAGGTGTTCAGATTTCCTACAACTTTAACTTTTAGTTGAAAACTGAAATGAAAAAGATATTTCTCTTTTGTGTAGCTCTATGCACACTCGCCGCTTGCGACGAAATCAAGGAGGACGAACGTTTCTCCGACGAACCGGTCACCTTCACGCCGCTGAAGAACGTGCTCATTGAGGACTTCACGGGCCAGAACTGCCTGAACTGTCCCAATGCGGCTGGTGCCACGCACGCCCTCCAGAAACTCTATGGCGAGGAACACGTCATAGCTGTGGCCATACATGGCGGTGATATGAAAATGCCGCTTCCCGCAACGAACCCCTTGCAGCTGGCAACGGAACAGGGCGACGAATACAACACGCATTGGAACATCGCCTCCTGGCCGGCCGGCATGGTGGACAGAACGGGCGTTCGTGAATACACAACGTGGAGCGCGGAAGCCGTGAAACGCATGCAGCTCACGTCGCCCGTGGAGATGGAAGCGTCGCTGTTTGCCGACAATGCCGCAGAAATCAAGGCCGACAGCGTGACCCTGCAGGTGACTGTTACGGCAGAGGACGCAGCGGAAGGTAAAATCCAGGTGTGGCTTGTGGAGGATGACATCACAGCTATGCAGCGTATGCCGGACGGCTCGCTGAACGCAAACTATGTACACCAACACGTGTTCCGCACGAGTGTCAACAATCCCTATGGTGACGACTTCAGTATAGCAAAGGGAGAGAATCAGACCTTGAAGTTCGGCTGCGTCCTGTCTCCCACGTGGAAGCGCGAGAACATGGGCATCGTGGCCTTCATCTTCAACGACAAGGACGGCGTTGTACAGGCCGTTCGCGGCAAACTTTAACAAGGCGATAACTCCGCATACGGATAACGATAATACTAAAAACTAAAAACGATACATTATGAAAAAACTCTACACACTTTTAGCTACCGTTCTTTGCGGCAGCGCAGCTTTTGCCCAGTCCTTCAACGTAACATGGAATGGTACCGAAGTGAAGGAAGGCGAAACCGTAACCATTGAGGCTGAGGTGGAAGATTACTTCGGTGACGGAAGCCTTGTCTTCGTGGAAGCCAAGTCGAACCCCACTGTTTCAACGGGCTTGTTGATAAACAAACTTGTCGGCAGCGACATTGACTTTTCTGTTGTAGCCAAAGTCCAGTCAAGCACAGTGCAGACCTATGCCCTGCAAATGTGCTGCGGCGGCGACTGCATGCGTGCAATGAATGGAACCGTGACGAAGAATTTCAATACTTCCAAGGTGATGGGTGACAAAGACCATATCCCCTTCCAGTATGATTTGGACTTCTCAGCGGAAGGCAACTACGGCACGGTGAAGACCGTTGTGGAGATGAGTGCCGCTGGTACGAGCCTGAAGTTCTACGTGAACTTCGTTTACAGCGAGGGTGCATCCGTGACGGCTGCTACGGCAAACAACTTTTTCCGCCTCGTTGAAGGTGGCGTGAACTACAGTTTCTCCACTTCCGCTCCCCGCAAGCTGAGCGTATATTCCGTAGATGGCAAGCTGCTTCAGAATGCACAGCTCGCACAGCGCGGCACGATACACTTCAACGCTCTCCCCGCAGGCGTCTATGTGCTTGAGGTGAAGGAAAAGGGCCGCAAGGCTTTCTCCAAAAAGGTCTATATCTACTAAGATAAGGAAAAACGTGTAAGGAGGAGCAATTTCAAGGAATTGCTCTTTCTTCTTTCGTTTTCTACAACACACAAACTTGACGCACAAGCTATGAAAAGGTTCATATCCATATTGACGATGGCCCTCCTGCTTTTTGCCGGAAATGCTTTCGCACAATCTTCCAGCAGGATGGAAGTAACCCTGGACTTCAATTCGGGCAGCCTCGTGGATGCAAATCCCTTCTTGCTGGCTCCTCTCTGGGAGTCGGCAAACAGTCCCAAGGTATCCGTCAGAAGTAACTACGGAAACTATATCACGGGAACGTCCAACGGCTATGTCCAGACGGACAACAACTACATCGCCTTTTTTGCGGGCAGCTCTTATACCCCTTACACCGTGACGATTGAGGACGGGTACTCCATTACGGGCTATAGCATCATGGCCTATACGCAGGGCGAGGAGTACCAGATAGGTTTCTCCGAGGGCAACCACTACTTCGACTTTGGCGAGAACGAGGTCGAGGAGGTTGTGGAATTTGGTGCCACGCAGTCCTTCACGTTCCGCCTGGCTGGTGAAAACGCCTGGCTCATGACCCGCCTCACGCTTTATATAGAAAGCGAGAAGGTGGCACCGGTGCGCTATGTGATAAAAGGTACAGACGGAAACACCCTTTTGGAGCAGACGCTTGTTGGAGAAGTAGGTACCACCATATCCGAACTTCCCGAAAACCTGAAGCGTGCATACACAACCTATGAATATGCAAGCCCCGTTACGGTGGCACGCGACAAGGAGAATACATTCGAGGCCGTAGCCACCTTCAACCTTCCCTTCTCCACAGACGAGGGAACACGTTACTTTGTTAATCTGGGCGGCAGGGACTTCCTGCTCTATGCCGCCAACGTTGACATCTTCAGTGCCAAGGAAGAACCAAGCCTCGCTGACTCCTTGAGTCTGGAATTCCAGTGGATGTTCGAAGGTGACCCTTATCGTGGCATCGGCTTGCGCAATGCCGCTACGGACAGGTATGCGATAGGATTTGTTTCAGCCGGATCACAATACACCGCCCAGTATTCTGACTTGGCAGAGGAGTTTGCCGGATGGAACATCGTGGATGCCAGCGACGTGGAGAAAGGCGGTTTCAAGCTCTACATGAACGGAACCGACTACCTTTGCATCTACAATTATAACTTCTACGTTTCCAACCAAGACTATTTCTACGCAGACCGCTATGGACTGATTACGCTGACGCCCGTTCCGGATTACGAGCCGGTTGAGGTCACGTATGTCGTGGTTGACAAGGACGGACAGGAAGTGGCCAGGGAAAGTGAATACAAGCTGGCGGGTGACAGGGTTTCCGACATTCCCGACCACATGAAGCGCGGCTTCTGTTCCTATAAGTTGGACAATGCGTTCAAGGCTGCAACGGGCGGCGACAACGTGATGAAGGCCGTTGTGACCTATAACCTGCCCTTCCAGACGCGCGAGGAAAATCCCCGTGCCTGGTACTGCCTCACGGTGGACAACAACCTCCTTCTGGGTGCGCTGACAATGGACGACGGCACCGTGCAGGGCTATGCGTTCGGACAAAAGGATGGTTTCTCCTATGAGGAATATACAAACGAGCCCATCTGCTGGTGGTCGTTCTCCGGAAATCCTTACGCAGGCTTTACGCTGCGCAATGCCGACACGAACCTCTACCTCTGCGCTGCGGCAAGCGACTATGCATACGTGCGAATGGATCAGGATTTGTGGTATGTGGGTGAAGGCACGAACAAGGGTATTACCCTTACGAATGCAATGAACGACAACCACCTTTACTATGTGGAAGGTACAGACCAGTTCTACAACTTCTCCTATTCGGCCTTCATTACGTCCTTCCAGCTACTCAAGGTGGCAGAGGACAGGGTGGGCATCTCTTCCGTAGCGGCAAGCTCTGCGGCTGACGGCGCATGCTATGACCTCCAAGGTCGCAAAGTGGCAAATCCACAGGCAGGTGTTTACGTGAAGGAAGGTCGAAAGTACCTTAGAATGAAATAAAAGCTGATAATGGAATATAATTTCAGAGAGATTGAGGCTCGCTGGCGCAAGCAGTGGGCAGAAAACCAGACATACAGGGTTACAGAAGACCCTACGAGACCTAAATTCTACGTGCTTAACATGTTCCCGTACCCCAGTGGTGCGGGATTGCACGTAGGGCATCCGCTGGGGTATATCGCCAGCGACATCTACGCCCGCTATAAGCGTCTGAAGGGCTTCAACGTGCTGAACCCGATGGGCTACGACGCCTACGGACTTCCTGCCGAGCAGTATGCCATCCAGACGGGACAGCATCCTGCAAAGACTACGGAGCAGAACATTGCCCGCTACCGTGAGCAGCTCGACAAGATAGGCTTCTGCTTTGATTGGAGTCGCGAGGTGCGCACCTGCGACCCCTCCTATTACCGTTGGACGCAATGGACTTTCCGTCGGATGTTCCTGTCATTCTACTGCAACAAGTGTCAGAGTGCACAGCCCATAGAGAAACTGGTGGAGCGCTTCGAGCAGAAAGGCACGGAAGGATTGGACGTGGCCTGTTCGGAAGAACTTTCGTTCACGGCAGCCGAATGGAAGGCGATGGACGACGTGAAGAAGCAGGAAGTTCTGATGAACTACCGCATTGCCTACCTTGGCGAAACGATGGTGAACTGGTGTCCGCAACTCGGAACAGTACTCGCGAACGACGAAGTTGTCGATGGCGTGAGCGTTCGCGGCGGTTTCCCTGTGGAGCAGAAGCGCATGAAGCAGTGGTGCTTGCGTGTTTCAGCATACGCCCAGCGCTTGCTGGACGGTCTTGAGACCATAGACTGGACCGATTCCCTGAAGGAAACGCAGCGCAACTGGATTGGCCGCTCGGAAGGTACGGAGATGGAGTTCTGCGTAGCCGACAGCGAGAAGCATTTTACGATATTCACCACTCGCGCAGACACTATCTTCGGAGTAACCTTCATGGTGCTCGCTCCCGAAAGCGAACTCGTCGCACAGCTGACGACTCCAGAACAGAAAGACAAGGTGGAAGCCTATCTGGCTGCAACGAAGAAGCGCACGGAACGTGAACGCATCAGCGACCGTAAGGTGACGGGCGTGTTCTCAGGAAGCTATGCCGTGAATCCCTTTACGGACGAAAAGATTCCCATTTGGATCAGCGACTATGTGCTTGCAGGCTACGGCACAGGAGCCATCATGGCAGTGCCTGCTCATGACAGTCGCGACTATGCCTTCGCCAAGCATTTCAATTTGCCTATCATCCCGCTGATTGAAGGTTGCGACGTAAGCGAGGAAAGTTTTGATGCCAAGGAAGGCATTGTCTGCAACAGTCACAGCGAGAAGTTCAGCCTGAACGGCCTCACCGTGAAGGAGGCTATCGCCGCTACGAAGAAATATGTTACGGAGCATGGGCTTGGCCGCGTGAAGGTGAACTACCGTCTGCGCGACGCCATCTTCTCCCGCCAGCGCTATTGGGGCGAGCCGTTCCCCGTGTACTATAAGGACGGTATGCCGCAGGTGCTGCCCGAAGAGTGCCTGCCGCTGGAACTGCCCGAAGTGAGCAAGTTCCTGCCGACAGAAACCGGTGAGCCGCCGTTGGGCAACGCAAGTCGCTGGGCGTGGGACACAGAGACAAAAGGTGTTGTTGATTGTTCCGCAATCAACAACGAAACCATCTTCCCGCTCGAACTCTCCACGATGCCAGGCTTCGCAGGCAGCAGCGCCTACTATCTCCGCTATATGGATCCCCATAACGACAAGGCACTCGTGGGAAAGGACGCAGATGAATACTGGAAGAACGTAGATCTCTACGTAGGCGGTTCCGAGCACGCTACGGGACACCTCATCTACTCCCGTTTCTGGAACAAGTTCCTTTTTGACCTTGGCGTAAGCTGCGAGGAAGAGCCCTTCCGCAAGCTGGTCAATCAGGGTATGATACAGGGACGTTCCAACTTCGTGTATCGCATCAAGGATACAAACACGTTTGTGAGTCTCGGGCTCAAGGAACAGTACGACACGACCCCCATCCACGTGGACGTGAACATCGTAGCCAACGACATTCTTGACGTGGAGGCGTTCAAGCAGTGGCGTCCCGAGAACAACGATGCGGAGTTTATCCTTGAGGACGGCAAGTACGTCTGCGGCTGGGCTGTGGAGAAGATGTCAAAGTCCATGTTCAACGTCGTCAATCCTGACCTCATCGTAGAGAAGTACGGTGCCGACACGCTGCGCATCTACGAGATGTTCCTCGGCCCCATCAACCAGAGTAAGCCCTGGGACAGCAACGGCATTGACGGCTCTTTCCGCTTCCTGCGCAAGTTCTGGAACCTCTTCTTCAGGGGCGAAGAGCTCGCGGTGACGGATGCCGCTCCGACGAAGGACAACCTCAAGACGCTGCATAAGCTCATCAAGAAAGTGACGGAGGATGTGGAAGTGTTCTCCTACAATACGAGTGTGCCCGCCTTCATGGTCGCTACTTCCGAGTTGGCTCAGCAGAAATGCCAGAGCCGCGAGGTGCTGGAAACCTGTCTTGTCCTGCTTGCCCCCTTTGCTCCGCACATCTGCGAAGAGCTTTGGCATAATCTGGGACACGATACCACCATCTTTGATGCCGCATGGCCCGTCTTCGACGAAAAGTATCTGAAGGAAGACACGCTGACGCTTCCCGTCAGCTTCAGTGGTAAGACGCGCTACACCATTGAAGTGTCTGCGGATGCCTCCAACGACGAGGTGCAACAGCTTGCCCTCAACCACGAAGCTGCCGCCCGCTATCTGGAGGGGCAGGAAATCCTTAAAGTGATAGTTGTTCCCAAACGAATCGTAAACATTGTCCTGAAGAAATGACCGCTTTCAAAACCAACTATTTTCAGGAGGTTCGCGACTACCTCTTCATTACCATTGGTCTGCTGATGTATGCCATCGGTGTGAACGCCTTCCAACTGCCCTATCAAATCACTGGCGGTGGTGTGGCGGGTATCGGTGCCATATTGTTCTACGGCTTCAATATCCCGCAGGCCTACACCTTCTTCGTCATCAACATCTTCCTACTCATCCTTGCCGTCAAGACGCTTGGATGGAAGTTTTGCGTGAAGACGATATATGCAGTGGTTGTCCTGACTTTCATCCTTGAGGCTGTGCGCCAAGGCCTTGCTGCCTACGGCGCAGCGCACACGGACGAGTTTGTGCTGAGTCCGAACGGCATGCCTCAGATAGTGAAGAACGACGCCTTTATGTCCACCATTCTCGGTGCGTCCATTGAAGGCATTGGCCTGGGCGTCGTATTCCTCAACAATGGTTCCACTGGTGGAACGGATATTATCGCTGCCATCGTGAACAAATACCGCGACATCACGCTTGGTCAGGTCATCATGTTCTTTGATATCCTGATTATCAGTTGTAGCGGCCTGCTCCCGACGGTGGGTATCTCCCAGATGCTCTACGGCTATACGACGCTCATCATCACGAGCTTCATGCTCGACTACGTCATCGACCGCGGTCGCCAGTCCGTGCAGTTCTTCATTTTCTCGAAGAAGTATGGCGAGATTGCCGACGCTATCACCTCCACGGGCCGCGGTGTCACCGTACTCGACGGCGAAGGCTGGTACACGCATTCGGAGCGCAAGGTCCTTGTCGTGCTCGCCAAGAAGCGTGAAAGTACCAGCATCTTCCGCTTCATCAAGAACGTGGATCCTGACGCCTTCGTGTCGCAGAGCAAGGTCATCGGTGTCTTTGGACAGGGCTTTGACCGCATAAAGGTGAAAGCAGACAAGAAAGCAGACAAGAAAGAAACGGCGGGATGAAAAGTCTGACGGTAGTACCTATGGGTGGCCTTTGCAACCGCTTGCGTACGTTGCTTTCTGCATACCATTTCGCACAATCCGAGCGGGATGTCTTCGTGCGTGTGGAGTGGGGTAAGAATCGCGAGTGCTTTGCTGAGTACACGGACCTCTTTGAGCCCATTCATGAGGAAAACTTCAGCATTGTGCCTCGTCGTTGGTGGAATGTGCCCGTGCGCCGCAACAACCTGCATCTTCCGGCACTCCTTCGCCTTCCGGTTTACGATAAACAGCTGAACTATTTTCGTCCGCACGAGGACAAGAGCGTAGAGGAGTACTTCAAAGATGTGCGGAGCATATATCTCTCTACGGGCTATCAGTTCCGTCCGTATTCACAGGAGCAGATGCAAAGCCTGCTCCCCTGCCGTGAATTGCAGGAACGCATCGACGGCATTGTGGGCGAGTTTCCGGAGAACATCGTTGGCGTGCATATTCGCCGCACGGACAATATGGACGCATGCACCCAAAGCACCGACGAGGTTTTCATCCGTCTGATGGACCGCGAACTGCAAGCCGATCCCTATACGATGTTCTTCCTCGCAACCGACGACGGCACGGTGAAGAACAAGATGATGAAGCGCTATCCCGGCCATGTCCTTGTGCAACATACGCCCCACGTGCGGCGCGATACCTTGGAGGGCATGGAGGAAGCAGTTGTGGATTTATTTTGCCTCGCGCATACGCGTAAAGTAATAGGTAGCCACTATTCCTCCTTTTCCGAGACGGCGGCAGAGATTGGCGGCATCCCCCTGACCATTGCCATCGAGGAGCCACAAAAGCCTGCTGTTGAAACGATAGTCTTTGCCTCCAACAATCAGCACAAGCTTGACGAGGTGCGTAAGATTCTGGGTGAGAAGACGCGCGTGGTCAGCCTGAAAGAAGTCGGCATCACGGATGACATACCCGAGACGTCGGAAACACTTGAAGGCAATGCCCTGCAAAAGGCACGCTACGTGTATGAGCGCATGGGCTGTCGCTGTTTCGCAGACGATACGGGCTTGGAGGTGGAAGCTTTGGGCGGTGCCCCAGGAGTTTATACGGCACGCTATGCCTATCCTGACCGGCACGATCCGGAGGCAAATACGCAGAAACTACTCCGTGAACTGAAAAATAAATCCAGCCGTAAGGCAAGATTTCGCACGGTTATTGCGTTAATAGAAGAAGATGGTAGCGAACACCTCTTTGAAGGAGTCGTGGAAGGTACCATCACGGAGGAGAAACGCGGAACGCAGGGTTTCGGCTACGATCCCGTCTTCATTCCCGAGGACATGGGGAAGACGTTTGCCGAACTGGGAGCGGACGTGAAGAACCACATCAGCCACCGTGCGCGTGCCGTAGAGAAGTTCTCCGCATACATCAACGCATAATCACACAGAGCCTCACCCATGAAGCGAGTATTCTTTTTTGTCCTGTTTATGGCGACAGCCGTCATGAACGCCCAAACCACCGTGGGCGACTGGACGTCCTATCTGGCCTATCACAACAACACGTTCAACGTTCCCTTCGGAAAGGAAATCTATTCCCTTTGCGACGGCAACCTTTTCGCCTACGACACGGAGACCACCGAGGTTCGCCTGCTGTCAAAGCTCAGCGGGATGAACGGGAAGTATGTCATGTTCATGGGCCACAGCACGACGCAGCACTGCCTTGTTCTGGTGTACGATGACGGCAACATCGACCTGATGCTTTCCGACGGCACTTTCCTGAACATCCCGCAGCTGCGCAATGCCGACATAGAGGGTCTTCAGATGAACAGCCTCACAGTGAACGGCGACTGGGCGGTACTTGCCACTTCCACGGGCGTGGTGCTTATTGACGTGAAGCGCCGCGAGCTTCATGGCGTGTATGACTTGGGCGAGAAGATATACGCTGGCGTGGTTTTTGACGGACAGGTATTTGTTGCGCGTGAAGCAACGATTCTTGCCTGCCCGCTGACCTCGAACCTTTCCGACCAGACGCTCTGGCAGCGGCAGCAGTATGTGGCTGCCAGAAGTTTTGTGCCTGTGGGTGACCGCTTGTACTTCACGGTGCAATACTTTGTCAATCCTTTCCCAGTCGGACTTTGGTACATGTCAAAGGCTGATGAAGGCGGCAACCGCGACTGGGAACAGGTGAACAACAACTACTATCCCCTTACCTATTCCGATGGTAAGACTGCCGTCTTTGCGCGTTCTTCCGATATCGCGATGGTATCCTCAAATTCCGGGGCCGTCAGTTCCTATGCTTTCGAAAACCAGTGGCAGCATGTCTCCCGTACCTCCGACGGACAGCTTTGGGCCAGTGAAGGTACATTAGGCTTACAGCCCTACCGCATCAGTGGCGAAACGGTTGCGAAGAGTGACGCTCCTGTGGGCAGCTACGGCCCGCTTCGCGACCTCTGCTATCACTTACGCTACTTTGACACACGTCTGCTTATAGCTGGCGGATGGCTGGACTATAGTGGGGCAATGCATCCGGGCACGCTGATGCAGTTTGAAAACGGCGAGTGGAAATTCTTTCAGGAAGAAGGTGTGGAGGAAGCCACAGGCGTCATGTATAGGAACATGACATCTATTATTCAGGACCCCGCAGACCCGAATCATCATTTTGCGACGTCTGCCAACACCGGACTCTACGAGTTCCGTGACTACAAATTCGTCCGCCAATATACGAACAGTAACAGTCCCTTGAAGTCGGCCCTTGCAGACAAGAATCCAATCTACGTCATTACGGACGGCCTGAACTATGATGACAAAGGCAACTTGTGGATGATAAACAACCAGACCGACACGCTTTTCCATATACTTAAGGCCGACGGTACATGGGCATCCATATACGTTGACGATATTCGTTTGGCGCCCACGCTGGAGAAAATGTTCTTCGACCGTAAAGGACGCCTGTGGGTGGCTTCGCGCCGCACCGTATCCAACCACACGGCAGGTCTTCTCTGCCTGGATTACAACGGGACGATAGAAAACGACAAGGATGACGTATTCCGCTATCGCATGAATTGCATCAACGAGGACGGGACGAGCGTCAACCTGAATGGCGTCTATGCCTTGGCGGAGGATATGAACGGCCAGATTTGGGTGGGAACGGGCGACGGACTTTTCGTCGTGGAGAATCCCGACGAATGGTTCGATGCGGACTTCACGATTTTGCAGGTGAAGGTGCCCCGCAACGACGGCACGAACTTTGCCGACTATCTTCTGGCCAATGTTCCTGTCAGCGCTATTGCCGTGGACGGCGCCAACCGCAAGTGGCTCGGCACATACGGCAGCGGCCTCTACCTCGTGAGTCCTGACGGGACGGAGATCCTCCAGCATTTCACGGCAGAGAACTCCCCCCTGCTCTCAAATACCATCAATTCCCTGGCCGTCAACCAGACGACGGGAGAGCTCATGATTGGTACCAGCGTGGGACTTTGCGCTTATCAGAGCCACGTCTCAGCCCCTTCGCCTTCGCTCAATTCTTCCTCCGTGAAGGTCTATCCCAACCCCGTGCGCCCCGAGTATAGCGGGAACATCATTCTCAATGGCTTGACAGCCGATGCCGATGTCAAGGTGGTGTCGGCAGGCGGACAGGCCGTTGCAGGCGGTACATCCACGGGCGGAACGTTCGTCTGGGACGGCTGCGATCTCTACGGTCGCCGTGTGGCGTCCGGTGTGTACTATTTCATGGTCTCCACCGCGCGTGCCGACCAGGGCATCGTGGCAAAGATCGTCGTGCTGTAGGCTTTCCCTCGCTTTGCGTATGGAGAACAGGAAGGATCTGAACTGGGCCAACGCCCTACGTGCATGGTGCATGGTGGGTGTCTATCTGTGGCACGGCGAAGTCTTCTGCGGCAGCCACCCGTTTCTTTCCACGTATATCTCTCCGGTTTGCATGGCTGCGTTCTTCTTCGTCAGCGGCTTCCTCTTCTTCCGGAAATATGATGTTTTGACGGACGGCAACTTCTGGAGGACAGAGGCAGAAAACGTCTTTTTCCGGCTCGCCGTCCCCACGATGCTTTTTGCAGCCCTGCTATATGTGCCGAAGGTGTTTTTCCATCAGGCATCGCCGTCTTTACCGGACTTCATGCTTGCCGTTTTCGGAGGTACGGCGTTTTGGTTCACGTCCGCCCTGGTGCTGATACAGCTTGCGGCCCTCCTGTTTCTCTGCGCGACGAGCCCCGTCCGCTCCTTGACTTTGCGGTTCGGTGCCCTTCTCGCCGTATCGCTCTGCCTTTGGGTAGGCTATATGCAGGTTGACGCTCCCTTCAATGCCTTTCCCTGGTCGTTTACGAGTGCCATGCGCTATTTCCTTTTCTTCGCACTTGGCGGATGCTGCTGTCGCAGCAGGCTTTTGAACGGTGAAACTCCGCCACGACGCATTGCCGTGTGGGCGATACCTCTGTTGGCGGCATACGTGGTGCTTTCTTCTTCCATTGGCCAGTCCCAGGCCCTTTTGGACCACACGCTGCGCCTGCTGGCAGCGTTGGCGGGCATTGCCGCCCTCGTGCCTCTCGCCCTTGTGGCTCCCTCGTGGCGCTGGCAGCGTTTCATGGGACGCAAAACAATCGTCTTCTATTTCGTTTGTGGCCTACTCCCCGCTCTTGTCGCCCACGCCTGCCGCCACTTCGGCCTTGTGGGCGAGGCGGCCGTGCTGCCCACATCCCTGCTGAGCCTCGCGACAGCCGCCGTCGTGGCGAAGCTGCTCAGCCGCTATGCCTCAGCCCTGTTTGACCTGCGAAAATTGAAACGTTGAGCAGGCAGGCAAAATGCCGCTTGTGCTCAGCTTTTTAGTGCAAAATACAAGCGAAAAAGACCTCCTTTGAGGCTTTTTTGCAGAAAAAAGCCACTTTTTCACAAAAAAAATGCCCAAATGTTTGTACAACATCTTCTTTACCACTAAATTTGCGAGGCAAAAACAAGCGAACACATCAATTATTGTTTACTTTAATACCAATATCAAAAATGAACAAAACTGAACTCGTAGCTGCTATCGCAGCAGCAGCAGGCCTGAGCAAGGTAGATTCCAAGAAGGCAGTTGACGCCGCTCTGGAGGCAGTATCCAAGGATCTGAAGAAGGGTAACAAGGTTGCTCTCCTCGGCTTCGGTACATTCGAAGTAACAAAGCGTCCCGGCCGCGAAGGTATCAACCCCCGCACCGGTGCTAAAATTAAAATTGCCGCCAAGAAGGTCGTTAAGTTCAAGGCTGGTAAGGAACTGAAGGACGCTGTAAAATAAAAACAGGCCTCTTTATGTAAACAGGGAGGATGCACATCGTGCATCCTCCCTGTTGTTGTTCATGGGGCGAAGGCTTCGGCAAATACGGGATGCGGAAGGTTCAGGGCCTGACTTCCTTTGTGTAGGTGACGCTGTTTGTGTACAGCGTCATCACGCTGTTCTGCAGGGTGAGGCGTTCCTTGCCTTTCCTGGCAGCCCATAGGCCAGGGTTGGCTTTATTGCGCAGACACACCACGGAGCCCTCTGCGGAAAACACCTCGACACGTGAGGAGTCTGCCGTGAAGAGCACAAAAGCTGTGTGGTTGCCTTGTTCCATGCGCTCGGCCACCTCCCATACGCGTATGCACTGGTGCAGGGCTTCGCTCCAGGTGTAGCCGGCAGCGCCAAGACAGCCGTGGTCGTCACGGTTGCCGCCCACGAGGCGGCTCAGGGGACCGCTGGCACAAGCACAGACAAACAGGAGCAGCGCCAGCAGGCAGGGTAGGGGTGCGTAGCGTGAAATGGTTCTTTGTCTCATGTTTCAATGTATGGGGAAGGGATGGGGAATGCCTATTGTTTGCGCAGGATGAAGGGGAAGCGGAAGACAACGTCCTGAATGCTGTCCGGGTAGGTGGCGGTTCCCGTTACGGGTTCTCCGTCAAGGAGGATTTTCTTTGTGGTGAGTGCCATCTCTATGCGGTGCGTCTGCGGATAGTACCATTCAAAATCGCTGCCCTTGCCTGCAAAATAGATGGTGATGTCGTGCACCTGTCCGTTTTTCTCTGCCGTGAGTGAGACGGGCTGCGGGTCATAGGCCATGGGGTAGTAGGCTTGTCCGGCATTGTAGAGCGTGTAGTTCATGTTGAAAGGTACCGACGTGATGCCGTCCTCTGCGGCGGTGCCTTTTCCAAGAACGGAATCCACCACGGCAGCCACGGGCAGAGCCTCAATGTGCAGGCTTTTCCCGCTGACGCTGGCGGCGGAGGTGACGCGTAGCGTGTCGCGCAGGGAAAGGCGGCACACGCAGTTGATGGTGCCGAAATAGTTTCCGGAGATACCCGTCCTGACGTCTTCGGGAACGCCTTCGTCGTCAGAGCCGCAGGCTATGGGGAGGGAACAGGCCGCGGCGAGAAGGAGCGGGATGTAGTTGAGAAAACGTAGTTTGTGCATTTGTGTCCATGTTTTAACTCCGCAAAGGTACGTTCCTGCGAGGGAAAAAACAAGCGAAACCACACAATAATATATTTATAACGCGTGCGCGCACGCGCGTATAGGCCTCCTTGTTCCTCGCGTGGAAAGCATTGCGCTCACCCCGTTCTGAGGTGTGCGCACACCTCGTCCTGAGCTTTGCGCTTACCTCATCCAGAGATGTGCGCACACCTTGACTTGAGCTTTGCGCTTACCTCGAACATAGCTTTGCGCACACCTCTGCTGGAGGTGTGGCGCGAGGTTATATGTGGGGGTGCGCATTTTGTTTTGCAAAAAAAGCCGCTGAAACTTTGTCAGTTAGAAAAAAGGTCGTATCTTTGCAGCCGCAAAAGTAGGAAACGTAAGATAACTGCTTTATTTTAACGGTTTTAGGCCGTGGTTGCCGAAAGGCAACGGTGCGCCCCACTTCATTCGCTCGCGACGTCTGATTCGGGCTACGCACACAAACAACAAATTTATTCACAAACAAATAAAACTGAAATGCCAGGATTATTAGGAAAGAAGATCGGTATGACTTCTGTGTTCGGTGCGGACGGCAAGAACGTTCCTTGCACCGTGATCGAAGTGGGTCCTTGCGTGGTAACTCAGATTAAAAGTGTGGAGAAGGACGGCTATGCTGCCGTCCAGGTCGGCTTCCAAGACGCGAAAGAGAAGAATACGACCGCTCCCATGAAGGGTCATTTCAAGAAGGCCGGAGTTACGCCCAAGCGCCATTTGGCTGAATTTACCGGTTTTGACAAGGAACTGAACCTCGGTGACACGCTGACGGTAGCGGATGTCTTTGAGGGGGTAGAGTATGTGGACGTGGCCGGCACGAGCAAGGGCCGCGGCTTCCAAGGTGTTGTGAAGCGCCACGGTTTCGGTGGCGTGGGTCAGGTGACGCACGGTCAGGACGACCGTCTTCGCAAGCCCGGTTCTATCGGTGCATGTTCGTATCCCGCGAAAGTGTTCAAGGGTCTCCGCATGGGTGGCCACATGGGTAGCGAGCGCGTGACGAACCAGAACCTTCGCGTGTTAAAAGTCATCCCCGAGCACAATCTGCTCCTCATCAAGGGCTCTGTTCCCGGAAGCAAAAACTCAATCGTAATAATTGAAAAGTGATGGAAGTTAGCGTATTAAACATTAAAGGAGAAGATACCGGCCGCAAGGTGACCCTTAGCGAGCAGGTTTTCGGCATTGAGCCCAATGATCATGCCATCTATCTTGACGTGAAGCGCTATCTTGCAGCACAGCGTCAGGGGACGGCAAAGTCCAAGGAAAGAAGCGAGATGAGCGGCTCTACGCGCAAGCTCGGACGCCAGAAGGGCGGCGGCGGCGCACGTAGGGGTGACATCAACTCCCCCGTTCTCGTGGGTGGTGCTCGCGTCTTTGGCCCGAAGCCCCGCGACTATTCGATTAGTCTCAACAAGAAAGTGAAAGCGCTTGCACGCCGCAGCGCCCTGAGCTACAAGGCACAGGAGAACGCCATCGTCGTTGTGGAGGACTTTACGTTCGACGCACCCAAGACGAAGCGCTTCCTTGAGGTTGTCAACAACCTGAAGGTGGCCGGCAAGAAGCCCCTCTTCGTGCTGCCCGAGGCAGATGCAAACGTGTATCGCTCCGCACGTAACCTTCCCCGCACCAAGACCATCCTCGCCGCCAACGTCCACACCTATGGCGTGCTCGACGCAGGCGTGCTGGTGCTCACGGAGAGCGCACTGCGCACGGTGGAGGAAATACTAACAAAGTAAATAAACGACCGATACCACTATGGCATACATTATCAAACCCCTCGTCACGGAAAAGATGACGAACATCACGGAGAAGCAGAACAAGTTCGGCTTCATCGTGCGTCCGGAAGCCAACAAGCTGGAAATCAAAGCTGAGGTGGAAGCACGGTATAACGTCAACGTGGTAAGCGTGAACACGATGCGCTACGCAGGAAAGAACAAGAGCCGCTACACGCGTGCCGGTTTGCTGCGCGGTCGTACGAATGCTTACAAAAAGGCAATTGTCACCCTCAAGGAAGGTGAAACAATAGATTTCTATAGCAATATCTAAGACAGATGGCAGTACGTAAATTCAAGCCCACTACACCGGGGCAGAGACACAAAATTATTGGTACGTTCGAGGAAATTACTGCATCCGTACCAGAAAAATCTCTCGTATGGGGTAAGCGAGCTACTGGCGGCCGTAACAACACCGGTAAGATGACACAGCGTTATCTCGGTGGCGGCCACAAGAGAAAGTTCCGCTTCATTGACTTCAAACGTGAGAAAGACGGTGTACCCGCAGTCGTGAAGACAATCGAATACGATCCGAACCGTTCGGCACGCATCGCCCTGCTCTTCTACGCTGATGGTGAAAAACGTTACATTATCGCTCCGAATGGATTGAAGGTGGGCGACCAGCTCATGTCCGGCCCGGATGCTGCACCTGAAGTGGGCAACACGCTTCCCCTGCAGAACATCCCCGTGGGTACGGTGATCCACAACATCGAGCTTCGTCCCGGACAGGGTGCCCTGCTCGTACGCAGCGCCGGCAACTTCGCACAGCTGACATCCCGTGAGGGCAGCTACTGCGTCATCAAGCTGCCCAGCGGCGAAACCCGTAAAATTCTCAGTGCTTGTAAAGCCACGATCGGTAGCGTCGGCAACAGTGACCACGCCCTGGAATCCTCCGGTAAGGCAGGCCGCAGCCGTTGGCTGGGACGTCGTCCCCACAACCGTGGTGTTGTCATGAACCCGCACGATCACCCGATGGGTGGTGGTGAAGGCCGCCAGAGCGGTGGACACCCGCGTTCACGCACGGGCCTCTATGCAAAGGGTCTGAAGACGCGCGCTCCGAAGAAGCAGTCCAACAAGTACATCATCGAGAGACGTAAAAAGTAAACACAAGCACTACTAAAAATTAAAGTATGAGTCGTTCACTGAAAAAAGGTCCGTACATCGCCGTTTCTTTGGAAAAGAAAGTGCTTGCCATGAACGAAAGCGGCAAGAAGAGCGTTGTCAAGACTTGGGCACGCGCCTCGATGATTAGCCCTGACTTTGTAGGACATACCATCGCCGTGCACAACGGAAATAAGTTTATACCTGTTTACGTGACCGAGAACATGGTAGGCCACAAGCTCGGAGAGTTCGCTCCCACGCGCAAGTTCGGCGGCCATGCCGGCAACAAGAAATGACAGGCAAAGAGATTCAATCCAGAAAAAAGTTAAAATCAATAATGGGAGCAAGAAAAAGAATTGCGGCTGAAAAACGTAAAGAAGCCCGAAAGACCCAATATTTCGCAAAACTGCGGAATGTTCCCTCTTCGCCTCGCAAGATGCGCTATGTCGCTGACCTCATCCGCGGCATGGAAGTGAATCGCGCTCTCGGCACGCTCCGCTTCTCCAAGAAGGCAGCGTCTGAAGACCTCGAAAAGCTCCTCCGCTCCGCAATCGCAAACTGGGAGCAGAAGAACGACCGGAAGGCCGAAGAAGGAGAACTCTATGTAACAACAATCTTCGTTGACGAAGGCGCAACACTGAAGCGCATGCGTCCCGCCCCCCAGGGCCGTGGATACCGCATCCGCAAGCGTTCCAACCACGTCACGATTCATGTCGGAACCTTAACTAAAGACTAAGCAAGTATGGGACAGAAAGTAAATCCGATAAGCAACCGCTTGGGCATCGTTCGCAGCTGGGATTCCAACTGGTTCGGTGGTAAGGACTTTGGCGCAAACATCGTCGAGGACAAGAAAATCCGTACTTACCTTAACGCTCGTCTCGCAAAAGCAAGTGTTTCGCGAATCGTCATCGAGCGCACGCCCAAACTGATTACGATTACCGTATGCACGGCACGCCCGGGCATCATCATCGGCAAGGGCGGACAGGAAGTCGACAAACTTAAGGAAGAACTTAAGAAGATTACCGACAAGGACGTACAGATCAACATCTACGAAGTGAAGAAGCCCGATCTTGATGCAAACATTGTGGCCAACAGCATCGCTCGCCAGATCGAAGGCAAAATCGCATATCGTCGTGCCATTAAGATGGCCATCGCAAATGCCATGCGCATGGGTGCCGAAGGCATAAAGGTGCAGATTTCCGGACGTATCAACGGCGCAGAAATCGCACGCAGCGAAATGTTCAAGGAAGGACGCACGCCGCTGCACACCTTCCGTGCAGACATTGACTACTGCCTGGCAGAAGCCCTCACGAAAGTGGGTCTTCTCGGTATCAAAGTGTGGATTTGCCGCGGTGAAGTCTATGGAAAGCGCGACCTCACGCCCAACTTCTCACAGGAGAAGGAAGGAGGACGTCGTGACTTCGGAGATCGCCGTGACCGCCGTCGCTTCCGTGGCAACCGTAACAACAACCGTTAATTACACAGAGCATTATGTTACAACCGAAAAGAACAAAATACCGCAGACCGCAAAAGGGTCGCTGTAAAGGTAATGCGCAGCGTGGCAATCAGCTTGCGTTCGGTAGCTTCGGAATCAAGAGCTTGGATACGCACTGGCTTACAGGCCGCCAGATTGAGGCCGCCCGTGTTGCTATGACGCGCTATATGCAACGTGAGGGACAAAGCTGGATTCGCGTGTTCCCGGACAAACCCATCACGAAGAAGCCTGCTGACGTCCGAATGGGTAAAGGTAAGGGTGACCCCGTAGGTTACGTGTTCCCCATCACGCCCGGACGTATCATCTTTGAAATTGAAGGCGTACCGTTCGAAGTGGCAAAGGAAGCTCTCCGCCTCGCAGCCCAGAAACTCCCTGTCACCACGAAGTTCGTCGTAAGACATGACTACGATAAAAACGCTTGATTATGAAAATAGCAGAAATTCGAAATATTCCCGTTGCCGAGCTTCAGGAGAAGCTTGAGACGGAGGTTGCAAACTACGAGCAGATGCTCCTTAACCACAGCGTTGCCCCCCTGGCAAACAGTGCACAGATTAAGGACGCCCGCCGTACCATTGCCCGAATCAAGACTGTTCTTCGTGAGAACGAACTTAACAATAAATGATCGTCACGATGGAAGAAAGAAATTTAAGAAAGACAAGACAAGGTGTTGTGGTCAGCAACAAGATGGACAAGACGATCGTTGTTGCCACCAAGTTCAAGGAGAAACACCCCATTTATGGTAAATTCGTCTCCAAGACGAAGAAGTACTATGCTCACGACGAAAAGAACGATTGCAATCCCGGCGATACGGTTCTCATCATGGAAACCCGCCCCTTGAGCAAGATGAAGCGTTGGAGAGTAGTAAGAATCGTAGAAAGAGCTAAGTAATTATGATACAAGTCGAAACTAAACTGAATGTAGCAGATAACAGCGGCGCTCGCGAAGCTGTCTGCATACGCGTTCTCGGCGGTACGCGCCGTCGCTACGCCTCTGTGGGAGACGTCATTGTGGTAGCTTGCCACAACATCGTTCCTTCCAGCGACCTCAAGAAAGGGGCTGTTTCTAAGGCTTTAATCGTAAGAACGAAGAAGGAAATCCGTCGTCCCGACGGTTCCTACATCCGTTTCGATGACAATGCTTGCGTTCTTTTGAACAACGCCGGTGAACTTCGCGGCAGCCGTATCTTCGGCCCCGTGGCCCGCGAACTTCGTGCCACAAACATGAAGGTGGTTTCACTCGCACCTGAAGTTCTCTAACAATCAAGTAAACCGAAGAAACACAATGAGTAAGTTACATATCAAGAAAGGCGACACCGTGTATGTGAATGCCGGCGAGGACAAGGGCAAGACCGGAAAGGTGCTCCGCGTCATCGTTGACAAGCAGCGTGCGGTAGTGGAAGGCGTGAACATCGTCTCCAAGAGCCAGAAACCCAGTGCGAAGAACCCGCAGGGGGGTATCATGAAGGTTGAGGCTCCCGTTCATATTTCCAATCTGAACGTGGTAGACCCCAAGACAGGAAAACCGACGCGTATCGGACGCCGCAGAAACGAAGCCGGCAAACTCGTCCGCTATGCTAAAAAATCAGGAGAGGAGATTAAGTAATGGCCAATACAGCAAGTCTTAAGAACGAGTACAAGGAGCGCATCGCTCCCGCGCTCATGAAGCAGTTCAACTACACTTCAACGATGCAGATACCCCGTCTGCAGAAGATCGTGCTGAACGAAGGTCTGGGCATTGCGACTGCCGACAAGAAGATTGTGGACGTCGCCGTGAACGAACTGACCACCATCACCGGCCAGAAAGCAGTATCCACGGTTTCCAAGAAGGATATCGCACAGTTCAAGCTGCGTAAGAAGATGCCCATCGGTGCGATGGTGACGCTTCGCGGCGAGCGCATGTACGAATTCCTTGAGCGCCTGGTGCGTGTCGCCCTTCCCCGTATTCGCGACTTCAAGGGCATCGAAAGCAAGTTTGACGGTCGTGGAAACTATACGCTGGGTATTCAGGAACAGATCATCTTCCCCGAAATCAACATCGATACCGTTGAGCGCATGACGGGTATGAACATCACGTTCGTAACGACAGCTCCCACGGACGAGGAGGGATATGCACTCCTGAAGGAATTCGGCCTTCCGTTTAAGAACGCTAAAAACAATTAATTCGCTATGGCAAAAGAATCTATGAAGGCCCGCGAGGTAAAGCGTGCCAAGTTAGTAGCCAAGTATGCAGCAAAGCGTGCGGCACTGAAAGAGATTGTGAACCATTCCGAGGATCCCGCTGAGGCTTACGAGGCAGCTCGCAAGCTCCAGAAGATACCCCGCAATGCCAATCCCATCCGCCTCCACAACCGCTGCAAGGTGACGGGACGTCCGAAGGGTTATATCCGCATGTTCGGCCTTTCCCGTATCCAGTTCCGCGAAATGGCATCTTCGGGTCTCATCCCCGGCGTAAGGAAAGCCAGCTGGTAAGCATCCATCTTTATCTTTTAATATTGTCGGGGCAGTCCCGATTAATTAAACAACAACAAACAAATGACAGATCCTATTGCAGATTATCTGACGCGGCTTCGTAACGCCATCATGGCGCATCACCGCGTGGTTGAGGTTCCTGCATCCAATCTCAAGAAGGACATCACGAAAATCCTTTTTGAAAAGGGCTACATCCTCAACTACAAGTTCGAAGAAGACGGACCGCAGGGGACAATCAAAATCGCTCTTAAGTATGACCCTCAGACGAAGGTCAATGCCATCAAGAGCCTGAAGCGCGTTTCGCGTCCGGGTATGCGTAAGTACACCGGCTACCGCGAGATGCCGCGCGTAATTAACGGACTGGGCATCGCTATCGTGTCCACGTCCAAAGGTGTAATGACAGACAAAGAGGCTTCCGTTGAGAAAGTCGGCGGCGAGGTGCTTTGCTACGTTTATTAATTTAAGGAGGAATACAAATGTCTCGAATAGGTAAATTGCCGATTAACATTCCCGCTGGTGTCACGGTTGACATCAAGGATAATGTAGTGACCGTGAAAGGTCCGAAGGGTGAGCTTTCTCAGACGGTAGATCCTTCTATTAAGGTTTCCCTTGAAGACGGTCATCTCCATTTCACGATTGACGAGGAGAACACCGCCGTTGAACAGAAGCAGAAGCAGGCATTCCATGGCCTCTACCGCTCGCTCGTCAACAACATGGTTGTAGGCGTAAGCGAAGGTTTCAAGAAGGAAATGGAACTTGTCGGCGTCGGTTATCGTGTTTCCAATCAGGGCAACTTGATTGAGTTCACGCTGGGATATACGCACCCCATCTACATCCAGCTTCCGAAGGAAGTCAAGGTTGAGACGAAGACGGAGCGTAACAAGAACCCCTATATCTGTTTGGAGTCCTGCGATAAGCAGTTGCTGGGTCTCGTATGTGCAAAGATCCGTTCTTTCCGCAAGCCTGAGCCTTATAAGGGTAAGGGTATCCTCTATCTCGGAGAACAGATCCGTCGTAAGAGCGGTAAGGCTGCAGGTGCTAAGTAATTTTAATGGAGAGAAGTTATGACAACAAGAAAAGAACAACGTCGCATTAAGATTAAATTCCGAGTTCGTAACAAGGTTTTCGGAACAGCAGCACGTCCTCGTATGACCGTGTTCCGCAGTAACAAGCAGATATACGTTCAGATTATTGACGATGATGCCGCTAAAACTCTGGTGAGCGCTTCTTCCCTGGGCATGGAAGCTATGCCTAAGAAGGAACAGGCCGCCAAGGTCGGTGAAGCTATTGCAGCCAAAGCCGTAGCCGCAGGGATAACCGCAGTCGTCTTTGACAGAAACGGATATCTTTTCCACGGTCGAGTAAAAGAAGTAGCAGATGGTGCCCGTAAAGGCGGACTAAATTTCTAAGATTATGGCAAACAGAATAAATGTAAATAGCGAAGAGTTAAAAGATAGACTGGTTGCTATCAATCGCACCACGAAGGTGACAAAGGGTGGTCGTACGTTTACTTTCGCCGCTATTGTTGTAGTGGGTGATGGTAAGGGCGTCATCGGATATGGCCTTGGAAAGGCCGGTGAAGTCACCGCTGCTATTGCAAAGGGCGTGGAAGCCGCCAAGAAGAATCTTGTGCAGGTTCCCGTCTTGAAAGGTACGCTTCCTCATGAGACGGCAGCTCGCTATGGCGGTGCTGAGGTCCTGCTTCGTCCCGCCTCCGAGGGTACTGGAGTTGTGGCCGGTGGTGCCATGCGTGCAGTACTGGAGAGCGTTGGCGTGAAGGACGTACTGGCAAAGTCCAAAGGTTCTTCCAACCCCCACAACCTGGTAAAGGCCACCATTGAGGCTCTTGCAAACATGCGCGACGCCCGTATGGTTGCCCACCAGCGTGGTATTTCTATGGAAAAAGTATTCAGAGGTTAAAGAGAGACGACTATGGCAACAATAAAAGTAAAGCAGACGAAGAGCCGTATCGGTGCTCCCAAGGATCAGAAGCGTACGCTTGACGCAATGGGCCTGACAAAAATGAATCGTGTGGTTGAGTTGGAGGACAATCCTGTCACTCAGGGCATGATTCGTAAGGTTCGTCACTTGGTAACAGTCGTTGAATAATAAAACGTATAAGTCATGAAATTGCATACACTTAAACCCGCCGCAGGTTCCACTCATCACGACAGACGTATCGGCCGTGGTCCCGGTTCGGGACTCGGAGGAACTTCAACCCGCGGTCACAAGGGTGCAAAGGCTCGTTCCGGCTACCACAAGAAGGTAGGCTTCGAGGGCGGTCAGATGCCGCTTCAGCGTCGTCTGCCAAAGTTCGGCTTCAAAAACATCAATCGTGTTGAATACAAGGCCATCAACCTTTCCACGCTTCAGGGTCTCGCTGAGACCAAGAATCTGGAGAAGATTGGCCGCGAGGAGTTGATTGCTGCTGGCTTCATCTCTTCCAAGCACTTGGTGAAAATTTTGGGTAACGGCGAACTGAAAGTTAAGCTGACAGTTGAGGCCAACGCATTCTCGAAGTCTGCGGAAGCCGCTATTCTGGCACTTGGCGGTACAGCTACTAAAATTTAATTATGAAAAAAATAATCGAGACTTTAAAGAACATTTGGAGAATTGAGGATCTTCGTTCGAGGCTCCTCGTCACTCTCCTTTTTGTTGCAATCTATCGTTTTGGTTCCTTCGTCGTCCTGCCCGGCATCAATCCCGAGGCGTTGGACGCGCTGAGCACCCAGACGAGTGAGGGTCTGATGTCATTGCTGAACATGTTCTCGGGTGGCGCATTCTCCCATGCTTCCGTATTTGCACTGGGAATCATGCCCTACATCTCCGCGTCCATCATAGTTCAGCTTTTGGCCGTTGCAGTCCCTTATTTCCAGAAGATGCAGCGTGAAGGAGAAAGTGGAAGAAGGAAGATCAACCAGGTGACGCGTTATCTGACGGTTGCCATCCTTCTCTTCCAGGCTCCAACGTATATGATCAACTTGAAGGCTCAGGTCGGAGCCAGCGGTGCCTTCACCGTGGGTTCTGGTTTCTGGTTCATGTTCTCGTCTACGATTATCTTGGCTGCAGGCAGCATGTTCATCCTATGGCTTGGCGAACGCATCACGGACAAGGGTGTAGGCAACGGTGTATCACTCATCATCATGATTGGTATCATCGCCCGCTTCCCCAGCGCCGTGGGTGAAGAGTTCGTGACGAGCCTTTCCGCCGCAGAAGGTGGTGGTCTCATCAAGTTCCTCTTTGAGATTATCGCTCTGCTCTTCGTGATGATGCTTTCCATCCTGTTGGTGAAAGCCGTGCGTCAGGTTCCCGTGCAGTATGCACGCCGTATTGAAGGAAATCGCCAGTTTGGCGGTGCCCGTCAGTACATCCCCCTGAAGCTCTTCGCTGCCAACGTGATGCCTATCATCTTCGCGCAGGCCATCATGTTCATCCCTGCAACGGTTATCAATGCATTCTCCAAGGATGGCGGCAGTACGCTCGGAAAGGTGCTTTCCGACCAGTTCAGCTGGCAGTACAGCCTTGTTTACGTCATTCTTATCATTGCCTTCACCTATTTCTATACGGCAATCACCATGAACCCCGTACAGATGGCTGAAGACATGAAGCGTAACAGCGGCTTCATCCCTGGAGTAAAGCCGGGAAAAGCTACAGCAGACTATATCGACCGTATCATGTCCAGAATCACCCTTCCGGGTTCTCTGTTCATTGCTCTGATTGCAGTGCTTCCTGCTATTGCCGTCTTCGTGGGCGTCAAGCAGGGCTTTGCTCAGTTCTTCGGTGGTACGTCCCTGTTGATTCTCGTAGGTGTCGTCATTGATACGCTCCAGCAAATTGAAAGTTATATGTTAGTCCGTCACTACGACGGCCTGCTCAACACAGGGCACACACGCACGCGTGGCAATGTGGCAGCATACTAATTTGTAACTGAAGCTGGATGATATATCTTAAGACAGATGACGAGATAGAGTTGCTGCGCAAGGCGAACAGCATTGTTGCAGGAACTCTTGCAGAAATAGCAAAGGTTGTGAAGCCGGGTGTGTCCACACGTCAGTTGGACACCTTGGCTGAGCAATATATCCGTGACAACGGTGCAGTGCCGACGTTCAAGGGCTTCCCGAATCCCTACGGCGGACCCTTCCCTGCGGCAATCTGCACTTCAGTGAACGACGTGATAGTTCACGGTGTCCCCAACGACGAGCCGTTGAAAGATGGCGACATCGTATCCGTGGACTGCGGCACGCTCATTGACGGCTTCAACGGCGATTCCTGCTACACCTTCTGTGTGGGCGAGGTTTCGGAAGAAGTCCGCGAGTTGTTGCGCGTCACGAAGGAAGCGCTCTACAAGGGAATTGCACAGGCTCTTCCCGGCAGGCGCATCGGTGACATTGGATATGCGGTACAGCAGCATGCCGAGGGTCATGGATATGGCGTTGTTCGCGAGTTCGTCGGGCACGGCATAGGCCACGAGATGCATGAGGACCCCATGGTTCCCAACTACGGAAAGAAGGGAAATGGCAAGCTCATGAAGAACGGACTCTGCATCGCAATAGAGCCGATGATAACGATGGGGTCTCCCGACCTCTACCTTTGCGACGACCGCTGGACGGTGCGCAGCCGCGACGGAAAGCCCGCTGCCCACTTCGAGCACTCACTCGCCATCCACCACGGCAAGGCTGACATCTTGTCATCTTTTGCCGAGATTGAGAGAATCGAAAGCGAAACAAGGTAATATATGTCGAAACAGCAAGTAATTGAGCAAGACGGAATCGTAGTCGAAGCGCTCGGAAACGCGAAGTTCCGCGTGGAATTGGAGAATGGCCATGTCCTCATCGCCACCCTTTCCGGCAAGATGCGCATGCACTACATCAAGATTCTTCCCGGTGACAAGGTGAAGGTGGAGATGAGCATCTACGACCTTTCCTTGGGCCGGATATCATACCGTTACAAATAAAAACGCACTATAACATGAAAACAAGAGCATCCCTCAAAAAGCGCAACGACGACTGCAAGATTGTACGTCGTAAAGGCCGCTTGTACGTGATTAACAAGAAGAACCCCAAGTTCAAAATGCGCCAGGGTTAATTCAACGCACAATAACAAAATAAGCATATATGGCAATAAGAATTGTTGGTGTCGACCTGCCTCAGAACAAGCGAGGCGAGATCGCCCTGACCTACATCTTCGGAATAGGTCGCAGCAGCTCGGCTAAAATTTTGGAGAAAGCCGGGATAGACAAGGACATTAAAGTCAAGGACTGGACGGACGACCAGGCAGCCAAGATCCGTGAAATCATCGGTGCTGATTTCAAGGTGGAAGGTGACCTGCGTGGTGAAATCCAGATGAACATCAAGCGACTGATGGATATCGGCTGCTATCGTGGCGTTCGCCATCGTATCGGTCTTCCTGTCCGCGGTCAGAGTACTAAGAACAACGCCCGCACACGTAAGGGTCGTAAGAAGACTGTTGCAAACAAGAAGAAAGCAACCAAATAATAGATAGATTTAAGATATGGCAAAGAAACAAGCAGCAGCAAAGAAGCGCGTGGTGAAGGTGACCGCTCTGGGTCAGCTCCATGTCCACAGCTCTTTCAACAATATCATTGTGTCCTTGGCAAACAGCGAGGGTCAAGTGATTTCCTGGTCCAGCGCTGGTAAGATGGGTTTCCGTGGTTCCAAGAAGAACACGCCCTATGCTGCCCAGATGGCCGCTCAGGATTGTGCAAAGGTTGCATACGACCTCGGTCTTCGCAAGGTGAAGGCATACGTGAAGGGTCCCGGCAACGGACGTGAGTCCGCTATCCGTTCCACGCACGGTGCAGGCATCGAGGTGACAGAAATTATCGACGTAACCCCGCTTCCCTTCAACGGATGCCGTCCCCCGAAGAGAAGGAGAGTTTAATTTAGGGCGATATACCGTAATAAAGTAGTATCGAAACAACGAAAACATTACAATAGAATATGGCAAGATATATTGGTCCCAAGTCCCGCATTTCGCGTCGATTCGGTGAGGCAATTTTTGGCCCCGACAAAGTTCTCTCGAAGCGCAACTATCCTCCTGGACAGCATGGCAACAACCGTCGTCGCAAGACGTCCGAGTACGGTGTCATGTTGGCCGAGAAGCAGAAAGCCAAGTACACCTACGGCGTTCTGGAGCGTCAGTTCCGCAACATGTTCAACAAGGCAGCCGCAACCAGTGGCATCACCGGTGAAATCCTGCTTCAGAATCTGGAGTGCCGCCTTGACAACGTAGTGTACCGCCTTGGCATTGCCCCCACGCGTGCCGCAGCCCGTCAGCTCGTCAGCCACCGCCACATCACGGTGGACGGCCGCGTAACCGGCATTCCCTCCTACAGCGTGAAGCCCGGTCAGATTGTGGGCGTTCGCGAAAAGTCCAAGTCTCTTGAGGTCATCAACGAGAGCCTTGCTGGCTTCAACCACAGCAAGTATCCTTGGATTGAGTGGGATGAGAACGCTAAGGCAGGCAAGTTCCTGCACAAGCCTGAGCGCGCAGATATTCCCGAGAATATCCGTGAACAGCTCATCGTCGAGCTGTACTCGAAGAACTAATTTGGTGCACACCATTCTCCGCCTTTGTCCCGAACACGTGGTGTCTTCGGGGCGGGGCAGAGGACCGGTTCTTCCGGCACTTACATCCAAAGCGAGTTAGGCTCGCGCCCCCAAAACTTCAAAACAAAAAATTCATGGCGATATTAGCATTTCAAAGACCTGACAAAGTATTGATGTTGGAGAACAACGACAAGTTCGGAAAGTTCGAGTTCCGTCCCTTGGAGCCCGGCTTCGGAATCACTGTCGGTAATGCCCTGCGTCGCATTCTGCTCTCCTCGCTCGAGGGCTTTGCTATCACGACCATTAAGATCAATGGCGTGGAGCATGAGTTCGCCTCCGTGCCTGGCGTGCGTGAAGACGTGACCAACATCATCCTCAATTTGAAGCAGGTGCGCTTCAAGCAAGTAGTTGAAGAGTTCGAGACGGAGAAAGTCAGCCTGACAATCTCCCACGCCACAGAATTCAAAGCTGGCGATATCAACAAACACCTTACTGGGTTTGAAGTGTTAAATCCTGAATTAGTGATTTGTCATCTGGACTCCAAGGCCTCGATGACAATTGAGTTGTCCATTAACAAGGGCCGTGGTTACGTCCCCGCAGAGGAAAACCGCGACTACTGCACCGACGTTAATACAATTCCCATTGATTCTATCTATACCCCCATCCGTAACGTCAAGTACGTTGTCGAGCCCTTCCGCGTAGAGCAGAAGACGGACTATGACAAGCTCGTGCTTGAAATCACTACGGACGGTTCCATCCACCCGAAGGAAGCCCTGAAGGAAGCCGCCAAGGTTCTCATCTACCACTTCATGCTCTTCTCCGACGAGAAGATCACCATTGAGGACTCTGCCGATGCTGACAATGAAGAGTTCGACGAGGAAGTTCTCCACATGCGCCAGCTTCTCAAGACGAAGCTCGTTGACATGAACCTCTCCGTTCGTGCCCTGAACTGTCTGAAGGCAGCCGATGTGGAAACCCTTGGCGACCTTGTTCAGTTCAACAAGAACGACCTCCTGAAGTTCCGCAACTTCGGTAAGAAATCGCTCACAGAGCTTGATGATTTGCTCTCGAGTCTGAATCTGTCGTTTGGAACCGACATCACTAAGTACAAACTGGACCGCGACTGATTCCGCAGCGCCGTCCGCAGAAACACTGAAAAAAACAAATGAGACACGGAAAGAAATTCAATCATCTGAGCCGTACTGCATCCCACAGAGCCGCTATGCTCTCCAACATGGCTGTGTCCCTGATCATGCACAAAAGAATCACTACGACTCTCCCCAAGGCTAAGGCTCTGAAGAAATATGTTGAGCCCCTTCTCACCAAGAGCAAGCAGGACACGACAAACGCTCGCCGCGTTGTCTTCAGCTATCTTCAGGATAAGTATGCCATCACCGAACTCTTCACGACAATCGCACCGAAGATTGCCGACCGTCCGGGTGGCTACACGCGCATCATCAAGCTCGGTTTCCGCCAGAGCGACGGTGCCGACATGGCATTCATCGAACTCGTTGACTTCGACGAGAACATGATGAAGACCGAGAAGAAGGCACGCCGTACGCGCCGCAGCCGCAAGGGCGCAGCCGCAGAGGCTCCCGCTGCCGAGGTTGCAGAAGCTCCCGCCGCAGAGGCTGAGGAACCCAAGGCCGAATAATACCAACAACCATACAGAATGCTTGAAAGCTCCGCGCCCGCAGCGCGGAGCTTTTTTGTGCTCCATATTGAACGTTCTGGCTCGCTATGCACCACCCCGCCAGCCTTACGTTGGAAAGCCTGAATGCGGGAGGGAATGAAATAAAAACGGGAGGAAATGCGGTGTGGAAAAGAAAAAAATGTGTACCTTTGGCGGCAGTTACGTGCAGAAGAAGGTAAACATGTTTAATTATAATCAATTCACCATGCGAAAACTCTACTATTCTCTGCTTCTCGCCGTCCTGTTCTTCGCAGCAGGCACGACGCTGAATGCACAAGGGTTGGCAGACGACAAGCCCGTGATGTCCATCGGCTGTCTCTCCGACTTGCACAATGAGCTGGGTCTCATCAGCAGTTCCAACGTGAACAACGTGAAGCTTCGCGGTACCATCGTGAACACCGTGAACAAAATGCGCGAAGAGGAGGACATCGACCTCATCGTGCTCGGTGGCGACTACACCAGCGACGTCACCATTCCCGAAGCCAACTGGGAACGCATCCGCGACCTGATGCACGACGCCCTGCGCTCCGCCTTCCATCCTGAGCGCGAGAAGAAGCCCGTCATCTACGTCACGGGTAACCACGACTACGAAGTGGCAAACTTCGACAACCTGCCGAAGCCCTACAACGCAGCCCGCTACTACGACTTCATCATGAAGGATGACATCGGTGAGCTCACCGAGAAGGACGCCTTCTACGAGGAGGCCGACAACGGTTCGCTGGGCAAGGAAAACCTGCTTGCCGCTTTCCACTATGAAATCAACGGCTTCGACTTCATCGCCCTGAACTGCGGTAAGTTCTTCTTCGCCAGTGCCTGGGACTACAGCTACTCCCTCGCCTCCGTAGAATGGGTAGGACAGAAGCTTGCCGAGCTCTACGAAAAGAGCCCCAACCGCACCGTCTTCTTCCTGCTGCACGTGCCCTTCCAGGACAGCAACAGCATCAGCAACATCAACAAGGGCATGGGCGGACGCGGTTCCGCAGAAGGTGTACAGAGCGCCAAGCGCCTGAAGGAAATCCTCGCGCAGTATCCCAACGTCATCATGCTCTACGGTCACGACCACGGCTCTGACAACGCCTACATCCGCTCCAAGACCTCCCAGCGCGTCACGCGCTACAACTCCTTCGGAAACGTCATCGCCACGACCGACGAAACCCATGTGGACGAGATTATCGAAGGTCAGGAAGGCGGCGGCGAGGAGGAAGTCTATACCCCCGAGGCCGGTTCCGTGAAGGGCTACTTCAAGAGCTACAGCGGCGACGGCTACATGAACTACCTCAGCACCAGCGACAACCTTCAGTGCGGCACCGCCAAGACGGAAGCCACCATCGCCGCTTCCACGTCCATGAAGGATCGCTACACCATCCTGCTCAACGGTGGCTATACGCACCTCGGCTCCACGGCCCACTTCACGGGTAACACGGCCATCACGATGTACTCCTCTCCCTACATCTTCAAGGTTGAAGACCCCGCAGCCTCCACCGTTAAGGCGCACCGCGTACACAAGCTCTCCGAGTTCAACAAGGGCGGCCACTTCGTCATCCTGGGCTATGCCAAGAAGGACGGCCAGTGGTACATGATGGGCAGCGAGAACGTCACCATCACCTATCCCGGCCTCGCAGGCCTCCTCTACAGTGCCGACGAGCCCGGTGAGGACATCGAGTTCACAGCCTACGACGAGCACAGCCCCATCTGGGAATTCGAGTGCACCACCCCGAAGGCCGACGAAGAACCCACGCCCACGGACGAGCCTGCCGTTGTAAACGGCTTCTTTGAAAGCTTTGCAGGCGACGGCTTCCTCAACTATGTCAGCACCAGCGACAACCTCCAGTGCGGTACGGTGAAGAATACCGTTTCCATCGCCCATGCCACCGCCTACACGGGACGCTACACCGTCTATGTGAACAACAGCGGCTACATCCACCTCGGCAGCACGAACCACTTCACGGGTAACACCGCCATCTCCGACTACTCCACGCCCTACATCTACCACGTTCCCGCTCCCGTAGCCGGTACGACGGTGAAGGCACAGCGCATCACGTCCCTGCTCGACATCAAGCCCGGACAGTACTACGCGCTCGCCAGCTATGCAAAGGGCGACAAGAAGTGGCACCTCATGACCAGCGAAAACGTCACCATCAGCTATCCCGGCCTTGCCGCACAGGACCTGAGCGACGACGTGCCCGGTGAGGAAATCGAAATCGAACTTGGCGACCACGCTCCCGTATGGAAGTTCGTCACGGAAAGCGGCGAGAATCCCGGCGAAGAACCGGGTGAAGAGCCCGCATCCGACGCCTCCTACTATCTCCAGAACAAGGCCAACAACGGCTACCTCTGCTATGGTGCCTACAATGCCGAGACGCAGGAAGTGCCCGCACGCGTCATCGTGACGCCCACCGCCACCTCTGGCGTCTTCAACGTCACCATTTCCAACGGCCAGTATCTCTACTGCGGTTCTGCCGGCTACTTCTCCGGAAACGATGCCGCCAACGACATCTGGTTCTACGACGCTACCGACGGCAGCCCCGTCACGAAGGTGGAAGTCGGCAAGTCCTACTATGTCGTGGGTTATAAGCAGACGAAGTACTACGCCCTGAGCAGCGAGGTCATCCGTCCGGGCACGGGCAACCAGCGCCTTCTCAGCGTAGCCGTAGAGTTTGATGCCGACGGCAAGCTCATCGCTCCCGAGGAAGCTGACAAGTACATCTGGACGCTTGGCGAAATGCCGAAGGGCACGCCTTCCTTCCTCTCCGCGTTCATGGGCTCCATGCGCTACTACAGCAACTCCATCGAGGGCGACGTCTCCGTCACGAACTCGAAGATTGTACAGGCCCTCATGGTCTATATCCATCCCGACCGCATCGTTCTGAAGATGAAGAACTACGGCAGCAGCGGCAACTTCGGAGGCATCCAGATCCAGAAGGAACTCGCTGGCTACACCATCTTCCGCGAAGTGGAGAATGCCAACGGCTCCATCGTCGGCGTCAACAACCTGACGGGCGACGTCCTGGGTAGCGGCAAGACCTACGACCTCTCCGGCCGTCGCGTCAGCCACCTCGGCAAGGGCGTCTATATCGTGGACGGTAAGAAGATTCTTCGCTAAGAAGGGTGAGGAAAAGTCCTGACAACAAACTCCGCCGCAGCGCATGTGCTGCGGCGGAGTTTTTATCTTAACGTGGTGTTATATATGCGTGGAGTATTATTTACCCTTTACCACTTTCCTGCCGTCCCGGATGAATACGCCCTGTTGCGGCTCATGTGTGAGCCTGCGGCCCTGGAGGTCGTAAGCAGTTGACGAGTGACGAGTGACGAGTGACGAGTTGATGCCGTTCGGGTTTCCTGGAGCTTTGTATAGTATCATATCTTTAGCATGACATTCCAAAAGACTCATGATGCCACCCGTGGTGCCGAAATAGTACGGGAACATGATGCCGTATTTCAGCGAGCCGATGCCCTCGACCCATACGTCCCTTCCCGCTTCTGCCCAGTTGCCGGGGCGGTCCTCCACCTGGTAGGACACATGCAGGCAGCGGCGGCGGCTCTTGTCGGAAGGACTTGCGAGGACGGTATCCGATACGGCTGTAACCTCAAGGCGTACGTTCTGCCCGTCGAACTTGACGGTTTCAAGGCCGATGCTGCTTCCCGCCGTCAGCGAGA